>NZ_CP192260.1:1619862-2274793 GCF_050574275.1 Virgibacillus flavescens
TCGCTTTTGGATGTTGCATGCTGATATGCATGTTCCAGTGCTTCAAACGACATAATTTCTGTATCGTATCCCCGCGGATATGTTCGATTGATAGTATTGGATATATAATCATACGAAGGATAATTATTGGAATAGTGCATAACAATTTTATCAATTACCGCAGGGTCAATAATAGGACAGTCCGACGTTAAACGCACGATTGCCTCTGCGTTGATTTTCTTAGCGGCTTCGTAGTACCTCGATAAAACATCGTCTTCTGAGCCACGATAATACGAGATTGAATGTCTTTCACAGAAATCAATGATCGGTTGCTCAGATTCATTAGTAGTAGTCGCAATCACAATTTCATCAACTAATTTTGCTCGTTTCACCCGTTCAATTTGGTATTCCAGCAATGGTTTATCTAATACTTTTTTCAGTATTTTTCCTGGAAGTCTGGTCGATCCCATTCGTGCCTGAATAATTGCTACAATCTTCATATGCTCACCTACTTCAGTTGGTGTTTTTTAACTAGATTTTCAATGGTATCAATTACATACTGAACGTCATCATCGGTCATCACAGGAAATAGTGGTAACGTGATAATCTTTTCATATAAATTTTCTGCATTTAAAAAGTCACCCTTTTTATATCCGAGTTCCTGATAATAGGGTTGTAGATGAACCGGTATATAATGAACGTTTACGCCAATATTTGCTTGTTGTAATGCTTCAAAAAACTGTTTGCGGTTAATAGATAATAGTTCGGTTCTTAACTGAACTATATATAAATGCCAACTTGAATTACCGTCTTCGTCTTGAAAGGGGGTAATTATTTCCTCTAATGAACCAAATGCTTTCGTATATTGATCAACAATTTGCCTGCGTCTTTCTACAAAACTGTTTAGTTTCTCAACCTGACTAGATCCTAATGCTGCCTGTATATCTGTCATTCGATAGTTATAACCTAAAAATTGCATTTCATAGTACCATGGGCCATGGTTTTCATGTAATAAAGCGCTATCTCGCGTAATGCCATGTGAACGAAACTGACGCAATTTTTCATACAAATCTTTGTCATTTGTCGTGATTATTCCACCTTCACCAGTTGTAATATGTTTTACAGGGTGGAAGCTAAACATAGTCATATCAGCAATAGAACCAACCTTGAATTCCTTATACGTTGCACCAATCGCATGTGCAGCATCTTCGATAACGATTAAATTGTGTTCTTTAGCAAGTTTCATAATCGCATCCAAATCAGCTGGTTGGCCAGTAAAATCGACAGGAATAATCGCTTTTGTTTTCGATGTGATTTTTTTAAAGATTTCATTTGGATCAATATTATAGGTACGCTGATCGATATCCGCAAAAACAGGAGTACCACCTTGGTATAAAACACAATTTGCACTAGCAGCAAAGGTCATCGGCGTCGTGATTACTTCATCACCTTCTTGAACACCTGCTGCAAAGACTGCACCGTGTAATGCAGCGGTGCCATTAGAGAATGCGACCGCATAATTGGAACCTACGTAGGAAGCGACTTTTTCTTCAAATTTACTCACGGCAGGTCCAGTTGTTAAATAATCACTTCTTAGCACGTCTACCACTGCCTGAATATCGTCCTCATCAATTGCCTGACGACCGTAGGGGATGAAATTCGGCATATTAATTTACACCTTTGCCTGTGTTAACCAGTTCACGTAAATCATTCACGGATAGCCAATCCTCATTGATATCACTTACATAACTAAATCCATCTTCCAGGCTCTTGCCACCATTCGCATACTCATCTTTCCACCAAGAAAATTCTGGCTGGATCACATAGTAGTCACCCATATCTATTGTTCGCCGAGCATCATCCTCGGTAATCATAGCTTCGTGCAACTTTTCACCCGGTCTAATCCCCACAAATTTAATTTTACAATTAGGTGCAATTGCTTCCGCTAAATCAGTGACTTTCATGCTAGGAATTTTAGGAATAAATATTTCCCCGCCGTGCATTCTGTCAAAGTTATCGATAACGAATTGAACTCCCTTATCCAACGTAATCCAAAAACGAGTCATGCGTTCATCCGTAATAGGAATCGTGCCTGTTTCTTTTTCTTTCTCAAAGAAGGGAACGACGCTTCCACGGCTACCAACCACATTTCCATACCTTACCACTGCGAAAGAGGTATCTTTATCTCCGGCATACGAGTTTGCTGCGACAAAAAGTTTATCTGAAGCTAATTTAGTCGCACCGTATAAGTTGATAGGACTAGCTGCCTTATCAGTACTTAATGCGATTACTTTTGTAACACCTCTATCAATGGCTGCTTCTACAATATTTTGTGCGCCATTAATATTGGTTTTTACTGCTTCAAATGGATTATATTCACAAGCCCCGACGTGCTTTAAAGCAGCAGCGTGCACAACAAAGTCAACACCATCAAAAGCTCTATATAAACGGTCTTTATCACGGACATCGCCAATAAAGAAACGCATACGACTATCCGTGAACTCCTGCGCCATTTCATATTGTTTTAATTCATCCCGGCTGAAAACGATAACTTTCTTAACATCATAGGATAATATTTTTTTAATAAATTTCTGTCCAAATGAACCAGTTCCGCCAGTTACTAATATCGTTTTATTTCTAAAAATATTCATGTCTATAACCTTCTTTTCGTTGTAAGTAGTTTGATAGATTGTACTTTTATTGTACCAAATAATAATGTATACTATGTTAATTATCGTCTATTAGATAGTAAATATTAAGTATTGTTTCTATTATAAGCTAAACTAAATTTAATAAATTCAACAAAAAAACCTTCTGAAATAATTTTAATTTCAGAAGGTTTTTTCCTATTTAAAATACAAACCCTGCAACCAAAAACATCACTCCAGCTATTCCTGCCGCTACCAACGCATATGGCAGCTGCGTGTTAATATGCTCCATATGATCGCTTCCGGCTCCGATAGAGGACATTAAACTCGTATCGGATATTGGTGATGTATGGTCACCGAATGCTCCACCAGATAGTACTGCTGCTGCAGCCAGAATTGGGTCTCCGCCTACTGCGAGCATGAGTGATACCGAGATTGGCATCATGATTGCCCATGTACCGAATGACGTTCCCATGGAGAAGGAAACGAACGCTGAAATGGCGAACACGGCTAATGGGATGATCGCAGATGGGATCACGCCAGCTGCAGCTTCACCAATAAAGATGGCTGCACCAGTTCCTTCAGGTGCGGCTGCGCGCATCACGTCACCAAGCGTTACTGCTAGGATTATGATAACACCGCCCAGGATAACGCTTTTACTTCCTTCAAATAATTCGTTCGAAAATTCCTTTGCTGTCATTAGCTTACTTCGTACATATTTAACGAAAGCAATGATTATTCCAACGGAAAAGCTGATGATCAGCATCATATTACCACCGAATGGAAGAGCTGGTAATTCAGTGAAATAAGGAAGTGTATAACTCCACAATCCTAAAACTACGAGAACGATGACAGAAATACCAAGAGGCAGCAACATGTCTGATACTTTTCCATTTTTTAAACCTTCTTGCTCCGCTACTGGTTCTTGAGCGCCGGTTGTGGCAGCAACTTCTTCACGCGTTGTTTCGTTAAGATTTTGAGCGTGCTGCTCGGCTTTTTTCATTGGTCCAAAGTCTTTCAGCTTTCCTGATGCAAAAAGGAAAACCATGATGAGGATGACAATATTATAGAAATTGTATGGGATGGTTTGTGCAAGTCCAGTAATCGGGTCATCTACCCCTGGAATATTATCAACCATTAACGCTCCCATAAACGCAACCCAACCTGAGATGGGAACAATTACGTTAATTGGTGACGAAGTTGAATCAAGAAAGAATGCCAGCTTGGCACGTGAGATTCGCATTTTATCATAAATGGGTCGGAAAACAGTACCTGTGGCAAGCGAACTGAAATAGGCACTTGTAAATAACATGCTTCCCATTGCTGCGGTAGAAACCTGTGCACCTTCTTTTGACTTTACCTTGCCGGCAAGCCACTGACCAAATGCATAAGCGCCGCCTGACTTGTTTAACACGCCAATAAAGGCACCGAGCAATAATACGATAATTAACAGTTCTGCTCGTCCGGAATCTTTTACGAGTCCCATTCCATAGACGTTTTCATCTGGATTCGCTGGATGGCCAGCTATTGCTCCAAATAAATTAACAATCGAAAATACAAGTGAATGTATGATTCCATTAACTCTTGCATCTACCATGATAGTTCCGATTAAAATTCCCGCCATAAGTGACGGAACTACTCGTTTCGAGATGATCGCGAGTGTAAGCGCGACTACTGATGGCAGTAAAGACCAAATTCCAAAGTGATCCATCGTCGTGTCCTCCCCAGTGAATAATAGTTAGATTTGTCTAAATACTTATTTCACAGTATAAGGAAAAACAACCGATGAACCTACAGAAAAAAAAGAAAAAAAGAGTGTCGGGCATCAACGCTCGATCACTCCACTAGTTTGTATACCATTCATAAAGCATCTTCGGTCGTCCGATCCGTTGGTAGCTTGTTATTTGTTTTGCCTTACCGATTTCAAGCAGATGCATGACGTACCGGTAAACAGTTGGATAGGCTAGGCCGACTTCTTTAGCGATTTGATCTACAGAAGCAGGTGAAGCAGTCGATTGCATGTAATCTGCTATATGATTCAATGTTTTTTTACTGATTCCTTTTGTTGTAAAAACGTCATCCTGGTTATGGTGTGTGTCCTGCATATTAGCAAGGCGGATGTGCAATTGAATCCGGGCGATGATGTCCGGTGCTTTGACTGGTTTTAACGCAAAATCTGTCGCTCCCTGTTCCAGGAACTGATTAGCAATTTCCTGTCGTTCATCGACAGTTAGAATGATTACGGGAATCTGATGATTAAGTTTGCGAATTTCGATTAGTGTTTCGTATCCATCCATTTCCGGCATGTGGTAATCGATTAACAGAAGATCTGGTTTCTCGCGTTGAAATACATCCAAACCTCGTTTGCCGTTTTCAGCGGTTATAAAATCCCAGCCAGCATATTTGCAGATTTCGCCCAGCATGTAGCGGAGGGATTTGTCGTCATCAATGATTAATATCTTCATAGCGCAGTGTCTCCTCAGGTAATTTAATCCAAAACGTCGTTCCTTTTTTGTACACCGTATCGATCTCAAGCTTTGCATGATGGTCATTAGCAACAGTTTTCACAAACGTCAGCCCAACTCCGGGATGTGATTTTGTGCTAAAGCCAGGCTGATAGATTTTTTTTAATAGATTTGTACTTATACCAATACCATTATCCTTTACCCCTAGCCATAATTCTCGATCAACCATCTTAGTTAAAACAGTCACTTTTCCGTGTTCTTGTTCCTGAATGGAATCTCCAGCGTTATCAATAAGGTTTACGATTGCGCGGGTAACGCGGATTTTGTTTATATAAAGTTCGATATTTTCGTCCGCTTCGAGCTGAAATGTATACGAAATGGATTTGTCGGCAAGTTTATTGGCGCGAACATACTCAATCAGGCTTTTCAGCGAACACCAATTCTTTTTCTCCACATATAAAATTTCAGACACCATGTCACTGGTAGACTGGATTGCATCGGCAATATTGTCGGAGTACGCTTCAATTTCTTTATTCTTCGTTTTCAAGCGAATCAACGAGTTTAGCCCGTCGATTAGTGAGAGCGGTGTTTTCAAATCATGAACCAGGTGCAGTGCTTCACGTCCATTTCGTGACTCGATCATTTCACCGCGGGCAATGTCCAGATCCCGGCTAATTCGCCATTTCTGCTCGGATACTGTTAAGTAAACAGCAAGCACAATCGCATTTACGACGAAAATACTGCAAAGTGTGACGCTGTAAATCGACAGTGTATACCCATAATCTATTGTTAATGCGATTGACTTCAGTTCACTTGAGATTGGCCCACCGCCAAAATCATAAGCAGACAGTAAAGTTACTGTATCGAGCCACTGAATCCCAAATAAAATTTGTGCCAAAACAAATGATTTTAAAACAGGACGCAGACGACCTTTGCCAAGTATATGGAGCAGCGTAATGGATACTAGCAAAATTAAAGCTGGCCCACCGAAGTGATAGTTTAGTGGGTTGTACATATTGATGATCAAATAAACTAGCGGAATAATGATCACTGGAACGATTACTTTTAAGATAGGTTTATTAAAACGGTAACCAAGTTCATCGCCAAGTAATAGTGCACCTATATAGTGGGGGAGAGCACGGACTGTATTCAACATAACCAGCACGAACGCAGTCAGCATAAGTGTATTCCCGCTCGGGTCATTGCGAAGCTGATCCATTAAATAGGCAAGTCCTGCTTCCTCAACCCCAAGCCAGAGCGGCATGGTAATTCCAATAATGATGAGGCTAATATGTATAGCGATTCGATTGTTGGATTTTATTTTTGAAAACATTACGTGCCCCCTTAAGAAAAAAAAGAAAAGAAATTGCTCAGGTATCCTGTTTATGAAATACTATGATAATTGCTATCTATTGTAATATAATTCTGTGATTTATAAAAATATATGGACTACTTTGGAGTGATAAATATGCATTTATTAGATGAAGCTAAACAATTTTCCAGTCAATTAACAGAATGGAGAAGAACGATGCACCAGCATCCGGAGCTAGGATTTGAAGAACATAAAACTTCTGCATTTGTAATGGAGAAGCTGCGTGAAATGGGATATGAAGATGTCGAACAAGTAGCGAAGACCGGTGTAGTCGCACTGCTTCACGGCAAAGCGACAGGGGAGACTGTTGCTCTCCGTGCTGATATGGATGCCCTGCCAATCCCGGATGAAAAAGATGTAGAGTACAAATCTACTAACGAGGGAATAGCACACTTATGCGGTCATGACGGTCATACCACCATGCTGCTCGGTGCTGCGAAACTATTAATGGCTAACCCGCCAGAACGGGGATCAATTAAATTAATTTTTCAGCCCGCCGAAGAAGGGTTGTTCGGAGCAGAAGCGTTAATTAAGCATGGGGTTTTACAAAATCCTGATGTGAAAGAAATTGCGGGGTTGCATGTGAATCCGGATGTTCCTACTGGGCAAGTTACGTGCGCAGAAAAAGAAGTATGCGCTGCAGCGGATTTTTTTAAGCTTGAGATCATTGGTGAAGGTGGGCACGCCGCACACCCGCATAAAGCGAAGGATTCCATCACGATTGCTGCCGAGGTTGTAAGTGCATTACAGCAATTAATCAGTCGAGAAATCGATCCACTTGCACCGACTGTGATGACAATTGGTCAAATTCATGGCGGTACTGCAGACAACGCTATCGCACCTCGTGTGAAAATGGGAGGCACCGTTCGAACGCTTGATAATGATGTGCGCTATCAGATCGAGGAAAAAATGGAGCGTTTAGTCAAAGGTATGACAGATGCGTTTGGTGCAACCTATTCGCTTGAATATAATTATTTTTACCCTGCTTTAGTGAATGATTCAGCACTTGTTCCAACAGTAAAAGCCGCTGTGGAAAAAACATTAGGCGATGATCGGTTTGCGATCGTAAAACCTTCGATGGGCGGGGAGGACTTTTCTTTTTATGCGAACGAAATTCCCGGAGTATTTTTCAGATTAGGCGTACGCAACGAGCAAAAAAATGCTGTCTACCCGCTTCATCACTCAAAGTTCGATCTCGACGAAGACGCATTGCCAAACGGTGCAGCTATCCTTGCGCAATGGGCGCTAGACCGGCTGGCGTAATCGCCACATGAACTTTTCCTATGTAACGCTTATACTTTTACGGTGAAATGTATTACAATATAGACATACGTGTAATGCATTACACATGCAGTAAATTTATGGAGGTACATATATGAACGGATTAATGAACGGAAAGAATATTGTCGTAATGGGAGTGGCGAACAACAGAAGTATCGCCTGGGGCATTGCAAAAGCTTTGCATAATGCCGGAGCGAATCTGATTTTCACAAACCGCCAGGAACGTTCTAAAAAGAAATTGGAAAGACTGTTAAACGAAAACGATATTAATGATTCCTTATTGGTATCATGTGATGTAGCCGACGACGAAAGTATCGCCGCTGCATTTAAAGAAATCGGCGAAAAGGTTGACGTTATTCACGGTGTCGTACACTCGGTTGCCTTTGCTGACCGCGATGATCTGAACGGAGATTTTGTGGAAACGTCCCGAAAAGGTTATCTGATGGCACAGGATATCAGCTCCTACTCACTGGTTGCCGTGACAAGAGAAGCACGCAAGATTATGACCGAGGGTGGCGGAATCGTTACACAGACTTATCTCGGAGCAGAAAAAGTAGTAAAAAACTACAACGTCATGGGAGTAGCAAAAGCTGCGCTTGAAGCTAGCGTGCGTTACTTAGCTGAAGACGTTGGACCAGCAGGAATTCGCGTCAACGCAGTTTCAGCAGGACCTGTCCGGACCCTGTCAGCAAAAGGTGTTTCCGGATTTAACGATAAATTATCTATAATAGAAGAAAAAGCTCCACTACGTCGTCATATTGATCAGGACCAAGTAGGGGATGCAACGCTATTTTTATTAAGCGAAATGGCCCGCGGGGTTACTGGCGAAGTGCTGCACGTCGATTCAGGCTTCCATATACTTGCTGGATCTTAATTAAATGAAGGAGGGTGCGCTGGATTGATTAGCGCACCTTTTTTTGTAGGTTAATTTGGTGAGGTGGTTGCGTGCGGTTGCGCAGTTCGGGATACAGGCGGATGTGTGTGGAATACAAGCGGGTAATCAAAATACTGTCCACTCCAACCGAAATACTAGCCACCAATCAAACTATACAGTCCAAACATACAATTTTAAAAGGGCATACAAAAAAATGCACACCCTCAAAAAACCAAACATTTGTTCGTATTTTTGTGGTTTAATTGGTATGATTTGTGCTATACTATCAATTAGATAAGCTTCTTTTAGGAGTGGTCGGCTAGCCCTAAGGGGGTGATGCCTTTGAGCATTTTCGAGGTGTTTATGGTTCTGTTCGGGTTTGGAACATTTCTGACTGGTCTGCTGACACTTGTTGAAAAAATGATCAATAAAAAATAGACCTCCCTATTAACCCGATGAAAAGTTGATTGGAGGAGGTCTATTCAGATTGGATAGCTGATCCCCTGGGGGAACGCTTGTCGATAGGCCACAGTTGCAGCTGTGGTCTAATTATTATATGCACATTTGTACCTATAGTATACCACAAACTTAACAAATGAAAAGAAGAATTACTTTCCTTTCCTAACTGAAGTATAAACGCTAATTTGTCACAAAAAATTCACATCTGAGTAAATAGTGACAAAATGACTGAAAAAACCGAATAGTTATTACATAATTCGACATCATTAGTTTAGTATCGACAAGATAAGTCCCTGTAAATTAAGAGTTAAAATACAGGTATCTACCGACTTTGGTCAGAAAGTCTTGACAAGTCTGAATAATAGGTATATATTCACATTACTTTTGTAACACACAGCTGCTAAGGGGTATGGGGAAATGGTAGAGATAATGAATAAAAAAATGTTGTTTTATGATGTTTTGGATGAATGTGAAAAACGGATTGCTAGTAAACTTCGTAAACTACATATTAAACAACCGCATAATCATTATTACGAAGAAGGCTTATACTTGCTATGGACAACGTATCGCGTATTTGACCAAGGAAATGAAGCATTTTTAATTTTTGCAGACGATTATATCGAATCTATCCTTGTGGAAATGAAGAAAAAGAATTCCTTGGCCGTCCGCGAACAGATCCAGTTTCGCCAATCAATGCTTCAAAACAATACAGTTGGTTGGAAGGATCCAAAATCGATACATTCCGTTATGGCTGTTAATCGATGGAAATGGGTATATACGCATATTTTTTCTGAGCTAGTATGTAACGTTACTGATAAATAGAGAAACTAAATAGAAAGAATTCATCAGAAATAGGGTTTTTAACTATATAAAAAATTAAGCTGGTTGCAAAAGTTGACTAATTGACTGGTAAGTACACTCCATTTTTTGACAGTTAGCCTATATTGCCTGGGAAATACAACTAAGTTCCCATTTAAAACGATAATAACCATTTGTAAAATTGTCGTTCAATACCTCGGTATAAATATAAGATGTTGCTTTCATGGAATTATTATCTGTGTAACTGCATTTCCCCACATTAATCGCGCCGCTTACCCGGTGCGATTTTCTCTTTTAAAAAAGTTTAGAGTATATCTTAGAGTTTTAATAAAGTGTAAAATTCAGATATTATTTTGTAATAAATCCAATATTTGTTATAATATTTAGTACAATAGTAACAATTCAAAAAACTAGGAGGTAGAAAGTATGGACTCTTTACCATTTGTTTCATGGTTTTGGCTTTATGTTCCCATAACGGCGTTGATGATACTTGGAGTGATTACCTTTTTATTTGAAAGGAGACGTGATTAACAAATGGAAGCTATTATTACATTCTCCGTCTATTGTCTAGGTATGCTTGTAATTGGATTGTGGACGTATAAACGAACTAGTTCACTTTCCGACTATATTCTTGGTGGAAGAAGTTTAAATCCATGGGTGGCAGCGTTATCTGCCCAAGCTAGTGACTTTAGCGGCTGGTTATTGCTGGGGCTTCCAGGTGCTGTATATGCATCCGGTATCAGCGGTATGTGGATTGGGCTTGGACTGGCTGTAGGTGCATACTTGAACTGGCAGTTTATTGCTCAACGGTTACGCAGGTACACCGAAGTTTCGAATGATTCGGTTACACTGCCGGAATTTCTGGAGAATCGGTTTCGTGATAAAAGTCATTCATTACGGGTAGTTTCAGCTCTATTTATACTTATTTTTTATATGATTTACGTTGCTTCAGGCTTAGTTGCCAGTGGTAAATTGTTCGTTTCCATTTTTGACGGAATGGACTTTACAACAGGTGTCTGGGTAGGAGCGCTAGTAGTTATAGCATATACATTCCTGGGTGGTTTCCTTGCTGCCAGTTATACGGATTTCATTCAAGGTACACTCATGTTTTTGGCGTTAGTTGTTGCACCAATTTATGTGATATGGGGTAGTCTTGGAGGTCTGTCGGGCTTATGGACTAAGTTGTCTTCGATAAACCCTGATTTACTATACGTTACTCAAAATGTTACTTCTGACTTTGGAACTGGTGATCTATGGCAAAGCGCTGGAACTGCTGGATTTATAACGATTATTTCCTTGCTTGCGTGGGGTCTTGGTTATCCTGGTCAACCGCATATTATTGCAAGATTTATGGGTATCCGAAGTGCAAAAGATGTACCTAAAGCAAAAATGATTGCTATGATCTGGATCGGTATTTCATTACTTGGAGCCATTTTTGTAGCACTAGCAGGTATCGCGTATTTCGAACCTGCCTTGAACGATCCGGAACAAGTCTTTATCCTGTTAATCCAAGCTTTATTCAATCCATGGATTGCTGGATTCCTGTTAGCAGCTGTACTTGCAGCAATTATGAGCACGATGGACTCACAACTTGTTGTAGCATGTAGCGCACTAGCGGAAGATTTCTATAAACCATTTGTCCGTAAAAATGCTTCTCCCAAAGAATTAATGTGGGTTGGACGATTTGCGACACTTGGTATTGCGGCAATTGCGCTTGTAATCGCACTCACCGGAAGTCAAAGTGTGTTAGGTATTGTGTCGTACGCATGGGCTGGCTTTGGAGCCGTTTTTGGCCCAGCTGTTGTATTCGCATTATGGTGGAGAAGAACAACTGGTTTAGGTGTATTACTAGGGATGATAGTTGGTGGAGTAACCGTAATTCTATGGGAAATTTACCCGGCAATCGCCACCGCACTTGGAGTCGGAGGCCTCTACTCACTCGTACCAGGATTCTTCCTATCATGCCTAGTCATCTGGCTCGTCAGCCTCACTGGCCAAGCACACCCAGATGTCAAAGCAGAATTCGATCAAGCAATCAGAGATTAAACCGATGTAAAAAATCCACTGACCAGCTAAGCTAACCTGGACAGTGGATTTTTTTATAAAGAGATAACAGTATAATCAAAGTGAGATTAGCAAACCATTAAAGAATCTGCAGTATGGAAACGAGGTAGATTTTAAAATTTAACTTTTTCACCTCAACCTAGCATCTCGAATTTACGAGACTCCTGCGGGAACAGCACGAGTCTGAAGGCCCCGCAGAGTGGGTTTCTCGAGGAGACTGAAGCCGTGCCCGCGGAAAGCGAAGTAAATTCGAAGATGCGATCGTAGATCAACTTAATTCGTATTTCATGTTAAATTTTCTATATCATAAAAAGTGAGTACCCGTTTCCACACAAAAAAATAGTTACTCTAATAAATTGTAACCAAACCTATTTTTTGGGACAATAGTAATAGCACAACGATTATAAACCTAGGAGTGATCGTAGTATGAAACAGGAAATGATTTACGGAAATACACCGTGTTACTTAGGCGGTAAAAAAGTTAACTTGGAAGATGACAGCACGAATGACCGCGACGTATTAGTCTACGGCGTCCCATGGGAAGGATCAGTAACATGGGGAGATTACACAGGCTGTGAACTTGGCCCTAAAGTAATTCGTCTTAATTCAGCACGTTATTCAGGATATTTACCAGAACTTAATCATATCGACGTTAACGAACATTATACGTTTGGAGATTTAGGTGACGTGGATGTGGTTCCAGCTGATACTAAAGAGACCATGCGCCGAATTGAAAATTTCGCAAGCAAAGTGTGGAAAACAGAAAAATTTCCAGTAGCGTTCGGCGGAGATCATGGCGTAACGTATCCGATCGTCCATGCATTGAGCAAAGAAATCGATGGTAAAGTTGGTATCATTCATTTAGATGCCCATTACGATAACCATCCAGATCAAGATGGAGATTTGTATGCGAGAAGCACACCATTTCATCGGATTTATGAAAGTGAAAGTGTGCGGAACGAAAGCATCGTGCATATGGGGATCCATGGACCTAGAAACAAGCCGGAAACTGGCAGATATGCGGAAGAAGTTGGAGCAACAACGATATCAGCACGGCAAATTAGACAGTCCAAGAATCTAGTTGAATTAGCTCGTGATGCGTATAAAATTGCAAGTGAGGGCACTGAAGCTGTTTATTTGAGTATTTGCAGTGATGTACTCGACTTCGCATTTAATCCAGGTGGACCAGTCGACGGAAACGGATTAACATCTTATGAACTAGTCGAGCTTGTTCATGAATTTGCGAAACTCGGCATTCGCGGAATGGACTATGTGGAAGTATATCCGCAGCAGGATGCAAATGACAATTCGTCACATTTCGTGTCGACGGTAGTATTGTACGCATTGGCTGGACGAATTCTAAATCAGCAGTAGTAAAGTGGTTGGACACTCCATTATTAAGGGGTGTCCAACTTTTTTGATATAACAACGGATTAACTTAACGCAAATTCCACAGCTTTAGCAGCATGAATCTCCATGGTGCTGTAGATTGGTAACGGACTGTCTGCATCTTTAATGATAAGCGGAATTTCCGTACAGCCCAAAACAATCGCCTGGGCACCATTTTCCCGTAGATCTTCAATCATTGCTTGTATTTTCTTTTTTGATTCGGGCAGAAACTTCCCTTGACAAAGCTCTTCAAATATGATGCGGTTCAATTCAGTTCTATCAGATTGGTCTGGTGTTACAACTTGAATTCCTTGATCGTTTAGCCTCTCCTGGTAAAAATCTTCCTCCATTGTATAGCGCGTCCCAAGTAAACCAACCTTTGTTCGATTATCAGAACGGATAGCTGCAGCCGTTGCACTGCCGATATGAAGTAAAGGAACGGTTAACGCTTCCTGAACATGGTCGGCTATTTTATGCATCGTATTCGTGCAAATTAGTACACAATCAGCACCGGCCGCTTCCAGCTTACCTGCTGCATCACTTATAATCGAAGCGGCTTTTCCCCATTCATTGTTGCGCTGAAGCTGTTCGATTTCCTCAAAATTCACACTGTACAGAATGCATGTTGCTGATGCTAGTCCACCGAGTTGAGCAGCGACTTTCCTGTTTATAATCCGGTAGTACTCTGCTGAGGATTCCCAGCTCATCCCACCAATCAAACCAATTGTTTTCATTTGAATCCCCCTCCTAATCGCTAGATATTATTTCTATTTTAGACCTGTAAGCAGAAAGCGTCTAATAAAAAAGCCACACGCTAATAAAAATGGCGTGTGGCTTGAATAGTTAATTATCCTTTTTCATCAATTTTGAATTTGCTAATCTGCTCCTGCATTTGCATGGAGTAGTTTTCCAACTCCTCAGCTAGATGGTTTAATTGTTCCATCGAAGCGGTTTGCTGTTCAATTGATGCAGATATTTCTTCTGTCCCTGCAGCTGTTTCCTGACTAATGGACGCGATGTTTTGTGTGTTTTTGGAAATAATTTGTTCCTGATTTATAATTGTTTTCATCGTTCCCATTACTTTTTCAATCAGTTCGTTATTCGTCTGAATGGTTGACTGAATCGTTGTGAAAGCATGTTCCGTTTGATTTACTGACTCGGACTGTGTTTGAATCACATCATTTGTTTTACCAACCAGCGACACCGTGTTCTTCGTCTCCGTTTGCATTTCTTCGATTAAGATAGAAATATCGCCTAGCGCACTCTCAGATTGCTCAGCCAGCTTCCTTACCTCGTCGGCTACTACCGCGAAACCGCGTCCGTTTTCACCCGCACGAGCAGCTTCAATCGCAGCGTTTAATGCAAGCAGGTTTGTTTGACTCGCAATATCCGCGATTTTTGAAACAATATCATTAATATTTGTGGATTTTGTATTAAGCGACTTAATTGCGCGAACAACTTCTGAAGTCATTTCCCCAGTTTCGGTCGATTGTTTGTTGAGCTGCTTCACAATGGTTGAGCCTTTTTCAGATATCTCATTCATCACCATTGCTTCATCAAAAACTTTTTGATTGTACGATTCAATTTCTTTTAAGAGACTTGATAATTTTTCAGTTGCACTAGCATTCTGTTCCATCATTTCAGATTGGTCACCAGCGCCTGATGCAATTTGTTCCATCGTTGTCGAGACTTCATTTGAGGAAGCTGTATTTTCTTCAGCGCTCGCAACCAATGTCTGGGACGCCTCTGAAACATTGAATGACACGTCTTTAATATTGATCATCATACTTCGCATTTGCTGAAGCATATTTTCAAAGCTCTGTGCTAGTAAACCAATTTCATTGTTCTTTTTAACATTCGTTTTCGCAAGTAAGTTTCCAGCTTCAACATCTTTCATTGTAGATTGCAGCTGCTTAATCGGTTTAGTGATTCGTTTTGTTGTAAAATAAGATATGATTACTGCTAACAGAACAATAATCAAAACTGTAATAATAATTGGCAGTAAAATTGATTTTGCTTCATCTTGAAAGTCCTGTTCAAAAACCGTTTCACCAATCACCCAGCCAGTTTTACTGTTCGTCGTATAGCCTAGAATTCGATTGGCACCTTCTGCCTGGTATTCAAGTATTCCATTGTTTTCACTGCTTTGAAGTTTTTCAAAGTATGGCTGCTGATCAGCACTAGTACCAACTAAAGTTTCATCCGGGTGAGCGACAAAGTTACCATCGCGGCCAATAATCATGGCGTATCCGGATTTTCCAACTTTTATTTTACTCGTCATCTCAATGAGTGTATCTACGTAGATATCAGCGCCAGTAACCCCGACAAGTTCACCGTTATCATAAAATGCTTTAGCCGCTGTGATAATCATTTGTTTTGTCGCTGTGTCTATGTAAGGTTCTGTCCAGATTACTTCTCCTTCAGCATCAGCTGCTTTCTTAAACCATGAACTTGACCGCGGATCGAAGTCTCCAAGTTCAACTTCCGGGTAAATAATAGTCTCACCCGATTCTTTTATACCCGCATAGAGGTTTGCGATATTAGCGTTTGCTTCTCTTGTTTCACCTAAGTAATTAAGTAATTCAGAACGCTTATCAGGTGTATATGTAGTGAACAAATCATTTCCTGAAAAGCGGTTCACAATGCTTTCTGTATTGGAAAAAAATACATTAAATGTATCGTTCAAATTTGTTGTTTGTTTCTCCACACTGTTTGCCATTTGATCTACCATTGCTTCTGAACTAAGCTTATAACTTGTATACGCAATCACCGCTCCAGCAATTATAATTAATAATAAAAATGGCACTAAAATCTGGCGTTGCAGTGAACCACGTGCTTGCTTTCCTTTTTTTGCTTGCTTTTGTTTTTCTGGCACAATCTTTTTGTTTCGTTTCATCCATATCACCTTTCAAGCGAATTTTGTGTGTTCTTTCATTCTTATCGGAAAAAAATGAAACTTTATGTAGAATAATAGATGTCTTTTTTCTTATACAAAGAAGTTGTATAATTCAGCGAATTAATAAAACGCTTTTTTAAAAGTCTATTAATCAAATATGCTATATTAGAAAGAACGAATTATGTCGAAAGAGAAGATGCCGAAACTAGAATGGATGTGAACATATGCAGTATTCAATAAAGGACTTTTATTTCTGGAAAATAACCATGAGTTTAGCGTTTGCTTCTTTTTTCATTTTTGCGAGTATGTATGCCGTTCAGCCGCTTCTTCCAGTGTTTGTAGAACAATTTGGTGTATCAGTCTCTACATCCAGTTTATCGATATCGCTGACGATTACTGGTCTTATTATCGGTTTAATTGTGCTCGGTTTCTTATCTGACCGGAATGGAAGAACCTTCTATATTAAATTCGCCTTAGTTGGCTCTATTATTCCGTTCTTTCTGATACCGTTAATGGATTCATTTTTCATGCTTCTGGTTTTACGTTTCATCCAGGGTTTTGCCTTAGCGGGGCTGCCAGCGGCATCACTTGCATACATTAGCGAGGAAATTGATCGACGAAGTGTAAGCGTTGCAATGGCATTATATATTTCGAGTAATGCACTTGGGGGAATGATGGGAAGGGTTCTAACAGGCTACATAACTGATTTCTATTCATGGGAAGCTTCCTTTTATTTTCTGGCGTCGGTTGGAGTTGTTGTATTAATTACTGTCTTCGTCATGCTGCCAGGTTCCACGAAATTCGAGCCCAGTAATCTGTCCTTTTCAAAGGACATGGAAGGATTTTTATTTCATTTAAAAAATCCTTCCTTACTATTGGTCTTTGGACTTGGTATAATTCTACAGCTGTCCTTTACTGGTATGTGGACCTATCTTCCGTTTTATTTACAAGGACCACCATTCTCCTTGTCACTGCAATTTATATCCTATACTTTTTTTGCATATGGCCTCGGTGTAATCGGGTCCCCATTTGCCGGGTGGATGGCAGGGAAGTTTGGTTTACGTCCGGTAAGAATTGCAGGTATTATTACCATGGGATTCGGAGTATTTTTAACTTTAAGTGGTACATTATTTATTCTCATCATCGGGCTATGCCTTAGCTGCCTTGGCTTTTTTACAGCGCATTCCCTGTCAGCAGCATCGGTAAGCGAACAAGCAACCCATCATAAGGGTAGTGCATCCAGCTTATACCTTGTTTCCTACTATATTGGAGTGGCAGTCGGCAGCACAGCAGTGGGCCCCTTATACAGTTCACTCGGCTGGACCGGCCTCGTCCTCACAGCCGGAAGCGTACCAATTATCTATACCATTATAGTAAGAATACTATCAAACCACTTAGCCAACAAAAAAAACGATGGACATTAATCCATCGTTTTTTAGCTTATAAAGACTTTTTATAATTAGTCTTATGACCCATTTGTTCAAAGAGTAATAGATTTAATAAATTTATTACAGAGCTTAACCTAGCATCTTCGAATATACGAAGACTCCTCGAAAAAGAAAAGCACTTTTTCTTTGTGCGATGTCTTTTCAGGGTAGCCTTCCTTATCCTACGGGAAGCAAGAGAAAGTCACTGAAAAAGGGTAGATTTTTAAAATTTATCTTCACACCTTAACCTAGCATCTTCGAATTTACGAGACTCCTGTGGGAACAGCGCGAGCTGAAGGCCCCGCAGGAAAGCGGTCTTTGCTTATCCGAGGAGACTGAAGCCGTGCCCACGGAAAGCGAAGTATATTCGAAGATGCGATCTTAGATCCACTTTATTTTGTATTACATGTAACTTTTTCAGTGGCCATGATGGTAGTCCGAGGAGGATCAACAATCGCCTTAAGATGCGCTCCGTATATTCGAAGATGCGAAAGGTAAATCCCCCCAATTCAGTACTAACTTTTACAGTAAACACAATGACCTATTTAAACGACTCTGGTAACGTTGTAAGATCGATCCCCCACACTAATGGAAGATAGAAATAAACCGCAACCGTCACTAAAATAATACCAACAATATTCAAAAACACACCAGCCTTAGCCATATCCGGTATCCTCAAATAACCAGAACCAAACACAACAGCATTCGGCGGTGTTGCAACAGGCAACATAAACGCACATGAAGCTGCCACTGCAGCGACAATCATAACTGCATAAGGATGAATGTTTAACGCAAGTGCCAGTGATGCCATAATTGGATACATCATCGAAGCAGTCGCGGTATTCGACGTTAACTCCGTTAGGAAAATAACAAGTGTTGCTACTACTAACATAACAAGGAAAATATTAACTCCCTGCAGAGCACTTAATTGATTTCCAATCCATTCCGATAAACCGGACGAAACAAATCCTGCAGCAATAGCAAGACCTCCACCAAACAGCAGGAGAATTCCCCAAGGAAGTTTAACTGCAGTATCCCAATCCAGCAGATGGTCACCTTTTTTATTAATGGATGGAATAATGAATAGAATGATGGCAAATGTCATTGCGATGACAGCATCATTGATGTTCTCACTGATGAGTACAAGTACAAATGAACGTGTCATCCACGCTAATGCAGCAAGTACAAAAATAGTAAATACTGCTTTCTCTTCAAAAGAAGGAGCGCCCAGTTTCTTTTTCTCTGCTTGAATCAGCTCTTTACCACCTGGCAGTTTTTTCACTTTAAGCGGAAATGCAATCTTTACCAGATAAACCCAGGCGATCATAATAAAAATCCATGAAATCGGAACACCGAAAAGCATCCATTTTGCGAACGATAATTCTACTCCATAAAGCTTATCAATGGCAGCGGCTAAAGCTGTATTTGGAGGGGTACCTATTAATGTACTGATTCCTCCTAAAGATGCCGAATAAGCAATACCAAGCATCAACGCTTTACCAAACCCAAAGTTCTCCTTTGACGTGTCTACTGAACTATCGTCTTTTAATGCCTCAGAAACTTGATAGATAATAGCAAGTCCAATTGGAACCATCATCATTGCAGTAGCGGTGTTTGAAATCCACATGGATAAAAACCCTGTTGCAACCATGAAACCTAGTATAATGCGATCTGTATTGGTGCCTATCGCTTGTATAATCGTTAAGGCAATTCGTTTATGAAGGTTCCATTTTTCCATTGCCAGGGCAATCATAAATCCACCCATGAATAGAAATATTGTGTCATCTCCATACGAGGCTGTCGTTTCACCAATGTTTAATCCTCCAGTAACTGGAAATAGAACGATTGGAAGAAGCGATGTTACTGGGATCGGAATTGCTTCGGTCATCCACCACGTTGCAATCCAGATCGTACTTGCTAAGATAGCTTTACCCTCGCCGGATAGTCCGTCAGGTGAAAAAAGTGTTAATGTTAATATAAATAGAAGAGGTCCAAGAAAAAGTCCAATTAATTGTGGCTTTTTGTAACTTCTTTTGTTACCGTCACCACCGTTTGAATTGGTAGTTGAATCTGTCTTTTCGTTACTAAGATTAGACGAATTCGGACGAACAAAAAAGCTCAGTAAATCTTTTGCCTGATCATGTTTGTCCCATAACCAATTCCACGTCGTTGCAATCATAATTTTCCTCCTCAAGTATTGTTTGATGTTTTGTTTATTATACAAATAGTACGAAAAATCAACAAGCGATAACTGTTACCGCTTTCATATACTATTCGAATTTATGCTAGTCTTTATGCTATTCTTTTTGTAGAAGGAGCGAGTGCGAAATGGGTATTTCTATACAGCCACTGGGGGACAGTGGAATAAAAGTGCAGTTCCAAAAGGAAGTCTCGCCTGAATTAAACAGGGAGATTCAGTATTTTTGTCAAAAGCTTACGTTACGGCCAATTGAAGGAGTATCGGAATGGGTTCCTGCTTATGATTCTGTGGCAATCTACTATGATTTTCGTATCATTCTTTATCAAGATATAAAGGAAAAAATCGAGGAATTACATGCTTGGGAATTCGAAGGGAAAACTAACTCTGCCAGGTTAATCCATGTTCCAGTTGTGTATGGTGGAGAATATGGACCAGATTTAAAGCGGGTAGGAGAGTATCATAACCATTCTATACACGACGTTATAAAAATGCATCAGGAACCGGTCTACCTTGTGTACATGCTTGGTTTCCTGCCCGGCTTTCCTTATTTAGGTGGGATGATAAATAGTATTGCTGCCCCAAGACTGGAAACACCACGTGATAAAATAGCCGCAGGTTCTGTTGGAATTGCTGATCAGCAAACAGGTATTTATCCATTAGAATCACCAGGCGGCTGGAATATTATCGGTCGTACGCCGCTGCAATTGTTTGATAAGGATAAAGAAGCAGCATTTTTATTCAGAGCAGGCGATTCTATTAAATTTAATGCAGTCACAAATCAGGAATACGAGCAAATATGCCGTGATATTGAAAAAGGCATATATGAAATAGACGTTGAATCAATGGATGGTGAGAGTAGATGAGTAAAATATCAATTGATATAAACTGTGACATGGGAGAAGGATTAAGTACAGATGAATCAGTGATGCCTTATATTACTTCTGCTAATGTTGCTTGCGGAGCGCATGCTGGAGATTATAATACGATGGATGCTACTGTCAAACTGGCAAAAAAATATGGTGTCGCGGTTGGAGCGCACCCTGGATACCCGGACAGAGAGGGTTTTGGTCGTCGGGAGCTGGATCTTTCACCAACAGAGATTTATCGGTTAGTAGTTTATCAGATTGGTGGACTTGCAGCACTGTGCAGAGTTAATGGTTTGGAGATGAAGCACGTAAAACCTCACGGCGCACTGTATAACTTAGCAGCTAAGGACGAAGAGGTTGCCGAATCGATTGTCAAAGCAGTTTACGATGTTAACCCTGGACTTATACTATTTGGTTTGTCAGGTGGATTATTAATTTCAACAGGGCGTCAGATGGGTCTGCAAACAGCTTCAGAAGTGTTTGCCGATCGCACCTATCAATCTAACGGTTCGCTTACACCACGAACAGAAAGCGCGGCTCTAATCGTGAATACGGATCAAGCGGTAAAACAGGTGAAAACATTATTGGAAGAAGGATATATCGAAGCGGTTAATGGAAGGCGTGTCATGACAGAGGCAAATACCGTGTGTATTCATGGTGATAGTAAAGGTGCCGAAGAATTTGCACGAAAATTATCCGAAGGGTTGAATGAAGCCGGCGTTGATATTACAGCGTTAAATTAAGTATTTAAGTTTGAACCAAAAGCTGAGGTGAGCCAATGCAAAATCAGGAAATTTTTCAGGTTATTAAACCAGGAATACGAACGACTATTCAGGATATAGGGAGAATGGGCTACCAGCGCTACGGTGTGCCAGTTAGTGGTGCGATGGACACGTATGCATTACAAGCTGCCAATATACTAGTAGGAAATAAACGAGCTGAAGCTGCGATTGAAGTAACATTAATAGGACCTGAGCTTGAGGCAAAAGCTCCTGTCACGATATCGATTACCGGAGCAAATTTATCTCCTTCCATTAATAATCATCCTATTCAAACGTGGAAATCGTATCGGATGGTGGAAGGTGACCGTTTAACGTTTGGAAAAAGGGAATCCGGTATGCGCGCATATATTGCGGTAGCAGGTGGTTTAGATGTACAGGAATTCTTTGGAAGTAAATCCACTGACTTCAATAGTAGACTCGGAAGTGAGCTGGAAGAGTCGATGATGCTGCATGGAAAGAAAACATCTGCAAGAGCTGGTGTGTCTTTAGGTGAAGTAACGATCCCTAACTATTCAAGTGAAGTGGAAATTGGTGTAATAGAAGGACCACATACACAAAATTTTTCAACAGACGTTAGACGTGCTTTTTTTGAAACTACCTTTGTCATTGACGCTAACTCGAATCGAATGGGCTATCGATTGAAATCTGAAAAATCATTCGTCCCAAACCAGACAGAAGTTTGGTCAGATCCTGTTCCATTTGGAGGTATTCAGATTACTGGAAACGGAAATCCAATTATACTGATGGCCGATCGTCAAACGACTGGCGGATATCCGCGGATCGGCACAGTTATGTCAGTTGACTTGCCGAAAATTGCTCAACTTATTCCAAATGGGACTCTCCGTTTTTATCCAGTCAGTATTGAGAAAGCACAAGCTGAAGCAACTAAAAGTGAAGCTAATTTGCACAAATTGGAAACCTTTTATCATGGTATTACGTCTTAATTAGTGAGGTGGGCAGTCTGATGCCGCACAAGTAAAGCAGGCAGGCATTCGTCTCCCCCGACCTCCCTCTTATAGGTATTAAAATATTCTATTGCTTAGTTCCTTTAAACCGTATAAAATAGCTTGAACGATTACATGGGAAAAGCGAGATGACAACAATGCCTAAATACATATGGCTTTTAGCGGTAGCAACGACGATTAACGTAACCGGGGCTTCGTTTTTGTGGCCGCTTAATACGATTTATATGCACAACGAACTCGGCAAAAGTCTAGCTTTTGCGGGGTTTATTTTGATGTTTAATCAGGGAGCATCAATTGCCGGGAATTTAATCGGTGGAATTCTGTTTGATAAAATAAGTGCTTTTCGAACCCTGCTGATTGGCATGTCAATTGCATTTTCAGCTTCAGTAACATTATCTTTTTATCACAGTATCGTCCCTTATTCTATTATGCTTGTATTAATAGGTTTTGGAGCTGGTATGACATGGCCGGTTATGTTTGCAATGGCTGGTTCTGTCTGGCCAAAAGGGGGCAGACGGGCATTTAATGCAATCTATGTTGCCCAAAATTTGGGTGTGGCGCTAGGTGCTTCGATTGGTGGGTATATTGCCAGTATTTCTTTCCGATATATTTTCATTGCCAATGCAGTATTTTTTGCATTGTATTTATTAATCGTTCTGACCGCTTTCAGGGGAATGGACAAAGAACGGGATCGGCAAATGCATACCACCATATTTGAACAGAATATGAAAATTAAGAACAAGTCTGCGTTCACAGCGCTTTTGATAATATGCAGCGGGTTTTTGATGTGCTGGATTGCTTATAGTCAATGGCAATCAACCATTGCATCTTATACGCAGGATATTGGAATTGGGCTGGAGCAGTACAGCATGTTATGGGCGATAAATGGTTTCCTTATCGTTTTAGGTCAGCCTCTGTTAAAATTAGTTACAGATAGAGTAACATCAACGAAGAATCAAATATATATTGGTGTTTCCATTATAATTATCGCTTTTGTTATCACGATGTTCGCTGAAGCATTTACATTGTTTGCTGTTTCAATGGTTATCTTAACAATTGGTGAGATGATTGTATGGCCAGCAATTCCAACCCTTGCAAACGATTTAGCACCTAAGGGACGAGCGGGTTTTTATCAGGGGTTTGTTAACAGCGTTGGTGCAGCAGGACGTATGATTGGACCCTTGCTTGGTGGAATCGTTGTAGATCTGTTTAATATTCAATTACTGTTTTTCATTCTGATTGGACTATTAGTAATACCTTACCTGACAACCTTATTGTATGATCGCTGGTTAGTTGAGGAAGAATCACCAAAATAAATGTATGGAGGAGAATGAATATGTCTCAAAAAGAACAACCAATTAAACTAATAGCGCTTGATATGGACGGAACGTTGCTTACAAGCGAAGAAACGGTGACTGACCGTACACGTACAGCGATTAAACAGGCAATGGATAAAGGCGTATACGTAGTAATAAGCACCGGCCGCTGGTTGACTTCCTGTTATCCTTACGCAGAGTCTCTTGAGCTGAATTCGTACCTTGTAACGAGTAACGGTGGAGAGATCTGGACGATGGAAAAAGAATTAATCGAGCGTCACACGATCGCACCGGAAATGATGGAGAAGATGTGGGATCTAGGTAACCAATATGATATGGGATGCTGGATGGTCGCTACAGATGCAGTTTGGCGCGGAGAACGTCCTAAAGATTTTTCCGAACACAAATGGCTTAAAATTGGATTTGACTCACATTTACCAGCAAATCTGGAAAAGCTGATTCAGGATCTTTCGTATTATAATGAATTGGAATTAACTAATTCACACCCAAATAATCTGGAAGTAAACCCTAAAGGTGTCCATAAAGGAAGCGCATTAAGCAAGGTTTGTGCGAAACTGGGTATCACGATGGACGAGGTTATGGCCGCAGGTGACAGTTTAAATGATATGATGATGATTCAGCAGTCTGGTCTTGGGATTGCTATGGGAAATGCACAGGAAGCAATTAAGAAAGCTGCAGATTTTGAGACTGACACAAATGATCAGGACGGGGTTGCCAAGGCAATTGAACGGTTTGTACTGGATTGATAAGATTTGTCGGATTTCTTCTAATTTTGACGCTTACTTTCATTATCTGAAAAAATGGAGTATAATAAAGAGAGTATCATGAAAGGGGTTATGTTCGATGTCTTTTTCTCGTGGGCCAAAAGAGCCGTTACCAGAGGTAGAAACAGAAGTGTGGACTTGTTCAAGTGAAGACTGTCAAGGATGGATGAGAGAATCTTACAGTTTTGAAGAAGTTCCGAAATGTCCGCTTTGTCAATCTACAATGGAAAAAGAAACACGTATGCTTCCTGAATTAAAGTAGTTTTAAAAATCTGGGTCACAACATGATTGAAGCTTATTATTGCTACTTGAGATGCTTTTAAATATGATGAAATATTGCTTTTTTATGCTTATATATTATTATTTTAGGATGTCTGGTTGGCGTCTTTTTTACTTTTTAAGCAGAAAGATGCATAATCAGCATAGCTATTAGCTAACGAAAACCTTAGACTGACACTCAGTCTAAGGTTTTTTTCTGTTTTTTGAAAAAAGTATCTCCATTCCTAAAAGATGCTGCTAGTTACTAAGTCGTATTAGAGGGAAACCACTTTGAGAATGATACGATATGACAGCAACGAGATTTCCGCAGATGGCAGTCGCTTTCCGCGGGCGGCTGGTGAGCCTCCTCGTGCTGATGAACTCCGGGGTCTCACCTATGCCTTTCCTCCCGCAGGAGTCGACTGCCATCCGCTCCAATCTCTAGACAAAAATAGCTGTTGCAGGTTCATTAACTTCCTCCCTAATAGAACGTTTATTTCGACATAAACTAGTTGAAGAAAAAACAAAGACGGGAAAGCTTTACCAGTCCTGGTGAGTAGAGGGCAGTGACTCCCGCGGAAAGCATCCGCCCGCAGCGATCCTGGACGGCGGCTTTAGAAGATTTCTTGGTAATAAATTTACTTACTTCGCAGTATATAGATATTGTGTAATGAAATGAAGGCAACGAAGCATCTATTTATGTCCCCTGCGAAAGTTGGGTCAATAAAATTAAAAAGTCAAATAGTTGCAACAATTCATATAAAGTTGGTATAATTATGGAAGAGTTTACCACTTAGATTTTTCATCATTTAAATTGTAAACGGTTACAAAAAATGAGGAGGAATTAACACATGCAATATGCAAATCCGAACACAGATGGTTCAAAGGTAACATTTAAGAAAAAGTACGATAACTTTATAGGTGGAGAATATAGACCGCCAGCAAAAGGGAAATATTTTGAAAATGTAAGTCCTGTCACAGGAAAAGTATTTTGTGAGATTGCAAGATCTACAAAAGAGGACGTCGAGGCTGCGATTGATGCAGGGCACGAAGCTGCAGAAAAATGGGGACAAACCTCAGTTGCAGATCGCGCAAATATTCTTAACAAAATTGCTGATAGAATGGAAGAAAACCTGGAAATGCTGGCAGTTGCTGAGACGTGGGATAACGGAAAAGCAGTTCGCGAAACACTAGCAGCAGATATACCGCTTGCGATTGACCACTTTCGCTATTTTGCAGGAGCAGTAAGAGCTCAAGAAGGCGGAGTCAGTCAAATTGATAATGATACAGTAGCATATCATTTCCATGAGCCACTAGGTGTCGTCGGTCAGATAATTCCGTGGAACTTTCCAATTTTAATGGCTACTTGGAAATTGGCTCCAGCACTCGCAGCTGGAAACTGTGTTGTACTAAAACCTGCTGAGCAGACGCCAGCGTCGATTCATGTACTACTGGATTTGATTAAAGATCTGCTGCCAGCCGGCGTATTAAATGTTGTTAATGGATTCGGTGTAGAAGCTGGGAAACCATTGGCTTCAAACAGTCGAATTGCTAAAATCGCTTTCACTGGAGAAACAACTACCGGCCGTTTAATTATGCAGTATGCTTCAGAAAATATTATTCCAGTAACACTTGAACTTGGTGGTAAGTCACCAAATATATTCTTTGAAGATGTAATGGATGCAGATGACGGATTTTTAGATAAAGCGATTGAAGGATTAGTAATGTTTGCACTTAACCAGGGGGAAGTATGTACATGTCCATCCCGCGCATTAATTCATGAATCAATTTACGATGAATTTATGCAGCGAGCAGTTGAGCGTGTTAAACAAATTAAAATTGGACATCCGCTGGATACAGATACGATGATGGGTGCACAGGCGTCCCAGGAACAGTTAGAAAAGATTCAGTCTTACTTGGATATTGGTAAACAAGAGGGCGCAGAAGTACTAGTTGGCGGTAACACGAACAAGTTAGACGGCGATATGGAAAATGGTTACTATGTTGAACCAACAATCTTCAAAGGTAACAACAAGATGCGTGTTTTCCAGGAAGAGATCTTTGGTCCAGTACTTTCGGTTACAACGTTCAAAGATAAGGAAGAGGCAATGGAAATTGCAAATGACACGTTGTATGGATTAGGTGCCGGTGTTTGGACGCGCAACATTAACACAGCCTATCGATTTGGACGAGGCATACAAGCTGGACGGGTTTGGACAAACTGTTACCATCAATATCCTGCCCACGCAGCTTTCGGTGGTTACAAGAAGTCTGGTATCGGACGGGAAAACCATTTGATGATGCTGGATCATTATCAACAGACCAAAAACCTGTTAATCAGCTATTCAGAATCGCCTGCAGGGTTTTATTAAAACGTAAGAAAAGTATAATTGTTTTAAAGTAAATGCAGGTATAAGTAAAACTTCTGCATTCGCTATGAAAGACGAGGCGAATGCGAAGTTTTCTAAAAAAGATTTAGGGAATATGAGAAGGTAAAACGAACGTGATGTACCATTTTTTGTATAACGGTTTAAGGAGTGTGAAAAATGGTCGAACGAGTAACAGTGACGGATAAGGCACTAGAGCTTATTGAAACCTTAAAGGAAACCCACGGCGAGCTAATGTTTCATCAATCTGGCGGCTGTTGTGATGGCAGTTCACCGATGTGCTATCCAAGAGGTGAGTTTCGGACTGGGGATTCCGATGTGCTGCTTGGTGAAATAGGTGACACACCATTTTACATGTCAAAAGATCAGTACGAGTATTGGAAGCACACCCAAATTATTGTTGATGCAATAGATGGTCGAGGTGGAATGTTTTCGCTTGAAGGTCCTGAAGGGAAACGGTTTTTAACCAGATCGAGGGTTTTCACAGAAGAAGAACGTGCAGAATTAACTTAATAGATTTATAATAGAAAAAAATCATCAGCATGTAAGCGTAATGCTGATGATTTTTTTCTATAGAGGAAAGGGGAGGAATTCCGTTGAAACAAAAAATTGCTATGATACAGCTTGACATTAAATATGGAGATCCACGAACCAATTTCAAACGGGCAGAAACGTTTGTAGAGGAAGCGGCAATTAAAGGTGCAGACGTAATCCTGCTTCCGGAGTTGTGGACCACTGGATATGATTTGGCAAGACTTGAAGAAATTGCAGATAAAAACGCTGAGCAGTCCATTGAATTTTTACAAAAGATGGCGCGCGACTACGGCGTACATGTAATAGGCGGTTCAGTAGCAGAGAAATGTGAGGATGGAGTACGTAATACCATGCTGGTAATTGATAACAAGGGACAGCTTATTCATAAATATAGTAAGTTACATTTGTTTAAATTGATGGATGAACATGTTTACTTGGAAGAAGGGTTAGATGAGGCGGAGTTTGTTTTGGCAGGGGTGAAATCAGCAGGTTACATTTGCTACGATATTCGTTTCCCAGAGTGGATGCGGAAGGCTGCATTAAACAAAACAAAAGTTATGTACATAGTTGCGGAGTGGCCAAAGCCTCGTATTGATCACTGGAAAGTTCTCCTTCAAGCTCGTGCAATAGAAAATCAGTGTTATGTAATTGCCTGTAATCGAAGCGGATCAGATCCAAAAAATGAATTTGGGGGTATGTCCCTGATTATTGATCCATGGGGGAAGATTATTTCCGAAGGCGGAGAAACAGAAGAAATTGTAGTAGGAGAAGTAGATTTTGCATTAGTGGATGAAGTGCGGGATCGGATCCCTGTATTTGATGATCGCCGGGAAAAAAGGTACGGATAAGAAACGCACACATCGGCCCAATGAACATATACTGTTAAAGTGAAAAAATCGGGAGGGTGTGTTAGCTTGTCAAAAATTTATTATTACGCATGGGGGAATACCGCGCAGGGGCTTGTAAGTTTTGCTGAATCGAATTTAGCGAACCTGGACAATGTATATGTGCTGAATCATCCATCTGAAGTGATAAAAACTGCTATAATCAACCAAATTATCGACCAAACTGACGAAACATGCGATATGGAAATCATCGACAGTGTAAATGGCAATGAGTTTCTAGATGGTGTCATACTTCGTGATAAATCATTAGCTGTACTTACAAGAACGGTATCGCTTCCGAACTGCAGTATAATTGATTTAAAAAGTTATACGAAAAGCGAACAAATAGAATCATTGTTTACGAAGAAGAATAAGTTGGTTGATAAAGCCTATGAGTATTTTAATACTGGGTTAACCGTACATGACGATCTTGAAAAAATTTACATTAATGAAATGGACTTTTCCAAGGCAGACCAGCTTACTGCCGCGTACAGTAAAAAGCTTATACATTCATCTTCAAGCCATGACGGTGAAGGGAAAATCTACCATCGTTTATTTGGCACGAATACCAAAGATGGCATTGTAAACGATGTGCCTAACCTGATAGAAAGCGTTGGGAAGACTTACTTTATTAAGGGGCGGGCAGGAACCGGCAAATCTACTTTTATGAAAAAAATAACTGCAGATTGTAAGACGGCTGGGTTTGACGTTGAGTTGTACCACTGCAGTTTTGATTCAAACAGTATCGATATGGTCATTGTCCGTGAGCTTGATTTCTGTATTTTTGACAGTACAGATCCACATGAGTTTTTTCCTGAACGGGAACACGATGAAATAATAGATTTATACAAAGAGCTGGTTACTCCTAGAACTGATGAAAAGTTTGCGGATGATATTAGCGACCTTAATTATCGGTATAAATCGTTTTTAAAAAGAGGAAATGATTGTCTGAAGGAAGCGGGACGTTATCAAAGTGAAATAGAAAAGAATTTTCATCGTGTGGATGAAACCGAAATAAATGGAATTACCGACTTTATTTCAAACAAGGTGTTATAACTTACCCACCGTCAATTTCTTCCAGATGATTGGCGGTGACCCTTTACTGGATCTGAATTGTACAGTAAACATGGAAAGTATTTCTCAATTCGACAATCTTTACTCTTGTGTTTTCAGTAATAATTAGGTAGAATAAATTAACTGAAAATTTAAAGTAAACAAAAATCAGGAGGTGGGGAAAGTGCTAACCGTTAAAATGTTAAAGCCTTACTATATTAAATCCGAGGATGACCATGTTCGTATAATATTAGCCTACCAGTACTTTGCATTATTTATTAATGAAAAAGTCTATCAATTTGTGCCTACAAAGGCTAAAGAGATACAAATTGACCGCAGAACACAAAAGATTGTTAATATAGATGCATTATTTGCCTTTCAAAAGGGTAAAGAAGTCATTCAGGTGGCCATGAGTGAACTTATATCCATCCCTGATTTTTTATTACAGCTTAATGAAATTGCTAAGCCGTATTATATAGAAGACCCAATTGAAGAAAGTACTAATTCAAAAAATGAAAACGCTGTCATTATTGATGAGCTAGTATATGAAAACGTGAAAAGATTAATTGATAAGGCATTAGATGCAAAGGATAAAAATCTATTTGATAGTCTGGTAAAGTTATTATAAACATAAAAAGAAGCTACTCCGATAAATTCGGCAGTAGCTTCTGCTTTTTATTTAATATCTTTTAAAATATCTGTAACCTTTTCGACGGCGTAATGGCTACCGCCTTTATCTTCTGTATGTTCGATCATCATTGCGATTAAAATATCCTGTGACTCAGTTGGGTAGGCAACGAACCATCCATTTTCTTGTCCCGATTCAACGTCTGCGGACTTCTTCAACTCAGCTGTACCTGTTTTTCCTGAGATGGGAAAGTCTGCTGCTTGGGCTCCGTTTGCACTCCCGACTGGTGAAGTGACTACTTTACGTAAGCTCTCCCGTATTAGTGCAGCTTGCTTTTCAGTAACTAAATTTTCTTTCCATAGCTGACTTTTTTCATCATCCATGAGTAAAACAGGTTTAATCAAATTACCAGTATTTAAAAATGTAGTATAGGTGGATGCCAGGTGAAGTGCACTTATTTGCATTTGACCCTGTCCGTAACTTGAATTTGCAAGCAATACTTTTTCATTCAGTTTACCGTCTCTTGATATGGTAGAGGTTTCTATAGGGTATGCAAATGGAATTTCTTCACCAAAACCAAATTTCTGCAATCCGTTTACGAACGTGTCACTGCCCATCTCTAGTGTTTTCATGGCAAAATAAATGTTGTCAGAACGAATCAGTGCATCTTCTAAGTCGACCGGTCCATTCGATTCAGAAACCCGACGTACTTTATAATTACCAAAGGATTTACCAGGGCTCCAGGTCAACCCGTTTATTTCAATACCTTCCTCTGGATCAATAACTTCACTTTGTAACCCTATCGATGCTGTAATTGGTTTGATTACTGATCCAGGAACAAAAGTTGCAGCGAATTTATTAATCAGTGGCTGTTTCGGATTCTCCTGTAATTCATTTAATCTCGCGTGTGAAATTCCATATACAAAATCATTTGGATCGAAGGCAGGACTGCTTACTAACGCTAGCGTTTCTCCTGTTTTCGGATCAATTGCTGCTGCTGTTCCTGACTCTCCATCATAGGTTTGATAGATTTTCTTTTGCAGTTCTGCGTCAAGGGTTAACATAATATTCTCTCCGTCTTTAACGGGTTTTTCGGCCAGGACAACTTCCTCTTGCTCCTTTTGAGTGACAACGATTTTTATACCTTCTTTGCCACGTAAACGTTCATCGTACAGCTGTTCAAGCCCACGCTTGCCAATCATATCATTTGCAGTTAATGAATCATTTTCACTCTTTTCGAGATCTTCTGCAGAAACTTTTGAGGTGTATCCTACTAAGTGTGCTGCCGCTTCGCCGTAAGGATACACGCGGCCAGTTACTTCCTTACCTGCTACTGGACCAGTTGCCCACAGTTCTTCTAAGTTTTCTTTAGAAGTTGGCACTTTAGTTATTGGGACGAAGACATCCGGTGTAACCCAGTCTGCATCTAACTTACGATCAATAGATTCTACGTCCATTCCAAGTATATCTGCAATTTCTTTTTTCTTTGCTTCAGGAGATTCGCCTAATTTCTCTGGAACGATGCCTATTTCATATACGGTATCATTGATCGCAAGTGGCATTCTGTTCCGGTCAAGTATTTCGCCACGCCGTGGTTGTTCCGAGACAATGTCTATTTCACCGCCATTTTTCATAGCCGGAAAAATATAGCCGGGATCCCATTTTACATACCAATTCTTTTTGTCTTCTTCACCTTGCTGTACTAATTTTGCTTCATAATCGAAAGTAATTGAACCAGCAATGGTATTCATTTCGACTGAAAACGGATAAGTAGTTTCTCCTTTTTCAAGTGCTGCCTCTACTTCTTTTTCGGTGAGTTTATCATAAGTAATTTTCAGGTCTGAAACATTAATATCCTTGTATATCTTCTTGTACCGATCCACATATTGCTTCGTTGAATAGGATGATTTAGCTTTTTTTGCTAGCATATCGTACATGTTTGTAAAATCTTTATCCTGCCAATTTGAAACATATGTTTCAAATCGATCGTTGGGTGAGACTTCTTTATCTGTGCATCCTGCTAGAAGGATAGATAGTAAAATAGTGAGTAGAAAAATTGTTTTTTTCAAATGATCCCCGCCTTCTTCAACGATATTGTAGCGTTCGAATTTCTATGTGTATAGATAGAAAAGTCATTCTACGTTCAGAATGACTTTTCCATGCTAATTAGCTTCCATATGTTCTTTAATTGTCTGGGTAATTCTATTGATTTCGTTATCCGGAACGGCATAATAATAAATACTGTTAATCATTTCTCCATGACCACTAATTTCAATTGTTTCCATATTTTTTCTGGTGTCACGATAATCTGTGAAAAGCGTTTGCATCTTCTTCATGTTTAGGTTCGTTGTCACGTTATCACCTAAAATGTCAAGAATATCAGTAACTTTAGTGATATTTGAAAAACTTGCTCCTTTATCCATCGCTGCCTTAATCACTTTTCGTTGCCTTTCATTACGACCCAGGTCACCACGAGGATCTTCTTTACGCATACGGATGTACTTTAAAGCTTCCTCGCCACTTAATTGTATTTGACCGGTAGGGAAATTCTCGCCTCCTTGGGAAAATGCATTATCGTTCGTAATTGTAACACCGCCAAGTGCATCGATTCCCTGCTTAAATCCTTCCATATTTACTTTCACATAAAAATGTACAGGAACATCAAACGTATTTTCAACCGTTTGAACGGATAACTCCACACCGCCAAATGCATAGGCGTGATTAATTTTATCCATTCCACGACCTGGAATGTTTACATAAGTATCGCGAGGGATACTGACCATAATCGTCTTATTTGTTGCAGGGTTAAGGGACATAAGAATCATTGTATCCGAACGACCTACATCATTTTCCCTCTGGTCAACACCGAGTAGTAAAACATTTATCGATTTTTTATTTTTAACGATGGAATCTAATTTTTCTTGTCTCTCCGGATCTTCATCACGTGAAAGTGGTTCATGCATAGTAGCCACCGTATCGCCAACCTGATTGTATAAATAAATCATGTAAGTACCTACCGCTAAAATTAGTAGGAGAATGATTCCGCCTAACCAAAATGGCCATTTTCGTTTTTTCTTTGCCTGTCTTTTTTCAGATCTTGTATCCAATATAATTCTCCTCTAATACTCTCTAAGTTCTTTGTTAGATTATAACGAATTTATTTAGAAACGTCTATTCCTTTTAGTCATATGTTACTAGTTTTTGTCAGAATATATCAATTGTAGTTGCTGAGTCAGTAATCAATAGGGAAATTTTGAAAAAACTTAGTAAGAACGTGTAAAAAAGCAATAATTGAAGTAAACAGCGTATTTAATAGGAAATTTTAGGTAATTTGAGTATTTAAATTTTAATAATAATAGAATATAATACAGTAAACGTTCTTAATATGAAACGGATAATAATTTAAAAAGAACGGTGAAGAACGGTTTAAGTAATTTGATAGTAATCTACTAAAATATTGGTTCAATTTCTACATGTTTATGAATAGAATACGAGTAATACCTGTTTGCCGAGTATTTTTAAAAAAGAACTAAGGAAAGGAGGAAATTCATGCAATTTTCCTACATGATAAAAAGTGGCCAAGAACATACATACTATCGAGTCATCAATGGTCCAGAAATGCAGGAAAACGAGAATTCAGGATTAGGTAATTTACAAAAATCCACCATCAAAAAATTTTTAAAAAAAGTAAGTTTAAGAAGGACTCAAAGAAACACTAGAAAAGATAAAAATAAATAAATTCTGATGATTAATTAGAACACAGACTATCTCTAAATAATATGCAAAATATTTTAGGTAAATGTGCTCAAAAGAACGTGACTTTTTTGAATCTTTCATATATACTAATTTCAACTTACAAAACTAGTTGCGTTTAGACAAAACAAGACACCCAATACCATTTATACCTGTAGTACAATAGTAGTACAATAATTGTTTCCTCAGAAAATGGCAAACTTACTGAAAAGTAGGGGCGCAAAATCACAGGTCTAAGGCTAATTAGCTATGACGGCTGGGTTACCCGGGAAAATAAATGGGGGCTAACAATATGAATAAAGTCGTGAAACAAACAGGTTTTGGTCTTGATCTTGATAGCGAATGGGTTGAACTGGTGCTAGAAGCAAAAGAAATCGGTATTACGACTGAAGAAGTTAGGCATTTTTTGGACGAAACCTCACAACTAGAACGGGAAAGTTATTAAAATTGTGCTTAATATAGAACCTCACATTTTTTTATGCTATACTGTCATAAAAGGTGGTGTGAGACTTGATCGGTGAAAAAATAAAACAGCTGCGACAAGATAAAAAAATGTCCATTTCAGAACTTGCTGAGAAAGCTGGAGTTGCAAAATCATACTTAAGCTCTATAGAACGAAACCTCCAGTCGAATCCATCGATCCAGTTTATCGAAAAAATTGGGGTCGTCCTCGGAGTGAGTGTAAATGATATTATACGCGAGGATCAACCATTTGAATCAAATGAAAACTTAGACGAGGATTGGTTAAAAATTGTTCATGAAGCTATGGAATCTGGAGTTACTAAGGAACAATTCAAAGAGTATCTTGAATTTAACAAATGGAAAAGAAAACAGGAAAACTAAATTTTTTGTCTTGACCGTAGAGCTAATATAGCATACGGTTTTTTTATTGGTAGAAAATAATGTTAATTATATGAGGTATCTATAATGAAAAAATATTCGTATTGGCTTTTGCCGGTTTTATGGATGGCTGTAATATTTCGTTCATCTGCAACTCCTTATCAGGAACAAGATATGAAACCATTTTTATCAGAGTTTATTGATCTTTCTTTTCTTGAACCGGTGTTAGATGGTATATCTTTTCGTTACCATCATGCTGCAGTGAGTGTTGAAGCCCTCGGAGTAGCAGGGTTTATTGAGTTTTTTGTCCGTAAAGGTGCGCATGTCACGGTTTATTTAATTTTATTTTGCCTATTTTATCTTGCATGCAGAAAGTCTGCACAATGTTATGTTACGACCAGTTTATTTATTTCGATTCTATTAAGCAGTGTCTATGCAGGACTGGATGAATTTCACCAGGGATTTACTCAGAACAGAACACCATATATTGGCGATGTTGGACTTGATATAGTTGGAGCGATTATTGGGTGTTTATGTGTACTGTTCGTTCGGTGGTTGAGGAAAAGGGCAGGAAGGGGTTCGAAACTAAAATGATCTTATTTAAAAATGTAAAGATTCACTTAGAACATAAGATAATTGAGCGTGGTGCGCTACTTACGATAGGTGATAAAATACAGGAGATTTATGAGACGGATGCTGTACCTGCAGAACTGCCACATGATGCTGTCATCATTAATGGCGAAGGGAAAAATTTGATTCCAGGCTTTATTGATGGACATATTCACGGTGCAAATGGAGCGGATGTGATGGACGCTACAGAAGCTGCCCTTGATAAAATTGCCAATGTATTGCCTAAAGAAGGCACGACAAGCTTTCTTGCAACAACGATTACACAATCGGTAGAATCAATAGAAAATGCTATTGAAAATGTCTCTACTTACAAGGTGAAACCAGGGAGTGCAGAGCTTGTTGGCATTCATTTAGAGGGTCCATTTATAGAAAGTAGCATGGCAGGGGCACAACCAATAGAGCATATTTTAAAGCCTGATGTGGACTTGTTTCATCATTGGCAAACCTTAAGCAATAATCAAATTAAGACGGTAACGATTGCACCTGAACATGATCCTAAGGGTTCTTTTATCCGGTTTCTGAAAAAATCTGGTGTGAATGTATCGGCTGGGCACACAAAAGGCAGTTTTTCTGACATACAAAAAGCAGTAAAACATGGTGTAAATCAAGTGACGCATATATGTAATGCAATGTCAGGAATTCATCATCGTGACATTGGTGTGGTTGGTGCAGCTTTACGAATAACTGAATTACGTGCTGAATTAATAGCGGATGGTATCCATGTATCCAATGAAATGATGCAGTTGATCTATGATAATATGGGCAGCGAACGGTTGATGTTAATTACAGATTCAATGCGTGCAAAGTGTCTATTTGCTGGTGAGTACGAACTTGGAGGGCAACCAGTTACCGTTACAAACGACCGGGCAATCCTCAAAGACGGAACGCTTGCAGGAAGTATTTTGAAAATGTGCGATGGGGCAAAAAATATCATGAACTTAAACAATGTGGAAATTGGAAATGTCATCGAAATGGCTTCTTCTAATCCAGCTAAACAAGTTGGTATGTTTGATAAAAAAGGAAGTATCCTATCCGGCAAAGATGCTGACCTGCTGCTCGTCGATGATAGTCTGACTGTTCATTATACGATATGCCGTGGAAAAATAGCCTATAAGGAGGGAGAATCGCTTTGAAAATCGTACAGGTGAAAGACTATAATGAAATGAGCGAAGCGGCTTGCAGTCTAATTATAAGAGAAATACATAATGACCCGGAATTGGTTTTAGGACTTGCGACGGGATCTACTCCAGAGGGATTATATAAAAAATTGATAGAAAAATATAATCAGGAAGCAGTATCATTCAAAGCAATTACGTCGTTTAATCTGGATGAATATATTGGTCTTTCGAAGGATAATCGTAACAGCTATCATTTTTATATGGAGAATTATTTATTTCAGCACATTGATATAAATATGCAAAATGTGTATGTTCCAACAGCCAACAGTCCAGATGCTGAGAAAGAATGCAGTGCGTATGAAAAATTAATTCGGGATAACGGGAAAATTGATTTGCAAATACTGGGGCTAGGTACAAACGGACATATAGGATTTAATGAACCTGGTACCAAATTCTCAAGCCGAACGCATATCGTGAATTTGGCTGAATCAACCCGAAAAGCAAACGCTAGATTTTTTGAAACGATTGAAAACGTACCAACAAGCGCTATTACAATGGGGATTAAGACAATCATGGAAAGCAGAGAAATTATTATTCTGGTATCAGGCGAGAGAAAAGCAAAGGCGCTCGCACGATTTATTAATGGTGAAATAAGTGAACATTTCCCTGCATCCATATTAAAAAAGCATGATAACGTTACAGTCATTGCAGATGAAGCTGCGATGAACAACCTGAAATAATCCTTCATAATAGAGTGACGGATTATTTTTCTGTACATAAGTAAAGTATAGAAGTTTAGAGCAAATTCCGGGTTTATCTAAAAAGATAAGAATGTATAAAGTATTTATGTTTGTCTGTCTAGCTCCAACCCATAGCCCGATTGAGGTTTTTACATGCTATTAGTTACTTTTGCCGTAGTAGATGGAAACTGTGAAGTAATTTACAGCCTTGGGAATGCTGCGATATGACAGCAACGAGATTTCCGCTGATGGCAGTCGCGCACCTTAGGGCGGCTGGTGAGCCTCCTCGTGCTATCGCACTCCGGGGTCTCACCTATGCCTGTCCTCCCGCAGGAGTCGACTGCCATCCGCTCCAATCTCTAGACAAAATATAGCCGTCGCAGGTTTATTAACTTTCTCCCTAATAGAACGTTTATTTCGACATAAACTAGTTGAAGAAAAACAAAGACATAAACAGCATTACCAGTTCTGGTGAGTGGAGGGCGGTGACTCCTCGAAAAAGAAAAGCACTTTTTCTTCGTGCGATGCCTTTTCAGGGAAGCCTTCCTTATCCTGCGGGAACAGCACGAGTCTGAAGGCCCCGCAGAAGAGCATTTTTAAGAGGGGGGCCAACTAAACCCGTCCTTTGCGGACAACGTTGGCATACCCCTTGTCGGGGCAAGGAGACTGAAGCCGTGCCCGCGGAAAGCATCCGCCCGCAACGATCCTGGACGGCTGCTATGGAAACAAATCTAAAATTACTGCACAGTATAGAGTTATTGTGTCACTACGAAACGGATTGCGAGATATTCATCTGTTTCTGTGAAAATCACCTTATTTTTATTCTGCGATGATTGAGTTATACGTATAAAGGTCTAGAGCAAATGCAGGTATAAAAAAATTCATTATTCGCTATTAAAGATGAGGAGAATGCTTAGTTTATTTAACGTCAGTTTCGATGTAAGCATGATCTTTTTCTTCCATCGTTACTTGATCACTCGTGAGATTTACTACCCATTCTGTAAAGCTTTGTACGTCTTCTGTTTTTACATATATATGGAAAATGACTTCGTCCAGATAATCAATCTTTGATAATACGTGCTCAGATGTTCGAAAAGCATTTTCCAGTTTCCCCAGCAAGCCATAATCTGCAGTAACCAGAAACCCTTGCATTAACTGTCGCTCAACCACACCTGTTGCTTTAATAACCTCTGATGCAGACCCGCCATACGCCCTGATTAATCCCCCGGCACCAAGCTTAATCCCACCAAAATAACGCGTTACGACAATTACAGTGTCTTTCAGTTTTTGCTTTTTTAGCACCTCTAAGATAGGAACGCCCGCAGTACCACTTGGTTCGCCATCATCATTTGCTTTTTGAATATGGTCCTGCTCGCCAATTATGTAAGCAGAACAATTATGGTTAGCGTCATGATATTTTTTCTTAATCTCATAAATGAACTCCTGCGCTTTTTCTTCTGTTTCCACCCGCTTAACATGACCAATAAAGCGTGATTTTTGAATAATAGTTTGATTCAATCCTTCTTTTTTAATGGTATAATAGTTAGACAACATCGTGCATTCAACCTCCTTTGTTAACATTAGTATAAATCCGGGTATATGTACAAGGAATGGATTGAATAAAAAAAACCTATACCTTTTTACTAGTAAAAAGAATATTATTCCAAAAAGCACCCGAAATGACCCTAGTAAAAATGATTAGAGTTTCGAAATATATACACATAGGTTGGTGATCCAATTGGCGATAAAACAATCTGAGAAAGTCTTAGATGGAATTATTGATGAAATGATTGATGTGGTGGAAAACAGTAAAGATGAAATTTTTAACATCAGTGAAGCATCCAGAAACGAGTATGAGCTGTTAACACAGGAGTTACTCGAAACAAAAAATCAGGTCATCGAGCACATCAATAATGGGGATAAGCTTGAACAGAAGGTGCGGTTTTCGAGAAAAAAACTTTCGGAAGTAAGTAAATACTTTGAACGTTACTCTGAAACTGAAATACGCCAGGTGTATGAGAATACGCATACGATGCAGACTGACCTTGCAATGCTGCAGCAAAAGGAGCGGGCATTACGTGAAAGACGTGACGATTTAGAACGGCGTTTACTTGTGCTGGATCAGACGATTGAACGGGCAGAAGGATTAGCAAGTAAAATCACCGTTATTCTAACGTACTTAAATGATGACTTTAAACAAGTAAACGAACTAATTGAAAATGCGAAAGAAAAACATGAATTTGGCTTAAAAATTATTGAAGCTCAGGAAGAAGAACGAAGAAAGATATCCCGAGAGATTCACGATGGTCCAGCACAAATGCTAGCGAACATCCTGATGCGCTCTGAAATAGTAGATCGAACTTTTCGTGATGGCAATATGGATGATGTACGTAAAGAAATCAGCAGTATGCGAAAGATGATTCGGTCTTCCTTATACGAAGTACGGAGAATAATTTACGACTTGCGTCCAATGGCATTGGATGATTTGGGCTTGGTGCCTACCCTTAAGAAATATATTGCCAATGTTGCAGAGTACACTGGTCTTAACATTGAATTTATTCCAATTGGAAGCGAAAGACGATTCAACCAAAAGTATGAAGTGGCTTTTTTTCGATTGGTTCAGGAATCAGTTCAGAATTCAATTAAACATGCCGATGCTACTAATGTAGTTGTAAAATTAGAAATAAAAGAGAAGCAGCTAATGATGATTGTAAAAGATAATGGCCGGGGATTTGACATAAACAAAAAAAATGATAATTCATTTGGACTGATTGGCATGCGTGAAAGAGTTGATATGCTGAATGGTTCGTTTAAATTAAATTCCGTTATAAATCAAGGTACCGCTATATTTATTAGCGTTCCATATTAAGAGTAAGTTATACTGTTATTATAGTCTGAACAATCAGACTTAGGAAAGTTAGGAAATAATTCCTAGTCCAATTTGTTAGTATTTTATGTATACTGAACTATATCTAGAGAAAATAGTATATATTAATCATCTATGTAATAGGGAAAATATAGAGAAATATAGTAATCTTGTAGGAGGAACAATATTGATGGTAAAAAGTGACGTTACTAAAATAGTTTTAATAGATGATCATAAGCTCTTTCGTGAAGGGGTTAAACGTATACTTGAATTTGAATCCTCTTTTGAAATATTAGCAGAGGGTGACGATGGAAACGTTGCAGCACAACTAGTCGCACAGCATAAACCAGATGTTGTGTTAATGGATATAAATATGCCAGATATGAATGGCGTACAAGCCACTGCGAATCTGGTTAGGCATCATCCGAATACTAGGGTGATTATACTGTCCATCCATGATGATGAAAGTTATGTAACACACGCACTGAAGACTGGGGCGCAAGGATATCTATTGAAAGAAATGGATTCGGACTCGCTGATTGAAGCAATTAAAGTTGTTAGTGATGGTGGATCTTATCTTCATCCGCGGGTAACTCATAATCTAGTCCAGGAATTTAGAAGGCTCTCAAAAGATGCGTCGATTAACCGTTCAGAGTTTGGCGCTGATTATCGCAAGCCATTGCATTTGTTAACACGACGCGAGTGCGAAGTTTTACAGTTGTTGGCAGAAGGAAAAAGTAATCGTGGGGTTGCAGACTCATTGTATATTAGTGAGAAAACAGTAAAAAACCATGTAAGTAATATCCTTCAAAAGATGAATGTAAATGACCGAACACAAGCAGTAGTAGCTGCAATTCGCAAAGGTTGGGTAGAGATACTTTAAACTTACTATTTGTTCCTCATTCTTATCGTTTCTTACGATATGTGCCTTGATGTGTCATACATCAAGGCATATTTTTATTTAACTAAACTTTCGCGTAGTTGATCCCTGAAGGGAAAGAAGTTTGCCCACTGAAAAAGTTACACCTCGTAGGAATTAAGTGGATCTGCTATCGCATCTTCGAATACACTTCGCGCACCTTAGGGCACGGCTTCAGTCTCCTTGCCCCGACAAGGGGTATGCCAACGTTGTCCGCAAAGGACGGGTTTAGTTGGCCATCCTTTAAAAGACTGCTTTCCTGCGGGGCCTTCAGACTCGTGCTGTTCTCGCAGGATAGAAGGCTTTCTTGAAAAAAACATCGCACGAAGAAAAAGTGCTTTTCTTTTTCGAGGAGTCTTCGTATATTCGAAGTTGCTAGGTGAAGGTGAAAAGATAGAGTTATTGTTATCTACCGCTTTTCAGCGAGAACGTAAAGCAACTGCTGAAAATCCCGCAGAAAGCAATGTCCTAAGTAAAACTTTACTAGTATGCTAGTGACTTATAAGAATAAAATTTATCGAGCATATTTTTGGTGATATTTTCCAGTTAATCAGGTAAACTATTAAAAATTACACAAATTGAATTGGAGTGTATAAGTTGAGCAATATTATTCAGCAATTTCCCCTCGAAACTCTTTCTCACGCAAATCGCTATGATGGCAAGCTTCTTTTACGGAGAGAAATCCTTTTGGATGAAAATTCATTTCAACAATTGTTAAAGGAAAAACAATTTACAGCAAATCCCTCTATTAGTAAAAAAATTGGTGTTACTCGGTGTGTTCGCTGCAATAATACGAAGCGTTCTTTGTTTGGTAAATTACCTTGCAACAGTTGTAATACCTTACACGTTTATTGCCGTAAATGCATTGAAATGGGAAGGGTTATAGAATGTGAAGCTCTTTTCAGCTGGTCCGGGACTAAATGGAAATGGCCAGCACACGAAAATGCCTGTTCCTGGAGCGGGGAGCTAACAGATCGTCAACAACTGGCTAGTGAACGTATTATCGCCTCCATAAATAAACAGGAAAAGGAGTTGCTCGTATGGGCAGTGTGCGGAGCTGGGAAAACGGAGATGCTATATAAAGGCATTGCTCAAGCGCTGGTGCTTGGTAAACGAATATGTCTAGCCACTCCTCGTGCAGACGTTGTGCGTGAACTCTTGCCACGCTTTCGTCAGGCATTTTCATCTATAGATATTCAGGGACTTTACGGTGGAAGTAAAGATAACGATGGTACTGCTCAGCTGATTCTTGCTACCACTCACCAGCTGCTTCGTTTCCAAGAAGCTTTTGATGTCATGATTATTGATGAAGTGGATGCTTTTCCTTTTCATGCTGATCCATCGCTCCCGTATGCTGCAGATAGAGCTAAAAAGACGGTTAGTACTACAATCTATCTGACAGCTACTCCACGAAATAATTACCAAAAAAGAATTTCAGGCAACAAACTCCCTCATATATTTGTTCCAGTAAGATTTCACGGAAAACCTTTACCTGTTCCAAGAATGAAAATGTGTTTTTTACTTCGTAAAAATCTACAGCAAAATAACCCTCCAGCATCTTTTTTCACTTGGTTGAAAAACAGAGATAATCCGCAAAGGCAACTACTGATTTTCGTTCCCACTATAAAGTTGGCAGCAAATATGAAGAAAAAACTTGCACAGACATTGGTTGAATCCAGCCATATTAATGCTGAGTGTGAACTGATCTCGGTTCATGCATCTGACTCAGATCGTGAAAAAAAAGTTATTCAGTTTCGTAATAAACAAACGAAGGTTCTGATTACAACTACTATTTTGGAGCGAGGAGTAACGTTTCCATCCGTTGATGTCGCTGTACTTGACGCGGGCCATACGGTGTTTGACGAAGCGGCTCTTGTTCAAATCGCAGGTCGTGCTGGCAGAAGCATTGACGACCCTGAAGGGGAAGTTGTATTTTTTCATGATGGTAAAACAAACGCAATGATTCAAGCGATAAAGTCAATTAAAGTAATGAATAAAAAAGGAGGATTCTAGCAAGATGGAATGCTTGTGGTGTGATGAAGAAATTATTTTAAACATGAATTGGAATAACTTTTTAGTTTTACCAGCCAGACAACCGGTGTGCACAGAATGTTTGAAGGGACTTGAGGTCATAAATGGCAACAGATGCAGGATATGCAGCCGACCATCTGTATTAGATCGTTGTACAGATTGCAAGCGTTGGCAAAAGGTAATACCGAGTGAATATGACATAATAAAAAATCATTCTATCTACACATACAATGACTTCATGCAGTCTATCCTGGCTAAGTGGAAATACAGAGGCGACTACTGCCTTGGTGGTATATTTAAAGATCAGACGCAAAAAAGCTTTAAAAATGTTTATGGAAACTTGGTTAAGGAAACTGTTACAGTGCCAATCCCATTGAGTGAAGAGAGGCAGAATGAGCGAGGTTTTAATCAGGCGGAAATGATTGCTGATTTTTTGCCGCTGGAAACTGCCGACGTCCTAAAACGAATTCATGGTGAAAAACAATCGAAAAAATCCCGTTTTGAACGAATTAATACCCAAAACCCATTTTTCCTGAGTGAAACAGTTAAAAAAACGGTAATTCTTGTCGATGATATATATACTACAGGCACTACTTTGCGACACGCAGCTGTTCTATTGCGAGAGGCAGGCTGCCCGGAAGTTTATACGTTTACATTAATCAGAAGTTAAAAGATAATGTTATACTATAGAAAATGAGGGGAATACAATGGGTGAACTAGCAAATTGTACTCGATGTGATGAATTGTTTATGAAAACACTAAGAGATGTATGTAAAAATTGTTTTGAAGAAGAGGAACGTGCATTTAAAACGGTAAGTACGTACTTACGTCAAAGAAAAAACAGACAAGCAACGTTAATCTTAGTCGAAGAAGAAACAGGTGTAAGCAGTAAATTAATTACAAAATTCATTAAAGAAAAAAGGCTGTTGACTTCGCAGTTTCCAAAGCTTGGATATCCTTGTGATACGTGTGATAACACAATTACAACTGGCAGAATCTGCTCAACTTGTTCAGATGCCATCTTAAGTGATTTGGATACTGAATCGGAAATAGAACAGCGAACAGAACGTTTAAGTAAAAAGGAAAATGAGAATACGCCTATTTTTTATTCATATAAAAAGGATTGATAAATTACTTTAACTTTGTTATCAAACAGCCGATATAAAATATAGGATAAAGCAGATAAATATATAAGGGAATAAATCAACAAAACAGAGGTGGAAAAAATGAAAATACAAGGGCCAAATCATACTAATTTCAATCCCTACAAAAACCAAATTCAAAAACAGGCCGATGTAAGCAAAGAAGTTAACCATAAGGATCAATTGCAAATTTCAAATCAAGCAAAGCAATTACAAGGAAGCGAAAAACCAAGCAGTGAGCGTGCAGCGTATGTTCAGGATCTAAAGCAGGCAGTTCAGTCCGGCGAATATAAAGTGAATCATGAAAAAACAGCAAGTAAGATGATTGCATTTTTGAATAATCAGCAATAAGAGGAGGACGAAACGTTGTCCCTGCACACAATTATACAGTCATTAGAAAAGTTAATAATGCTCCACGAAAGTCTGCTGTCTGTTTCTGAACTGAAAACAGCTGCAATTAAAGCGGGGAGCATGGAAGATCTGCAGGCGTTGCTTGTTAAAGAGCGAAAGCATGTTCAAGCATTGGAACAGGTTGAAACAAGCAGACAGCAAGTTGTTGACAACTGGTTTGAAATGAACAACCTGCCGTCTGAAAATAAAACAATCACCGCTATGCTCGAATTGCTTGAAGATAGAGCGCAGCAGCGGACACTTGAAAATGTAACTGTCAATTTAACAAATGCTGTAGCTGACTTAAAGAGTCAGGAGCAACTAAATCAAGCTCTGATTCAGCAATCCTTGCAATTTGTGGAGTTATCGTTAGATATGATGAATCCATCTATCAATAATTTAAATTACGGAAACAAAGTTGATAAAGAATCAGTGAAACGTTCCGTATTTGATTCGAAAGCATAAATTTTTTCTAAGCAGGTAAGAAAGTATAAATCCTTTTTTACTTCATAAATGCAACTGGGGCATCCGCCATTAAGGCTTGGCGATATGCCAAGTTTTCTAAAAGAGGAGCTAACGTTATGAGTACATTCCATGGACTAGAGATGGCAAAGCAAGCACTATTTGCCCAGCAATCAGCGCTTTACACAACAGGTCATAATATTTCAAATGCTAATACGGAAGGATATTCCAGGCAGCGTGTTAATTTTGAAACGACATCACCTTTTCCGACAGCGTCTCGAAACAGACCTGAAATACCGGGTCAGATGGGAACCGGGGTGGAAGCTGGATCCGTACAGCGAGTTCGTGATAAGTTTTTAGATTACCAGTTTCGTACGGAAAATAGTAAAGCTGGTTATTGGAATTCTAAAGCAGATTCTATAGCTCGTATGGAAAGCATGATGAATGAACCATCTGAAAATGGTCTGTCTAAAACGATGGATCAATTCTGGCAATCACTTCAGGACCTGTCTGTAAACCCGAAGAACTCGGGTGCTAGATCTGTTGTTGCGCAAAGAGGGCTTGCTGTTGCAGAAACATTTAATTATTTATCCAGTTCATTAAGCTCTACCCGCACCGACTTGAAGAACCAAATAGATGTAACCGTAAAAGATGCGAATTCAATTTTATCGCAAGTTAACGAGTTAAATAAACAAATTCAGCAAATTGAACCACATGGCTATTTGGCTAATGACTTATACGATGAACGTGATCGTCTAGTTGATGAACTATCAGGAATTGTTAACATTAAGGTTTCGTACACGAAAAGTGGTGAAAGTTCACCAGCAATTGCCGACGGTCTTGCGACAATTGAATTAGTGGATGACAAGGGTAAAGGACTTGGCTTGACTTTAGTTGATGGAAAATCCGGCGAGATCAATGAAGTTACTGTTGACTATTCAGGAGCAGCCGAAGACGCGGTAACCTCTATATCTATTGGGGATACTCAGGTGCAACCAGAAGTATTTACATCCAATGGATCCTTAAAAGGATTTATTGAATCTTACGGGTACGAAGATGCAGATAGTTCTATAAAGGGAACTTATACGGATATGATCGATAGTTTGGATGAAATGGCATATGAGTTTGCTAAAGAATTTAATGCTGTTCATGCAAATGGACAAGATTTAAGTGGTAATCAAGGCGGAGCATTCTTCGAAGGTACAGCTTCAGAGGCTGGTTCAGCTGCTTCCATTTCAGTAAATTCAGCTATTATTGATAACCCAGATTTAATTGCGGCTAGTGCAAACGGGGATATGGGAAATGGTGAAAACGCTAACGCTTTAGCTGATGTATTTAATAAAGCTTTACCTGAACTGGGTGAAAACACATCTGTTAAAACGTATTACGAGTCACTAATTGGTGGTTTGGGTGTCAACGCACAGGAAGCAAACAGAATGGCAGGAAACACGAATATTCTTAAATCGCAGGTTGAGAACCAGCGGATGTCGGTTAGTTCTGTTTCATTAGATGAAGAGATGACGAACATGATTAAGTACCAGCATGCATATAATGCAGCGGCGCGAAGTCTTACTTCGGTTGATGAATTACTGGATCGTATCATAAATAACATGGGAATTGTAGGAAGGTAGGCGAAAACGTATGCGAATTACTCAAGGAATGTTATCCAACAATATGCTTAGAAACCTATCCAACAGCTATTCCAGCCTAGGTACGTATATGGATCAATTAGCAACAGGAAAGAAAATCAACAAGCCATCTGATGATCCGGTAATTGCAATGAAAGGCATGAATTATCGTTCGCAGGTTATCGAAGTGGAACAATTTAAACGTAACACCAACGAAGTACATAACTGGATGGATAACTCAGACGCTGCATTGGATAAGGCAACACAGGCATTACAAAAAATGCGCGAACTTGCTGTGCAGGCGAGTAATGATACCTATGGAAGTGAAGAACGCGATAACATTAAGGAAGAAGTGGAACAGTTAAAAGAACACCTTATCGATATTGCAAATACCAATGTAAATGGTAAATTTATTTTTAACGGAACTAAAACGGAGTCAATGCCGGTACAAACCGATCCTGCAACAGATGAGTTAGTATTTGATCAAAGCGGGAGTCCTGTGTTAATTGAAGTATCAACTAACACAAAGCTGAAAGCAAACGTGTCTGGTTCAGAAGTTTTTAACGCGGATTTATTTGGAAAAATCGATGAGTTTATTACTGCTCTTGATTCGAATAATCAAGACGGAGTAGATGATAGTATTGAAACACTTGACGAAGGAATAAATAATGTAATTAACTCCCGAGCAGATTTAGGAGCACGGATGAATCGACTTGATTTAATTGAAAATCGATTAAGCTCACAGGAAATTAATGCAAAACGAATGATGTCCAATAATGAAGACATTGACTATGAGAAAGTTATTACAAAATTAACCGCTCAGGAGAGCGTCCACCGAGCAGCGCTATCTGCAGGTTCACGTATTATTCAGCCAACTCTATTGGATTTCCTGCGTTAAGTTAAACATACAGCCCTGACCACTTTATGATACTGGTGGGACAGGGCTTTCCTAATATGTTTGGAAAGTATATAAGCTTAGAGCAAGTGCTGGTATAAGTGCAACTAGGGCTTTCGCTATTAAAGCTTGGCGATCAGCCAAGTTTTCTAATATTTGAAAGGAGAGATGCTTCATGCAACTACCCCAAATTAGAATGCAGTCACAAATGGCTGCAATTAGTATTCAACAAGTTAGTGGCCAGCAAAAAATTCAGCAGCCTGAAGCATCTTTGTCTATTCAACAACCAAAGGCAGAAATGACAATGAAAACCACACCTTCCAAACTGCAAATAGATCAAACAAGGGCATGGGAGGATATGAATATTCTGCATGTATTTAAATCGATTGAAAAATTTGCAAATGAAGGAATGCAGGGAGCGAAAGAAGGAACTGCCAGACGTGTTCAGCAGGGTGATTCATTGATGAGGATTGAAAATAAAGGAAATCCCATTCCAGGTCAAGCCGTACAAAATGCCTTTGACCAAATGAAACAGATTGGAATTAAATTTATTCCCTCCATGTCTGCAGTTAAGATAAACTATCAGCCTTCTGATGTCACTATTAATGTGAAGGCAAATAAACCAATTATCGAAGCCCAAGCGAATCGACCAGATATTCAGTACTCTCCTGGTGAAGTCAATATTGGAATAAAGAACTATCAAAGCTTGGAAATTGACTTCGAAAATCTATTTCAAAAATCGGTCTAAAGGGATGGTAATACACTAATGAACATTCAAACAAAGTATGTAGGGCAAGTGGAAGTAAATGAGGAAGAAATAATTAATTTTATGAACGGGCTGCCAGGTTTTAGTGAGGAAACACGATTTACAATACTAGATTTACCTGGAAATGCAGTGTTTCAAATCTTACAATCTACAAACACACCGAGTCTTGCATTTGTAATTACAAATCCATATCACTTCTATCGTGAATATACATTTGAAATTGATACGAATACAAAAGAAAGTCTGGTAATAGAAAGCGAAAAAGATATTGCCGTATTTTCGATCGTTACATTACAGGATCCATTCGAGGACAGCACCATGAATTTAAAAGCGCCAATTATCATTAATCCGACGAGTAAAAGAGGAAAACAATTCATCTTGAATCAGGAAGATTATTCGACAAAAATGGCCATTGCACCAATAAATTCCTCAGCAGTGAGGGGTGAATAATTATGTTAGTACTCACGAGGAAACTCAACGAATCTATCCAAATTGGTGAAGATATTGAAATAAAAGTATTGGGCATCGATGGTGACCAAATTAAGCTCGGTATTTCTGCACCAAAGTCAGTCGAAATCCATAGAAAAGAAATATACATAGAAATTCAAGAACAAAATAATGCTGCCGCAAATCTTTCAACAGAATTGTTGGGGCTACTGGGTAATAAAGATAATAAATAATAATTAAACAATAAGATAAATGATGCCGATATAAAGTTAAACAGTAAGAGGAGTTGCATGGGCAATGAGACTTGAAAAAGTAGCGACTGGTTCACATCCCTTGCAAAGTGAAACACACATCAAACCTAAGTCATCTGCAGCAGAAGGAACCATGGAAAAAGAAGTACAAAGTAAGAATATCGTACTTCACGATCAGGAAGTAATTAATCGTGAAGATATCGAAACGGTCATTTCCAATTTAAATGAATTTATTGAACCACTTCAGACGAATTTGAAGTTTGAGTTTCATGATAAGTTGAATGAATACTATGTCACCGTTATCAATCCAATCACGGAAGAAGTAATCAGAGAAATCCCTTCTAGAAAAATGTTAGATATGTACGCAGCAATGGCAGAAGTTATGGGGCTTTTCGTAGATGAAAAGATTTAAAGGAGTGAAATAGAATGCGAATTGGCGGATTAGCAACAGGAATGGATATTGACCAGCTGGTCGGAAAGTTAATGAAGGCAGAGCGAATGCCATTAGACCGTATGGAACAAGACAAAACAACGTTGACGTGGAAGCGTGATGCTTTCCGCGATGTTAACAAGCAGCTGCAGGAACTGGATGACATGATGCTAAGTATGAAAACTGACGCTACGTTTAATGCAAAATCGGTAACTTCAACCCAGGAAGATGCTATTACAGCAACTGGTACAGCTATTTCTTCAGATGGAGTATATAATATTGAAGTTACGAAGCTTGCAACGTCAGCCATTAATGTCAGTCAGTCAGAATTGGCAGTTGACCCAGACGAAACATTGAGTACTCAAGGAGTTGCTACAGGATCATTTAAATTTACAACCTATGATGATGCTGGAGATCCGGTTGAACATACGTTTAATGTAGATGCGGACGATACACTTAATGATGTATTAACACGGATTACAGAAGCGGATAATAATGTACGGGCATTTTATGATTCTCAGACAAATAAAGTAGCCCTGGAAACGACTCGTACAGGTGACTTCAATCCTAATGGTGCAGAAGTTGAGTTTAATGCTACTAATAATTCATTTTTCACAAATACATTAAACCTTGGTAGTGCAAATGAAAAGGGTGGATCTGACGCTCAATTTACTTATAATGGCGCCTTAACTATTAGTTCTCATGAAAACAATTACACATTAAATGGTATTAATTTCGAGTTTAAAAATGTTACAAACGGAGCTGCTAGTTTAACTGTTGATAACAATGTAGAAGCAACGTTTGATACAATCATGAAATTCGTAGACAAATATAATCAGGTTGTTGAATCGCTAAATGAAACGCAAAACGAAGAGAAGTATCGTGAATATAAACCTCTCACAGATAAACAGCGAGAAGGATTATCCGAGGATGAAGCTAAACTGTGGGATGAAAAAGCTAAAAGCGGTATTCTCAGCAACGAATCTATCATTACAGACGGAATGTTTTCAATGCGGCGCAGCTGGTACTCGAACGTTGAGACAGGTGGAGAATTTACTTCTTTAACTCAGATTGGAATAACCACTTCAAGTAATTACAGGGATGGCGGAAAGCTAATTGTTAATGAATCAGATTTGAGAGAAGCTTTAACTGCGAACCCTGATGGTGTGCAAAAGTTATTCTCTAATAGTGATGAAGGTGCAAGCCGAGGAATCATAAATCGACTGGAAGATTCGCTTGAGTCTACTATGGAACGCATCGAATCAAGGGCTGGCGGTGGAACTGATACTCTAGAAAATTATACACTTGGAAAGCGTATGAAAGATCTGAACGAAGAAATTTCAGATTTCGAGGATCGATTGGTAAGAGTTGAGAACCGTTACTGGGGTGAGTTCACCGCTATGGAAAAAGCAATACAGCGAATGAACCAGCAATCAGCTCAGCTTATGTCCCAATTCGGTGGAGCATAAACAAGGGGAAAGTTTTAGATCTATAAGGGAGTGGAAGCATGGCTTTGAATAAGCACTATCAAACATATCAGGACAACGCGGTGAATACTGCCTCTGGCGGAGAACTTACTATGATGTTATATAATGGCTGCATCAAATTTATTAAACAGGCAAAGAAAAATTTAAATGATAAAGAATTTGAGGCAAAGAATACTAATATCCAAAAGGCACAAAACATCATTCAGGAGTTAATGTTAACATTGGACCCGAAAGTGGAGTTAACTAATCAAATGTTGCCATTATATGAATATATGGTACACCAATTAAAAGAAGGCAATATTAAAAATGATGTTGCGCCACTTGATGAAGCATTGTCCTTTGCTGTTGAATTTAGGGATACATGGAAAGAAGTAATGCTAAAGACCCGGCAGAATCAGTATGCTCAAGGCGCTAAAGTCTGATGGGTAGGTTGGAGTTATTAGTTGAAATTACCACCGAGCTGGAGTTAGTTCTAAATTCTTCTGTCGATTCTAAAAATCGAGAACCTATTATTGAGCAAATTAATAGCTTAATTGAGAGACGCGGCAGCTTACTGGACGAAGTCAAACCACCCTTTACAGAAGAAGAAAAAGTATTGGGTAAGAAACTAGTAGTTATGAATGAAACAATACAGATAAAAATGAACAAAGTTTTAAGTTCATTAAAGGTAGAGATGAAACAACTGAAAACCCAAAAAAAATCTAATTTAAACTATGTAAATCCATACAAAGATGTAAGATCAATGGATGGAATGTATGTGGATAGTAAGAAGTAAGTAAACTCCCAATAATTACCGGGAGTTTTTTTGTATGGCCGAAAGTCTTTCGCTATATGGACTTGAGCGATTATCGACAAAATTCTACAACTTTTTACATAAAATTATTTAGTTTAGGCAGGAATTGGACAGGGTATTGTAGAATATGTACTACATAAGGATGAAAGGAGGACACTTTTATGAAATATAACATTCGTGGTGAGAACTTGGAGGTCACAAGCTCCATACGTGATTACGTTCAAAAGAAAATAAGTAAGTTAGAACGGTATTTTGATACACCTCCAGCTTCTGATGTACATGTAAATCTAAGTGTCTATAATGATGAGCAGAGAATTGAAGTAACCATTCCAATGACGAATCTATTGCTTCGTGCAGAGGAACAGCATATTGATTTATACGCTGCCATCGACCTTGTGGTGGATAAGCTGGAAAGACAAATTCGAAAATATAAAACAAAAGTAAATCGCAGGTCTCGTCAAAACGGTGCAGCAAAACATATTTTTGCTGAACTTGAAAAGGAACAATATAATGAAGAGGCTGAGTCAGATGAAATTGAAATTGTAAAAACAAAAAGATTTAATTTAAAGCCAATGGATTCAGAAGAAGCTGTATTGCAAATGGACATGTTAGGTCACGCTTTCTATGTGTTTACTAATGCATTGTCAGGTGATACAAATGTAGTTTATCGTCGTAAAGACGGAAGATATGGAATTATTGAGCCAAACAGTTAAATTAATAAATAATAGCAGAACGGTCCCGAATATCATATTCGGGGCCGTTTTTTTTAGTTGGTCCAGCATATTTGTCGAATATTGTAGATAGGTTTGCCAAATTCGAAATTTGGAATGAAAAATTTCTTCTTTTTTGATTGATAATCTTAGTTTATGTACAAATTGAACAATTTTGAGTCGAGAATCCTGTCGAATGCATACCCAAAAATGGAAAATGGAGATTGGTCAATTATTCATGTGACGTGATATAAATAAGTATGCAAAAAAAAGAGGTGATGCTTGTGGATGATCAGTCTACTATTTCTTATAATTCTTTAGTAACTAAAGTACAGCAACAAGAAGAAACTATAACACAATTACTTATAATTATAGCTGCCACAAATCGTAAGTTATCTGAACTTATTGAAGCGCAGAATCAACTGAAACATTCACTAACACATTCATAATTATTCCTCGAGTAAGAAACCTCTTTTTTCCTGCGATAACCCCATACTACTTCACTAAGCAAAGCCACCCATCCTCGGGTGGCTTTGCTGTCTGTAGGTTGGAACTTTTCTTATTGGCATAGCTACGGCTCCTAGAAGCTGCCGTCATAAGTAATGAACACTTCGAACGCGAATACCATGCGTTCTTCGGTTCCTTACTTATGCGTCTGCTTCTGACCAGTCGCCTTCGCTTTTCGTAGTAGTTGTCATACTTGTTTATTAAATGTTATTATTGGTAGTGGACAATAGTTTTAGATAAATGATTTTGAACTATATTGAGGAGCGTTTATTATGCCTAGTGTATTAACGAAAATTTTTGGTGATGGTAACCAAAAACAACTGAATCGTTTGCAAAAGACTGTAGATAAAATTGAAGCGTTAGAATCAGAGTACGAAAAATTAGCAGATAATGATTTTCATAAAAAAACAGAAGAATTTAAAGAACGTTACAGAAATGGTGAAAAGTTAGGTGATATGCTACCTGAGGCTTTTGCGGTAGTTCGCGAAGCTTCTAAAAGGGTACTGAAAATGCGCCCTTTTTCTGTTCAGTTAATGGGGGCAATTGCACTGCATGAAGGTAATATTGCAGAGATGAAAACGGGTGAAGGTAAAACACTTGCATCCACTATGCCTGCTTACTTAAATGCAATAACTGAAAAAGGCGTACACATTATAACGGTTAACGAATATTTAGCTGATCGTGATGCTAAGGAAATGGGTGAACTCTATCAGTTCCTTGGTCTTACTGTTGGTTTAAATGGTAACGGATTAACAAAAGAAGAAAAACGTGATGCATATTATTGCGATATTACGTATGGTACGAATAATGAATTTGGTTTTGATTATTTACGTGATAATATGGTTCTTTATAAAGAGCAAATGGTCCAGCGTCCGTTAAACTACGCGATAATTGATGAGGTTGACTCCATCTTAATTGATGAAGCCAGAACCCCGTTGATTATATCAGGAAGTGCTCAGAAATCTGCATCGCTTTATTTGCAGGCAAATAGTTTTGTAACCACATTAAAAAATGAAGATGATTACACGTATGATGTGAAAACAAAGGGAGTTCAACTTACTGAAGAGGGTATTAACAAAGCTGAAAGTTATTTTGCTATCGACAATTTATTTGAATTGAATAATGTAGCTTTAACGCATCATATTAACCAGGCGTTAAAGGCAAGAGCTTCGATGCACCGTGATACAGATTACGTTATAGAAGAAGGCGAAGTAGTAATCGTTGATCAATTTACAGGACGGTTAATGAAAGGTCGACGCTATAGTGATGGTTTGCATCAGGCAATTGAAGCAAAAGAAGGATTACAGATTCAAAATGAGAGTATGACATTAGCATCTATTACCTTCCAGAACTTCTTCAGAATGTACCAGAAATTATCAGGTATGACAGGTACAGCTAAAACGGAGGAAGAGGAATTCCGTAATATCTATGCAATGGACGTAATTGCAATACCAACTAATCAGCCAATCGTACGTGATGACAAAGCTGACATGGTATACAAGTCAATGGAGGGCAAGTTCCGTGCGGTTGTCGAAAATATAAAAGAACGCTATGAAAATGGGCAACCTGTCTTAGTGGGTACCGTTGCTGTGGAAACTTCAGAAGTTATTTCACAACTTTTAAAAAAGGCTGGAGTAAAACATAATGTACTAAATGCGAAAAATCATTACCGCGAGGCAGATATTATTGAAAACGCTGGTCAGGCAGGATCTGTTACAATTGCTACGAATATGGCTGGACGTGGTACAGATATCAAGCTTGGTGATGGAGTGGTTGAACGCGGTGGATTAGCAGTAATAGGTACTGAACGTCATGAATCAAGACGAATTGATAATCAGTTACGTGGACGTGCAGGTCGTCAAGGTGATCCGGGTATGTCACAGTTCTTCCTTTCCATGGAAGATGAATTGATGCGTCGTTTCGGTTCTGATAACCTGCGTTCCATGATGGATCGCCTTGGAATGGATGACACGCAGCCAATTGAGAGTAAAATGGTTTCCAGAGCAGTAGAATCAGCTCAAAAACGAGTAGAAGGAAATAACTTTGATGCTCGTAAAACAGTGTTATCTTATGATGATGTTTTACGTCAACAGCGTGAAATTATATACAAACAGCGGTTTGATGTAATTGACTCAGAAAACCTGCGTAACATTATTGAAGAAATGATCAAATCTACCGTTGAACGTATAGTAAAATCACACATGTATGAAGACGCGGAAGATCAGGAGCTTTCTTCTATTATTGATTACGTTCATGGGAATTTATTAGAAAAAACGGAGATAGCTGTTTCTGACATTGATGGAAAAGATAATGACGAAATCGTTGATACTATTCTTGAAAAAGTAAAAGTAAAATACGATCAAAAAGAAGAAGAATTAACTTCAGAACAAATGAGAGAGTTTGAAAAAGTAATTCTGCTTCGTACTGTCGATTCCAAATGGATGAGTCATATTGATCAAATGGATCAGTTAAGACAAGGTATTCACTTACGTGCATACGGACAAAATGATCCATTACAGGAATACCAGGCAGAAGGATTTGCGATGTTTGAACAAATGGTTATTACCATTGAAGAAGAAGTCGCTAAATATGTAATGAAAGCACAGATTAGAGAAAACCTTCAGCGTCAGGAAGTTGCGAAGAATACACAAGCAGTTTCTGGTGATGAAAGTAAGAAAAAAGCAAAAAAACCATACGTTAGAAAAGAAAACATTGGCAGAAATGACCCGTGTCCTTGTGGCAGTGGTAAAAAATATAAAAATTGTCACGGTAAATAAACGAAAACACTCCCATAACTTGGGAGTGTTTTCCTAAAGGGACAGAGGGACAAAAGAACCGTCCCTCTGTCCCTCAAAAAATAAAGTTGAGGTGGATATTTTGGAACTAGCTGAAATAAGAAATGAATTAGATAAAATGAATACCCGAATTGAAGACTTTAGGGGGTCTCTTTGACTTAGATGCTAAAAAGACCCGAATTGCTCAATTAGAAAATGATATGACTGAAAGTGATTTTTGGGATGATCCACAGGCAGCACAAAAAGTGATTAATGAAACAAATGGGATCAAAGAATACGTTACTAGCTTTGAAGCTATAGAAGAACGTTGGGGAAATCTGGAGGTTAGTTATGAGCTGGTAAAAGAAGAACAGGATAAGGAACTGTTTCAGGATCTGGAAACAGAGCTTATATCCTTACGAAAAGAGATAAATCGTTTCGAACTTCAGATGCTTTTAAGTGAACCATATGATGCAAACAACGCTTTACTCGAACTTCACCCAGGTGCAGGTGGAACAGAATCTCAGGATTGGGCAAGTATGCTGTTGCGTATGTACCAACGCTGGGCAGAATCTAAAAACTTTAAAGTGGAAACGCTGGATTATTTACCTGGTGATGAAGCGGGAGTTAAAAGTGTTACTTTAAATATTATAGGTCACAATGCTTACGGGTATTTAAAAGCAGAAAAAGGGGTACATCGACTTGTACGAATTTCTCCATTTGATTCTTCTGGCCGCCGACATACGTCGTTTGCTTCTTGTGATGTCATGCCTGAATTTGACGATGATGTAGAAATTGATATTAAAACAGAGGATATAAAAGTTGATACGTACCGGGCAAGCGGAGCTGGCGGTCAGCACGTCAATACAACGGACTCAGCAATTCGAATAACACATGTACCGACTAATGTTATTGTTACCTGTCAATCTGAACGATCGCAAATTAAAAATCGCGCTACTGCGATGAAGATGCTTAAATCAAAACTTTACCAATTAGAGCTTGAAAAACAACAACAAGAACTCGATGAGATTCGAGGAGAACAAAAAGAAATTGGCTGGGGAAGCCAAATTCGGTCCTATGTTTTTCATCCTTATTCAATGGTGAAGGATCACCGTACTAGTTTAGACGTAGGTAATGTCCAGGGTGTGATGGATGGAGATATAAATCCATTTATTGACGCATATCTCCGCTCTCAAATGAACAATTAATTTATATCGGATGAGGAGTTTCATACATGAATAAGTGGTTAGGGATTGTATTATTGATTACTGGCGTTTTGCTTGGAGCTTGCAGCAGCGATGAAAACTCAAGTAATAATCAGGAAACTGATAATAAAGAAGAAGTAAACGATGAAGCAGCGAAAAGCGAAACGACTAACGCCAGCGAAGCTGAAAAGGTATTCCAAAATAATTGTGCGTATTGTCATGGTTCGGATTTATCTGGTGGCGCTGGCCCGGATTTAACGAAAGTTGGATCGAGATATACGAAAGAAGAGATAGCGGAAATTATAAAAAATGGAAAAAAAGCAATGCCAGAAGATCTGGTTAAAGGAAAGAATGTAGAACTACTAGCTTCCTGGCTAGCACAGAAAAAATAAGGACGGAACACTTCGTCAGATTGAATTTTTGCAAAATTGACATGAAATAGTGAATGCTGATAATATTAGTTGATACTCATATTTATTTACTCTATTGAACTATGAAAATAGAAAAGAATATGGGTTTCATAACTGCTTGCAGTTAATAACTTTTGAGGTGAATAAAAATGTGTGGAATTGTAGGATTTGCAGGAACTAAATTTGAAATAGATAAAACCAAAACCATTCACGATATGATGGATACGATTGTGCATCGTGGTCCTGACAGTGAAGGTGTACATATAGATGATGATGTTACACTTGGCTTTAAGCGACTTAAGATAATTGATCTGTCAGAGGACGGCAGTCAGCCGATGTATAATGAAAATGGAAGCATTGTTCTTATTTTTAATGGCGAAATATATAACTATTTAGATTTAATGGAAGACTTGATTGAAAAAGGTCATATTTTTAACAGCAGAACAGACAGTGAAGTAATTATTCACGGCTATGAAGAGTATGGACTGGATATTTTGCAGAAGGTCAGAGGAATGTTCGCATTCTCAATCTGGGATAAAAATGAGGATGTCATGTTTATTGCACGTGATTTTTTTGGAATTAAGCCTTTGTACTATACACAAAACACGGAAGATCAGTCATTAATTTTTGGATCCGAGATAAAATCATTCTTGAAAAACCCTTTGTTTAAAAAGGAATTTAATAATGAAGCATTAAAGCCGTATCTTACTTTTCAGTATCCCGTTTTGGATGAAACCTTTTTTAAAGGTGTTTTCAAACTTAAGGCCGGTCACTATATGCTTTATAAAAATGGTGAGATGGAAATTAAACCTTACTGGGATCCTGAATTTGAAGCAGAAGAGAACAACTTAGAGCATTATGTGGAAGAGATTAAGAAGACAATGCAGGAATCAGTTGCATACCATAAAATCAGTGATGTTAAGGTTGGTTCCTTTTTATCAGGAGGAGTAGACTCTAGTTACATTACGGCTTTGCTTCAGCCTAACAAAACATTCTCTGTTGGGTTCAAGGATCATGAGGGAATCTTTAATGAGACAAATTTAGCAGAAGGTTTATCTGATATTCTTGATATTGAGAATCATAAAAAGATGGTTACAGGTGACGAGTTCTTTAATGCTATTCCAACAATCCAGCAGCATATGGATGAACCGCATTCAAATCTTTCTTCAATTCCATTGTATTTTCTTGCAGAACTGGCAAGTAAGCACGTTACCGTAGTTTTATCAGGCGAAGGCGCTGATGAATTGTTTGGAGGTTACGCGTGGTATGACAAAACCGCGTCCATGCAAAAGTATGAAAAAATACCATTTTCAATTCGCAGGATACTTTCAAATTCAAGTAAAGCGTTGCCTCAAAACAGAATTACCAACTTTTTACGAAAAGGCGGCCAGAGAGTCGAAGAAAAGTTTATCGGCCAAGCGAAAGTTTTTGAGGAAGATGATGCAAAAAACATACTTCAGGACGCTTACAAAAATGCACCTTCAGCACAACAGATTACAGAGGATACGTATAGGAATGTAAAAGGAAAAGACGATGTTACGAAGATGCAGTACTTAGATATCAAGCATTGGCTGCCAGGCGACATTTTATTAAAAGCTGACAAAATGAGTTCTGCTCATTCAATCGAACTTCGAGTACCGTTCTTAGATAAAGAAGTTATGAAAACTGCAGGAAAAATTCCGACTAATCTTAGAGTGAATCCAGTAGATACGAAATATGCATTACGTGAAGCGGCAAAAGAAGTGCTGCCAGAAGAATGGGCGAATCGTCCAAAAGTTGGGTTCCCGGTACCAATTCGTCACTGGTTACGTGAGGAAAAATACTATAATCTGGTGAAAGAGGTCTTTGAATCGGATATAGCTGGTCAATTTTTTCATCAGAAAGAAATCCTTCAGTACCTCGACGAGCACTATACAAAGAAGGCAAATCGCCAACGGTATATTTGGACGATTTATGTCTTTCTAGTCTGGTATCAAAAGTATTTTGTTGAAACAGAAATGGATTTGGATTTAATTAAAAATGAAAATGATGTAAAAGAAAAAGTGATGGTCTGACAATAAAGTCCAGCTGCGGAAATGCAATACAGATAATAGATAGATTTTCTGTTTTCCTTTAATATGACCATTCTTAAAATAAGGTTTTCGTCATAAAGGCTTGGCGATAAACCAAGTTTCTCTAATAGGGGACTATACAAATGAGGATAATAATTAGGAATTCTATATTATTTTTTTTAGTGTTTATGTTAGTAATTTTGGCGAGTACGGAAATCATTCAAAAAGGTGATGTGTATGAAGCCGTAACAAAAACGTTTAAAAAAAACAAACAAGGAAGAATTAAAATTAGTACCGCAGATGGGATTTCTGATATCCCAATGGAAGACAATAAGTTCAACGTTATTAATAAAAGTACAGGTGATGTAGTAGATACAATAGTCACAAACGTAAATGGCAATGGCATTACCGAACTGCTGGATTATAATACAATTTATATTTTAAGACAGACGAAAGTCGAAGAACCTTATTTAACCACTGCTTCAACAATAGAAGTGGAAATCAATCAAAAAATTGAAAAGGTGAGAGTAGACATTAAAATGCCCAATTATATTAAAGAATATCATCGTGACAAAGATAACAATATCGTAATAACAGATGTCAGAATGGATGTAGGTGTGTTAATGCAGGAACCCGAGCTACCCAATGGCTGTGAAATTACTGCATTAACATGTACGCTAAATTATTATGGATATGATGCAACAAAAACGAACTTATCAGATCGTTTTTTACCAAAGAAGCCGTTTGAAAACAGAAATGGAAAGTTGTATGGCGCAGATCCGCATAAACTTTATGGTGGAGATCCCAGAAGCCGTGATCAAGGGTTTTATTCTTATCCTTCTCCAGTTGCAGAAGCAGCAGATCAGTATTTAATTTCTATGGGTAAAGAAACAAAAGCTGAAATAATTAACGGAAGCAGTAAAGAGGAAATAAAAGGCTATCTCAATAGAGGTATTCCAATAATTATGTGGATTACAGTTGATTTGGAGAAACCAAAGTTAGGAAAATCCTGGTACCTGTACGAAACAAATGAAAAATTTGATTCAATACGCAATTCACATACCGTTGTAGTTAGAGGATATAATGAAAATACTTTTTATATAATGGATCCATTAAAAGGCTATGTTTCTTACGACATTGAAAAACTCTGGGCCAGTTATGAAGCTGCGGGGAAATATGCAATGATTATATTAAAATAATAATGCTCCTAATTGTTAAAAGTAGTTTGACAATTAGGAGTATTTAATTTGGTGATATAATCAGTTAGCAAGGTAAAGGTCTGTTTGCATGGTACTGAAGAACGCTATTTTTACAAAAAGTTACAAAAATGAAAGGGATTTGCTATATTTGAAACATAAATGTAATATAAAATCCGACAAATTTTTTGCCGAAAGATGTTATACTATAAAAGAATTACTCAAAATAGATAGTAATAGAGAACAAATAAGGGTGCTGTTGTAAGAAAGTAATAGTTTATTAGATTTCAGCTGCCTTAACTATAATTAAAACTAAAAGGTGATCCTTAAATGATTAAAATGAAAGATATATATAAAACATATGGCAATGGAGTTACTGCTCTAAATGGGTTAAATATTAGTATTGAACAAGGTGAATTTGTTTATATTGTTGGTCCAAGTGGAGCTGGTAAATCGACTTTTGTTAAATTAATGTACCGTGAAGTTAAGCCAACTTCAGGTTCTATTTTTATAAATGACGTAGATATGAGCACAATTAAAGAAAAAAAAGTTCCATATTTGCGAAGAAACATTGGAGTCATTTTCCAGGATTTCAAATTACTTTCAAAACTATCAGTTTATGAGAATATTGCTTATGCTTTAGAAGTGATTGAGGAATCTCCGCGTAATATTAAAAAGAGAGTTATGGAAGTACTGGATCTTGTTGGTTTAAAGAACAAAGCACGGTTTTTACCGGACGAACTATCAGGTGGGGAACAGCAGCGTGTTTCTATCGCACGTGCTATTGTGAATCACCCGAAAATTGTAATTGCTGATGAACCGACCGGTAACTTAGACCCTGACACTTCTTGGGGAATTATGCGGGTTTTTGAAGAAATCAATGCTAGAGGGACTACGATAATTATGGCTACACATAGCAAAGAAATAGTAAACACGATTAAAAAACGAGTAATTGCTGTTGAAGACGGTCTTATTGTTCGTGATGAACATAGAGGTGATTACGGTTATGAAATTTAGGACTTCGAAACGTCATCTTCGTGAAGGTATAAAAAATATCTTTAGAAATGGCTGGATGACAGTAGCTTCAGTTGGAGCAGTGACGACAACATTGATTTTGGTAGGTGCTTTTCTAGCATTAGTATTTAATCTAAATCAAATGGCAACCGAAATAGAAGATGACGTTGAAATAAACGTTTTAATAGATTTAACCGCCGATGAAAACAAAATTAATGAGCTGGGTGAAAAGATTAAAGCAATTAACGGTGTGGAGAGCGCGCAGTTTTCATCCAAAGATGAGCAGTTGGATAAGCTCATTGAAAGTATGGGAGAAGGAGGACAAACCTGGCAGCTTTTTGAACAGGACAATCCGCTTAACCATGTATATGTTGTAAAGGCAGAAAATCCATCGAATACGAGTGATATTGCAGCAAAAGTAAAAAAGTTTAATGCAGTCCAAGAAGTTAACTTTGGAAAAGATGTTGTACAGAAGCTTTTCGAATTTAATAAGTATGCACGTACTATTGGTTTGTTTCTAATAGCTGGACTAGTGTTTACTGCTATATTCCTCATTTCAAACACGATTAAACTTACAATTATGGCTCGAAGCAAAGAAATTGGAATTATGAAGCTTGTAGGAGCTACAAATGGTTTTATCAGATGGCCGTTTTTTATTGAAGGAATGCTTTTAGGTATTCTGGGCTCACTTATTCCAATAGGAGTAATAATTGGTGGATATTATTATCTTGATACTTATGTAAGTGGAAGAATAAGCTTTGACTTTGTGCAGATATTACCGTTCAATCCATTTGCATGGAAGCTTTCACTTATTATTTTAGCAACCGGTGCACTTATCGGTATTTGGGGAAGCGTCATGAGCGTGCGTAAATTCCTGAAAGTGTAGCTTAAACAGTAAATTTAATTTGAAAAAGGGGACTGAATACTTGATGAGTAAACTTATTACTTATTTATTAATTGCAGTATTAGTTGTAACTAGTACATTAGTAAACTGGCAGAGTGTTTCTGCTTCAACAATCGAAGGTGCAAAAGATAAGATAAATGAAATAGAGTCACAAAAAAGTGAAGTTGATAAAAAGCAGCATAAGGTAAACGAAGAAAAAGAAGTAACAGAAGAAAACATTGATGAAAACCTTACGGAACAAGAAAAAGTTACAAATGAAATTAAAAAAATTGACGATAAACTAGCAAACACAAAGTCTTCCATTCAAGCAAAAGAACAGGAAATCAAGAAGACAAATAAAGAAATCGAACAACTTAAAACGGATATTATTGAATTGCACAAAAGTATTAAAAAACGTGAAGAGCTTCTAAAGGATCGTTTACGTACAATTCAAAAAAACGGTGGGGATATGCGTTACATAGAAGTAATTCTAGGTGCCCAGAACTTTGGTGACTTTGTCAGTCGTTCTTCAGCAGTAAATACCATCATGGACCAAGATAAAAATATCATGGAAGTACATATGGCTGAAAAAAGAGAACTGGAAGAAAAGAAGAACGAAGTATTAAATAAAAAAGAAGCACTTGAAAGTCAAAAGCAAGAACTAGTAACACTAAAATCACAATTAGATAAACAAATTGCTAAAAAAGAAGAACTTATGAAACAATTAGAAAAAGAGCATGCAAATCTAGAAGTAAATAAAGAAGAATTAGAAGAAGAATCAGCCGAACTGCATGCTGTGGAAGATAAACTTCAGCAAGAAATGAAGTCAGCAGAAGCTGAGATACAGAGATTACAGAAAATCGCAATGGAAAAAGCCAGAAAAGCAAGAGAAGCCAGAGAAGCAAAAGCAGCAAGAGAACAAGCGGCACGAGAGAAAGCTGCACAAGAACAAGCGGCTAAAGAGCAAGCAGCCCGAGAAGCAGAAGCGAAAAGAAACTCGCAACCAGCTCCTGCTCCACAACCGGCACCACAGCTTGAGCCTGTAGCAAAAGTAAAAGCAGATTTCATCTGGCCAGCTGCCGGAAGTCGCACTTCTAATTATGGAGTGAGATACGATCCATTCACAAACCAGCGCTCCGTTCATGGTGGAATCGATATTGGTGGACCAGTTGGAACAACGATACGTGCGTCTATTTCTGGGTATGCAATGCCAGTAAACATTGATTCATCATATGGTAATCATGTACTTGTAGTTGGAGAAGTAAATGGAAAGTCATACACCACGCTATATGCACACATGTCAGGAACAGCTATTGGCGGCGGTAAGTATGTTGAACAAGGTGAAACAATTGGTTACATGGGTAGTACTGGAAGATCAACGGGATCACATTTACATTTTGAGATTCATATTGGTTCATATAGCGGATTCTCAAGCTCTGTTAACCCAATTAACTATTTAAATTAAGATGCATGTATTTGCAATTGTTTGGCATAAACTATAATATTAAAGGCATCGCACATTACGGTGTGGTGCCTTTTTTGGCAGGTAAGAAAGTATAATCTCTTTCTTACTGCATAAGTGCAACTAAGCTTTCGTCATTAATACTTGGCGATTAGCCGATTTTTCTAACATATAAGTTGATTACGCGAATTTCTAATAGTTTGTATTACGTTTAGGGGTGAAGCAATGAATTTAAAAAAACAACACATTAGTTTAGTGTTGATAGCGGCTTTGATTCTAGGATTTGGTGGAGCGTATGTTGGGGTACAAGTTGCTCAATCTGACCTCTCCCAGCAGACCAAGGAGCTTGTAACAGGTGATTCAAGTGAAAAGGAAACACCAGAAGTAACAGGTGAAACGCCTGAAAATATGGATAAAGTTGTCCAAGCTTATAGCCTGATTAAAGAAAATTATTTGAAAGATGTTAAGGATCAGCAGTTAATTGAAGGTGCGGTCCAAGGTATGCTGGATACGTTAGAAGATCCATATAGTACGTATATGGATGTTGAAACGATGAAAAGCTTCAATGACACAATTGAATCCTCATTCGAAGGTATTGGCGCAGAAGTAAGTATGGTTAATAACACCGTAACTATAATTGCCCCTATAAAAGATTCACCGGCAGAAGAATCAGGATTGCGGCCAAATGATCAAATACTGAGTGTAGATGATAAGAGTGTTCAGGGTCTAGATCTATTTGAAGCTGTAGAGAAGATCAGAGGAAAAAAAGGCACTGAAGTTGTTTTGGAGATTAAACGTCCTGGAGTAAGCGAACCATTTGATGTAACAATAACTCGTGACGATATACCGCTCGAAACGGTTTATTCTGAAATGAAAACAATTGATGGTAAAAAAACTGGTGTTATTGAGATAACAACATTTTCAGAAAACACTGCAGCAGACTTCAAGAAACAATTAACAAAGCTTGAAGAGGATGGAATGGAAGGATTAGTCATTGATGTTCGAGGGAATCCTGGTGGATTATTGAATTCAGTTGAAGCTATTTTAAAAGAGTTCATCCCTAAAGATATGCCTTACGTTCAGATTGAAGATGGTGAGGGGAAGAAAACACCGTACCATTCTGAGTTGGAAGAAAAAAAACCATATCCAATCAGTGTATTAATTAATGAGGGTAGTGCTTCAGCTTCTGAGATACTTGCTGTTGCAATGAAAGAAGCTGGTTATGATGTTGTAGGAACGAAAAGCTACGGTAAAGGAACAGTTCAAAAAGCTATACCTTTTGGAGATGGCAGTACAATAAAATTAACATTTTTCAAATGGCTCTCACCTGAAGGGAATTGGATACATGAAAAAGGTGTCAAGCCGACAGTGAAAGTTGAGCAGCCTGATTATTTTTATACGAATCCGATTCAAATTGAAGAACCTTTAGGTTATGACGAGACCGGCGAAAACATTAAAAATATTCAGCTGATGCTAAAAGGGCTGGGTTATGCGCCTGGTCGAACAGATGGCTATTTTAGTAAAGCAACTGCAGAAGCAGTAGAAAAATTTCAGACTGATTCTGACTTAAAAGTTACCAGTGAAGTTGATGAAAAAACTGCTGGTTTAATTGAAAGTAAATTGGTTGAAAAAATACGCAGTGGCAAAAACGATAAACAACAGGAGAAAGCTTTACAATCACTTTATTAAAAAACTTTGGCTTATCGCCAATTCTTAATGGCGAGCCTTTTTACTTTCTTACCTGATTAACCAAAAAATTCGCGAGTTATGCTCGCGAATTTTCTTGTATCAACGTAAAATAAACTTAAAAGTTGTCCTGCTTTGTGCAGGAAACGAGCTAGTCGACAGCGAATAAATAGAGTAAAGTGATGTTTGTGGAAGGTGATCAGAATGGCAGATGCTTGGAGTTTAGAATTAATAAAAGGAATAGGAAAGTTATTTTTAAATCCACTAACTTACTGGATTGTTATATTATTAGTATTAGCAGGGTTAAGAAGAACGCGCAGGGAACGCATCAATTTTGGCAGTAAAATTAGTGATGTTTTTTCAGAGTGCAAGGGCACATGGCTAACCTCATTAGTTGCTGGACTTCTTATCTCAGGAATTTGTATTGGTGTTGGTCTTGTTTTCACATATGAAACATTAGCATTACTGTGTATTGTAACTATATTATTAAGCATAGCCTTGCGTTTCACGATGCTTTCACCTAGTTATACGATTGGTTTCACCTTATTTATCCTATTATTTATGCCGACCGTTATTGACAATCAATCATACTTTAATGCTGATTTATTCAGTGAAATTAATTTTACTGGGGTTTCACTTCTGATCGGATTATTTTTATTTGTAGAAGCTGGAGTAACACATGGTGTGAGGAAAAATCAATCTTTCCCAGATCTTCAGCTGAGCTCACGAGGTAAATGGTTTGGCTTTCATCATATTAAAAAGTTAAGTGTTATTCCGTTTTTCACACTAGTACCAAGTGGACTGATTACTCCCTTTGCTGCTTACTGGCCATCCGTTTCATTAGATGGCGAATCGTACGGACTTATTTTATTTCCATTTATAGTAGGTTTTGATCATACGGTAAAAAGTGTTATCCCAGAAATTGCTGCTCAAAAATTAGGGAAACAAATCTACCTGTTAGGAACAATTGTTTTGTGTATAGCAATTGGAAGTATTTATATGTGGAGTCTTTCCATTGTTGCGGCAGTTGTTGCTATTATTGGCCGTGAATATATAACGTATCGGCATCGGGGGATGGAACGGAAAAGGCAGTCGCTTTTCAATCGAAACCACCGAGGATTATCCATTATAGCTATAAAACCTCACACCCCTGCTGAAAGATTAGACATCAATATTGGAGAAATAGTTAGTAAAGTTAACGGTCAACCGGTACAGGATGTAGAGGAATTTTATTACTATCTGCAAAAAAGCGGAGCATTTTTTAAACTGGAGGTATTAGATCTTGCTGGTGAAGTACGACTAATCCAGAGTGCTTTGTATCAAAATGATCATCATGAGCTAGGTCTGGTATTTGTTAAAGAACGCTATCATTCCAGTGAAAAAATAAAAAAAGTTAAGTAAAAAGCATCAGCTGAATTTCACTCAGCTGATGCTTTTCCAAATTTACGTCCTATTTAACTTCAATTTTGAATTCTTCATGTGTATGAATATCTTCTTTTTCAACGTGAACAGTAATGTGATATAAGCCTTGCTCCTGCAACGTCATGTCGGTTTGGTAATAACCATCTTTTGATTCGTTTAATGTAACATAGTTATGTTTTTCGCTGCCATCTTTCCATACTTCAAGACGTACAAGTGCATTCTTTAATGGGGCATCATCATGTGTTACTTTTACTGGATAGGTTGAAGCTTTGGCAGAACTAACCTTGTCCGGCATTTGAAAATCGATAGCTGTATTGGAATGATGGTGGCTTTCTTTTTCATTCGTTTGTTCGCTTGTTGATTTGTTTTGATCGGTTTTACCAATCTTTATCTGCGTTTTCGGCATTGTATGCATGTCACGAGCTGTTACATGGGACTGAACAAAATATACGGCATTTTCCTCGAATGTCATTTCAGCAGTGTATACACCTTTACCCTCATGTTTAGCTTTAATCATTTCATTTTTTTCTTTTGCTCCATCTTTCCAGACTTCAAACTCAACTTCATCCGCGTCTTCTACAGCTTTATCAGCTTGAGTTACGGAAACTTCTAATTTAACTGTGTCGCCCTTGTCTGCACTTTCTGGAACGCTCAGATCAACTTCTATTGGTTTAATTTCTTCTCCACCTGTGCTATTTTTAGATTCATCATTGGTACCACACGCACTAAGCACCAAGATTATAATGATAAAAAATAAAGTTTGTTTCATACAAGTATCCATCCTTTAGTTGATTTCTGTTAGGTTTGATTATAGTGGAAAACACAGCTGTAAACAAACAAACCTTTTGTGAACGATTTTAATATGGTAAAAGTGGGTACTACTCTAATAGGCAGGCAAGACAAAATAATCGAATATTTGTTCGTGTTTATGTTAAAATAGAAATACAATTATGGTAAACTATTTATAGATAATCCAGAACGGAGGCAAGGCTAGTGAAAAATCAGTTTGAACTAGTGTCCCAATATAAACCAAGTGGGGACCAGCCAAAGGCAATTGAAGAATTAGTCGATCGAATTAAAGCAGGACAACATCATCAGACATTACTTGGAGCAACAGGTACCGGTAAAACATTTACGGTTTCCAATGTTGTGACAGAGATTAATAGACCAACCCTTGTAATTGCGCATAATAAAACACTGGCTGGCCAATTATATAGTGAGTTTAAGGAATTTTTTCCAAATAATGCAGTAGAGTACTTTGTAAGTTTTTATGACTATTATCAACCAGAAGCGTATGTACCATCCAGTGACACATTTATCGAGAAGGATTCAAGTATTAATGATGAAATTGATAAATTACGACATTCAGCTACGTCATCTTTATTTGAACGAAGAGATGTTTTAGTTGTTGCCAGTGTATCCTGTATCTATGGTTTAGGTTCGCCGGAAGAATACAGCAGCCAGGTGCTCTCGATACGGATGGGCATGGAAAAAGATCGGGATCAGTTATTGCGGGACTTAGTAAATATCCAATATGCAAGAAATGACATTAAGTTCCAGCGTGGAACGTTCCGCGTACGTGGGGACTCTGTTGAGGTCATTCCAGCGTCAAAAGAAGAGCATTGTTACCGAATCGAATTTTTTGGCGATGAGATTGATCGAATTCGTGAGGTGGACGCACTAACAGGAGAAATAATTGGTGACCGGGAACATGTTGCCGTTTATCCAGCATCCCACTTTGTTACCAGAGAAGAAAAACTGAAGCTTGCCATAAAAAATATTGAAACAGAATTGGAAGAACGACTAAAAGTTCTTCGCTCTGAAAATAAATTGCTGGAAGCGCAGCGAATTGAGCAGCGTACAAATTATGATATCGAAATGATGCAGGAAATGGGATATTGTTCAGGAATTGAGAACTATTCAAGACATTTAACGCTTCGTGAGGAAGGCGCCACACCGTATACGCTGTTTGATTACTTTCCAGACGATTTTCTGTGTGTAGTGGATGAATCACATGCCACGCTGCCACAAGTAAGAGGTATGTTTAATGGAGACAGAGCGCGCAAACAAGTATTAGTGGATCATGGATTCAGATTACCGTCGGCGCTTGATAACCGACCTCTTATGTTTGATGAATTTGAAAAGAAAACAAATCAGCTTATTTATGTATCAGCAACTCCGGGACCGTATGAGCTGGAACACACACCTGATATGACCGAACAAATTATTCGACCTACAGGTTTACTGGATCCTAAAATAGAAATCCGTCCAATTGAGGGGCAAATAGATAACCTGATTGGAGAGATTAATAAACGTTCGGAGAAAAATGAGCGGGTTTTAGTTACTACTTTAACGAAAAAAATGTCAGAAGATCTGACAGACTATCTAAAAGAGCTCGGAATAAAAGTAGCATATTTACATTCTGAGATAAAGACCTTGGAAAGAATTGAGGTTATCCGAGATCTGCGAGTTGGAAAATATGATGTCTTAATTGGAATAAACTTGCTGCGTGAAGGACTTGATATTCCAGAGGTTTCATTAGTTGCTATCTTGGACGCTGATAAAGAAGGTTTCTTACGTTCGGAGCGTTCCTTAATTCAAACGATGGGACGTGCAGCACGTAATGAGAACGGTCAAGTAGTGATGTATGCAGATAAAATTACAAATTCCATGCAGGTTGCAATAGACGAAACAACTCGTCGACGCGAAAAGCAACTTGCTTATAATATAGAACATGGTATCACTCCAACTACTATCAAAAAAGAAGTTCGTGATGTCATTCGAGCAACAGTTGCAGCTGAAGATAATGCTGAATATGAAGAGAAGTCGAAGAATCTATCTAAGTTAACTAAGAAAGAAAAAGAGAAAGTAATTAAGAATATGGAAAAAGAAATGAAAGAAGCTGCAAAAGCGCTTGATTTTGAAAAAGCTGCTGAACTGCGAGATATTTTACTTGAACTTAAGGCGGAGGGATAACAGATATATGGCTAGAAAATCAATTGAAATAAAAGGTGCCAGAGCACATAATTTAAAAAATATTGATATAAATATTCCGAAAAATAAGCTGGTTGTTCTAACGGGTTTATCAGGTTCTGGTAAATCGTCGCTTGCATTCGACACAATTTATGCAGAAGGTCAGCGCAGATACGTGGAATCCTTATCAGCATATGCACGTCAATTTTTAGGTCAGATGGATAAGCCGGATGTTGACTCGATCGAAGGACTTTCTCCTGCTATTTCAATCGACCAGAAAACAACTAGTAAGAACCCCCGCTCAACTGTAGGTACGGTTACGGAAATATATGATTATCTGCGTCTGCTGTTCGCTCGGGTAGGCAGACCAACCTGTCCAAAACACGGGATAGAAATAAGTTCGCAGACTACTCAGCAAATCGTAGACCAGATTCTTGAATTTCCGGAACGAACAAAGATGCAAATTCTTGCTCCTGTTATCTCCGGACGAAAGGGAGAACATGTAAAGGTCTTTGAACGTTTGAAACAAGAAGGTTACGTGCGGGTTAGAGTAGATAATGAAATGCGTGAAATCACCGATGACATAAAGCTTGAGAAGAATAAAAAACATTCTATCGAAGTTGTAATCGACCGTATCGTGATAAAAGAGGGCATAGCTACAAGGCTTGGTGATTCAATCGAGACCGCTTTAGGTCTAGGTGAAGGGAATCTTATTGTTGATGTAATTGGTGAGAAAGAGCTTAAGTTCAGTGAAAATCATGCATGTCCTATATGTGGGTTTTCTATCAGCGAGCTTGAGCCTCGACTATTTTCGTTTAATAGCCCATACGGTGCTTGCCAAACGTGTGACGGATTGGGAACTAATCTGGAAGTTGATCTTGATCTGGTTATTCCAGACTGGAGTAAATCGTTAAAGAAACATGCGATTGCCGCATGGGAGCCAATTAGTTCACAGTACTATCCAGAACTCCTGAAGAGTGTCTGTAAACACTATGGCATTAACATGAGTACCCCTGTTAAGGATTTACCTAAAGATCAGCTTGATAAAATCCTTTATGGAAGCGGGAAGGAAAAAATACATTTTCGTTATGTAAATGATTTTGGTGCTGTACGTGATAACACGGTCGAATTTGAAGGCGTATTAAGTAATATTAAGCGCAGATACCGTGATACATCATCTGACTTCATTCGGGAGCAGCTGGAAAAATACATGGCCCAAAAGCATTGTCCAACGTGTAAAGGATATCGCTTAAAAGAAGAAGCACTTGCTGTATTAATTAATAACAAACATATAAGCATGATAACTGACTATTCCATAACAGAAGCGATGGAGTTCTTTTCTAATCTTGATCTTTCAGAAAAGGAACGGAAAATTGCCCGAATGATCTTAAAAGAAATCTGTAATCGCATTGATTTCCTTGATAATGTCGGACTGGACTATTTAACATTATCACGTGCTGCAGGTACACTGTCTGGTGGTGAAGCGCAGCGGATTCGACTTGCTACACAGATAGGTTCGGCGCTTACTGGTGTTCTTTATGTGCTTGATGAACCTTCAATTGGGTTGCACCAACGCGATAATGACAGACTGATTGGAACGCTTAAGCGTATGCGTGATATGGATAACACGCTAATCGTGGTAGAACATGATGAAGACACTATGCTTGCAGCAGATTATCTGATTGATATTGGTCCTGGCGCCGGCGAGCATGGTGGAGAAATTGTGGCAAGTGGAACACCGGAGAAAGTAATGAAGAACAAAGCATCGCTCACCGGTGATTACTTATCTGGAAAGAAGTATATTCCATTGCCAGCCAAACGCCGTAAACCAAAAAAAGCTGCGGTAGAGGTTGTTAATGCAGAGGAAAATAATTTAAAGAATGTCTCCGCTAAGTTTCCAATTGGTCTCATGACAGTGGTAACTGGTGTTTCCGGATCAGGAAAAAGTACGCTGGTAAATGAAATTCTCTATAAAGGATTAGCAAAATCGCTTTATCGCGGAAAACATAAGCCGGGAAAACATAAGAAAATTAATGGTACAAATAATGTCGAAAAAGTTATCGATATTGACCAGGCACCAATCGGAAGAACACCACGATCAAACCCTGCAACGTATACCGGTGTGTTTGACGATATACGTGATGTTTTTGCACAAACAAATGAAGCTAAAGTTCGTGGCTATAAAAAGGGACGCTTCAGTTTTAATGTGAAAGGCGGCCGCTGTGAAGCTTGCCGTGGAGATGGAATCATTAAAATTGAAATGCACTTTTTGCCAGATGTATATGTACCATGTGAAGTATGTCATGGTAAACGATATAACCGGGAAACTCTTGAAATTAAGTACAAAGGAAAAAACATTGCAGAAATCTTGGAATTAACCATCGAAGAAGCAGTAGATTTCTTTGCAAACATTCCTAAAATAAGCCGAAAACTGCAAACGATACACGACGTTGGTTTAGGTTATATTAAATTAGGTCAACCTGCGACAACTTTATCAGGTGGTGAAGCACAGCGTGTCAAGCTGGCAAGCGAGCTGCACAAACGGTCGACCGGTAAATCTTTTTATATTTTAGATGAACCAACGACCGGACTGCATGTCGATGATATTAAACGACTGCTGGCTGTCCTGCAACGATTGGTGGATAATGGTGATACAGTCTTAATTATCGAGCATAATCTGGACGTAATTAAGACCGCCGATCATATCATTGACCTCGGACCTGAGGGTGGCGATCGTGGAGGTCAGATTATTGCTACCGGCAGCCCTGAACATATTGCAGAGCAAGAAGCATCTTACACCGGCCACTATTTAAAACCTATACTTGAACGTGATCGAAAGCGTATGGAAATAGATATGGCTGAGAAAGAAAAAGTAGGATCTAACTAAAAGGTAGTAGCCTCTCTTTATTGTGGAGGCTACTATTTTTTTGTGCAGTGGATTTGGTCTGGTGTATTGGTGGCTCGTATTACTTTGTAAGCGGCTTTTAATTCAATTGGTATGGCTTGTATTTCAGCGAGAGTGGCACGTATTTGGCAGATCGGCACGTATTTTCGCTGATGTGGCTGGTAATCTAGCTGGTCTGGCTTGTATTATCAAGAAAGTGGCTAGTATTTCAGCGAGAGTGGCACGTATTTGGCAGATCGGCTTGTATTCACCGCGATGTGACTGGTAATCCAACTGGTCTGGCTCGTATTTCAGCCGGAGTGGCCCGTAACCGGCACAACAGCGTATCCACCCACACCAAGCAGCAGCATAAACGCACAAACTCAAATTAAATAAACAATGCTGGAACATAATTTTTGACGCGTATGACACAATTGGGTAAGGTGAATAAAGAAGGTAGTATAGGGAGGATTAATTTAATGAAACCTATTGAAATAAATAACGTACAGGACATATTGGAACAATTTTGCAATAGAGAGGTTTATGTTCACCTAGAAACAACAAATGGCGCGTATGCCAGTCATTTTGACGATAAAGCATATAATGTAGGAGCATATATACGTAATGCAAAAGTGAAATTTACGCAAGCGAAAATCGTTGGCAACGGAAAAACTTATCGCACTGGACTAAAAATGGATCTTGGCTGGATATATGCTGAGGGTCTTACAGATTGTGAGCTGGACAAAGATAATCGTTTATTAATGGCCGGCCATGATCGAGAAGGCAGATTAATGGTTTCACTTGAAATCAGTGATACTCCATTTAATTAGTAATGAGAATCAAACAAAGGAATGGTGAATAGAATGGAAAAGCATGTAGTAGTTATATATCCGCATCCAGATGATGAGTCATTTGGTGCATCTGGAACAATTACCACATTTCGTGAACAAGGTGTTCCTGTTACATATTTATGCGGGACATTAGGCGAAATGGGACGAAATATGGGATCACCAACTTTTGCTAACCGGGAAACATTACCTGAAATTCGTAAAGAAGAACTTCATGAGGCGTGTAAGGTTCTGGATGTGGATCTTCGTATGCTGGGCTATCGCGATAAGACTTTGGAATTTGAAGACCGCACGGAAGTGGCAAAGCATTTAAAACGTGTGCTGGAAGAAATTGATCCGAGTTTAGTGATTACACATTATCCAGGTCATGCTGTTCATCCTGATCATGATGCGCTTGGTGCTGCAGCAATTGAAGCGGTTCGTTTAATGGATCCAGATTCGCGTCCAACTGTCTGGGCTCAGGCAATTACGAATACCCACTATGAAGATTTAGGTAAACCAGATGTAAGTAACGATATTACAGCTCATTTCGATAAAAAAATGGAAGCTATTTCTGCACACAAATCTCAAGCAGATGGAATCCTAAGTAAGTTCCGGGAAAATCCGGACCTTGCTCCTGATCTAAAGGAAGAGGCTAAAAAAAGATTAGGTAAAGAACAATTTTATACGTGGAAGTACGATTGATAAGCGGTTTAAGGAGGTCTACACAGTATGAAACGTCTAACCAGATCGAAATCTAATAAGATGATTTCAGGTGTGCTTGGTGGCTTAGCCAATTACTTTGAGATAGATGCAACAATTGTGCGGCTAGCATTCGTTGTTTTAACATTTATGAGTGTATTTACGCTTGTTATTATTTATTTTGCAGCTGCAATGATTATACCGAGTGAACAGGAGATAGATTAATGCTAAAATGGTTTGTATCAATATTTTTGAATGCAGTAACGCTGATTGTAGTTGCCCAGTTATTCCAAAGTTTTTATTTGGATGGCTTCGGCATCGCACTTATAGCCAGTATTATACTGGCAGTTCTAAATATTATTGTGAAACCAATCCTGATTCTATTAACACTGCCGATAACATTTGTGACATTTGGATTGTTTCTGTTTGTAATTAACGCGATAACCCTAATGATTACGCAAGGGTTAATGGGAGAAGCATTCGTAATTAATGGATTTGGATTTGCTATTATTGCATCCATTCTCATTTCTATACTCAATTTAATATTGAACCAGTTAATAAAAGACACCATAAAATAAACAATTCGCAGGCAAAAAACCTGCGTTTTTTTACGGTTAATTTCTTTTAATTCTGCCAGTTGAAAATATATGCTACAATGAAAAACAGTTAGGTTCTGATTATGCGGAGGGACACAAAATGACAATTGTTCGAACAGAAGATCTTTTAGACAATTTTAATTTGACATTAGTTGCAGGGAAAGATGGCGTACATAGGGAAATTACAACAAGCGACATTGCTCGACCAGGTATTCAAATCACAGGCTTTTTTAAGTATTATCCAAAAGAACGTCTGCAGTTAATTGGCAAGACGGAAATGGCTTATTTTTTGGAACTGAGTGAAGAGTTACAGCGGGAGCGATTTGATCGACTTTGCACAGACGTGACACCAGGAATCGTCGTCACACGGGATATGGAGATCCCTAAAGTGATGATTGATGCAGCGAATGCATCTGGTGTGCCGATTTTGCATTCTCCAAGAAAAACAACGCGTGTTATAAGCAGGTTAACCAACTATCTTGAGGCAAAATTTGCCCCGTCAACCGCAATCCACGGTGTATTGGTGGATATATATGGTGTTGGTGTCCTGATTACTGGTCAAAGTGGTGTTGGTAAAAGTGAAACTGCACTTGAACTAGTGAAACGCGGCCATCGTCTGGTAGCAGACGATAGTGTGGAAATTCGTCAGGAAGACTATGATAGTCTCATTGGTAACTCACCACCACTTATTGAGCATTTACTGGAAATTAGGGGTCTTGGCATCATTAATGTCATGACACTCTTTGGTGCAGGATCTGTAAGGAATTACAAGAAAATATCGTTGATTATTCATTTGGAGATTTGGGATAAAGAAAAGCAATACGATCGATTGGGACTTGATGAAGATCATATGAAAATTATGGATGTAAACGTACCAAAAGCTGTAATTCCAGTTCGTCCTGGTCGTAACTTAGCAGTCATTATTGAAGTGGCTTCTATGAATTTCAGGTTAAAACGTATGGGTGTAAATGCTGCTGAAGAATTTTCGGAGCGGTTATCAGGTATGATTGATCAGGGAAATGAGAAATAATAGAGTGGAGTGGTCATTATGACATGCAGTGCACCGGCACTTGACCGGGTATTAATAGAGATAGGTCCGTTAACTATTTACTGGTATGGGTTAATTATTGCACTCGGCGCTTTTCTGGGTTTGTATTTAGCTACAAAGGAATCAGATCGTTTAGGGCTGAAAAAAGATATATTTGTTGATTTAGTTGTTTTTGCAATTCCAATTGCAATACTATCTGCTCGAATTTACTATGTTATTTTTGAGTGGGAAGAATATGCTGGTGGTCCATGGTGGGATATTTTTGCGATTTGGAATGGTGGAATTGCTATCCATGGTGCATTAATCGGTTCGGTATTAACTGCGTTAGTATATGCTCGCATGAAAAAAGTATCATTTTGGCAACTGGTTGACATTGCTGCACCTGGTATTATTCTGGGACAGGCTATTGGCCGCTGGGGTAACTTTATGAACCAGGAAGCACATGGTGGTCCAGTTTCAGAATCTACATATAATAGCTTTCATCAATACTTGCCTGATTTCGTAATGAACCAGATGTGTATTGATGGAACCATGTATCATCCTACTTTTTTATATGAGTCTTTCTGGAACATTCTGGTGTTAATTTTATTACTGGTATTACGCAGATACAATCCATTGCGTGGTGAAGTATTCTTAAGCTATGTTATTTCGTATTCGGTAGGTCGATTCTTTATCGAAGCTATGCGTACAGATAGTCTATATGTTGTAGGTCAACTGCGTGCAGCACAGCTCATTTCAGTAATACTTGTCGTTGGTGCTGTTGCGTTAATTATCTACCGAAGAAAGTCTAAGCAGGTTGACAGACGTTACGATGGGACTAAAATTTCAATGAAGCGAAAATAATACGTTCAGCAGGAAGAGGGATAGTTGTGTCTGGTATTTTTCAACGTGGATTGAAACAGGGATTAAGCGTAACGTGGACACTAGGAAAAGTCATTTTTCCTATAACATTATTTATAACTATTTTGCAATATACACCGGTCTTACCTTGGATTATTGAAAAAATCAGCCCTGTGGTTGGCTTGTTCGGATTGTCAGGTGAAGCAGCCGTCCCACTAGTGCTTGGAAATGCATTGAATCTATACGCTGGAATCGCGGCGATCGTTTCGTTCGATTTCTCTGTAAAAGAAGTCTTTACGATGGCAATGATGCTTTCGTTTTCGCACAATCTGTTCATTGAATCGACTGTAGCCTCCAGGGTTGGTGTAAGCGCCTGGTTCATTGGTGGAATCAGAGTTACGCTTGCGATAATAGCCGGTGCAGCCATTCATCTACTTTGGGATGGCGGTGCTGAGCAGGCTCAATATGGTTTTATTTCCTCGTCTCAACAGGATCTGAATGGATGGAGTGAAATAGTGTGGTATGGTCTGCAAACTTCACTGCTTGCGGTAGTTCAGCTGGCACTTATTGTCATACCACTGATGGTAATCATGCAATATTTACGTGAAAAAGGGTGGCTGACTAAATTTTCAAATGGATTAGCTCCTTTCACTAAATTATTAGGTATGGAAAAAAATACATCAATGACATTAGTTGCCGGGCTAACAATTGGTTTGGCGTATGGTGCTGGACTTATGATTCAGGCTGTTAAAGAAGATGGCGTGTCGAAGCGGGATATGTATTTGGCACTGATATTCCTCGTGTCGTGTCACGCAGTTGTGGAGGATACACTGATCTTCATTCCACTGGGTATTCCTGTCTGGCCATTGCTTGTCATTCGGTTATTAACAGCCATATTATTAACCATTATTGTTTCACTGTTGTGGAAACGAACAGAACATGTAAAAAGAAAGGAATCGTCAAATGAAAATTCATACAATACTTTTTGATCTTGATGGTACATTAATCGATACAAATGAATTAATAATTGCTTCTTTTTTTCATACTTTTGAGCATTACAATTTACCAATTACCCGGGAAGAAATCCTTCCGTTTATTGGTCCTTCATTAAAGGATACGTTTGATAAGGTTAGTCCTGATAATTCAGCGGAAATGGTCCAGACGTATCGCAAACATAATCTGCATCACCATGATAGTTATGTTGAAGCATATCCTTACGTAATTGAAACGTTAAAGCGTTTAAGGGAAGAGAATATTAAGATAGGGATTGTTACAACTAAAATGCGTACTGGTGTAAACATGGGGTTAAAGCTGGTAGGACTGGAAGAACTGGTTGATACCGTGGTTACGCTGGATGATGTCACACATGCTAAACCTCATCCAGAACCGATCTATATGGCAATGAAGGAACTTGGAGCGGATCCTTCGACCACGTTAATGGTAGGCGATAATTATCACGATATTGAAGCAGGGCAAAATGCAGGTGTGCAGACGGCTGGTGTTGCCTGGAGTATTAAAGGAAGAGAGACATTGGCGAAGCTGAACCCAACGTATATGCTTGAAGACATGCGTGATTTGTATTCAATTGTAGGAGTGTGACCAATGCGGGATACGAAGCGATACAGAGTGGAAAAAGATAACTCATTATGGCAAATTTACGAGACTGTTTCTTTTTGGAAGGTAATGAAGAATTTCATTGTCATTCAATTAGCACGGTATTCTCCGTTTTTGTCTATGAAAATTTGGCTGTATCGTAATCTTTTGCACATGAGGGTTGGTAAAAAAACAGCATTTGCTCTGATGGTTATGCCTGATGTTATGTTTCCTGAAAAAATTTCGGTAGGAACGAATTCGATTATAGGCTATAATACAACGATACTGGCCCATGAATATTTAATTAGTGAATATCGTATTGGAGAAGTCAGCATTGGGAACAACGTTATGGTTGGAGCAAATAGCACTATTTTACCGGGCGTAACGATTGGAAATAACGCTATAATTTCAGCTGGAACGCTGGTACATAAAGATGTTCCGGAAGGCTGTTTTGTTGGTGGAAATCCAATGAAAATCATTTATACAAAAGAAGTAATGGAACAAAGATCGATGGATGATATATTTTAACTATGCAAGAGGTACCAGGCACATTCTCCAGTTAACTGGAAAATGTGCCTGGTACCTCGCTTTTTTAGTTTACGTATAGTTGAGAAGTGGTATTTATATATAGAACGTAATAAAGGGGTGGGTTAATATGTCGGTATTTTTAGGGGAGCTTCTTGGTACTATGATTCTGGTAATTTTTGGCGGGGGCGTAGTAGCGGGAGTTTCCTTAAATAAATCTTTGGCACAAGGTACTGGGTGGGTCCTCGTAACGATAGCATGGGGTCTTGGCGTAACGATGGCAATGTATGCTGTCGGCAGCATAACTGGTGCTCATATTAATCCAGCCGTGACTTTAGGATTGGCAGCAGTCGGCGATTTCCCTTGGTCAAAGGTACCATTATACATAGCTGCGCAAATTAGCGGGGGTATTGTCGGTGCCGTTATCATCTTTTTTCAATACTTGCCACATTGGAGGGCTACCGAAGATCCTGCTGTAAAACTAGGAGTTTTCTCTACTGGTCCGGCTATTTTCAGCCCGCTATCAAATTTAGTCAGTGAAATAATTGGTACATTTGTATTAGTTATGGGAATTCTTTTTATTGGTGCTAATGAATTTACGGACGGGCTGAACCCCTTGATTATTGGGTTATTAATAGTTGGAATTGGTATGTCTTTAGGTGGAACAACTGGCTATGCCATAAACCCAGCACGTGATTTAGGTCCAAGAATCGCACATTGGTTCCTGCCGATTCCAGGTAAAGGGAGCTCGAACTGGAAATATGCCTGGGTACCAATAGTTGGACCTACCCTCGGTGGAATTTATGGTGGACTGTTTTATCAAGGTTTATTTATAGGAAATAGAACGCTTTATTTTTGGCTGATGACTATACTGATACTTATTATTTTAGGGACTGCCTTATCGATTGAATTAAAAAAGGCTAAACACTATGCAGGGAATGGACACTAGAATCAAGAACATATAGTAAAAAGAAATAAAGGAGGATATAAAGTGGAAAAATATATTTTGTCATTAGATCAAGGTACAACCAGTTCTCGAGCAATCCTATTTAATCATAACGGTGAAATTGTCGAAACCGGACAAAAAGAATTTGAACAATTCTTTCCCAAACCGGGATGGGTTGAGCATAATGCGAATGAAATATGGACGTCTATGCTGGCTTGTATTTCAGATGTTCTTCGAAAGTCAGATGTTAATCCGGATCAAATTGAAGGAATTGGAATCACTAATCAGCGTGAAACAACGATTGTCTGGGATAAAAATACAGGGAAGCCAGTTTACAATGCTATTGTGTGGCAATCCAGACAAACTGCAGATATATGCAATCAGTTAAGAGAAGACGGTCACAATGATACATTCCGTGACAAAACAGGACTTTTACTTGACCCTTATTTCGCTGGCACAAAGGTGAAATGGATTCTGGATAACGTGGATGGCGTTCAGGAAAAGGCAGACAACGGTGACTTGTTATTTGGAACGGTAGATACATGGCTTGTATATAATTTAACAGGTGGAAAAACACATATAACGGATTATTCAAATGCTTCCAGAACGTTAATGTATAATATTTATGATTTGAAATGGGACGATGAACTATTAGACATTCTGGGTGTGCCAAAATCAATGCTGCCTGAGGTAAAACAATCATCAGAAGTTTATGGTAAGACTGTTGATTATCACTTCTTTGGACACGAGGTGCCAATAGCGGGAATTGCTGGTGATCAGCAGGCAGCATTGTTCGGCCAGGCATGTTTCGAAAAAGGTATGGCTAAAAACACATATGGCACAGGCTGTTTTATGCTGATGAACACTGGCCAGGAAGGTGTTAAATCTGATAACGGGTTACTTACTACACTTGCCTGGGGAGTCGATGGAAAAGTTGAATATGCGTTAGAAGGCAGCATTTTTGTAGCTGGATCTGCTATCACATGGCTGAAGGATGGGTTGAAGTTAATTAATAACTCAAATGAGACTGGATCCTTGGCGGAAGCTGTTGAATCTACCGATGGTGTCTATGTTGTACCGGCGTTCGTCGGTCTAGGTACTCCATACTGGGACAGTGATGTTCGTGGAGCGGTATTCGGTCTCACAAGAGGTACAAAAAAGGAACATTTTGTACGTGCAACACTCGAATCACTTGCATATCAAACACGCGATGTCTTAGACGCAATGACATCTGATTCAGGAATCGATTTAAAAACATTACGAGTCGATGGTGGTGCGGTTAAAAACAACTTCCTTATGCAATTTCAGAGCGATATGATTGGTAAGCCGGTTGAAAGGTCAACAATAAATGAAACTACTGCACTCGGCGCAGCATATTTAGCTGGTCTTGCGGTTGGATTCTGGGAAAGCAAAGAAGAAATAGCTAAGCAATGGAAACTCGATAAAACATTTGAAAGTAACATAGATGAAGAACATAAAACAGAGTTGTATGATGGATGGAAAAAAGCAGTGAAGGCTGCTCAGGCATTTAAATAGAACTGTTTTAAAGGTACTGGTACAGATGATTATTACTTTACTGGGAGTTGTGAGAAAATGACTATTTTTTCAAGTCATAGACGAAAAGAAATCTATCAGAATTTAACTGAAAAACAACTGGATATCCTCGTGATAGGTGGAGGTATTACTGGTGCAGGTATATCGCTTGATGCAGCTTCGCGTGGACTCAGAACGGGAACGATTGAGATGAACGACTTTGCTGCTGGTACATCCAGCCGTTCAACAAAACTTGTTCATGGAGGACTGCGTTATCTTAAACAGTTTGAGGTGAAAATGGTTGCAGAAGTTGGAAAAGAACGTGCCATTGTATACGAAAATGGTCCACATGTGACAACACCAGAGTGGATGATGCTTCCGTTTCATAAAGGTGGCAATTTTGGCCCGCTGACAACCAATATAGGTCTGCGCGTATATGATTATCTTGCAGGAGTAAAAGTCGATGAGCATCGTAAAATGTTCAGTCCCGAAGTAGCGCTAGAGCGTGAGCCTTTAATAAAAAAAGAAGGACTCAAGGGAGCCGGGTACTATGTAGAATATAAAACGGATGATGCCCGGTTAACCATTGAAGTGATGAAAAAAGCGGTGCAATGTGGCGCGCATGTCATTAATTATGCGAAAGCAGTGGAATTTTTATATAATGACAGAAAAAAGATCATTGGTGCAGTAGTCGAAGATCAATTAACTGGAGAAAAGATGAAGGTGTTCGCCAAAAAAGTAATAAACGCTGGAGGTCCGTGGGTTGATGATCTTCGTGAAATCGATGGTTCCAAAAAAGGTAAGACGCTTCACTTAACGAAAGGAGTGCATCTTGTATTTTCTCAGAAACAGTTTCCCCTGCAGCAGGCGATTTACTTTGATGCGCCGGACGGACGAATGATTTTTGCAATTCCACGCAATAACAAAACGTATGTGGGGACGACTGATACGACTTTTGAAGGAAATATCGAACACCCTACGATGACAGAAGAAGACCGGGATTATCTGCTGAATGCGATCAATTACATGTTTCCAACTACCAGTATGAAGGTTGAAGACGTCGAATCCAGTTGGGCAGGAATAAGACCGCTGATAGCTGAAGAAGGAAAAGATCCGAACGAAATTTCTCGGAAGGACGAAGTATTCATCTCAGATTCAGGGCTCTTGTCCATGGCTGGTGGAAAGCTGACAGGATACCGGAAAATGGCAGAGCACGTGGTGGATAAGGTTGTAGATCAACTGAAAGCAGAAGAAAATATACTCTATTCCAAATCGGAAACCGAGCATTTGCCAATTTCTGGCGGTGAAGTAGGAGGAGCAGATAAATTTAAAGAATTTAAAAAGCTGAAAGTTGCTGAAGCCGTTGGTGTCGGATTTAGTGAAGAAGCGGCAGAGCTACTCGTACAGCGGTATGGATCAAATACGGATGTTTTACTTTCATATTTTGAGTCGAAAAAAGAGGTGGCGAAGAAAGCCAACATCGATCCCTTCGTTTTCGCAGAATTGATCTATGGTATGGAGCAGGAGTTAGTATGTAAACCTGTTGATTTCTTTATTCGCAGAACGGGAGCGTTATATTTTGAAATCGGCTGGGTGCATGATCATAAAGATGCTGTTACGGATTACATGGCCGATTCGTTTAAATGGTCTGACGAACAGAAACGGGCATATACAGCCGAGTTGGATAAACTGCTGCATGAGGCGGTCATTCCAGAACAGTAAAAAATGCATTATTCAAGTTTAGCTTGAATAATGCATTTTTTTCATAAGTAAGGAAAGTATAAAAAATTTGGCTTTGGAAAGCTTGCATACAGTACCAGCCACGTCCAGCTCCAGCGCCCAGAGACTAGCGAGACTTCCCTCGCCTTCGTACGATAAGTCAACATCAGCTTCCTTCGGTCGCCGTGTTTCCTTTATCTCCTACGGCTCAGTCCAGTCCGTACGTCTCTAACCGGGGCGATTGCGCTTTTGTTCTGGGAAGGTTTTCTAATGTGGTCACCTATAATTCTACATTCATCTATGGTATACTAGTTCGGCGATAGCTGACGAAACAGAGGGGGATCACCATGCATCATGTAAAACAAAAACAACAAGATAACACAAAACAGAATAATGTAGTCCGATTTATTCCAGATGGTGAATTTTATTTTGCGAAAGGCTTAGAAGCTTTCCAAAAACGAAAATTCGAAGTCTCTGTTAAATGGATGAAAAAGGCTGTTGAATTTACCCCAAACGATCCTCTTTACCAATGTCAATTATCGATTGTTTATACAGAAATTGGTGCATATCACGCTGCAAATCAATTATTGACAAAAGTTCTGCAGGCAAAAGGTGATAATTATGCAGATTGCTATTATTTGTTAGCTAATAACTATGCTCACTTGGGATTATTAAATGATGCAAAAAAATATGCTGAAACTTATTTGGAAAATGAACCGGAAGGCGACTTCCAGGAAGAAGCTGAAACGCTACTCGAAATGCTTGATATAGATGAGACAGATGAAGATGACTTGGACATGGAAGAAGAAGATGAACTTCTTATCTACCAGGAAACCGTTTTTAATCATATGGAAAATATGGAATGGGAAAAAGCGTTACCGATATTAGAGGAAATGAGCGCTCTCTTTCCAGAACACAAAATTATTAAGCACGATTATGCACAATCATTATTTTTTAGCGGATTTGAAGAAGATGCAATAAACATGGAACTTGAAACGTTAAAAGATGATTCAAATGATTTGGTCTCCCATACGAATTTGGCAATTTTTTATTACGAAACGAATAAATCAGAATATAAGATTCACATTCAAACTTTGCTTAATGTGTACTCCATTCACGAACAACAAAAATTAAAAATAGCTACTACGCTTGCAAAAACAGGTCTTAATCAGGAAGCGTATAAACGATTTAAGCTGCTGTCTAAGGGCAAGCTAACTGGACATCCATCGTATTATCGCTGGTTCAGCAAAGTTGCATACTATATGAATGAACAGGAAAAAGCGCGTGCACTTTGGGAAGAAGGATGTAAAAGACATCCTTCTTTAAGAGAAGAAGTCCACCCTGCAGGCGAGTGAGCAGAATAATAGACGTAATTCTATGCATCTTATACTATATAAATGGTTAAATTGATAAAAAGTAAAGGGGCGGTTTGTAATGTCCGATGAAAAAATGTTTGATGTTATTATTGCGGGAGCTGGACCAGCTGGAATGACTGCTGCTGTTTATGCGTCGCGTGCAAGTTTAGAAACGTTAATGATCGAAAGAGGAATTCCAGGTGGTCAAATGGCCAATACGGAAGACGTGGAAAATTACCCTGGTTACGAGCATATTCTAGGACCTGACTTATCGAATAAAATGTTCGAGCACGCAAAGAAGTTTGGTGCTGAATATGCCTATGGCGATATTAAAGAGGTCATTGATTATGGTGATTATAAACTAGTAAAAGCTGGAAAACACGAGTACAAAACCCGTACGTTAATCATTACGACTGGAGCACAATATAAGAAACTTGGAATTACCGGAGAAGAAGAACTCGGTGGCCGCGGAGTATCGTATTGTGCAGTATGTGATGGTGCATTCTTTAAAGAAAAAGATCTTGTAGTAATCGGTGGTGGAGATTCAGCTGTTGAAGAAGGAATTTATCTTACACGGTTTGCTAAAAATGTGACCATTGTTCATCGTCGTGATGAGTTACGTGCACAGAAGATTATTCAGAAACGCGCATTTGATAATGAAAAAATTGATTTCATCTGGGACACTGTCGTTAACACAATTAATGGTCCTGACGGAAAAGTCAGCAGTGTTACGCTTGAAAACCGAAACACGAAGGAAGTCAGCGAATTCGATGCAGAAGGAGTATTTATATACATTGGCATGGTACCGTTAAGCGCTCCATTTAAATCATTGGGTATAACGAATGATGAAGGATATATCCCAACTAATGAAAATATGGAAACAAGTGTACCTGGTGTATTTGCTGCTGGTGACATTCGTGATAAAGAACTTCGACAAATTGTGACAGCAACTGGTGACGGCAGTATCGCTGCTCAATCGGCACAGGGTTACATCGAAGAATTGCTTGAAAAAATGAAATCCACAAATTAATTAAGATTTTTATATAAAGTAATTCTTTTTTAACGCTGTTGTAACACATTCGAAACAATTTTAGGGTACAATATAATTAACTAATTGACCCCCTTTTAATAGATAAATTAGTTTTATGCACAGGTGAATCGCACCTGTGCATCTTTTTTGTTTAATCTCCTTCACAGAAGCTTGTCTAACCATGTCGAGCGGTTAAACATCCCCAAATATAAACATATCCTTGTTGGTTTCATTTTTTTCATTGTATAATAGAGAAAAGCGAAGGCGACTGTTCAGAAGCGGACGCATAAGCAAGAGACCGAAAACGCCTGGTATTGGCGTTTACGTGTCAATTGCTTATGACGGCAGCTTCTAGGAGCCGCAGCTGGACAGTAAGAAAAGCGAAGGCGACTGTTCAGCGGCGTACACAAAATACGGAACACATATAACAAAATTTTAATCCTCTCCAGGATGAGGTGTTACATATGCAAAGGATTAGCAATTGTATTTTGATTGATCAAAACAAAATTTTATTAGTAAAAAAACCGCGGCGTGGCTGGTATGCAATTCCGGGTGGAAAGATGGAACAAGGTGAAACCATCAAGGAATCAGCAATGCGTGAATATGGCGAAGAAACTGCTTTAAGGTTAAATGATCCAAGGCTTGCTGGTGTATTTACTTTCTCAATTTACGATAATGAAAAACTAGTAGATGAATGGATGATGTTTACATTTATGGCTGTTGCGTTTGACGGAGAGCTGACGGAACATTGCAATGAAGGAATACTTGAATGGGTCGATAAGACAAAAATAAATGAAACACCTATGGCAGAAGGCGATAGAGAGATATTTAAGCATGTCCTGTCGGGAAGTGGAATTCTGTATGGTTCCTTTTCTTATACGGAAGACTTTGAACTGCTGAGCATGCGATTTGATACATCACCATTATAAAGGGGGCTGCATGATGCCGGAAAATCAACAGGAAACAAAACTAGTAATCATTACGGGAATGTCTGGTGCAGGAAAAACAGTGGCTGTCCAAAGTTTTGAGGATTTAGGGTATTACTGTGTAGACAATCTTCCGCCAGCGCTGTTTCCGAAATTTCTGGAGTTGATGAAAGACGCAACAAATAATATACAAAAAGTTGCTCTCGTGATGGATCTGCGTGGACGAGAATTTTTTGATTCTTTATTTGAAGCACTTGATATTCTGGGTGAAGCAGATTGGTTACATGAACATATTTTGTTTTTAGATGCAAAAAATGAAGAGCTTGTAACAAGATACAAAGAAACAAGACGTTCGCATCCGTTAGCTGTCGGTGGTTTACCTCTTGAAGGTATTCAACAGGAAAGAGTTATTATTGATGAGCTCCGTGGAAGAGCGCAGCGAATTATAGATACAACAAACTTAAAGCCAAGAGAATTACGCGAGAAGATTTTGAAGGCATATACGGATGAGAAGCAGGAGATATTTTCTGTTCATATGGTTTCTTTTGGTTTCAAATACGGAATACCAATCGATGCAGACTTGGTATTTGATGTTCGTTTTCTGCCAAATCCGCATTATGTTACACATATGCAACCTTTGACTGGATTAAACTCAGAGGTTTCCTCCTATGTATTTAAATGGTCAGACACACAGAAGTTTAATGAAAAAGTCCTGGACTTACTTCACTTTATGCTGCCCCAATATAAAAAAGAGGGTAAGTCCCAATTAGTGGTAGCAATTGGATGCACCGGAGGACAGCACCGTTCTGTGGCAATTTCCGAACATTTTGCTAAAAAACTGACATCCAGCTATATTACGCATATTAGCCATCGGGATATTGATAAACGAAAAGGTAAAACTTCATGAGCGAAGAAAATCACCCGAGGGTAGTAGTTATTGGTGGAGGAACAGGGATGCCTGTTTTATTGAGAGGGTTAAAGGACTTACCCATCAAATTAAATGCGCTAGTAACTGTATCTGACGATGGCGGAAGTACAGGCAGAATACGAAATGAAATGGCTATACCAGCTCCTGGTGATATTCGGAACGTGATTGCAGCTTTGTCTGACGCGGAGCCATTGTTATTGGAATTATTTCAGCACAGATTTGCAAACGGGAACGGTCTGATTGGTCACTCGATGGGAAATTTGCTCTTGGCAGCAATGACTTCCATAACCGGTAACTTTTACACAGGAATTAAAGAAATCTCCCGTGTCTTCAACGTGAAAGGAAAAGTCTATCCAATCTCTAATGAAAATATGACCTTACATGCGGAAATGGAAGACGGTTCGATCGTTATTGGGGAGTCCAGTATTCCACTTGTCGAAAAACGAATTAAACGTATATTTTTAAGCCCTGAAAATATTACACCATTGCCGAACGCTATTCGAGCGATAAAGAAAGCTGACCTCATTGTTGTTTCCCCTGGAAGTCTTTATACAAGTATACTTCCCAACATGATTATTCCTGAGATAGATAACGCAATCCGTTCATCAAATGGTAAGGTTGTGTACGTCTGTAATGTGATGACTCAGCAAGGGGAGACCACAGGCTATACAGCATCAGAACATGTTCAGGCAATTATTGATCATGTAGGTGAAGGGTGTCTCGACTCGATCGTTGTTCATAACGAACCAATTAAGAAAAAGGTTCGGGATATTTACGCAGAGGAAAATGCAGAACCAGTTATCTATGATACTGATCGCCTTCGTGCAATGGGAATAAATATTATTGAAGGTGACATTGTAAATTATGATCAAACAACAATAAGACACGACACACATAAAATCGCAAAACTATTACTATCTACATTAAAAAAAGATTAGCAAATCCTTATGAAAGGTTTAAGGGGAGGTGACTGGTTTGTCTTTTGCATCCGAGATAAAAAAAGAATTAACATCAATAGAGTTAGATTCGTGCTGTGTCTTTGCCGAGCTATCAGCATTGATTCGGATGAACGGAGCAATTTCTGTATCCAAGCAGAAATATCTGCTTGACGTTCAAACGGAAAATGCTGCTATTGCACGCAGAATTTATACGTTAATTAAATCACAATATGATATACCAGTAGAGTTATTAGTCAGAAGAAAAATGAAACTAAAAAAGAATAATGTGTATATTGTACGAATGAAGCAGGATGTTCGTAAACTACTGGCTGATCTTGATATTTTACAAGAGCCTTATACGTTCGTTCGTACTATTTCCTCCACATACATTAAAAAAACCTGCTGCAAAAAATCATATTTACGAGGAGCATTCCTTGCAGGTGGATCCATCAACAACCCAGAAACATCATCCTACCACTTGGAAATATTTAATTTTCATCAGGAGCACAATGATGCTTTATGTGAGTTATTAAATAAATTTAACCTAAAGGCTCGCAAGCTTGAGCGTAAGAATGGTTTTATTGCATATATTAAAGAAGCAGAAAAAATAACTGAGTTTTTAAGTATTATTGGTGCACATAACGCACTATTTAAATTTGAGGACGTACGAATTGTTCGTGACATGCGCAACTCGGTAAATCGAATAGTGAATTGTGAAACAGCAAACCTGAACAAAACGATTGGTGCAGCGTTCAGGCAAATTGAAAATATAAAATTAATTGATCGAACAGTTGGACTGGATTCCTTACCAGACAAATTAAAAGAAATTGCTGAATTACGAGTGGAACATGAGGATATATCGTTGAAAGAACTAGGAGAACTTGTAACAACTGGTAAAATTTCAAAGTCAGGTGTGAATCATCGGTTAAAGAAAATTGATGAATACGCCGATAAAATCCGTAATGGTGAAGAAGAAATTACTAAATAATGCAAGATTATGATAGCGCATGAATATGCGCTATTTATATAGTTATATCTGAATGCGCTTACAGTATAAGGGAGGATGATAGGATTGGTTGAAAGAGTAGTAACGATAGAATTGGAAACGGGTCTGCAATCACGTCCTGCTGCCCATTTCGTGCAGGAAGCAAACAGGTATGCAGCACACCTGTTTCTCGAAAAAGACGGAAAGAGAGTCAATGCGAAAAGCATAATGGGTTTAATGAGTCTTGCAATTGCCATGGGTGAAGAAGTGACACTGATTGCGGAAGGCACTGATGAAGAAACTGCACTTGAAGAATTGACTATGCTTGTGTCTAAACGATAGTTTTATTGCAATTTGTTTGCAGCCGCTGCCCGTAGGCACTTCGCTTTCCGTGGGAGGCGGGAGGGGTGAGCCTTTCCTCTTGGTCACTGAAAAAGTTACATGACATACGGATTTAATGGATCTGCGATCGCATCATCGAATTCACTTCGCTTTCCGCGGGCACGGCTTCAGCTTCCTCGGATAAGCAAAGACCGCTTTCCTGCGGGATCTTCAGCTCGTGCTGTTCCCGCAGGAGTCTCGTGAATTCGATGATGCTTGGTTAAAGTGAAATATTGATTTTTAACATCTACCTCTTTTTCAGTAGCCTACCTTTCCTCCTATAGGAGTCTTAGTGTATACGAGAATCTGGGTATATATGTTCACTTAATCAAAATTCAGGAGAGTGAATCGACAATCATTTTATACGTAATAGCGATCCTGGACGGCAGCAACGGAAATAAGTCTAAAATTCACTCGCATTTTATAAGTTTGCAACAAAAAAGCTATAAAAATAAAAACACCCTGTTCGGGCGCTGCGGCCTAGACAGGGTGTTTGCTGTTATTATTTTTTATCAGAACTTCTGCTTAGTATCTTATCAATTAAACCGTAGTCTACAGCTTGATCTGCTGTCATAAAGTTATCACGGTCTGTATCTCTTTCGATAACTTCGATTGGTTGACCAGTGCGTTCCGAAAGAATTTCGTTAATCTTTCCGCGCATTTGAATAATTCGTCTTGCATGAATTTCAATGTCGGAAGCTTGACCTTGTGTGCCACCAAGTGGTTGGTGAATCATTACTTCACTATTAGGAAGCGAATATCTCTTACCTTTTTCACCAGCAACCAATAGAAATGCTCCCATTGATGCCGCCATTCCTGTACAAATTGTTGATACATCTGCTTTAATGTACTGCATTGTATCATAAATAGCCATTCCTGCTGTGATAGAGCCACCAGGAGAGTTGATGTATAGTGATATGTCTTTATCAGGATCCTCTGCTTCTAAGAACAACAATTGTGCCACAATAGAGTTGGCTACGTTGTCGTCGATAGCACTCCCTAACATTATAACTCGGTCTTTAAGTAAACGTGAATAAATGTCATAAGCACGTTCCCCGCGATTTGTCTGTTCAATGACTGTTGGTATTAAATTCATCGATTTTTCCTCCTTTATGAGTTCAACCTCACCCAGTTTACCTGGATCAGTTTGATTGGATAATTTTATGATAACGAATAGGTCAAAAAAGGTCAAACATAAACAACTAATAATTGATCATAAAATTCACTTTCCATCATTCCCATTATGAAGTATATTAAACCATTTGTACAAAATTACAGAAATGAGGTTGTCTCGTATCATCTTTATAAATTAGTCAGGAAAAATAACTTGTGTGTTTAGCGCATGGACGTTATAATATTCTATGTGTCTCATTCAGATTTTAGTATGCGCCCATAGCTCAGGGGATAGAGCATTGGTTTCCGGTACCAAGGGTCGGGGGTTCAAATCCCTCTGGGTGCACTTATGTAAATACAGAAACAGCAAGAGTGACTCTTTCAGTCTCTCTTGCTGTTTTTTCGTGATCCTTCAATTACCTATTTTCGCTTATTTGTTACGCCTACTTGTTCATCCACAATCCCGGTTAAATCCTTTACGGCTTCTTCTTTCGAATAGTTTTTATCATGATCCAATTGTGATGCTACATGTAAAATTTGCGCTATCAGGGAGTGTTGAAGATACCTTTCATGTAAATCCATATCATCATTCCTTCTCGAGTCTATAGGTACAGTTTACCTATTTAGTAAAAAAATATGTAAAAAATCCCCACTAGTTATTGTAGGGAATATCTAAACAGATTCAATTAACTTGATTTTTTATAGGATTCTACCTGGAAATTTCGTTTTTTGTAAAAGTAGGCAACTGTATTCATGACGGAAACAGGTATCTTCTTCGGAAAGTAATGTTTTGAATAAAACGTGTAAAATGCTTTTCTTAAATCAGACCATTGTCTGCAGTCTTTGGTTTGTCTGAACCTTGCTACGTCAATTAACTTAACGTTTCCTTCCGGGGTTAAAATTATATTGCGAAGGTGAATATCTGATGGGTTCAATCCTGATTGTCTTGCCATATTAAGAGCCAGGTCCGTATCAGTAATCGCTGAGTGTGTAAGTAGGATTCCCTGGGACAAACATTCGAATAATGTATACCCTTCGATAAAATCAATCAGCAAGTAATTACTACCCGCCTCGTATAGAGTTGGGAAATATGGATTTCCTTTAAGAATTTCGTATATTTCTGCTTCTTCCTTTGCCAGATGAATAGAGTTTGGAAAGAAGACTTTGAGTGCATTATTAGTAGAAAGGATTTTAAATACCACAGCGCTTCTGCCTGCAGCAATGAACTCCAGACTCTTGTCTTTTTCTAAGACTAGGACATCATTTTTATCCACTTTAAATTTAACGCTATCAACTAATTCGCAGGTTGATTTCATGTAAGCACCCCTTTCTTCTATAATATAGGGTGAAAGTTATTACCGCTACTAAATCGTTCTGAATGGTGAAACGTGAAAAAAACCTTCACTTATGTAAAAATATGAATAGATTGTTGTTTATAGTACAAAATAGAGGGGAATCGTATGATACATGTAAACTTTTATACAAAAGAAAATTGTACATTGTGTGAGGAAGCACTGGTGCTTTTAGATATGCTTAAGTTGGATTATCCGCATACACTCGAATTAAAGGATATATATTCGAATGACGAGTGGCTAGAAAAGTATCATTTCTCAATTCCGGTCATTCGTGTAAATGATAAAGAATTGAACTGCGAAGAGATTTCTTATGAGTCAGTTGAATCGCTGTTAAAGGAAGCATACAATAAACGTATTACTTGAATAATGTAGCGAGTATGGTAAAATAAAAGTAAGCAAATAAGAGATTTGCCTATTTTTTTACAGTGAGCAGGACAAAATATAACCATCCGGGACTTATTTGTCCAGTGAACAAAGGAGCCACTTTATGCAATCATTAATTGAATTGCAAAAAAAAGTATTTCCAGATCTTCTGGATGTAATGAAGGATCGGTATGCAGTGTTGCATACAATCAATCAGTTCGAGCCAATTGGACGTCGCAGTTTAGCAGAACGAGCAAAGATGACGGAACGGACTGTCCGTGGTGAAGTTGATTTTTTACAGAAGCACAATATGATTGGGGTTTCTGGCAAAGGGATGCATATTACACAAGAAGGAAAGGATATTCTAAATCAACTGAGCCTGTTTATGCGAGATATTACAGGATTAAATGTTTTAGAAAGCCAGTTACAGGATAAATTGAATATAGACCAGGTTATGATTGTACGAGGTAATAGTGACCAGGAAGAATGGGTCAAGCATGAGTTGGGAAAGGCTGCAGTTAAATACTTAAAATCTCATGTGACAACGAAGCAAACGATAGCAGTCACTGGTGGTACAACGATGGCGTCGGTTGCACATGTGATGTCACCATTTGAAAATGCTGAGAATTGTATGTTTGTTCCAGCTCGTGGTGGAATTGGCGAAAAGGTAGAAAGCCAGGCAAATACAATTGTTGCTGAAATGGCGAAGCGTACACATGGTGATTACCGAATGTTATATGTGCCGGACCCATTGAGTGAACAATCTTATCAAACGATGTTAAATGAACCATCTATTCAGGAAATAACAGCGCTGATTCGATCAGCGGATTTCATCTTGCATGGTATTGGTGATGCCCTGACAATGGCTAATCGAAGAAAGACGAGTAAAGCTGTCATTGAACAGCTTGAAAAAGATCAGGCTGTAAGTGAAGCATTCGGCTATTACTTTAATAGTGTTGGCGATGTCGTTCATAAAGTACGAACGATTGGTATCCAACTGGAAGATTTGAAATCAGTGAATAATGTGGTTGCAATTGCTGGTGGCCGTTCAAAAGCCCATGCGATTACATCCTACTTTAATCAAGCGAAAGCGGATTTACTCATAACGGATGAAGCGGCAGCAGAAGCTATCATTCACGATTAAGTCCTAAATATATAAAATTAAGTAACTAATAGGAGGAAATAAAATGACAGTAAAAATAGGTATTAACGGGTTTGGACGTATTGGACGTAATGTATTCCGTCAAGCAATGAATAATGACGAGGTTGAAGTGGTAGCAGTTAACGATTTAACAGACGCAGACATGCTTGCGCATCTATTAAAATACGATTCTGTACATGGTCAACTAGAGAAAGAAGTAACAGTAAATGGATCAAATATCGTTGTTGGCGGTAAAGAAATTAAAGTACTAACAGAACGTGATCCAGCTAATCTAGGTTGGGGAGATCTTGGTGTAGAAGTTGTAATTGAGTCTACTGGACGTTTCACAGCGCGCGAAGATGCTAAAAAGCACATCGATGCTGGTGCTAAGAAAGTTATCATTTCTGCTCCAGCAAAAGAAGAAGATTTAACAATGGTAATGGGTGTTAATGAACAGGACTACGATTCTGAAAAGCACCATATTGTTTCAAACGCTTCTTGTACAACAAACTGTATTGCACCATTAGCTAAAGTATTACACGATAGTTTCGGACTTAAGCGCGGTCTAATGACAACAGTTCATTCGTATACAAATGATCAGCAAATTCTTGATTTACCGCACAAGGATTACCGTCGTGCCCGTGCAGCTGCACAAAACATTATTCCAACAACTACAGGAGCTGCAAAAGTTGTAGGAAAAGTATTACCTGAATTAGAAGGTAAACTAAACGGAATGGCTGTACGCGTTCCAACTCCAGACGGTTCACTTGTCGACTTAGTTGCTGAACTTGATAAGAACGTTACTGCAGAAGAAGTAAACAAAGCATTTAAAGAAGCTGCAGAAGGAGATCTTAAAGGAATTGTAGGATACTCTGAAGAACCGCTTGTATCTTCTGACATCGTAGGTAACACGCATTCTTCTTTATTTGATGCATTATCTACAATGACACTTGAAGATAACATGGTGAAAGTAGTTTCTTGGTATGACAATGAAATGGCATACTCTGCACGTTGTGTAGACTTAGCTGTTTATATTAAAAGCCAAGGACTATAAGAATAGAAAAGTGAAAGCATCCGCTAAGCGAGCCTAACTGTTTGCTCATCGCTGGACGCTGGAGCTAGACTGAAAAGCGCAAGCGTCCGCTTGGCGACGTACAAATAGATAGGAATGTGAAAGTACGGTGAACTGTCCGTACATTCATCAGAACTACCTATTTGCTAGTCGCTGGACGCTGGAGCTAGACAAAAAGTTCATATATACTAGAGGGGGAACTTTTTCCTCCTCTTTTTCATTACTATGACTAACTCATGTAAATTTGGGGAAAACAAGCATTGGAGCATTATACATAACATAAGGAGGATTTTTATGAATAAAAAAACTCTAAAGGATCTTGAATTAAAAGGGAAAAAAGTCTTTTGCCGAGTTGATTTTAACGTACCAATGGCCGAAGGCAAGGTTAGTGATGATACACGAATAAAAGCAGCACTTCCTACTATTAAGTATCTAACGGAACAAGGAGCACTTGTTATATTAGCCAGTCATCTTGGACGACCAAAAGGTGAAGTAGTAGAGGATTTAAGACTTGACCCAGTCGCTAAACGATTGAGTGATTTGCTCGGCAAAGAAATAACAAAAACCGATGAAGTGTATGGTAAGGAAGTAAACGAAGCGTTGTCACGGTTAAGTGATGGCGATGTTTTATTAATCGAGAATGTTCGTTTTGAAGCTGGCGAAGAAAAAAATGATGACGAGTTAGCTCAGGAATTTGCCAATATGGCAGACTTTTATGTAAATGATGCGTTTGGAGCAGCTCATCGCGCACATGCATCAACAGCCGGAGTTGCCAACAAATTGCCTTCTGCTGCAGGACTTTTAATGGAAAAAGAGATTGATGTATTAGGTAAAGCACTGAAAAATCCAGATCGTCCGTTTACAGCAATAATTGGTGGTGCCAAAGTTAAAGATAAAATTGGTGTTATCGATCACTTGCTGGATAAAGTGGATAATTTGATTATTGGTGGAGGGCTTTCTTACACCTTTATCAAGGCGCAGGGGCATGAAATCGGTGAATCTCTGCTGGAAGAAGATAAACTTGATATTGCGAAACAATTTATGGAAAAAGCAAAAAAGAATGGCGTAAATTTATTACTGCCTACAGATGTTGTTATCGCTGATGATTTTTCAAAGGATGCGAATACCAAGATTGTAGCGGTTGATGAAATACCTGCCGATTGGCAAGGGCTGGATATTGGTCCGAAAACACGCGATACATTCCGTGAAGTTGTAGCGGATTCGAAGCTCATCATTTGGAATGGACCGATGGGAGTATTTGAATTCAATGCATTTGCTGGTGGTACCCAGGCGGTAGCTGAAGCATTAGCTGAAACAAGTGGGTATACTGTAATTGGTGGCGGCGACTCTGCTGCAGCTGCTAGCAAGTTCGGCTTTGCAGATGACATGGATCATGTGTCAACAGGTGGCGGAGCTTCACTTGAGTTTATGGAAGGTAAAGACCTTCCAGGCGTACAAGCGTTAGACGATAAATAAAGCCTGTTTTATAAAAGAATGGAATTTTTCTGAAAGAAACTGAATTAGTTGATGTAAAATGTGACTTAACTAAAAGTTCTGTTCATGCACTGCGAACGCGCTGCGGAAAAACACTACGCTTTCCGTGGGCTTGCGATGAGCCTCCTCGATCGAAAAAAGCGCTCTCTGCGGAGTCTCATCGTCTTCGCTTTCCCACAGGATAAGGAAGGCTTCCTTGAAAAAGCATCGCACGAAGAAAAAGTGCTCTTCTTTTTCGAGGAGTCTCCGCGTTTTTCCTCCGCTGCTGTGTGGGACGTTAGAAATCATTTTTATGAATTAACGCATGAATTTTTCAAAATAATGGCAGTTGTTTGGAGCGGAGGACTATTGACTCCTGCGGGAACAGCACGAGTCTGAAGGCCCCGCAGAGTGGGTTTTCTCGAGGAGACTGAAGCCGTGCCCGCGGAAAGCAATGGTCCGCAGCGGAAAACAACTAGCTGTTACGTCGCAGTTAATATGAATAACTACAGATTTAATTTTACTAAAACATTTTAAATAAATTAGATGAGGTGAGACGATGCGCAATAAAGTAATTGCTGGAAACTGGAAAATGAATAAAGTGTTAGCAGAAGCGGAACAATTCGTTCAAGAGGTTGTGAAAAAAGACCCAACTGATCAAGGTGTCGAAGCAATTGTATGTGCACCATTTCCTTTCCTAGCACAACTCGTAGAACAAACAAAGAACACACCGGTTAAAATCGGTGCACAAAATATGCATTTTGCTGAGAATGGCGCATACACAGGCGAAGTTAGCCCTGTTATGTTAAAAGATCTTGGCGTGACTCATGTAGTCCTTGGACACTCCGAACGCCGTGAACATTTTGCTGAAACAAACGAAACAGTTAACAAAAAAGTACACGCAGCGTTTGACCATGATTTACTGCCAATCGTTTGTGTTGGTGAAACACTGGATCAGCGCGAAGCTAACGAGACAATGAATCACATTGAAAAACAAGTTCGTGAAGGTTTAAGTGAGTTATCAGAAGCACAAATCGCGAAAACAATCGTTGCTTACGAGCCGATTTGGGCTATTGGTACTGGTAAAACAGCTTCAAGCAGCGATGCTAATGAAGTTTGTAAGCATATCCGCACAGTAATCAGCAAAATAACTTCTGACGAGACTGCGAACCAAGTTGTCATTCAATACGGTGGCAGTGTAAAACCTGCTAATGTAGATGAATTATTGACACAATCTGATATTGATGGCGCATTGGTTGGTGGAGCTAGTCTAGAAGCTGATTCATTTATCCAGTTGGTGGAGGCTGGTAGGAAATGATGAATCAAAAACTTGCTGCATTAATTATCCTGGATGGCTATGGCCTTCGGGATACAGAGATGGGAAATGCAGTTAAACAGGCACACACGCCTAATTTCGACCGATATTGGGATAAGTATGCCCATAACCAGCTAAAAGCTAGTGGTGAAGCTGTAGGGCTTCCTGAAGGTCAAATGGGTAACTCAGAAGTTGGACATTTAAATATTGGTGCAGGAAGAATTGTGTATCAAAGTTTAACTAGAGTTAACCTATCAATTAAAGAAGGCGACTTTTTTGAAAAAGAAGCATTTATAAATGCGATTAAGCATGCGAAAGAAAAAAATAAAGCATTACACATTTTCGGGTTATTATCCGATGGTGGCGTGCATAGTCATATTAATCATATGTTTGCATTACTGAGGTTAGCTAAAGACAACGATTTAGATAAAGTTTATGTACATGCATTCCTTGACGGACGAGATGTCGGCCCGCAAACTGCAAAAACATATATTAAACAGACGGAAGAAAAAATGGCAGAACTTGGAGTAGGACAAATTGCTACGATTTCTGGTCGTTACTATTCGATGGATAGAGATAAACGCTGGGATCGGGTGAAAAAAGCCTACGATGCTATGGTTCACGGAGAGGGCCTGCAATATAAAGACCCAATTGAATTAATCGATGATTCGTACGAAAATGGAATCCATGATGAATTTGTTATCCCGTCTGTTTTAACGGATGAGAATGGAAACCCTCGTGCAAAAGTGGAAGATGAGGATTCGATTATTTTCTATAATTTCCGTCCAGATCGTGCCATTCAAATTTCACGTACCTTCTCAGATGAGGATTTTCGTGATTTTGACCGTGGAGATAATGTTCCTAAGAATCTGCAATTTGTTATGCTCACGAAATTCAGCGAGTCAGTTGATGGTTACGTAGCCTACCAACCAGTTAGTTTGGATAATACAGTTGGGGAAGTTTTAGCGCAGCAGGATATGAAACAACTTCGGATTGCTGAAACAGAGAAATTTCCGCACGTAACTTTTTTCATGAGCGGTGGTCGTGAGAAGGAATTCCCTGGGGAAAAAAGAATTTTAATTGATTCTCCAAAGGTTGCAACATATGACCTGCAGCCTGAAATGAGCGCATATGAAGTAACGGATGCGCTTCTTAAAGAACTGGATTCGGACACTCCAAATGCAATCATTTTAAATTTCGCAAATCCGGATATGGTGGGGCATTCAGGGAAGCTTGAGCCTACCATTAAAGCAATTGAAGCGGTTGATGAATGTCTTGGAAAGATTGTAGAAAAAATCACTGAATTGGGTGGTCATGCTATAATAACAGCAGACCATGGAAATTCTGATGAGGTTACTACTCCTGATGGCGATCCAATGACGGCGCACACGACCAATCCAGTGCCGGTCATTGTAACAAAGGAAAACGCATCATTACGTGAGGATGGAATCTTAGCAGACTTATCACCAACGCTTTTAGATTTACTGGGTGTTCATTTGCCGGCAGAAATGACTGGCAAATCACTAATAAAAAGATAAGGGAGCGATTTACATGCCACACATTACAGACGTTTATGCACGAGAAGTGTTAGATTCACGTGGAAATCCTACAATAGAAGTAGAAGTATTTACAGAGTCAGGAGCATTTGGCGCTGCCTTAGTGCCAAGTGGTGCATCAACTGGTGAACATGAAGCAGTTGAACTTCGTGACGGCGACAAAACTCGTTACCTTGGTAAAGGTGTACAAAAAGCAGTAGAAAATGTTAACGAACATATTGGACCAGAAATTCTTGGTGTTGATGTGACGCGTCAAAACATTATCGATGAAATCATGATTGAATTAGATGGTACAGAAAACAAAGGAAAACTAGGAGCAAACGCTATCCTTGGTGTATCCATGGCAGTAGCACATGCAGCATCTAGCTACCTTGAAATCCCATTATATAACTACTTAGGTGGATTTAATGCCAAAACATTACCTACACCTATGATGAACATTTTAAATGGTGGAGAGCACGCAGACAACAACGTGGATATCCAAGAATTCATGGTAATGCCTGTAGCAGCACCATCATTTAAAGAAGCGGTTCGTACTGGCGCTGAAATTTTCCATTCATTGAAAAAGGTATTGAAGGAAAAAGGCTACAATACAAGTGTTGGAGATGAAGGTGGATTCGCTCCTAACCTTAAATCGAATGAAGAAGCACTACAAACGATTGTAGAAGCGATTGAAGCGGCAGGTTATAAGCCTGGCGAAGAAGTTCAGCTTGCAATGGACGTAGCAGCATCAGAGATCTATGAAGATGGTAAGTACAACCTTAAAGGCGAAGGTGTTGTTCGCACTTCAAAAGAAATGGTTGACTGGTACGAAGAAATGGTTAACAAATACCCAATCATCTCAATTGAAGATGGATTAGACGAAAACGACTGGGATGGTCATAAAATGCTGACAGACCGCATTGGCGATCGCGTTCAATTAGTTGGCGATGACCTTTTCGTTACGAATACAAAGAAGCTTGCACAAGGAATTGAACAAGGTGTTGGAAACTCCATCTTAGTTAAAGTTAACCAGATCGGTACATTAACAGAAACTTTTGATGCAATTGAAATGGCAAAACGCGCAGGATATACGGCAGTTATTTCACATCGTTCTGGTGAAACAGAAGATGCTACCATTGCAGATATTGCTGTTGCTGCTAACGCTGGTCAAATTAAGACTGGTGCACCATCTCGTACAGATCGCGTAGCTAAGTACAACCAGCTACTGCGTATTGAAGATGAACTTGCAGGACTTGGGGTATATGCAGGACAAAGTGCATTTTACAACTTGAAGAAGTAACAATAGTTTATTTGTGAAAAGAGGCAGAGTGATCTGTCTCTTTTTTTTGTTGTTGGAAGTTATTTGAAGAATGAAACACCATATTAGTATTATTTTATTCATCACTTATTAGAAAAGGTTCCTAAACAGTTTTAAAACCTCAAGAATTTCTGCACTTCTCTAGGTTACCCACTAGAAACGTATAGTAAAGATTTTACCATAGTAAAAAAGTCAGTCCTAACTAACCAGTAGGTATTCATTTAATTTAACGATTCAAAAAGGTATTATTTTGTCGAATAACTTATCAATTTTTCCATTACAGGAAAGCTGTACATGAAAATGTTGTGTAAAGCATTTCTAAACACACTAACTTTCCCAATGCAAACTAAGTTAGAATATTGTATAATTTATTTACACCGAGAATTAGTCAAAAAATCGAAATGTTAAAAGTAATGAAAATTGAATATTGAAGGGAGAAGTGCTATCAAAAGAGTTCATAGGTATAAAGGGGATAAAAACTTATTTCAAAGGGGATAAAACAAATGAAATTTGGTAAATTTGGCAAAATTATATTCGCTAGTACTTTAGTAACTACCTTTATTATCCAAGGATCAAGTGGTGTATTTGCTGCTGAGGATGGTCCAGATTATTATATCCCATATGACGGATATGCTTATGATCTATCTAGTAAGAATACGTATCTCGATATTGACTGGAGGCATGTTCATAGAAATCCAGGTTCGGCTACTGATACTGTAACTCATACTGTTTCTCGAACAAAGTCGACATCTGCAAGTGTGTCAACAACCGCTAGTTTTAATGCTATGGTTAGTGAAGTGGGGATTGGTGCAGAAGTTGGATGGGGTTCAAGTGATACAGTCTCAACTTCTATAACATATTCCATTCCAGGATACACAACGTATGAACTTAGATATGGAAGCAGAGCAGTTAAAACGACTGGATATGAGGTTAGATACAGCAATGGTAGAGTCGCTAGTAAAAAATGGGTTAGTGGAAATTGGACATATACAGGATACTCCGACAAGGTTAAGCAGTAGGGGGAAAGGAATAATATGAAAAAAGGTTTCCTTACTGTTCTAATGACAATAATTTTGATTTCTTTTGGTTGTAGTAATCAAGATGTTGTTAATAGTACTAAATTTAATCCTAAAAAGGAAAATGTTGAACAACTAAAAGATATAGATACTAATGATGTTAGTATGGAATTAGTTGATTTTGGTAAAGAGTTTTTTCCTCCACACTTTCAAATTAATAGTTTTAACATAGATATTCCAAACGTAAATAGTATAGAATTTAATATTAATTATGTACTAGATGAGGAGTTATATAATTTTTTAAGTGATAATAAACCTAAATACTATTTTAATATACAATATCCATTATCACTTTCAAATATTATAGGAATTAGTGAAAGTAAATTTATAAATGTAAGTGAACTCAATGTTATAGGAAGTGAGAGAGAATTTAATCTTATTATTAAGCAAGATACAGCTGAGAAGTTATCTAGAGAAGATATTCAAGATATTCAAAGTCAGTTAGAGGGATACCGATTAGTAATTTATAATGTTAATAAGCAACCTATGCATATAGTAGATGATATTTTCCACTATAGTAGCTATGATCCAGACTTATCAAAACAATAATTCGTTAGTAACTCGCAAACCCTAAATCCTAAACGCTACCATTTTAATGGGGGCGTTTTTGTATTGTAGCATGGTGGGACAAGGGGACGGTTCTCACTGTCCCAAATTAATGGTACTTCTGATAAGATGTAACTGAGGTGATTACATTGGATATATTAGAAGGAATTAAAGAGAGACGTTCTATACATACCTTTAAAAATGAAGAAGTTCCACTGGATAAGCTAAAGGAAATTTTCACATATGGTTCCTATGCACCAACACATTATATGAAAGAACCGTGGCAAATAAAGCTTTACCAGGAGCAAGGTAAGCTAAAAATTATCGATCAGATTATCCTAAGTTATCAGCGGATTGGAATGCTGAAAACTGATCAGGATGCTAAATCTATTAAGATGGCAAATTCGATGAAAGACTTTTTATTTCAGATTCCGCATCACGCACTTATCTATTATGAAGTAGAATCTGACCCTGTTCGAATGGAAGAGGAAAGCGCCGCAGTATCTGCGTTTATACAAAATGTACAGTTAGCCGGATGGGAGTTTGGTGTTGGCGTGCTGTGGACGATAACACCGTTTATGCATGACCCTGGCTTTGTGCGATCTATTGGTTTGGATAATGAGAAGCATAAAATTGCTGCAGTGTTGCAGATGGGATATCCGAGAAATATTCCTCGAGATAGAGGACGTACGCCAATTGAACAGAAGCTTGAGGTTATTAGGGAATAAATTGATCTTACGTCTATAAAAATAGTTATAGTATGAATGCAGGACAAAGTTCATTTTATAACTTGAAGAAATAATTATAGTTTATTTGTGGGAAGAGGCAGAGTGATCTGTCTCTTTTTTTGAGGGCATAAAAAATGCAGCTATAATTATACTCCTGCCCTTTAGCTCTTCTTATTAATTTTTATAATGCGTGTTAGCATTCCGAAGCGGCCATTCCCAAAAATACGCCCCTTGTGAAACGATAAATCGGTCTAACCAGAGTTCAAAATTAATTTCTAAATTTGACCAATCCTCAAATGGTAAAGAGGAATCGTTCCATAGAAGATAATCCATACGGTTATTTTTTACATTGGTTGGAATCAACAAACAAATACTCACCTTCGTAATAACCAATTGGGTAACAATGGTCTGGCATGTGAGGTAAATGTCCTGATTTTATTTCTTCTAAACTATATAAATGCATTTCACCACCATATTCTCCTTGAAATAGTTTAGCCCCGTTATGGATTAATAAAAATTCACGTAAATCTACTGGAATAATCCATTTGGTTTCTTTTTCAAATAAAAAGATTTTTTCTATATCGGCAGGAGAATTAAAGGTACATGTTACCTTTTGAACAGTTCCTTTTGTTTTTTGCAAATGTAAAGATGACTGTTGATCAAGGCGTTGTTTTAACCCATCTAATACGAAGGTTACAAGTGTTTTTCCTCTATTCATCATTTCCACATCCTTTGAATCTTAATAATTTGACCACCAAGGTGTAACTTACTTTCTGCGAGTATATTGTACCGAGGTATATAAACTATTTTTTTCATGTATTCAGTATACTTCTTATTGTATATTTGAGATTTATCAGATACAAATTTAAAAATTTCAGAATAGGTTGACATATTGTTTGAGGTCAGTATAGAGTAAATGTATAAAATTGTAAATGACGAATTAAATTTATTAATTTTGCTTATACGATTTACTAATCTCTCCGATCAAAAAACATTTTCTTCTCTCAAATTAAATAAGTACATATATTTGAGGATAATACATTGATTTTAATTGAGTAAAGTACAAAGTTATCAGTATCACAGATGCTAAGAGAGAAACATGTACAGATGGAAAAGTAAGGGGGTGGAGGTAATTGAACAATATGCTTAAATTTATTTGGAATTCATGGTGGCGCAATAAGGAACGATTTATATTACTTATTATAGGTGCATTAATTGTAAGCATAGGACTCAGTTATTTGGTAGGGATTACACAGGCGTCAAACGCGACCATTGTAGATGAACTCCAAAAACGTTGGAAATCATCCTACCATATAGTAGTTCGGCCACCTGACTCGAGGAGTGTTACGGAAGATAAGAATTTATTGGAACCGAATTTCTTGAGTGGTATTGCTGGCGGAATAACAATTAAACAATATGAACAAATTAAAACGATGACAGATATTGACATTGCTGCTCCAATTGCGATGATTGGTTACATGAATAATTCTATTCAATTAGGTAAAGTGAATTACTCTAAACCTGGAATCTATAGAATGAACATAAAAGAAATCACAAATACCGGCGCGGAAGATGCTGTAACAGAAGATAACATCTATTTTACGGTGGGTTGGAAATCTCCAGCTAACGCACAAGAATACGGAGTTACTCGTTTTGATGGAGTACTTAAATATGGTACAGAGGTTCTAATTGCTGGTGTGGATCCAGAAGCTGAGGCGGCTCTTGTAGGACTTGATAAGGCAATGGTAGAAGGCGAAAATATCAGCTATTTATCAGAAGAACAAGAATCCAGTAATCGTAATAAGAACGATTCTTTAAATACTAAAGTTCCAGTCATTTTTAAGTAATCAAACGTTTATAGATGGTAAGATGGCCTATACGTTTGAAAGGCTAGATGTATCGTTCAAAGATCCTATTAAAGCAATGAAGACAGTAAAAGAAAATGGAGGAAAAACTTATTTAAATAAGGAAAAAGGTACTGAGATTGATCAATTTTCATTCACTACAGAGGAAGCTCATAAAAAGATTGTGAATCAAATAAGGGAAGGTAGTAAATCTTCCGAAGACTTCAACTGGATGCCGTTTAAACCCTCCTCGGTTAATTATAGGGAAGTTACAAGTCCTTTCGCTGATCGTTGGCCATTCACCTATGAGGTCGAACCGTATATTGTACCAACCGATTCTTTACTTGCGGTGGATCATGCGTATCGGCCAATTACTATGTTCAGTGAAGAGAGTTCAAACTGGCCCCGATTGGAATTGAATTTCAAAGGGATATTCGACCCAGGTAAATTGGAAGTATCGAAGGATCCATTAACTGAACTTCCAATGGAAACCTACTTTCCCTCAAAGGCAGAATGGGTATTAGATAAAAATGAAAATCCAATAAACCCACCAAAGAAAATGAAACCGACGAACAACCCATATGGATTTTTAACAAAGCCTCCACTAATGCTGACAACACTTGATGCAGCTGCAAAAGTAATAGGTGAGAAGCCTATTTCAGCAATTCGCATTAAGGTTGCTGGAGTAGATGAATTAAATGAGACAAGTAAAAAAACGCTACAAGCTGTCGCCACAAAAATAGAAGCGGAGACCGGATTGATTACAGATATTACATTAGGATCTTCGCCACAACCAGCTCTTACTCATATTCCTGGAGTTGATGGAAAAAAGAGTATTGGTTGGATTGAACAACCTTGGATCAAATTGGGATCATCTGTGACAATCTTTCAGCAATCTAAGGTAGGGATGTCAGGTGTAATCGCAAGTGTTGTAGCGGTCGCCGTTGTATACGTGTTTGCATCAAATATTATTATGATGTATGCCCGAAAGAAAGAATTTGCGTTATTACTTTCAGTTGGATGGCGCCCAAACCAATTATCCAGATTGCTCTTTATTGAAGCGGCGGCTATCGGTCTTTTTGTCACGATTATCAGTTGGTTAATAATCGGATTTATATACGTTATCCATGATGTAGAAACTACTGGATTACGTCTATTTATAATCGGAGTAATAGGGATGGCAATTTATGTTCTCGGTGCGTTTATTCCTGGAATACTTGTAAGAAAAATATCACCCTATGAAACAATGAAAACGGGAGAGGTATCAACTTATAAAAAACGTCTATTTAAAACTAGTTCCATTATCAGCATGAGTCTAAAGAATTTATTGGTAAAATGGAAGCGAAGTGTGCTCTCTGTCATTGCGATTGCTTTACCAACAAGCCTCCTTATTTTCTTTTTGTTTGTGACGTTCCAATTACGTGGAACGATGTATACAACCTTACTAGGTGGATATGTAGCATTAGAAGTTGGTTCCATGCATTATATTGCAATGGGAATCGCTACAGCAATTGCGATCCTTACAACAGCTGAGGTAATCTGGCAGAACGTCTCGGAAAGGCAACCCGAAATTGCAGTCCTAAAAGCTTTTGGGTGGCACAATCGTACCATACGAATGTTAGTATTGCTTGAAGGTGGATTAAGTGGATTAATTGCAGGAATACTTGGATTAATACTTGCTATTGGGATGGTTTGGGGTATGTTCCAACAGTTCCCGCTAGAGCAATTACCATTTTTCGTTCTAACCATTTTAATTCCTATCGTTACAGGAATTATCGGAGCAGTATTACCTGCCAGAAAAGCTGGTCGAGTGCAACCATATCAAGGGTTGGCTGGTGGGTATGTCAATTCAAAAAAGACGGAAAAAAGTTTTCGATATGTAATTAGTGCTGCTGGGATCTGTTTGTTTATTGGTATAATTGTTCTTTTAACACAAGCAATGCCACATGTTCAAGAGACAAGTGTAAAAGATAAAAGTGTCTCTACTAATATAGAAAATACAAAAGGAGATGTGCAGGAAACAATATCTACAACTCAAGGCAAATCAGATGACGATAACACTGGAGCAGCGGATAAAATGGAAGGGAACGAATACTATTCTGTTATTCAAAAGAATATTGAAGATGGTTATAACGAAGCTATTATAGATTTAGGTGAGACATGGGATCGTGGTTTTGAGAGTAAGTTTACCTATGAAAAAGTAGCAGTACCAGAAGGCATTAAAACAAAGAAAAAGAATACCAAATTGATAACGATTTCTGCCGAAGTTATTTTATATGTTGGAAAAGGTAATGATGAAGGGGCGCTTGCGGAATATCAACCGCATGTAGGCGGATTACACTTGCTTGACGAAAACGGGAATAGATACGAACGAATTGATTATCAAACGGTAGAAGCAAAAAACTGGAACAAAATATATTTAGAAGTACCCGGCAAGCTTAAATCATTATTGACCTACGAAGTTCCAAAGGATGTAAAAAAATTGATTCTAGTAGATGACCAAAGTTGGATAGACATTTTTCCTCATCCAATCATAGTTGATATAACGGGGAATTTAAATATTAGTGAGGATGGAATAGAAATGGATAAGTAAGCAACATTTTCAAGTAGTTTATCAGCCAATCGCAATTAAGGAGAGTGAACAATATTAAAAAACGCATGAAGCCCAATAACAGCTTCATGCGTCCAACTAAATTATTCTGTTTTTTCTTTCACAAAAGCAACCACTTCATCGGAGGTTCCCATAGAGAGCAGTGCATCTTTGTGAGAATTCATGTCTTTTTTCGACAGCGCACGCAGCTGTGTTCTGGCTGGTAAGATAGATGTTGCGCTCATGCTGAACTCGTCCAGTCCAAGTCCAAGTAATATTGGAATGGCAATGGAATCTCCGGCCATTTCTCCGCACATGCCAACCCATTTCCCTTCACTATGTGCGGCTTCAATAACAGTATTGACTAAGTTTAGGATTGCTGGATGATATGGCTGATAAAGATATGCGACCTGTTCATTCATCCTGTCTGCAGCCATTGTATATTGAATCAGGTCGTTGGTACCAACGCTGAAAAAGTCCACTTCTTTAGCAAACTGACGTGCTGTTACGGCAGTTGATGGTATTTCCACCATGATTCCTACTTCGATTTCATCTGAAACTTCCGTGCCTTCGTTGGATAAGTTATTTTTCTCATCCATTAAGATTTCTTTAGCCTGACGAAACTCTTCAAGTGTTGCAATCATTGGGAACATGATTTTTAAATTACCATGTACACTTGCACGAAGTAATGCGCGCAGCTGTGTGCGGAAAATCGATTCGTTTTCCAGACAGAAGCGGATCGCACGGAATCCTAAGAACGGATTCATTTCTTTCGGCAAATCAAGGTAGCTGAGCTCCTTATCTCCACCAATATCCAATGTACGAACCACAACTGGCTTGTTGCCCATTTTTTCTAAAACGGATTTATAAGCATCGTACTGTTCTTCTTCAGTTGGGAGTTGATTCTTACCCATGTATAAAAATTCTGTCCGGTAAAGTCCTATTCCTTCGCCGCCGTTATTTAATACGCTTTCCACATCTTCTGGCGTTCCAATATTAGCTGCCAGTTCGACATGCTGACCGTCAGAGGTAACAGTTGTTTCATCTTTAAGTTTGGCCCATTCATCTTTCTGAGCTTCGTGTTCTGCTTGTTTCTCTTTATAGGTGGCAAGTTCATCGTCACTTGGATTAATGAGTACATCACCAGTCATTCCGTCCACAATAACGATGTCACCTTGTTTAATTTCGGAAGTACTATTCTTCGTGCCCACGACCGCAGGAATCTCAAGCGATCTTGCCATAATAGCTGAGTGAGAAGTTCGTCCACCAATGTCAGTAGCGAATCCTTTAACAAACTCGCGATTCAGCTGTGCAGTGTCAGACGGAGTCAGATCATGCGCAATCACGATAACTTCCTCATCGATTAAAGCTGGATCAGGGAATGTGACTTCCAGTAAATGTGCCATAACGCGCTTTGTCACGTCCTGGATGTCAGCAGCACGCTCACGCATGTATTCATTGTCCATGTTTTTAAACATATCGATAAACATGTCTGCGGTCTCTTTTAGCGCGGATTCGGCCATTTCATTTTCTGTGTTAATTTTTTCTTTAATCGGTTTGATTAGTTCAGGGTCACTTAAAACCAGCAAATGTGCCGAGAAAATTTCTGCATGCTCGTCTCCAATTTCGCGTTTCGCATGTTCTTTGATTTTTTCTAGCTCATTCTTCGATATATCTAACGCTCGATCTAATCGGGCAACTTCTTCATTCGGATTATCTATTTTTTTATTTTCAAAGGTTAAATCTGGTGTTACCAGCTGGTAAGCCTTTGCGATTGCTATTCCACTAGAAGCAGCAATACCTTGTATTTTAGTCATAATATATTGTCCAACCCTTCAATGAAAAATTCTATTAATCTACTTACATTTTACCCACAAAAAAAGTGTCATTTCAAGGAATCAAGCCTGCTCGAAGCGATAAATAATTGTAAACGCTTACCGCTTCAAGGGAGTATTCAGCAGATTTATGCTTCGTGCATTTGTTCCTTCAGCCAGTGAGAAACAAGGGTGAAAACTTCCGATTTATTTGTTTCATTAAGCATTTCGTGACGGCCATTTGGGAACAGCATTGTTGCAATGTTTTCAAGTCCAGCTTTTTCATATAACTTCGCGGTTTTCCAAATCCCTTTTTCATAGTCACCAACCGGATCTGCTTCCCCACTGAATAAAAGCATTGGCAAATCTTTGCGAATAGCTTCGTTCCGTCTGCCATCTTGGATCGTGTCAACTCCAACCAACAGATCATAAAAGAATCTTGCTTTCGGAACAAATCCACATTGAGGGTCATCAATAAAGGATTGAACCATTTCTTTATCACGAGTCAGCCAATCGTAGGATGTTTCCTCATTTTCAACTCGTCTGTTATAGGTTCCGAATGTAAGGATGTTCAAGAGCTGCGTTTCTTCTGTTGGAGGCAGCTTAGACGCCAGTTGTTTTCCTGGGCCAGTCTTTAATTTAGGTACGTAACCAGTACCAGACAGGATTACACCGTCAACGTACTGACTGTAGCGCTGAATATATGCTCGAACTAAGAATGATCCCATACTATGTCCGAGAATGAATAAAGGGACATCAGGATAGTCATTTTTAATTTCCATCGTTACTTCATATAAATCATTCGTTACCTTTTCAAAACCTTTATCTTCTGAAAAGTATCCATAGATACCTTGTTTATCTCCTGTCTTGCCATGTCCGCGGTGGTCATTACCATATAAGAAAATATTATTTTCAAGCAAAAAATTTCCAAAGTCATTATAACGATTAATATGTTCTGCCATTCCGTGGGCTAATTGGATGATAGCTTTAGGCTTCTGATCTGGCTTATACCACTTTTTCACGTTAACTTCGACATCGTCATACATGGTTAACCAAAATTCTTTTTCCATTATATATCCAACCCTTTCTAAAACTTCTATTCCCTATATGATAGAATGAAAAAAGTGTTTCGTCCAAAATATAGTGATAATTTCAAAATAAACTTGCTAAAATGACAAAAATTATGCTAAAGTACAGATAGGTATTCGTACGTTTTCTAATAAAGGGGTGTCTTTGTAGCATGATGGATTTGGTAAACGTTATATTAGTAATAGATGCAGTTATTATGATTGTATTAGTTGTTCTTCAATCAGGTAAAAGCGAAGGGCTATCTGGAGCGATTTCCGGTGGTGCTGAACAGTTATTTGGTAAACAAAAGGCTCGTGGTGTTGATTTAATTTTACACCGTGGCACAGTGATAACTGGAACGCTGTTTATGGTATTGGCTTTTATAAGTGCATATATTTTACAATAGACTCTTAAACCCTTATCGCTGCTATGTGATAAGGGTATATTTATTTTGGAAGGGTAAAAGTCTAGAAACAAGCATTAAAGGAGAATAATGAAAATGAAAATAAAAGAACCGAAAGAATTTACGTTTGAATCAGGTAAACGAGCAGTATTACTGCTGCATGGTTTTACAGGTCATACTGCAGATGTTCGTATGCTTGGCAGATACCTGGAAAAACAGGGGTACACCTGTCATGCTCCAATTTATAGAGGTCACGGCAAGCCACCGGAGGAACTGATCGAAGCAACACCTGAACAGTGGTGGGCAGACGTGAATGATGCCTATAACCATTTGAGTGAGTTAGGATATAAAGAAATTGCTGTAGTCGGGTTATCGCTTGGTGGAGTTCTTGGTTTAAAATTAGCATATTCTGAGAAAATAAAAGGTGTCATACCAATGTGTGCTCCCATGTTCTTCGATAATGAAAAGCAGTTAACAAAAGGCTTTGAATCTTTCTCAAAAGAATATAAGCAGCTGGAAGGAAAGAACAGTGATACAATAGAAGAAGAAATTAACAGCTTAATGGAAAATTCCTCATCCATGTTCGAACAATTAGGCGAACTGATAAAAGAGGTAAAAGCTGAGGTCGATACAATTTATGCACCTGCATTTGTTGTTCAGGCAGAAAAGGATGAGATGATTAATACCAAGAGTGCCACATATATTTACGAAAATATTGAGGCAGACATGAAAGACATCAAATGGTATGAAGAATCTGGCCACGTAATAACCCTGGATAAGGAAAAAGATAAACTGCATGAAGATATTTTTAACTTTCTGGAAAAACTGGACTGGGAAGATTAATATTATAAATTGGTAAATTAGGGTAACAATACAAGAGAAGGAAGGTGAACGTATGGCAGATAATATGATAGAAACATTACAAAATTATTTTAAAGAAAATAATGAAAAGCCATTGGCCGTAGATGAATTAAAAGAAGCGTTGGATATTCAGGATTCAGAAGAGTTTAAAGTTCTGGTTAAATCATTGAATGAGCTGGAAGAAATGGGCGAATTGGTTCGCACAAGAAAAGATAGGTTCGGCTTACCGGAAAAGATGAATTTAGTAAAAGGCAGGATTCAAATGCATGCGAAAGGATTTGCCTTTTTAATTCCTGAAAGCGAAGAACAAACGGATGTTTACATTCATCACTCAGATCTTGCTTCAGCAATGAATAATGATACCGTATTAGTTCGTTTGGAAAAGAAGGACGACGCGGATAATCGTCCAGAAGGTACAGTGATTCGCATTATAGAGCGCGCAGTACATCAAGTTGTTGGCACGTATGAGGACAACCGGTCATTCGGATTTGTTATTGCAGATGATAAACGAATTCCAAATGATATATTTGTACCTAAAAGTGCTACAAAGGGTGCTGTCAGCGGTCATAAAGTTATCGCTACGATAACCAAATACCCAGAAGGCAGAAAAAGTGCTGAAGGAGAAATAACAGAAATTCTCGGTCATAAAAATGACCCTGGAATTGATATTATTTCAATCATATATAAGCACGGAATAACGATTGATTTTCCTGAGGAAGTACTGAAGCAGGCAGAGAACACGCCTGAAACAATTAATGAAAATGAAATTAAAAACCGTAAAGACCTGCGTGATGAAGTAATGGTAACGATCGATGGCGCAGATGCAAAGGATCTTGACGACGCTGTTTCCGTAAAGACACTTGATAACGGTAATTACCAGCTTGGTGTATATATTGCCGACGTCAGTTATTACATGGACGAAGATTCACCAATGGACAAAGAAGCTTTTGACCGTGGGACAAGCGTTTACTTAGTTGACCGAGTTATTCCGATGATACCGCATCGTCTGTCTAATGGTATTTGTTCATTAAATCCACAGGTCGACAGACTGACACTTGGTTGTCAGATGGAAATAAACAAACATGGTGAAGTTGTAAATCATTCGATTTTTCAAAGTGTGATTAAAACAAATGAACGTATGACTTATGATGATGTAAATAAAATTCTAGTCGATAAAGATGAAGATGTTCGAAGCAGGTATGAACCGCTTGTTCCAATGTTTGAATCAATGGAAAAATTAGCATCGATTCTTCGCCATAAACGGGCGAAACGTGGTGCTATTGACTTTGATTTTAAAGAAGCAAAGGTCTTAGTGGATGATGCTGGTAAAGCGACGGATGTTGTCATTCGTGAACGCGGAGTTGCTGAGCGACTAATTGAAGAGTTTATGCTTGCAGCAAACGAAACAGTTGCTGAACATTTCCATTGGATGGACGTACCTTTTATTCATAGAATTCATGAAGATCCAAACGAATCAAAGCTGCAGCATTTCTTTGAATTCATTGGTGGACTTGGATATAAAGTAAAAGGCACCGCTAATGAAATTCACCCGCAGGCACTGCAAAAGATAGTTGATGAGGTAAAAGGAACACCAGAAGAAATGATCATTTCGAAATTAATGCTTCGTTCTATGCAACAGGCGAAATATGATCCTAACAGTGTTGGACATTTTGGCTTAGCAACTGAGTTTTATACCCACTTCACTTCACCAATTAGAAGGTATCCTGATTTAATCGTACATCGATTAATTCGTACCTATTTAATTGACAAGAAAATGGATCAGAAAACGATTCAAAAGTGGAAAGAAAGAATGCCGGAAATTGCACGGCATACATCTGGAAAAGAACGTACTGCTGTTGACGCAGAACGGGAAACAGATGATCTAAAGAAAGCGGAGTACATGGTTGATAAAGTAGGTGAAGTCTTCTCTGGAGTTATTAGCTCTGTTACAAACTTCGGGCTATTTGTGGAACTGGAAAATACAGTAGAAGGACTTGTCCACGTTAGTCAGCTTACAGATGACTATTACCATTACGACCAACGCAACTATGCAATGATTGGAGAACGAACTGGTAATGTATATCGTATTGGTGACGCTGTAGAGGTTCGAGTTATTGCAGTGAATACCGATGAGCGTGTAGTTGATTTTGAAATGGTAAGCGGTTCGACTAAAAAACGCAAGACTCCTAATAAGGCTAGTAACAATGGCAATGGCGGAGTAAATAATGCGAATAAAAACAAAAACAAGAAAAAGAAAAAAAACAGATCCAGATAAATTTGTTCCTAACTATGGGATAAGACTAATTCGGCTCAGTAGCACTGAGTTTCGAATTAGTCTTTTTTGCATAGAGTATAGGTGTGGAAAACGATTGTGCTTGTTTAGGAAGAGCAATGTTTGAATAACTCGAAAAAAAATTCGTAAAAAGATTGCAATTTGTTTGTATATAGCATAATGTATAACTACATATAAAAATGTTTCCTTAGGGAAACAATAATAAGCATGTACAACAAAGGAGAATGAACTATGTCAGAAGAAGTTATTCTTGCCTTTCTTTTCACGCTATTTGCGGGATTAGCAACGGGGATTGGAAGTATATTAGCATTTTTTACAAAAACAACAAATACAAAATTTTTATCATTTTCATTAGGGTTTTCGGCAGGTGTGATGATATATGTATCCATGATTGAAATTTTCGTAAAAGCACAAACCGCCTTAGTAGGCGATCTAGGAAAAGTTGAAGGAAGCTGGGTAACGGTAGGGTCATTTTTTGGTGGAATCTTTCTAATAGCACTAATTGATCGATTCGTGCCAAAACAATCAAACCCACATGAACTGAAAAAAGTAGAAGAAATGAGAGCAAATGGCAGTAAGATTCAGAGTGATGAATTATTGAAAATGGGAACGTTCACAGCACTGGCGATTGGTATACACAATTTCCCGGAAGGAATCGCAACATTCACTGCAACGCTGCAAAATCCGGAAATCGGATTTGCAATAGCTGTAGCGATCGCGATTCACAATATACCAGAAGGAATTGCCGTGTCCGTACCAATTTACTATGCAACAAATGATAAGAAAAAAGCATTCAAACTATCGTTTTTGTCGGGACTTTCTGAGCCAGTAGGAGCGATACTTGCCTTTTTAATTCTTATGCCATTTTTAACGGACGTATTGTTTGGTATTATATTTGCTTCGGTAGCAGGTATTATGGTATTTATTTCACTTGACGAACTTCTCCCTGCTGCTAAAAAATATGATGAGGCACATACATCCATTTATGGCCTTGTCGGTGGTATGGCATTAATGGCGATCAGCTTGCTTCTATTCATCTAGGCTGATAAGAAAGTATAAATCCTTTCTTACTGCATAAGTGCAACTAAGGCTTTCGCCATTAAGGCTTGGCGATAAGCCAAGTTTTCTAAAAGCAGGTTCACGCCTGTTTTGATTGGAATAATACGGAATCTTTGATAAAATATATGGCACGGACAGTAGTAGGAGGAAGCACTATGCCAAAAGGATTTGGAAAAACACTAGCACAAAATAAAAAAGCATCACATGATTATTTTATTGAAGAAACGTATGAAGCAGGTATTGTTCTACAAGGGACGGAGATAAAATCCATCCGTGCCGGCCGTGTGAACATTAAAGATTCCCATGCACGTATCAATAATGGGGAAGCAACTTTAATAAACCTGCATATCTCTACGTATGAACAAGGGAATAGGTTTAATCATGATCCGACCAGAACAAGGAAATTACTTTTACATCGAAAAGAAATTGATAAATTAATCGGCGTGACGCAGCAGCAGGGTTATGCGTTAGTACCGTTAAAAATTTATATCAAAAATGGTTATGCAAAAGTACTGATTGGTGTAGGTCGAGGTAAGAAAAAGTATGACAAACGAGAAGATCTGAAACAGAAGCAAATGAAACGTGATATTGATCGTGCTATTAAGGATCGTGAGTAGGTAAAACTGCGAGCGGTTGCGATTAGTCGGTAATTATGCTATAATTACTGTTGTTGCACAAAGCATACAATTTAATAATGCTCAATTTTCTTCCGAGCGTTTCTCTTAATGGGGACGTTTAGGATTCGACAGGGATAGATTGAGCTCAGGTGGCGCGTCGAGGTTACGGCTCGTAAAACGTTACACGCCTATAATTGGCAAAAATAATCAACCTGCTTTAGCAGCTGCGTAAGTAGTTCTAAAGCGATCCTTCCTGCATTCGCCCGTGATGCAGATCGAAGGGTCTCAAATGAAGCGGGCTACACTGCTATCCACCGTCTGCGGATAGTAGTTGAAACTAATCAGACTAGCTACTTTGAAGCCTGTTGGTAGGTCAAAAAGTCAGTGAAATATAATATACCAACTATGCGCGTAGAAGCCTGAGTGGCGATGTCCTTGGACGTGGGTTCGATTCCCACCGTCTCCACCAATACATATGTTGGTGGTTTTTTTATGTAGTTGCGTTACTTTAATTTTCTAATTGGTAAGCCAAGTTGTTGGGGAACAAAACAACTTGGCTTTTTGATGTACTACTATTGCACAATCTAGGTGATTTATAAAATTTCATTCTAAAAAAGAGGGCATATCCGAATACAGGATATGCCCTGCTTAATCACAACTTACTTAGTCACGTGCTTTAGAACCAAACGCTCTTTCTCTTTATTCAATCCAGCAGACCAGCTCCCTGTATGTTCTTCAAGGGACCAGTTAAGTGTATCCATGATTGTTTCATCCATTGGCCGGAAGTGTAATCCTGCCTTTACTGCCTTATCTACGTTCACTTCCAGCATCCCGTTCATGTTTAAACTATCTGGAATCCATAATGGTAAATCCATCCAAGGCTCAACTTCATTTTCAAGCAATACTCCTTCATCTATCCAGTGAAGTTTCGTGTTATCAGGTGAAAGTGTACGGTGACATTTATTTAGAAACTTTCTATAACTCAGCCTTTCATTCGGTCCGGTTGCATTATATATACCTGTTAGATCCTGCTCAACAGCATTCACTACCCACATCGCTAAGTCACGTACATCAATAAATTGAATAGGGGTTTCCTGGCTGATATTCGGCACAACAATATCTCCACCCTGGTGCATTCTCCATGGCCAGTATGTAAAACGGTCAGTTGGATCATTTGGACCGACAATAAGTCCAGGCCGGATAATAAGATTGTTGGAAAATTCATTTGTTACAATCTGTTCAGCTGTAGCTTTATTGCTGGCGTAGCCACCCTGATTCAGGTCATGGAGTTCGTCGGATTCGTATACTGGTCCTTTACTTAAATCTTTATACGCACTAATACTCGAGATGAAAACATATTTACTGCACTTCTGCTTTAATTGACTAACCGAGCGCTTTACATCTTCAGGTTCTCTCCCTGATGTATCAATAACGACATCCCAGAAGCTAGAAAGTAACGTGATATCTTCTGTTTGGCGATCTCCAGCAATATGCGTGACCCCATCCGTATCTTTCAAAAAATCAGGATTGGTTTTTCCGCGATTAAACAAAGTAATTTCCATTCCATTCTTTAATGCTTCTGCCGCGATATGACGGCCTAAAAATTCAGTTCCACCTAAGATCAACATCTTCATCTGATTTCCCCCCCTTGAATGATTAATATAAAAATACCACAGATTCGTGAAAACACGAAACTGTGGTATCCTTTTTAATACTCTTGATCATACTTATTTACTTCCAGCAAATCGATCAGCTCGATATCTGGATTTTTGTCTTCAAACCAGCGAAGTGCAAAATCGTTTCTGAATAATACAATATAGTTTCCTTCTCGGTCTCGAACCAGGATGTTCTGTTCATCAAAAAGGGACTCTTTGACTTGTTCTGCCTTCAACCAGCGTGGAACTTTTTCGCCTATTGATTCTAACAGAACTTCAACATTGTATTCGTTCTTCATGCGGTATTTGAATACTTCATACTGCAGTTCACCAACTGCGCCTAGTATGAATGATTCAGTGCGGTGTCGATAATACAATTGGATTGCGCCTTCTTGTACTAACTGCTCGATACCTTTTCTGTATTGTTTGGATTTCATCACGTTTTGTGCTGTTACTTTTTTAAATATTTCCGGTGGAAACTGCGGTAACTCTTCATATTCGAAGTCATCTTTTCCTGCAATTAAGGTATCACCAATCTGATATGCGTTTGGATCGTATATACCAATAATGTCACCAGCATAAGCTTCCTCTACAGTATCGCGGGATGAGGCGACGAATTGCTGGGATTGAGCAAGTTTGATTTCCTTATTGTTTCTTGCCAGTTTCACACTCATTCCACGCTCGAATTTGCCAGAGCATACCCGTAAAAATGCAACTCTGTCACGATGAGCGGGGTTCATATTGGCTTGAATTTTAAAAACAAATCCCGAAAAATCCGGGTTATCCGGTTGTATGGCTCCACCAGTCGATTTTCTTGGAGTTGGTGCAGGTGCCATCGAAATAAATGTATCAAAGAAAGTCTGAAGACCAAATGGTGCTAAAGCACTTCCGAAAAATACCGGGGTCTGTTTTCCGGCTAAAACCGTATCGATAGAAAAAGAATCGCCAGCCTCTTCCAGTAACGAAAGTTCATCTTCCGCTATTTGATATTCTTCCTGTGATCTTAGATCGTTATATTCCGGCTTTTTCAATTCAGCATAAGGAATAAATATTTCTTCTTCATTTCCATTATATTGAACAAATTGTTTTTCGTGGCGATCAAATATTCCGAGGAATCGTTTTCCCATTCCAACGGGCCAGTTCATCGGATACGTTTCAATATCCAGAACCTGTTCGATTTCTTCCAATAGATCGAGTGGTTCACGACCTTCCCGGTCCATTTTGTTAATAAACGTAAAGATAGGAATTCCGCGCATGCGACAAACCTTAAAAAGCTTGATGGTTTGAGCTTCGATTCCTTTTGTTCCGTCTATAATCATAACTACACTGTCTACTGCTGTTAACGTGCGGTACGTATCCTCACTGAAGTCTTCATGACCAGGTGTGTCCAGAATATTTACCTGAAAACCGTCGTATGGAAAGTTCATAACACTTGATGTAACGGAAATACCACGCTGTTTTTCAATTTCCATCCAATCGGAAGTAGCAAATTTACCGGATTTCTTTCCTTTCACCGTTCCTGCTGAGCGGATTAAGTTACCCAACAATAGCAATCGTTCCGTTAAAGTTGTTTTTCCAGCATCGGGATGCGAAATAATCGCAAACGTTTTTCTCTTTTTCACTTCGTCTTTTATACTCATAAAAAAATCCCTTCCGTTCTATAGTTTTTAATTAGTTAATGAATTAGGGATTTTTACATTGGGATAATTCTCCTTTAGTGGCAGATAAGAAAAGTATAAATCCTTTCTTACTGTATTAATGTAACTAGGACCCTCACCATAAAGTATTGATGATAAGCCAAGTCTTCTAATTTTTGCGTATACATTCAAAACATAGCACGAACTGAGGAATGAAGTCAACGGACATATGCCTAAATGAAGTGAGTGGAAATTTGGGAAAATCTCTCAATCATAATATTTGTCTTGTTAACAAATCCTATAAGGTGAAAAGGAGGGTTATGTCATGACACAACAATTAAGAAGCTATATGACACCAAACGTATATACAGTTAATGAGACACAAACAGTGCAGGAAGCCGCTGCAATTATGAGCGACCATAATATTGGAGCAATTCCAGTTACAAACAATAATGGTCAATTGGTGGGAATTTTGACAGACCGCGATATTACGTTACGCACAACAGCACAGGGTGAAGCCGCTCAAACCCCTATAACACAAGTTATGACTGCACAGCAGGTTGTGCAGGGAACTCCTGAAATGGATGTACATGAAGCAGCACAGCTAATGGCAAATCAACAAATTCGCCGTTTGCCAGTTGTAGAAAATGGACAAATTGTTGGGATGGTTGCTTTAGGTGATCTGGCTAGTGATGCACAGCTTAGTAATGAAGCCGAAGAAGCGCTTTCCAGTATTTCAAAGCCTTCAGGGCCACAGAAATAAGTTCTATAATTATACGCTAAAAACGTCAATCAATGATGATTGGCGTTTTCTCTTTAACAGGTAAGATAGTATAAATCCTTTCGTACTGTATAAGTGCAACTAAGGCTTGGCAATAAGCCAAGTTTTCTAATATGAATTAGTATTGGCCAACTTCCGCATATGATATAATTTTAATATAAATAAAAATTAAGCGGTGAACAAAAATGCTAAAGGATACAGGCGAGAGAGTTATTCCCGAAAAAATGAAAATAACAAATGAACTGTTGCTGGAGCATATAGCCAGATATCACTTTGCAACTGATTTTGTAAATGGACGGGTACTCGATTTTGCGAGTGGTTCTGGATATGGCAGCCACATAATAGCCAAAAAATGCAAGAAAGCAGTAAGTGAAATTATTGGAATGGATAACAGTGCTGAAGCTGTAGATTATGCCAGCAGCACCTACTATCATCCGCTTACTACATTCTTGCAGGAAGATGTAACGGCAACAGACTTAGCTGAGAGATTCGGTCAATTCGATACGATAATCAGTTTTGAAACGATCGAACATATTTCTGATGAAAAACAGTTTTTATCGAACATCTATCGTTTATTAAAACCTAACGGAACTTTAATAATGTCAACTCCTTTTGGTAAAGGAAGAGCGGTACCTAGCGGCTATCCATTCCATGTTCACCAATTGACACGAAATGAATTTAAAGAGTTATTTGTCGACTACCAGACGGCGAACATGTATTTTCAAAAAGGTGTATTAATAAAACCAGCAGATTTCAATGATGAAACATATTACCCTTTGGGAATAGCAGTATGTCAAAAATAAATGCATAGTAAACGCAGTGGAAAAGATACTATCTTTTACCACAACTGTTAGAAAACTGACATCTGGAAAAAGTGGTGGATATTAAAAAAGTATCTTTTCATCTAAATCTAGCATCTTCGAATATACGGAGACTCCTGCGGGAAGTAAGAGATCGGCGAGACCCCGGAGGACGTAGTCCGAGGAGACTCGACACTCGCCCGCGGAAAGCGAAGTATATTCGATGATGCGATGATAGTTCTGCCTATTTGTACTATAGTTAACTTTTCACCTAGTTAAGAAGAACAGTGTATCGCATCGTTTCCACTACTGGTTATGCTCTCTTACCTATTAAATAAAAAAGGACGAAACGTATAGATAAATTTCTATACGTTTCGTCCTTTTATTTTAAGCTTGCTAAACCCATACCCTTTGTCTCTAATAGCTTGTATTAAAGCAGGCAGCACCTCTAAGGTTTGTGTTAGCTCGTGAAGCAGAATGATTGCACCATCCTCAAGGTTATCAGTTACATATGTGACGATTTGATTAGGATCATCTTTCAGTTCCCAATCCATCGAAGCTAATCGCCATAGAACAGGAGTTACGTTCAGTGCCTCTGCTGCTTTTATTGTATCCTTATTGTACTGACCATAAGGTGGCCGGAAATATTCTAATTTAGTTCCAGTGATTTCTTCAATCTTACGAATACTATTTCTAATATCCTGGTATTGTTTTTCATACGTCAGTGCAGCCAGGTTCCGATGTTTGGTAGAATGAGTACCAATCTGGTGACCTTCATCCAGTAACCTTTTCCATGGTCTCGCTGGATATATTAGCTTTGACTGCCAAAAGAATACAGCCTGAATTTCTTCTTTCTTTAGCACATCTAATATCGATGGAAGCAATCGGCTAGGGCCATCATCAAAGGTTAGAACAACAGATTTTTGGCTGTTTGTATGTGATGTTGTAATGATGCTTGAATTGGAAGAGTCGTACACGACCCTTGAACAATCGACCACTCAGGGAGTTCTTGTCAAAACGATCACCTCATATTATGATGTTTTTTCAGCTGGATTTGCCGGCGAAATATACGTTTTATCATATTCTTGATCATCGAAGTATTCAGGTTTCCCGTCAAAGATAACTATACCGTCTTTTAGTGCCAGTATTCGCGTCGCGTATCGCTTAGCCAGTTCGACATCATGTACATTTATAATTGTAAGTAATTCATGACGTTTGTGCATTTCTGTCAGCAAATTAAAGATGTGAATAGAAGTTCCTGGATCCAGACTTGAGACAGGTTCATCGCCCAGTATTAATTTTGGCTGCTGTAAAATGGAGCGAGCAATGCCAACTCGTTGCTTTTGACCACCACTTAATCGTTCGACACGGCGATCAATTAGCTCTGATAGCCCGACATCTGCAATTACTTGCTTGGCTCTATTTATTTCATCAGTATTAAACCATCCAATAAGATTTTTGAAAGTAGTCCGATACCCAAACATTCCAGTTAAAACATTTTGCAAAACAGAAAGCCTGGGAACTAAGTTAAAATGCTGGAAAATCATCCCCATCTCTTTACGAACATTTCTTAATTGTTCCTCATTCATTTGGGATAAACGAACCGATCCCCATATTATTTCTCCATCAGTAGGCTTATGCAGTCCATTAATACATCGCACTAATGTTGATTTTCCAGCACCACTTTTACCTAATATACAAACGAATTCGCCTTGATTAAATGACAAGTTAATATCTGATAGTGAATCAATTGTGTTGCCGGTATATCGAACAGTCAAATTTTTAAGCTCTAGCAAATGAGACCCCACCTTAAATTACCTTTTTACGAACATAGCTGCCAAATAAGTCGATAGCTATAACCATTACCATAATAATCAGCACATCCAGAGATACAGAAGAATATTGGAATGTTTTAAAGTCGTTAAACAGTCGTTGCCCAATTCCTCCACCGCCAATAAACCCAAGGATAAGGGAGGTGCGAACTGCAACTTCAAATCGATAGAAATAACTGGATAATACATTTGGCCAAATTTGAGGAAGAATACTAAATAAGTTAGCAAACCACTTCTTCGCACCTACAGCTTGAATAGCCTCTTGTGGTCCGGAATCTGACGCTTCTATTAATTCCGCAATTAACTTTCCTAATACACCTATGTTGTGAAACATTATTGCTAATACTGCAGGAAATGGCCCAAGACCAAGCGTTGTCAGCAATATTAGTCCAAAAACGATTTCCGGAATAGACCGGACAAAGCTTAAAGTAAACCTGGATAGATGGTATAGAAATTTAAAAGGTGCAGTGTTCCAGGCCGCTAAAAAACTGACAGGTATAGCTATGATTAAACCAATAAAACTTCCTAAAAAAGCCATTGCAAGTGTTAGTAAACTATCCTTGAGTATATCAGGAAGATTTGAGGTCTCCATTGGGAACCATCGAGATAGGAAATCGATCATATTGCGAAAATCTTTAAACTTGGATAAATCAAATTCTGTAAGTCTCATACTTATAAAAATGAATAGTGTTAACAGAATGACTGTTACTATATTACGACGCTTAAACCACACTTAAATCAGCCCTATTCTTCAATGATTCCTTGTTTAATTGCAGCTTTTCTGATGAATTCGTAATCCTTATTGCTGGCTTTTGTAAATCCAGTTGCTCCGAATGCATTTAAAATATCTTTATCTTCAATGGAAAGGAATGCTTCCTGCAGCTTTTTAATGGTTTTTTTATCCGTATCTTTATGAACTGCCCACGGATACTGGAATAACTTATCTGATTCCCAAATTACTTTCAGCTGCTCTTTATCTATCTTACCTGATTCAATTAGCTGGTTATATATTGCACTGTCAATTGCACCTGCGTCTACCTGCTTATTTTGTACAGCTAACGCTGTGGCATCATGCGAACCTGTGAATCTGACCGAATTAAACGCATAGTCATTTTCTGATTTATAAACGCCTCTTTCTTCAAGCTCTATACTTGGAATTAGTGATCCTGAAGTAGAGCTTGGATCACCAAAAGCAAAGTCAATTTCTTCAGGTTTAGCTAGCAGGTCTTCAAGTGAATCCCATTGATTATCTTTATGAGTGATGATATAAGAGTGGTAAAAAGGTTCTCCATCGATTAATTGAGTAATGATTGCCTTAGCACCACTTTCCTCATGTGCTACGACATAGGTTAGCGGACCAAAGTATGCCATATCAATTTTATCGTAATTCATTGCTTCGACTACACCATTATAGTCCGGGTAAACTTCAACAGCGACTTCCCGGTCTAATTTCTCCGTTAAAATAGTTTGTAATTCATTCATTGCCTGCTCAATAGCACCTTCCGTTTGGGCCGGGATTACGCCTATAGTAAATGGTTTCGCTTCTTCTTTATCAGATGGTGATTCATTGCTTGTTTCCTCATTTGTACCACCACAAGCAGTTAATAAAAGTGTAATGGTTACTGTAATAAGTAAATAAAGATATTTTTTCAAATTGCTCACCTCGTATAGTTGTATTTTTGATTGATTAAAAATGGGAGAAGGTGGATCGCAATCCTTCTTCCAGCGGATATGTAACCTTCCATTTCAATTGCTTAAGTGCTTGTCCGTTATCAAGATAGCTGTTTTTAATTTCCCCTGTTCTTCCATCCTGATACGCAGGTGCTAAGGACGTACCTAAGTGGGAGTTTAATAAAGCTACTAGTTCATTTATACTAGTAGACGTATTCGTACTAATGTTAAAGATTTTATTCTTTCCTTGATGAATTGCAGCTACTGTAGCTGCTGCAACATCTTTCACATAAATATAGTCTCTGGTTTGGGTGCCGTCATCGTAAACAACAGGAGGCTGATTATTCTTCATCCGATTTAAAAAAATGGATACGACATCGTTCGCTTGTTCAAGGTTTGACGTTTGACCATAAACATTGGAATACCTTAATACAGTATAGTTTATCTTGTGTAATTCTGAAAAAGATTTAACGTATTTTTCAGCAGAAAGCTTAGATATTCCATAAAACGAAACTGGCTCCAATGGATGTGCTTCGTCTAACCCCAAATAAACTGGCTCTCCATAGACAGCTGCAGAAGAAGCAAATATTATCTTTTTCACATGATGTCTTTTACAATTGTTAAGAATATTAATGGTACCTAAGATATTTGTATCTGCGTCTGATTTAGGATCGTCTAGTGACCTGTTTACATCAACCTGAGCAGCAAGATGAATAACTATATCGGGTTTTTCTAACTTGAATATTTCATCCGTTTCTTCTGTAATGTCTAAAGAATGGCAACTGACTTTTCCCCAAGTACTCCCATGTAATTGACTGCAATTGTAGTCTAAGATAGCAACATCATAATTTTCAGCTGTTAATTCAGCTACTATATGTCTTCCAATAAATCCAGCGCCGCCCGTAACAAGTACTTTCAATAGGCTTAATCCCTTCTATGACTTTAACTTTTTAGTAGTCTGTTGTCTATTAATCGAATAAATAAGTTACCAATAGTAACTCTCTTTAGTTAAAACAAGGGCTCTAGGTGAGCCCTCTTAAATAACTGATATTCGACCTGAATTCTCAGTTGTTACTTCGCCGATAATAGCAGCGTCTACTTTATTCTTTTTTAATTTATGCTGTAATGAATCTGCTTCAGCAGCAGGAACTGAAATCAACAGTCCGCCAGATGTAACAGCATCACATAAGATAAGCTGATCAATTTCACTAATGCTTGCATCATAGTCAATTCGGCCATCGAGCCATTTATGATTCTTTTTCGTTCCACCTGGTATAACGTTCTTTTCAGCAAGTTCTTTTGTTCCGGAAAGCACTGGAACGTTTTTACTGTTAATCGTGATACCGACATTACTGCCTTCAGCAATTTCAAGGGTATGCCCAAGCAAACCAAATCCGGTTACATCTGTACAGGCATTTACCGTGTAATCTTCCATTGATTCGGCTGCATACTTATTCAATGTAGCCATTACATTCATTACATTTTCCAAATCATCTTTCGAAAGTAAATCCTGCTTAATTGCTGTTGTTAGAATTCCAACGCCAATTGGTTTGGTTAGAATCAGTCGATCACCAGGTTGTGCGCCAACATTTGCACGAATCCGGTCAGGATGTATCGTTCCAGTGACAGATAAACCGAATTTCGGTTCTTCGTCATCGATAGAGTGACCACCGACCAGCGTTGCACCGGATTCAGCTATTTTATCAGCAGCACCTGCGAGAATCTCAGCAAGTATACTTTTATCTAATGTATTTATTGGAAATCCAACAATGTTCATAGCTGTAATCGGCTTTCCACCCATTGCGTAAACGTCGCTCAGAGAATTAGCAGCACCAATCTGACCGAACATATAGGGATCGTCAACAATTGGAGTGAAGAAGTCAAGCGTTTGAACTAATGCAATATCATCACTTATTTTATACACACCGGCATCATCCGATGTATCCAGTCCGACAAGCAAATTCGGGTCGGGAACTGTCTTAGGTAAATGACGCAGAACCTGCGCCAGGTCTTCAGGACCAATTTTGCATCCTCAGCCACCTTTTGTAGATAAAGAAGTTAATTTAATGATTTCTTCTTTCTTTGACAATTATCTCACCCCTCAATCTAAAACTTGAACTTATTTCAAGGCTTCTCTGTAAATCTCCATCAATTTATTTGCTTCATAGCTGCTGGAATGATTTTCAGAAATGTACCTTTTTGCTGAATCGCTTATTTTCTTTCTTATTGTGATATTATTCATGATTTTTTCTGCATAATCAAGAAATTGGTCTGGATTGTCATAAACAAACCCTGTGATACCGTGTTCAACGATGTTACGGTTTCCCTGGTTGCCTGATACTAACACTGGCAAACCATATCCCATTCCTTCCAGAATAGCAGAAGACTGACCCTCAGAGTGTGAACTATTGAGAATCGTATCTGTCTGCTGGAAAATTGCTCCCATATCAGCATGGTCGACTTGCCCTAAATAGGCTATCCAATCACTGTTTTCTTTAACAAGATTTTTAACAGTGTTTCCTTCTTCTTCCTCAATAATTGGACCTACAAGCCATAGACGAATCATGGGATATTTAGTATGCAGATTTCGTAGCATTTCAATTGCACCAGGGATATTTTTCACCTTTCTAATTCCAGCAGGTAATGTATACAAAAAAGTATTTGATTCTTTAGCAGGGTTAAACGAATTTTGATGAAAATCGCCAGTACCCTGATGAATGACTGCTATTTTAGATTCTAAATCCGGTACTTCGTTCAATAAAGTCATTTTTGCTTTTTTGTCAAAAACATGAATTGCTTTAGCTTCTCTCAAACAGGTCAGTACTGTTGCTCGCTTATCTTCGTTAAATAGGTCGTGATTTAAATCGGTACCGGTTAAGGTGATTACATAATTATCAACTGATATATTCCATTTTTCTTTAAATGTATAGAAATGATAAGCGTGAAATCCGTGGACAATATCTGCTTTTGGAAATGTGGTTATTGGTGTATCATCCGTTGAAGATACAATTTCTGATTGGATTCCTAATTTTTCAAGCCCTTCAGCAATTCGCAGTACGGTAATCGTATTTCCTCTTGGCTGGTGAAAATTAGGTGTTACTAACAGAACCTTCAATACTTCTCATCCTTTAGAATTAATAGTAGTATAGAGTAAAATAATTGACTATCTTACGTAGCTATTTATGTATCTTCAATAATTTGTATTGATTGATAAATGATACTTGAAGCAAATCACAAATGTTCTTCTAGAAACGGTTATTATTACGTAATTGATACAAACTGTCCAGTAACGCATAACTTTTTAAATGGAAATTGTTACGTTACATTTATTAGCCGTTGAAAAAGTTACGCGAAATACGGAGTAAGTGGATCTGCGATCGCATCATCGAATTCACTTCGCTTTCCGCGGGCACGGCTTCAGTCTCCTCGAGAAACCCACTCTGCGGGGTCTTCAGACTCGTGCTGTTCCCGCAGGAGTCTCGTGAATTCGATGATGCTAGGTTGAGGTTAAATAAATAATTTTAACATCTACCTCTTTTTCAGTAGTTTGGGTGTGGACCATATAACGCTATATCATCCATACTACGACAAGTGATTGGAACGGATGACAGTCGACTTCTGCGGGAGGCTCACCACCGCCCTAAGGTGCGCGACTGCCATCCGTGGAAATCACGCCGCTGTTATAACGTAGTTTATTTTCGGAGCAATGTAGTTATTTCACAGTGTATACTTTGTATCATTTATTTTAGGATTGAATAAATAAAGCGTAATTTGGCGGGACTGTGTGGGAATCGAACCCACCGAACCTGGCACGCAGGTCCCTCAGGGTTTTGAAGACCCAGGGGAACACCAGTCACCCAACCAGCCCCATTATATATAGTAACTACTCGATTATATACGCAAGAAGAGTTTTACCTCAAGTAAAAGACAACAAGGTTCAAAGGAAAGCGGGTGTATACGTTGGAACTATCCTATTACACAATTGGCATGGCAGGACATATTGATCATGGCAAAACGTCATTAACAAAAGCCTTAACCACTATCGATACAGATCGATTAAAGGAAGAGAAAGAAAGAAACATTTCAATTGAATTGGGTTTTGCTCCACTGAAGTTGAAAGATGATGTTCGTGTTTCTATCGTAGACGTTCCTGGGCATGAACGGTTTATTCGTCAAATGATTGCTGGTGTAGCCGGAATTGACTTGGTTATGCTGGTTGTTGCTGCTGATGAAGGGGTTATGCCACAGACTAAAGAGCACATTGAAATTCTGGAGTTTCTTGGAATTGAACGCTGTATTGTTGTAGTTACAAAGGTTGACAAAGTAGATAAGGAATTAATGGAGTTTGTAGAAGCTGAAATAAAGGAAGAACTGACAGATTCAGGTTACCGTAATTCCCCTTTTGTATATGTTAATAGTATAAGTGGGGAAGGAATCGAGAAGGTAAAAGAATTAATTTTCACGGAGTTAGTAACGGTGAAAAAGCGTAATGCTGGCGGATCATTTCGTTTGCCAATCGACCACGTATTTACCCTTCAGGGGCATGGAACAATTGTCAGAGGCACGATTTATGAAGGTATGGTACAAAAAGGGAGCGAGTTATCCATTTTACCTGAGGGCCTAAAAGTAAAAGCCCGGCAAATTCAGGTCCATCAGGAAAGCGTGAAACAAGCGAATGCTGGACAGCGAGCAGCAATTAATCTTAGCAGTGTGAACAAAGAACAGATAAAACGTGGAGATGTACTGGTTGATTCAAACCATTTCCTGATTTCAGACACAGTAGATGTTACCTTGAAATTTGTCAATGAGCTGGCAGCTCCGATTAAACAACGAGCACCAGTGCGAATATATATCGGCACGTCAGAAGTTTCAGGAAAGATTATATTTTATGATAGAAATGCTGTAAAGGATGGCGGTGAGGAAGTACTGTGCCAAATCAAATTGGAAGAAGCGGTGGTAGTCCGGCGCGGGGACCGCTTTATTTTAAGAAGGCCCACTCCTGTTGAAACACTTGGGGGTGGCTGGATTATTCAGCCAAATGGCAGTAACTATCGTTTCGGTGATGACACAATCAGGATGCTGCAAAACAAGAAAGCTGGTTCACCGGAAGATCTTATACAGGATGCACTATCCAAGCAAAAAATCATGGACAGGAAACAGCTTATTCAGATGAGCTCAGTTGATGGAAACGAAGCCGACAACGTGATTGAATCTTTGTTGAGGAATGAAGTGATGGTGGAAGTATCTCACAACAATTTTGTTCTGGTAACCACACTATCAGCGCTGCAAAAAAAAATCACATCCATTTTGCAACGTTATCATGAAGACTATACGATGCGCGTGGGAATGGATAAGGCGGAACTCGTTCAGTTCGTGAGCAGTAGTTATCCGAACACTGTCATCGAGTACTGTTTAACGGATTTAGTAAATCAAACTACTTTATTTAAATCTAATCAGTTTCTTGCCATTGCATCATTTCAGCCAGCCATGCCAAGCGAGTGGAAAAAAAGAATGAGTGAACTTCTTACGGCATTAGAGGAAGATGGGAGTACGCCAAAAAGATGGGATGAATATGTTGAACTTGCTGGACTTCCTCAGGCTGAGGCAGTCGAATTAAAACGATACGTCATTATGATGAAACAAGTTTATCCATTAACAGATGAAATTCTGATTCATCGAACAGGTTTTCAACGAATGTTGGGCAAACTTAAGAAAGAAACGAAAGACACGTTTAAATTAAAAGAAGCAAAGGAAGCTTTAGGTATTTCAAGAAAGTATTTAATTCCTTTCCTTGATTTATTGGATGAATTAAACGTGACGGTTCGTCATGATGAGGAGCGAAAGTGGAATGAGTGAACGGAAGGATACGGAGGCTGGAAAAATGAGACAATTACTTCGGGAAATGCCAGCGATACATGAAATACAAAATACGGAACGCTACAGGAAATTACGTAGTTCCGAAAGAATTTCCGATAACCTGCTTAGGAAATTGGTTCGGGAATCCACTAATTATGTGCGAGACAAAATCCTCAACGGGGACATCGAATCAAACCAGTGTACGGAGCAAGCATTTTTACAGATGATTTTAAGTGACTTAGAGGAAAAGACACAAGCATTTTTGAAAAGTCGTTTAACTAACCTGATTAATGGTACTGGAACCGTGCTGCATACAAATTTAGGCAGGTCGAGACTTAGTGAACAAGCGGTTAACCATGTCGTTGAAGTCGCAGCGGGCTACTCCAACCTGGAATTTGAAATAGCGGAGGGCAAGCGTGGATCGAGACACGACATCGTGGAAAATTTGTTGAAAGAGACTACTGGTGCTGAAGCGGCAATGGTGGTGAATAACAATGCAGCGGCGGTATTTCTTATTTTAAGGGCACTTGCTAAGGAAAAAGAAGTGATTGTTTCCAGAGGTCAGCTTGTTGAAATTGGTGGTTCCTTTCGTATTTCTTCTATAATGGAAGAAAGCGGTGCAAATCTTGTTGAAGTGGGGACAACCAATAAGACGCACTTATTTGATTACGAAAATGCAGTTAATGAGAATACCTCAATGATTTTAAAGGTTCATACAAGCAATTTTAAAACGATTGGTTTTACGGAAGCTGTTGGGATTAATGACCTTGTACATATAAAAAATCAGAATCCGCACGTTATCGTTTATGAAGATTTAGGAAGCGGTTCGTTGTATGATTTTCAGGGAATTGGAATCGGGGATGAGCCAATTGTCAGCGGTATAATCGAATCAGGTGTTGATCTGGTTTCATTCAGTGGTGATAAGTTGCTGGGTGGGCCACAGGCAGGGATTATCGCTGGAAAAAAAGAACTTATTGAAAAGCTGAAAAGCCATCAATTGGCAAGAGTGCTTCGTGTTGATAAGATGACGCTCGCAGCGCTTGAAGAAACACTGAAAATATACCTTTCTGATGAGCAGACGCTCGATAAACTTCCCACTATACGGGATATTAAGAAAAAAGTAGAAGTGATACGGGCACAGGCTGAAAGCTTTAGAGACCAAATAATAGATTTATCTTACGAGATAAGTGTAGAGGATGGGATTTCACAAGTTGGTGGGGGAACTATGCCTGACGTTGAGCTTCCAACAAGTGTTGCTGCAATTTCCCATAACCGATTTACAGCTGAGGAATTGGCTGCGAATCTGCGCAAAGGAACACCACCAATAATTACACGGGTGAGAGATAATAAAGTAGTCGTTGACTTTCGGACGATAACCGATGAGGAAATGGCACTAGTAATAGAACGTTTCAGATATATTGGGTAACGGATAATTACAATTAAAACGAAAGGGACGGATAAAATGATAGATCTGCGAAGTGATACGGTAACAAAACCAACAACTGAAATGAGACAAGCTGCGTTTGATGCTGAAGTAGGAGATGACGTATACAACGAGGATCCGACACTTACAAAACTGGAAGAATTAGCAGCTGCTAAACTTGGGAAAGAAGCTGCGTTGTTTGTACCGAGTGGAACACAAGGAAATCAAATAGCGGTATTAACACATTGTTTGCCAGGTCAGGAGATAATTTTAGAGGCAGAATCGCACATCTTTTATTATGAAGGTGCATCTATTTCTGCGTTTGCTGGTGTGCAGCCAAGAACGATTAAAGGGACAATGGGAGAGATGGATCCTGATCAAGTTAAGGCAGCGATACGGGAAGATGATATTCATATGCCGGAAACCGGACTTATTTGTTTAGAGAATACGCATAACCGTTCAGGTGGAGCAATCGTTTCATTGGAAAATATGAAAAAGATTTACACGATTGCGCGTGAAGAAAATATTCCTGTACATTTAGATGGCGCAAGATTGTTTAACGCTGCAGTAGCAACTGGAATAGATATTAAGGAATTTGCTTCTGCGACCGATACTGTTCAGTTTTGTTTATCAAAAGGATTAGGAGCTCCTGTCGGTTCCATTATCGCTGGTAATGGTGAATTTATTAATAAAGCGAGAAAGTGGCGCAAACGATTAGGCGGAGGGCTAAGGCAAGCTGGAATCATTGCTGCTCCGGGAATAGTAGCCTTAACAACAATGGTAGAGCGATTGGCTGACGATCACGAAAATGCGAAAGTGCTTGCAGCAGGATTACAGGAGATACAAGGATTATCTGTTGAAAATAATGTTGATACAAATATCGTACTGATAAATACGAAAGAGGCAGGATTAACTTCAGCAGAATTTTTAGGAAAGCTTAAGACAGATGGGATCCTTGGAGTTTCTTTTGGACCACATACCGTTCGATTTACAACCCATTTCGATGTGTCCCGACAACAGATTAATAGTGTCATAGATAAAGTAAGTAAGCTAATCTAGTTTATTTATTGAATTAAGATATATTTACTCATTTATTTTCACCGGATATAGTTTATAATGTTAATTTGATGTAATTTTAGTACATGGTCAAGCATTTACTAATTATAGAAGTGAAAGCATAGATGATCATGGAGGTAAAGGTATGTATAATTGGGTAACGGATGTTATGGAGCAATTTGGATACATTGGTATATTTCTTATGATGGCACTGGAGAACTTATTTCCGCCAATTCCATCTGAAATTGTTCTGCCATTTGGCGGTTTTTTAACTACCGACTCACATCTGACTGTATTCGGTGTTATTTTAGCCGCAACTGCAGGTTCTGTATTAGGGGCCATCGTGCTCTACGGAATTGGGCTGTTAATTGATGTAGAACGTTTGGAAAAAATAATCGATCGGTACGGCCACATTCTTCGTATAAAAAAGGAAGATGTTCGCAAAGCTGATGACTGGTTCGATAGATATGGATATTGGACGGTGCTTTTCTGCAGAATGATTCCGCTGATTCGAAGTTTAATCTCTATCCCAGCTGGAATGTCCAATATGAAATTTTGGCTGTTCCTACTGTTCACTACTGTGGGGACGCTTGTGTGGAATATCATATTAGTGACGGTAGGAGCGGCATTAGGCGAATCGTGGAAGGATATTCTTACATTTATGGATATCTATTCGACAGTCGCGTACATCCTTCTTGCAACTGGCGTCGTATTACTCGTTCTTCTATACATACGCAGGGTGGTAAAAAGAAAAAAATGATAATGTAAGGAGTTTAGATTAATGGATATCATGGAATTAGTAAAAGCTATTATTCTCGGAATAGTTGAAGGCCTTACAGAGTTTGCTCCCGTTTCCTCTACTGGTCATATGATAATAGTTGATGATTTGTGGCTGAAATCTAAGGAATTCTTAGGATCAGAAGATGTCGCAAATACGTTTAAGGTTGTAATTCAGCTCGGTTCAATATTGGCGGTAGTAGTTGTTTTTAAAGATCGTTTTATAGATTTATTAGGATTAAGAAAAAAGAAAAAGAATAGTCCAACTGGTGAGGGACGTTTGAAACTGAGTCAAGTGATTGTTGGCTTAATACCAGCTGGAATATTGGGTCTATTATTTGATGATTATATTGATGAGAACCTATTCTCAACAGAAACAGTGTTAATTGGTCTGTTGATTGGTTCTGTCCTGATGATCTGCGCAGATGTTTTTTCGCCCAAAAACCCTCGTGTGACAACAGTGGATCAGATTACGTACAGGCAGGCATTTACTGTCGGTCTAATCCAATGTTTTTCATTATGGCCAGGATTTTCAAGATCCGGTGCAACCATTTCAGGCGGTGTGCTAATCGGAATGAATCACCGAACAGCAGCTGACTTTACGTTTATTATGGCGGTGCCAATTATGGCAGGTGCTAGTGCGGTCTCTTTATTAGGGAACTGGCAGTACTTTACAATGGATGCTTTACCATTTTTTATTGTTGGATTTATTAGTGCGTTTGTCTTCGCCTTAATCACAATAAAGTTTTTCCTGAAAATAATTGAAGATGTTAAATTGATCCCTTTTGCAATCTATCGAATTGTACTGGTTGCTGTCATATACTTGGTTTTCTTTTAACATACAATACTTACAGAAAACTAGTACCTATGGTGCTGGTTTTCTGATTTTTAAAGGATGATGCATGTATGGGAAAATGGTTTCCAGCAATTTATGATGCAGCAATGAAGCCGCTTGAGCGGAATCGGTTTCGGATAATACGAGATGAACTTATAAGTAAAACACATGGAAGCGTACTGGAAGTTGGTTCAGGTTCCGGGGTGAATTTTTCACATTATAAATATGTTAGCCGGGTCGACGCGATAGAACCAAATCCGGAAATGGTCAAACGCTCGGAAAAGTATAGTAGTAAATCGAATGTTCCGATTCAAATACATCAGGCAAAAGCGGAATCCCTTCCATTTCAGGATAATACGTTTGATTCAGTTGTTGCTACACTCGTGTTCTGTACTATTCCGGACCCCGTTCTGGCACTGAAAGAAATCAAACGAGTCAGTAAGCCTGGCGCAACTGTTTTGTTTTTTGAACATGTGAAAATGGAACAGAAATTTCTTGGGAAAGTGCAGGAAGTATTTACACCTTTATGGAGTAAGCTCTGTGATGGCTGTCATCTGAATCGTGATACATTAGAACGGATACAGCATTCAGGAATGAAAATTACAAGAGTGGATTCCTATTACAGAGGACTTTTTTTGAAAATAGAAGCTACCATAAATAAAGCGTGAGTAAACTGCAAGATACAGATTGTTCTCTGATAGAGAGCAATCTGTTTTTTTTGTGCTCGGTATACGCCTCAGGTCTTAGTAAAAGATATGGCTCTGGCTCATTACCGAGAATTCTCTCCACCGGTATGATGAATATAAGATAAAGAAAGGAGGCGGAATAGATGAAAAAGTTCATGTTGTTTATAGGAGGTTTAATCGCCTTACTAATTCTACTATCCATGCTTGGGCCAATCATATTATTGGGTGTGAGTGTCTGGTTGCTTTATGTGGTATTTAAACAGTTCATTAAAAGCGATTCCACTCTAGGGAAAATCGTCTGGATAGCAGTGGGATTAGTTATATTGAGTATAGCTGTATCTAACATATACGCTGTAATCGGCGTCGCTGCAGCAGCTGCTCTTTACTATATAATCAAAAACTGGAAAAGCAGCAAAAATGACATTGACGTTTCTACAGTTTCAGAAAATGATCCATTTAAAAATTTTGAGAGACAGTGGGCAGAATTAAACAATTAAGAAGAAGGAGAGAATTGATATGACAAACGTATTTACAAGAATGAAGGATTCCATTTCGGCAGACCTTCACAATATGATGGATCAAAAAGAACAAAAGAATCCTATTGCAGCGCTAAATCAATATTTGCGTCAAAGTGAGCAGGAAAAAGAAAAGGTACGTAAGCTTGTGGAACGCCAATATCGTCTGAAAGATGAGTTCACTAGAGAATACCATCGTGCACAGGATTTCGTTGATAAACGCTTGAAGCAGGCTAAAATCGCTGAACAAGCTGGTGAAAGTGATATGCATGCATTTGCGGTGAAGGAACATGAAGAATACCAGGCTAGAGCAGATAGGCTGAAAGCTTCACGTGAAGAATCTGTTGAGCAATTAGAGTTGCTGGAGCAGAAGTATGAGGAAATGAAGCACAAGCTAAAGGATATGCATCTGCGCAGAATGGAATTAATGGGTCGGGAAAATGTTGCGCATGCAAATCATCAGATAAATCGGGTTGTTGATCATTCTTCGGCAACGCCAATTGAACGTTTTGCGGAAATGGAACGGTATATTGAAGAACTTGAATTTAAGGTAAATAGTACTTACTATCGAAATACGTTTGACAGTAAGATAGCAAACCTTGAAAAGGAAATGAACACTAGCGAAAGAGCTGAATAAAATTAAGTGTGTACTTCTGCAGATTTTGCTGGAAAAATGATATACTGATTAAACGTGATTACAGTACGTTTGTGTCTGAAACAGTTAAAAGGTGGAGCTACGATCGCATCTTCGAATATAAGGAGCACATCTCAGGGCGAGTGTCGAGCCTCTTCGGACTATCGTCCTTCAGGGTCTCGCCGATCTCTTACTTCCCGCAGGATAAGGAAGGCTTCCCTGAAAAGGCATCGCACGAAGAAAAAGTTCTTTTCTTTTTCGAGGAGTCTCCGTATATTCGAAGATGCTAGGTTGTGGGTGATAATTTTTTTAATATCCACCTCTTTTTTTCAGATTTCAATGTTTAATTAACGTTTGTTTGTGAAATCAAGCTTTTTCTAGTACGAAGAAAAAAATATAGTAGATTCAGATGAAAATTCGGCGTTTGTTGAATTTTTCTAATAAGGGAGGGTCACTTCATGTTTAATTATTTAAAAACGGATACGTTTAATTGGATATTAATTACTGGAGTGATCCTTTTTATTATTGAAATCACTTTTTTTGGTGGCGGTATGATTATTTCCGCTCTTTTTTTCGGATTATTTATATACATAGGCTGGAAAAGATTCTATAAGCTTTGGGGTAAGGTTTTCTTTTGGATCGGGGTAATCGGCCTGGTTTTTGCCATATTCAATATGATGGCAATTAGATTCTTTGTAGTTGTAGCAATTCTTTTATTTATCATTAATTATTCAAAATCCAAGAAAGTGCCGGAGTACTTATCCCCTCATGTTTCCGCTGAAGAACCATTCCAACAGGAAAAGATAATTAAAACGAAGCCTCTTTTTGAACACAAGATATTTGGAAACCAGGAAACTGTAGATGAAGCGTATCAATGGCGGGATATTAATATACATGGTGCGTTTGGAGATAGAGTAATCGACTTAAGTAATACAGTATTACCAGATGAAACGGCAGTAATTTCAATCCGTCATCTCGTAGGGAATATTGAAATTTACATTCCGTATGAGGTGGAAGTCAGTATTCACCACAGTTCGGTCTTTGGACGTACTAACATTTTTGGAACGTATTTTCAAAAGCTCACAAATCAATCGTTTCTATACAAAACGGAAAAATATGAAACAGTAAATCCTCGTGTCAAAATTATTACCTCGTTACTGTCTGGTGACATAGAGGTGAAGCGGATATGAGTATAATCCTACGACATGTTGTAACAGGTATATTATTCAGCATTTTTATTTCAGTACTGGTCCTGGCGGCAACTTGGATAGCTTTTCCTCCTGATAATTGGTCCCAATTAATCAACAAAGAAGTAGCAGATATCTCATACCTATTATTAATTTTTATAATTCCTATAGGTACTGGCATTATTATCGGTATAACAACTGGACTATACTGGCGTCAATGCTTCCGCCGTATTGGCCGACAGCTTGATGAGCTGATTAAGGGACAAAAGGTAACGGTTGAAGAGGAAAGCAGTAAAGAATTAAATGTCATCCAGCAGCGAATGGAAAGTCTTCAGGAAAAATTCAGATCACAGGCGGAGTATTCGCAGCGTATTGTAACTGAACGAGCAAATGAGCGTGAAAAAAGTTTACAAGAAGTAGTTGTCCAGGAAAGAAACAGGTTGGCAAGAGAATTACATGACTCGGTCAGTCAACAGCTGTTTGGTGCTTCCATGATGATGTCTGCTATTAATGAAAATGAATCCATAGATGAAGAAACAAGAAAAAAACAGATGGTAATGGTTGAAAATATGATTCATCAATCACAATTGGAAATGCGAGCACTATTACTTCATCTCAGACCAGTTGCGCTAAAAGGAAAATCACTGCAGGAAGGTGTCGAAGAATTGCTGCAGGAGTTGCGGCAAAAAGTACCTATGAAGGTTGAATGGAATGTGGAAGCGTTTTCTGTAGAAAAAGGCATTGAGGATCAGCTGTTTCGCATATTACAGGAATCAGTCTCCAATACCTTAAGACATGCAAAGGCAACAACGCTTGATGTTCTATTAGTGGAACGTGATGCAACAGTGATCTTGCGTATCGTTGATAATGGAATTGGTTTTAGTATGGAAAAGGTACGGACCAACTCGTACGGAATGCAGAATATGAACGAGCGGGCAAGTGAAGTAGGCGGTAATTTTAAAATTATCAGTCTTGTAGATGAAGGAACACGGGTAGAAGTGAAAATTCCTAACCTGAAAGAAGAAGGTGAAAAAAGTGATTAAAGTATTGTTTGCGGACGATCATGAGATGGTTAGAATAGGTGTCTCTGCATATTTATCTGCACAGCCGGATATCGAAATTATTGCAGAAGCCGATGACGGTGGAGCAGCAGTTGAAATGGCATTGGAATTGAAACCAGATGTAATTTTAATGGATCTAGTTATGAAAGAAATGGATGGCATCGAAGCAACAAAACGAATCATTGACCAATGGCCAGAGGCAAAAGTAATTATTGTTACTAGCTTTCTTGACGATGAAAAAGTATATCCAGCATTAGAAGCGGGAGCAACAAGCTATATGTTAAAAACCTCAAAAGCAAGTGAAATTGCCGAGGCAATCCGCTCAACTTTTGAGGGTCAAACTATCTTAGAACCCGAAGTGACGGGGAAAATAATGACACGTATGCGCACAAAACAAACTGATCCGCTTCATGTACAATTAACAGAGAGAGAAATGGAAATTCTGCTGTTAGTTGCACAAGGGAAAACGAATCAGGAAATAGCAGATGTTTTGTTTATTGCATTAAAAACGGTAAAAGTCCATGTAAGTAATATTCTGGGTAAACTAGAAGTGCAGGATCGCACGCAGGCAGTAATCTATGCTTTCAGACAGGGACTTATTAAATAGTTCTACGACTAATCACTTAAAGAACGATATAAATTCGTTACCAGGTTGGAAATGGATACTAACTCATACAAGATGATAAGTTCCGGTGTGAAATGGGTAGGATGTCGCTTATTACCTGTAGTAATTTCACCGTTATCCTCCCAGAATTGTGTCATTAGCAAGTTTATTTGGATGGTATGCTGCTTATCATTAAAAGCCTCTGGATTTTGTAAGCTGTATGCTAGATCTTTAACTGCTTTTAAAATAATTGCCCGCTCATTTTGTGACCAGGAAATATCAACAATCTCGGTATTTAGTACATTGTCCAGATGATAGTGAATTAAACGCAGTTTCGTCAATTGTTGTTCTGTACCAAGAAATACCTGCTTCTCATGGCCAACTAAAGGATGATATTTAGATTCGTTTTTCTGAAAATGTATTAGTTTTTGCGTTCGTTCCCATTTTTTATCAAGACGCTCCATCATCTCCGTTTTACTTTGAGAGATACTATCTTTTTCTTCTAAGATATCAGTAAATGTTTTTTCAATTAAAATTCCTGTGTCTCTTGAGGTGTTTTTAATATTTTCGACAACTTCCCTCGAGTAATGAGGGGGAAATACAAACATATTAACTGCGGTGGAGATTAGTAGTCCAGTGGTAGTTGTACCAAGTCGAATGAAAAATGATATCAGATAATTACTATGTATCACTTCCACCATGGCAACAGAAGTTAGTGTTGCCACCAGCAAACCTTCATGTAATTTCAATTTAAAACAAGTGGCTATTGTCAGCACGGCAGCGAATGCGTATGTTACTGGTGAGTCGCCAAATAACGAGATGAATAAAACCGCAAATGCTGAACCTATTGCAGAAGCCGGAAAACGAATAATTCCTTTTTTAATGGAATCATTTACTGTAGGCTCAATTGTCACAATTGCAGTAATAACTGCAAAAACTGGTGGCCAGTTAAATAATTCACATATCCATGCTGTAAGAAAAACAGCTACACCGGTTTTGATAATGCGGTTTCCAGCAAATTGTGATATTTTCATTTCTAAAACTCCTCAAAGTATTGCGCTTATTCTAACTCTTATTTTTCCAGTAATTGAATAAATTAGCAACCTCTAGTATAAATGGTGTAAATTTATTAATAGTAGGGAAGAAGAAAATATAAAATCAAAAGAGAGTATGATTATATGATTACAATAAAAGCGCAAAAAGATAGTAACTTACCCGTCGAAGAGGTAACGCTTGAGGATTTGAGAACCAATAACTATGAGTGGTACTGGGCTGACTTCACTACTCCAACTGAGCAGGAAACCGCATTATTAGAAACTTTTTTTAACTTCCATCCATTGGCAGTTGAAGATTGTATACATGACTTGCAGCGTCCAAAGCTTGATTATTATGATGACCATACTTTTTTTGTTATCCACTCGCTGGACAGTAAATCACTTGCCAAAAACGAGATAGACATTTTTATTGGTGACGATTTTATTGTTACGTATCATAAACAGGAATGTACATATACAGATGCAGTTATGAGATTATTGGACCGTGAAAAAAACAAAGAACTAGTTGATGAATATTACGTATTCTATCAATTGCTGGATTTTGTAGTGGACGAGTACTTCCCAATTGTGTATGGTATTGAAGATCATATTAATGAAATCGAGGATAATACAAAAAAGTTATCCATGGAGAGTTTACTTGAGCAGTTGTTCGATCGAAGAGGTGAACTTTTGGTGCTTCGCCAAACTGCCCATCCAATGCGGGATTTACTTTATCGTATATTAAATTCTCATCACCTTGATGGAGTACAGGAACGCAGGGAGTATTTTGCAGATATTCATGACCACTTAATAAAAGTAGCAGATATAATTGCATCCAATCGTGAGCTTACTCAGGATATAAGAGACAGTTACTTATCACTGAACGCTCATCAGACTAATCGAACAATGCAGGTTCTCACTGTTATATCGGTTATCTTTATGCCATTAACTTTTATCGTTGGTATTTATGGGATGAATTTCACCTTTATGCCTGAGCTCGATGAAAAGTATGGATATTTTATCGTTTGGGCCGTAATGCTCATGATTTCAATTGGAATGTTCCTTTGGTTCAGGAAAAAGGGATGGTTTGATTAACGATAAGAGACAATTACCAAAGTATATTACATTTAGAATTCCGAACGGTCAATTCGATATCGCTCGGTTTTTTTGTTGTGGAAGAACATACCTCACATAGCATTGCATAGATAACCCGCTAACTCTTCTAACTTTGGCTCAACCCCTATTTTGCTAGTATTTTTACAATTTATGTAAAAAAATAGGGAATTTAATCACAATTGAAATGTAATTGTAATATTATTATCATATGCATGTCATTTTTGGATGATATACTACTAATTGCCTAAGGAAATAAAAATTAACATAAAAACAAGGAAAATTATTAGATCACCTTACATAGTTCAATAGACATAGAGAGAATCAGACATAATCATATGGGTGTGAAATAGGGGAAGCGAGGAATTTTAATTGAAGAAATCGTTTATTAGCCTAACTACTGTGGTGGTAGTTGGAATAGGTAGCATGTTTATCAGTAACACAGTTCAAGCAGATACGGTATCAGATTTAAAAAATAAGCAGTCCGAAATACATAGTGAAAGATCATCAGTAAAAGAAAATCTTTCTGACGCAGAAGCAAAAATTGCAGACGTAATGATAGACTTAGATGGATTAAATGAAAAGATTGAACAAGTAGACAAAGCACTAAAAGAAAACAAGAAAAAAATGGAGCAGACAGAAGGTAAAATTGAGGATACAAAAGCAGAAGTAGACGCAATGGAAAAAGAGATTAAAAAACTTGAAACAGAAATTGAAGCACGCTTTGAAATCCTTAAAGAACGCATAGTTTCCTACCAAAAAACTGGTGGAAATCTTGGATATATGGATGTGATTTTTGGCTCTAACAGTTTTGGAGAGTTTATTAGTCGAGTATCTGCAGTAAATAAGATTACAAATTCTGATGCCAAGTTAATGGAAGTACAGGAAAAAGCTAAAAAAGAATTGGTAGATAAGCAGGATCAGGTTGAAAAGAAATTAACTAATCTTAAAGATATGAAGTCTGAATTGGAACATATGCAAGCAACTATTGTTGAACAGAAAGAGCAAAACATAGCAGATAAAGAAGAATTAAAGGCGAAACAATCGAAATTACAAGCACTTAAAGATGGATTGAAAGTTAAAGATAGTAAACTAGCATCACTAGAAGCTGAGATTAGTCAAAATATTGCTCAAGTCAAAATTGAGCGCGAGCGAGCTGCAGCACAGCCAGTCGTTCAGCAATCCCAAAGCAACAACAGCAGCAAAAGTGATTCGAAAGATGTCACTACGTTAAGTAAAAAAGAGTCTAAAAGTACAGCTGCATTACCTCCAGCACCAGGCGGTGGAATTCAGACTGCTATGACTGCTGGATATAAATACATCGGTAATTCAACATATGTATTTGGTGGCGGACGAAGTGCTTCCGACATCCGTAATGGCTATTTTGACTGTTCAGGATTTGTTTCTTGGGCATTCAGACAGGGAGGAATTTCCCTTCCAGCTAGTACATCTGGACTTTCAGGAGTAGGTCAAAAAGTATCCTACAGCAATGCACAACCTGGTGATTTAGTTTTCTTTAACACATACAAAACTAATGGCCATGTAGGAATATACCTAGGCGGCGGTAAGTTTATCGGATCTCAAAGCTCTACTGGTGTTGCAGTTGCAAGTATGAACAGCAGCTATTGGAGCAATGTATTTACAGGACATGTACGTCGCGTTAGATAATTATTTAAGAGAATCTATCCTTTAAAGGGTAGGTTCTTTTTCTTTACCCAATGCATTCATACAATAAACCTATGTACGAATAATTTACTTCGCACACAGAAAACCATAATGTATGCAATAAACAGCAGTTCTTGCAGCACTTGAACTATGTTACTTCACACGAGTTACAGATATATCTATTACTAAAACGTGCAGATAGATACTGCGACTTAATTTTTAGTTTGCTTCCATATATGCCGTCCAGGATCGTTGCGGGCGGATGCTTTCCGCGGGCACGGCTTCAGTCTCCTTGCCCCGACAAGGGGTATGCCAACGTTGTCCGCAAAGGACGGTTTTAGTTGGCCCTCCTCTTAAGAATTCTTTTCTGCGGGGCCTTCAGACTCGTGCTGTTCCCGCAGGAGTCACCGCCCTCCACTCACCAGGACTGGTAAAGTTATTTATATCTTTGTTTTATCTTTCTGATGCATGCTGAAATAGACGTGCAATCAGGTGTGCAGTTAATATCTCGTCGGCACCCATCTCTTGTCTAGAAGTTGGAGCGGGTGGCAGTCGACTCTTCTGTGAAGAAAGGCATAGGTGAGCCCCCGGAGTGCGATTAAAGTCACTGAAAAAGTAGTAGATCTTTATAATTTAATTTCTCACCTTTAACTAAGCATCTTCGAATATACGAAGACTCCTGTGGGAACAGCGCGAGCTGAAGATCTAAGCAGGAAAGCGGTTTTTGCTTATCCGAGGAAGCTGAAGCCGTGCCCACGGAAAGCGAAGTATATTCGAAGATGTGAAAATAGATCCACCTATTTCGTGCCACACACAACTTTTTCAGTGGCCACCTGCGGCGGCACAAGTAGGCTCGCCATCAGCGGGAATCTCATTGCTGTTAATTCGCAGTATAGAGATATTGTGCTTCTAGAATAATAGTGTAATCCCTCAAATAAATTCAATTTATTAGTAAATGCTATTGCAGAGAGAATCAACTTGTTTGTTACAAAAAGTAAAAAGGTTCCATTTAGTAATTGGATGCGATATAATGATTTATGGAATTTTACATTTTTGAACAGAGAAAAGGGGTTCTAGGAAAATGAATAATACAGAAGAGTATCGAACTGCATCACATGATATTGATCCAATTTATCTAAAAAGATGGTCACCAAGATCATTTCTAAATAAAGAAGTACCAAACGATGTACTATTAAGTGTATTCGAAGCTGCCAGATGGGCTCCATCAGCGGCAAATATTCAACCTTGGCATTTTGTAGTAGCGAAGACCGATGAAGAGCGTGCTGCATTTCATTCCTTTATATATGAAGGAAATGTGGAATGGTGTAAAAAAGCTCCAGTATTAATAGCAATCACCTCTAAAATGGACTCCGATCGATTTGGTGATAATATTACACATGCATTTGACACTGGGGCAGCATGGGGGTTTCTTTCGCTTGAAGCTGCTCGCAAAGGCTTAGTAACACATGGAATGGGTGGTTTTGACAGAGATAAAGCCAGAGAAGTGATGCAGGTCCCTGATAATTATGCGATTCATGCAATCATAGCACTCGGTTATATGGGGGAAAAGGAATTGCTTGAAGAAAAATTGCAAGAAAGAGAAAAGCCTTCAACCCGCAAAGAAGTGGAAGAGTTTACTTCACACGGAAAGTTTCCTAACGAATAAATATAAATTTGGGCAGCCCTAAAAAGGCTGCTTTTAATATTTACTGCATTTTAAATGGAATCTTTTCACTTCAGAAATGCGTCTGTAACCGCATTTCAGGTTTAGCTCCTAGTGCATTTGGTTATAGTACATATGTTAACCTATTTTTAGCAATACATATTCGAGTCTCACTGTTTCAAAAATAACGTTTAAGAAAGGAATAGTTATGGAAAAACACACGTATAAAAATCCCGTATTCTTTATTTCAGTAATTATTGTAGCTCTTTTAGTATTATTCGGTGCATTTATGCCAAAAAAGTTTGGTGAAGTGGCTAGTGAGCTATTCAAATTAACTACAGTTAATTTTGGTTGGTTCTATTTGTTAGCTGTATTCATTTTCGTCATATTCTTACTCGGAATTTCAATTACTAAGTATGGAAAAATCAGACTCGGACCCGCCGATTCTCGTCCAGAGTATCCGTTCTTCACCTGGATAGGTATGCTGTTCTCTGCTGGATTTGGTGCTGGACTGGTTTTCTGGGGAGTAGCGGAGCCGATGAGTCATTTTTTCAAGACTCCTTTTCCTGGCCTTGAAGGTCAAACAGAAGAAGCAGCCCGAGTAGCAATGGGATACGCATTTTTCCATTGGGGAGTTAGTCAATGGTCAGTGTTCGCTATAGTTGGTCTTGTGATTGCATTTATGCAATTTAAAAAAGGAAAGAAGGGTTTAATATCAACATCGATTAAACCTGTTGTAGGAAACAATAAACCACTAGCTAATACGATAGATTCCTTAGCAGTAATCGCAACTGTAATGGGAGTTGCAACTTCACTTGGACTAGGTATATTGCAAATGAGTGGAGGACTGCAAACTGTATTTAACCTACCGGATACATTATGGTTACAAATCTCTATCGCCGGCGTTATGCTGCTCTTTTATTTGCTTTCTTCAAGTACTGGACTTAATAAAGGAATCAAGTGGTTAAGTAATCTGAATTTAGGGTTATGTCTGCTGCTTTTAGTATTCGTTTTTATTGCTGGTCCAACTCGTTTCATTTTAGACACATTTGTATTGGGATTAGGCGACTATTTTACAAACTTTATTCAATATAGTTTGCGCTTAGCTCCATACTCAGGTGACGTTTGGGTTCGTGATTGGACGATTTTCTACTGGGCATGGGCAATTGCATGGTCTCCGTTTGTAGGTGCTTTCGTTGCTCGTGTCTCTAAAGGCAGAACGATACGTGAGTTTGTTTTTGGCGTATTAATCGTTCCACCAGCGATTGCTTGTTTATGGATAGCTGCATTTGGCGGTACTGCATTGTTCAGTGACCTGAATAACGGAACGAATATTGCAAAAGCAGTAAACAATGATTTGGCTGTAGCGTTATTTAAAACGTTTGGCGGACTTCCTTTAACAGATGTAATGTCTGTACTTGCGATTTTCTTAATCTTTACGTTCCTAGTAACATCTGCAGACTCAGCAACCTACATCTTAGGAAGTATGACTTCTAAAGGCAGTCTGAATCCTGGTTTAAATGGTAAGATTATCTGGGGTATACTGATTACAGCAATAGCTGTTGTATTGCTAGTTGCAGATGGGTTGAATGCCCTCCAGACTGCATCACTTATTTCAGCATTGCCTTTCACATTGATATTAGTGTTAATGATGATAGCATTTGTAAAGATGCTCAAATCTGAGAAACTGCCCAACAAAAAAGAATAATGAAAATGTGGTTATACATTTCGGTATAACCACATTTTTTATTTAGCGCTAATCGAAGTCATCACAAAAGTTGTTACTCCGACAGTAATGATCATAATACCTGAATAAATAACATGTGAATTAGGTATAAGCAGCCATCCGGTCAAAATCACAAATGTATCCATAATAAAAATTAAAATTCCTACATTAATGTTTGTCTTTCTGGAAACCATTAAAGCTAAAAGATCTGTTCCGCCAGCACTGGACTTTGTCGCTAACATGAAACTAATACCGACACCAATTAATATACCTCCACTTAGGGAGGAAATGAATAGTGGATACGATGAAATATGTGATAAGGGATGAAACAGATCGATTAAAAAAGAACTTACCAGCAGACCGTGGATACCATTATAAAAATACGGACGGGCATAATACCATGCAACTAAATATATTGGTAAACTCAAGACAATTATAGTTAACCCCGGTTTATAGCCAAATATATATTTCGAAATTAGTCCAATCCCTATTAATCCCCCATCGATTAGATGGTTTGGTATCACGAATACGTTAATGCCTAAAGCGATTAATAGGCTGCCGATGATAATTAATATCATTTTATTAAACATTAGCAATCCACCCTTGTCCCAACTTCTCTATGTGTAAATGTATGCTTCACGGGTGAAAAGAAATACTAAATTATAGACTTGAGTTTTAATTTAGCCTATACTTTATCTAGGTAAGTGGTTTAGAGAGGATAACTTATTTTCTATGCTGAATCACAATGAACGTGCTTACTAATAGGAAAACAAATCAGGAGGTGAAATCCTTGTATTTGTAATAATACAAGGATAATAATTGGAAATAGTTAATTTACTTATGGTTGCCATATTGATTCTGCTCACAGCTTTCTTTGTGGCAACCGAATTTGCGATTGTAAAAGTACGTGCAACACGTTTAGATCACTTAATTGCCGATGGTAATAAGAGTGCGGTCTATGCGAAGCGACTGGTTGATAATCTGGACTCTTATTTATCTGCATGTCAATTGGGAATTACAGTTACAGCGTTAGGGCTGGGCTGGCTTGGTGAACCCACTGTCAAGCATATGCTTGATCCGTTATTTATTGGATTCGGGATTAGTGAGGGGTTATCTGATGTTCTATCATTTGCTATAGCTTTCGGTGTAATAACATTCCTGCATGTTGTTATTGGCGAATTAGCACCTAAGACAATCGCAATTCAAAAGGCAGAATTTATAACACTGGTTCTCTCGCGACCTTTAATTTACTTCTACAAAATTATGTATCCATTTATTTGGCTTTTAAATGGTTCAGCGCGACTTTTCATTCGCCTGTTCGGATTCAAACCTGTAAATGAACATGAAGTTGCTCATTCAGAAGAAGAGCTTCGTCTGATTCTTTCGGAAAGCTATAAAAGCGGAGAGATCAATCAGTCTGAGATGACCTATGTAAATAATATTTTTGAATTTGATGATCGTGTAGCAAAAGAAATCATGATACCCAGAACCGAAATGGTTTGTTTTTTCGCAGAAGACAGCTTTGAAGAAAACCTTGATGTAATAAAAGAAGGTCAATTCACACGCTACCCTGTTGCAGAAGAAGACAAAGATCATATTGTAGGTTTAGTAAATATTAAAGAAATATTTACTGGTCATATTCATAAAGACCAGGAATCGTTAGGAAGCTATATACGACCGATTCTTCATATAACTGAGGCAACTCCGATCAAACAGGTTCTTATTCAAATGCAGAAAGAACGTATTCATATGGCAATCGTTATTGATGAATATGGTGGGACTGCTGGGTTATTAACCGTTGAAGATATACTGGAAGAAATCGTTGGAGATATTCGGGACGAGTTCGATACAAATGAGAAACCTATGATTGAAGAAGTTGATGAAAATACTACGTTACTCGATGGAAAAGTTTTGTTAGAGGATATTAATGAACTATTTGATATTGACCTGGAAGATGATGAAGTTGATACAGTGGGTGGCTGGATCATCACGCATAATCTGGACGCAGAAAAAGGAACTACAGTCGAGTTCAGTGATTACCAGTTCATAATAGATGAAATTGATGGCTATCAAATAAAAAAAGTGAAAGTTGTTAAAAACAGTTAATGTAAGTCCAGGATGAACTTTCCTGGACTTTTTTTTGCAGGGAAGTATAAATCCTTACTTACTGCATACGTGCAACTAAGGCTTGACGCCAAGTTATTAATTTGTCAAAACTCAAATACTTGGCGCAGTTCAATCTGACCTTCTCCATGTCCTTGCGGGTCCGGCATCCGCATCGCCCACTCGACAGCTTCTTCCCTTGACTTCACATCAATTAGAATGAACCCGGCAATCAATTCTTTCGATTCTGTAAATGGGCCATCCGTAACTACCGGTTTTTCTCCTGGATTCGGATACGAAAAACGAATTCCATTTGAACTAGGATGAAGTCCTTTCGCCGCAACCCGTACACCTGCATTTACTAATTCCTCATTGTACTTCGTCATGGCTTCAATTAAATCAGAGCTCGGAGGATTTCCGGCTTCTGAATTCTTTGAGGCTTTCACTATTAACATAAATAGCATAAAACTTCCTCCTCAATAGTTAAGGGAAATCGTCTAAATATATTTATCAATTTTTTAACCTTAAAGGAATACTCTCTTACACTAGCGGTGGCAGTTAATTGAACAAATACTTGTTTATATAATACCATATTTTTATGTTTAGCAATCGGTATTACCGGTTAAGAATTTAGTAATAGATTCTTTAGGAGGGAAGGTAATAAAATGGATATAAACAAGCATATAAAAGACTTGGAAAATATGAACAATGATAATTCCAATAAGGTGTTTACTATGTATTTAAACACCGACCCATCCGATCCGGAGCAACAAGGCGGAGAATGGAAAATTCATTTAAAAAATGGTTTACGCAACTTCGAAAGTTACCTCCAGCAAGCCGATAATCAAGAAGAACTTAAAAACTTCAAATCAGTAAAAGAGAAAGTGAAAAATTTTGTAAACGAGAATGAACAAAATTTCCGTAAAGGAATTATTTTGTTTGCTACTGCTGATGAAGAGGTTTGGTTTGCAGAACGAATCCAGATGCGTTTAACGACAGAATTCTTCTGGGAGAGCTATCCAGAACTTAACCAGCTTAAGCAATTACAGCAGTCTTTTCCTAAGTCAGGAATTATTTTAGTACAACAGGATGAAATAAAAGTGATTGATGCAGAGTTAGGTGAAGTGAAGGATACAACGCATTATCAATTAGATATTAATACAGATAACTGGAGACAAATGACAGGTCCGCATAAAGCAGATGCTTCGATGGGAAGTGGCGGGAAAAGTGCACAGCAGGATAAATTTAAAGCCCGGTTTCAAGCGAACAAACATCGCTGGTACAAAAGTATAGCACCAACGCTTGATAAGCGAGGGAAAAAACGGGAATGGGAAAAGATCTATATTGTTGGAGAAAGAGATGCTGCAAATGAAGTCGAAGCTCAAATGAATAAGAGTGTAAATCAAGTGATTCAAAAAAATATGCTAGACCACGAAGAATCAAAAGTACTTGAAGAAGTATTTGGTTAAGAAAAACTCGGCATTCGCCTCGTCTTTAATAGCGAATGCTGAGTTTTTACTTATACCGGCATTTGCTCTAAACCTCTATACTTATAACTCAATAACGCAGAATAAAATAAAGTGATTCTTCCAGAAATAGTTGAATATCTCGCAATTAATCTTCGTAGTGACACATAATCTCTATACTGCGAATTAACTTTAGGTTTGTTTTCAACACCGGAAATAGGCCACAATGTATCAGCAACGAGATTTCCGCTGATGGCAGTCGCGCACCTTAGGGCGGCTGGTGAGCCTCCTCGTGCTTTGCACTCCGGGGTCTCACGTATGCCTGTCCTCCCGCAGGAGTCGACTGCCATCCGCTCCAATCTCGAGACATAATATGGATGTCTCGAAATTTTTAACTGAACACCCAGTCTATTTCACAAGGCATTGGTTTAATTAAAAACAAAGGTGTAATAGCTTTACCAGTTCAGGTGAGCGGAGGGCGGTGACTCCTGCGGGAACAGCACGAGTCTGAAGGCCCCGCAGAGTGCTCTTCTCGAGGAGACTGAGGCCGTGCCCGCGGAAAGCATCCGCCCGCAGCGATCCTGGACGGCAGCTATAGAACCTCTATTTGTTAAAAAATTTAAAGCTAAATCGGGTTACTTCGCAGTTTCCATCAACTTCGACAAAAGTAACTAATAGCATGTTTTAGAAAAAGACAAAATGACGTATTTGTATATCTCTTCAAGTACATATTTCACGTCTCCAGGAACTTAATTTTTTTATGTGCGAAAGTTGAGTTATAAAAAAAGAGCTGGATCTTATAGATTCAGCTCTCTCTCATATACCAGACAACAGTAAAAACACAATAAGAAACGATATAATAATAGTGCTGAGGATATAGATGATTGCTTGTTTATATCTTTTATTTAAAATCATTTCCAGTGATTCGTTTCCAAAAGTTGAAAAAGTCGTAAAAGCGCCACAAAACCCCACCCCAAGCAATAACCACGTCCAATCAGCTAACTGGTTATTTAGATAGAAACGAAGCATCACTCCCAAAAAAATCGACCCCGAAACGTTAGCAACCCAAGTACCCAGGATATGTTTATCAAATTTCAAAGAAAGATGATACCGCAGCATACTTCCAAAAAATCCACCGACTGCAACTAGTATAATATTCATGATTGATCACCCATTCCAGTTGCTGCCCTGTAACCCAGAAAACAAAACAGTACACCGCCGATAACACTTATGCCTATATAAGCAAGAGCCGTTATCACTTCAGCGGAGTTATATAGCGTAACAGTTTCGATCATAAAAGTTGAGAATGTAGTAAAGGAACCTATTGCTCCAGTTCCAACAGCCAGCAGCATTTTTTTCGATAACTTCAGCTTGAGTGCTGCATGATTTAATAGGAAACTCAGCAGAAAACAGCCGAGTAAGTTAGTAAATAAGGTTGCATAGGGAAACCCGTGCACGGATGGAATAATAGCAGAAACACCATATCGACTTACTGCACCAACCATACCTCCGATTCCAACTGCCAGGTATACACTTCTTTGGTTCATGCCGATTTGCAGACAGGACACAGTCCGTATATTTCAAATTTATGCCCTTCGATATGGTAATTGGCAAGAGCATTTTCCACTTCATTCATTGGACAAATATCTATTTCTTTTGTTTTCCCGCAATCCTTACAGATAAAGTGATGATGATGGTGATGGGAGCATGAAATTCTGAACTGTTTTTCTCCATTTAATTCTGTTGTTTCCAGAATTCCTACCTCGTTAAACAGATGTAGATTTCGGTAGACTGTGTCAAAGCTAATTCCCGGATAAGTTGGCTCAAGGTATTGAATCAAATCCTTTGCTGTACGGTAGCCATCAGCATTGCTGAAGTATATCATGATGTCTTCTCTTTTCTTTGTATTTTTGTAACCCTGTTCCTTTAATCGAGTTAAAGCATCATTCAGATTCATTTACTTCACCACTTTCCTTTTAAATTTTTTCGTTCCAATCGAAATAAGCAGAATTATGATGGAAACCAGAACGATTGTACCGCCGGGTGGAATGCTGAAATAATAGCCGGATAGTAATCCCAGAATGACAGCAGTTTCACCAAAGATAACGGATAATATAATGGTTTGCTTGAATCCACGTGCCAATCGCATACTTGCTGCTACAGGCAAAGTCATCAACGCAGATACGAGTAGGACGCCTACGATGCGAATAGAAGCAGCAATTACCAGAGCAGTTAATACGATGAACAATAAATGGATCCGTTTTGCATGAATTCCGGATACACTCGCATGTTCTTCATCAAAGGATAAGGTAAATAATTCTTTGTAAAACAAAAATATAACTATGATGACAAATATAGAAATTCCTAAAATGGATAAAAAATCTTTTTGACTTACGGCTGATACGGATCCGAACAGATAATTAAAAAGTTCAGTGTTAAACCCATCCGCAAGCGAAATGAAAATGACACTCAAACCAACTCCACCAGATAAAATAATCGGGATGGCGAGCTCCTGATAGGCTTTGTATACGCCTCTAAGTTTTTCAATTAAAATCGAACCTAAAACGGAAAAAATCATCCCTCCGTATAACGGTGTTATAAGCGTCGTGGCAAATTTTTTCTCAAGCAGTAATCCGAACGCGATTCCTGCAAGTGTCACATGAGAAAGTGCATCAGCAATTAAAGACAACCGGCGAACTACGATAAACGTGCCTAGCAACGGAGCGATTATGCCGATTAACAGTCCGGTTAAAAATGTATTTCGTAAAAAGTCATATTCTAAAATATCTGCTAGCATAACGTTTCCTCCATATTAATGATAAGGCAACTGAAATAGTGGTGGATAATAAATTTCGATCTTACCACCCTTACTTAGCATCTACGAATATACGAAGACTCCTGTGGGAACAGCGCGAGCTGAAGGCCCCGCAGGAAAGAGGTCTTTGCTTATCCGAGGAGACTGAAGCCGTGCCCACGGAAAGCGAAGTATATTCGAAGATGCGATAGTGGATCTACATTATTTTGTACCACATGTAACTTTTTCAGTGACCATATTAATGATCATGGGTGACCTGATTGACAGGGTGACCATAAAATTGCGAAATATCACGGTCCGTTAAGGACGAGTATTCTTCGGGGTTTCCATGGAAATGCATTGTTTTGTTTAAGCATACTATATCTGTTGCGTGTTCAGTCATTATCCCGGTGTCATGGGTCACGAGCAATAATGTAATGTTACGCTCCTGATTCAACTGATGTAATAAATCGTAAAAGCGATGTACATTTTCATTATCGACACCCACTGTCGGTTCATCCAATATAAGTAATTCAGGATCGTTTACAAGTGACCGAGCGATAAAAACACGCTGCTGCTGTCCTCCTGATAAATTTCCTATGTTCTGATAAGCATAATCTAGCATCCCGACCTGGTCGATTGCCTGTAAGATTTTTGACTTATCTTTTTTGGTGAAAAATTTCAAGTAACCAATTTGAGCGGTCAGCCCCATCGATACGACTTCAAAGACAGTAGCAGGAAATCCTTTATTAAATGAATTGGATTTTTGTGAAACGAATCCGATGTGGTTCCAGGCTTTAAATTTTCCCATCGGTTCATCAAATAATGAGATGGTGCCGTTGTCAGGTTTTAATATGCCTAATATAAGTTTTATTAATGTTGTTTTACCGCCACCGTTAGGACCGATTAAGCCCATGAAAGCACCTTTAGGTATTTCGAAGTTTATCTTGCTTAGTACGTGTTTGTTTTCATATGCATAATCCACATTTTTCATGGAGACAATGGAATGGGAAGTAACCATAGTATTACACCTGCCTTAGTCTGTTAAATATAGTAATTCTTATATTTCTTCTACTTTGTAGCTTTATCCAGTACTTCTAAATTATGTTTCATCAAGGAAAGATAATCTTCTCCATTTTTGATATCCTCTTCTGTTAAAACAGAAAGGTTATGAATATGGAGTGCTTTGGCACCGATCTGTTCTTGAATAATTTTAGAAACACGATCCGAACCATTCTGTTCAAAAATAACATATTCTAAGTCTTCTTTATTGGCTTTATCAATAATTTGGGTAAGTTCTTTTTGGGACGGTTCATCGCTTGAAGTCAATCCACGAATCGCTATTTGTTTAATGCCATAGCGTTCTTCCCAATAACCGTAAGCTGCATGCGAAACTAGAATTTCTTTTTGTTCTTTTGTTTCAAGCGTCTCTTTAAATTGTTTATCCAAAGCTAATAAGTCTTCCTTTAAAGCGGTAAAGTTTGTATTGTAACGTTCTTTTTTATCGGGGTTTAATTCAATTAATTCTTCTTTAATTTGATTGGCCATGTCGATCATTCGTAATGGGTCCAGCCAAATATGTGGGTTATGATCTCCATGATTGTGAGTGTCCGCTGTTTCCTCCTCAGAATGGTCTGCTTCATGCTCGTCCTCAGTATGGAAAAGTTCCTTATTCGTACCCAGTTCTATTAATGCAACGTCTTCAGATTGCAGTGCTCCTGCAGCGGTTTCAGCAAATCCCTCTAACCCGGCACCGAGATAGATGAACGCATCGGCTTTTGCAATATCCGTCATCTCCTTTGAGGTCGGTTCATAGGTATGTGCATCAACGCCTGGAGGGTAAACTGATTTAACTTGAACTCCATCTCCGGCGATCCGTTCCGTTGCATATTGGATGGGATAGATAGATGAGTAAATGGTCAGACCCGCTTGTTCCTTATCTTTATCTGAAGTGCAGCCAGCTATAGTTAATGAAAATAATAGTAATAGTATAATAGTGCAAATCTTTTTCAATTGCTTTCCTCCTTAATCATTCTACCTAAAACATCATATCGTAATGGTTACGATATGTAAATAGTAATGATTACGATTTATTGAATAGTAAATTTCAAAAGTGGAGACGTTGACATTCTATACTATAGGGGGGTATAGTATAAATATAACTATTAAAGGAGTGTTGATCATGGATAAAAAACCAATCACACCAAGAAGCGTGGATGAAAAGCAGGCATTAGTGAATCGCCTCAAACGAATAGAAGGCCAGGTTCGTGGGATACAAAAAATGGTGGAAGAAGACCGCTATTGTGTTGATGTCCTCGTGCAGATAAGCGCTATTAATGCTGCGTTAAAAAAGGTTGGTTTTACTATGATGGAACGCCATACAAAACATTGTGTCAGTCATGCAGTTCAATCAGGTGAAGGTGTAGAGGCAATTGAAGAATTGATGGATGTTATGAAGCAATTCTCTAAATGATGGGAGTGATTTCGAGTGAGTAATGTGATCGATGAAAAAAAGGCGGAGTTTGATGTTTACGGTATGACTTGTGCTGCATGTTCCGCCAGAATTGAAAAGGTTCTAAACAAACAGGATGGGATTCAGCAAGCTACCGTGAATTTAGCAAATGAAACAGCAGCAATTGAGTTCAAACCCGACCTTATTTCAACAGAGTCGATGATTGAAAAAATCCAAAAGTTAGGATACGACGCGAAACCTAAAGCAGATAAAGAAGAAAAGCGGGTTCACAAAGAAAAGCAACTAAAGATAATGCGAATCAAATTAATTATTTCAGCCATACTCTCTATCCCTCTATTAGCAACGATGCTCAATCATTTTCAGGGTATCACGTTAACTGTAATTATGATGGATCCATGGTTTCAGTTTCTACTGGCCACACCAGTTCAGTTTATCATTGGCTGGCAGTTTTACGTTGGGGCGTATAATAACCTGCGAAATAAAAGTGCCAACATGGATGTACTTGTAGCTTTAGGGACGAGTGCAGCTTACTTTTACAGTCTGTATGAAAGCTTGAAAACAATCGGAAATCCTACGTATATGCCTCATTTATATTTTGAAACAAGTGCTATATTAATTACCCTTATTTTAGTCGGCAAGTATTTAGAGACGAATGCGAAGGGGAAAACGACTCATGCTATTTCAAAATTGCTGAATTTACAAGCCAAGCAGGCACGTGTTATCAGGAACGATGAGGAAATTATGGTTTCTATTGAAGAGGTTATAACTGGTGATCGAATTATTGTGAAACCTGGAGAAAAAATACCGGTGGACGGGATTGTTAGAAAAGGCAGTACCGCTATTGATGAGTCAATGATTACTGGTGAATCGATTCCTGTTGAAAAAAACATTGATTCTACCGTAGTAGGTGCAACCATAAATAAAAATGGTTCGATTGAAGTAGAAGCTACTAAAGTTGGTAAAGACACTGCGCTTGCTTCAATTGTAAAAGCAGTAGAAGACGCACAAAGTTCTAAAGCGCCGATTCAGCGTTTGGCAGATATAATTTCAGGGTATTTTGTACCTATTGTGGTCGCTATTGCTGTCGTAACGTTTACAATATGGATATTAGTTGTAGCCCCAGGCGATTTTGAACAAGCATTGACCGTTGCGATTGCAGTACTTGTCATTGCATGTCCTTGTGCCCTGGGACTTGCTACACCGACATCTATAATGGTTGGTACTGGAAAGGCAGCTGAAAACGGTATCCTGTTTAAAGGTGGCGAACATCTGGAACGAACACACAAGCTGGACGCGATTGTACTGGACAAAACAGGAACAATTACAAAAGGGATGCCTGAAGTAACTGATTTCACCGGTGATGAGGAAGCATTACTGCTGCTTGCAAGTGCGGAAAAAGGATCTGAGCATCCTTTAGCAGAAGCAGTAGTTACGTACGCACAAGAAAAAAAGCTGCAGCTTATTGAATCAAAAAGATTTACCGCAGTGCCTGGCCACGGGATCAAAGCATTAATTGGAGAAGATGATGTCCTAGTTGGGACAAGAAAACTTATGAAAGAAAATAATATCGCTTTTGAGGCGAGTGAAAACGATCTGATTGACTTTGAGCTGGATGGTAAAACGGCCATGCTGATTGCAATTAATGGTGAATTCAGAGGGATTGTGGCAGTTGCTGACACGATTAAAGCGTCTGCAGCATCGGCTATTAAGGAGTTAAAGGATCTTGAACTGGAAGTGATTATGCTAACAGGTGACAACGAGCGGACTGCAAATGCGATTGCAAAGCAGGTTGGCATTGATCACGTGATTTCTGAGGTTTTACCAGAGCAAAAAGCGGTTAAAGTAAAAGAAATACAACAAAAAGGTAAAGTAGTTGCTATGGTTGGCGATGGAATAAACGACGCACCTGCCTTAGCGATTGCGGACATTGGAATTGCCATTGGTACCGGAACTGAAATTGCAATTGAAGCTGCCGATGTAACCATATTGGGTGGAGATTTGTCACTCATTCCTAAAGCAATTCGATTAAGTGATGCTACAATCCGAAATATAAGACAAAATCTATTTTGGGCCTTTGCTTACAACACTGCTGGAATACCAATCGCCGCACTTGGTTTATTAGCACCATGGATTGCTGGTGTGGCGATGGCGTTTAGTTCAGTCAGTGTTGTTACGAACTCGTTGCGATTAAAACGGGTAAAACTATAAATATGGAGAAAGAGGGATACACTATGCAAACAACTTTAAATGTAAGAGGAATGACGTGTGGACACTGCGAGAAAGCAGTAAAGGGATCGCTTGAGAAATTAACAGGAGTAACGACAGTCGAAGTTCATCTAACAGCTGGAAAAGTTGATGTTTCTTACGACGACACAGAAATAACCGTAGCCGACATGCGCGAAGCAGTAGAAGAACAAGGCTATGATGTAGTAGCATAATAGTCAGAAGCAATAAGCGGTACCTGGCACATTTCCCAGTTTTTTGGGAAATGTGCCAGGTACCGTAAAACTATGTCGATAAACTGTAAATAAATATATTCCTTTTTGTAAATAAATGATAAACTATAGAAGGCACTATAGATGAAGGAATCATACTTGGGGGTAATGGATGTGGAACGTTTATTGCGTAACTTTTTTTTATTTTTGTCAAAAAACAAAACACTAACGGTTCTTGCAAAGAAATATGGCTTTAAATTTGGCGCTTCACGGTTCGTAGCTGGTGCTGATATTGACCATGCTGCAAAGAAAATAAAAGAAATTAATGATAAAGGTTATGTAGTAACGATTGATCATTTAGGTGAGTTTATCGATAATGAAAAAGAAGCGAGAGAAAATGCGTTAGATTGTATACATGCAATTGAAGTAATTGCTGAGCAGAAATTAGATTCACAGGTTTCATTAAAGCTGACCTCAATGGGACTTGATGTTTCAGAAGAACTTCTTATGGAAAACATGCGCAGTATTCTTGACGCGGGAAAAAAACATAACGTAACTGTAACGATAGATATGGAAGATCATGTGAATCATAGAAAAACCTTGGATATTTTCAAGGAATTAAAGAAAGAGTATGACGACCTCGGAACAGTTCTGCAGGCATACTTATTTGAAACAGTAGATGATATTAATGAATTAAATGAATATAACCCTTACTTACGTCTCGTTAAAGGTGCGTATAAAGAGTCACCGGAAGTTGCGTACCCACTTAAAAAAGACGTTGATGAAAATTATAAGAAGATTATTAGAATGAACTTGGAAAATGGTAATTATACTGCAATCGCGACACATGATGACGCGATAATTGATTATGTGAAGCAGTTGGAGAAAGAACTTAGTCTATCGCGTGATCAATTTGAATTCCAAATGTTATTTGGAATACGCAAAGATCTGCAGGAAAAGTTATTGAAAGAAGATTACAAGATGCGTGTCTATGTACCATATGGTGATGATTGGTTTGCATATAATATGCGTCGTCTGGCAGAGCGTCCGGCTAACGTTATGTTTGTATTAAAGGGAGTACTAAAGAGTTAATTTGATCAAAAGGGTACCTACATTGTAGGTACCCTTTTGCGTTTGAAATTCACTCGGCTTTCGCATGATTGCAATGGAACTGCAGCACTTAAATTATGGTACGTGAGACGAAGTACAAGTAAGGCTATTTATGTCTTAGTTTTTTTTCAACAAATGCATGCCCCAGCGTTCGACAGGAGACTGCTGAAATAGAGGTAGATATTAAAATTTAATAGTTCCCCATAACCCAGCATCATCGAATTCACGAGACTCCTGCGGGAACAGCGCGAGCTGAAGATCCCGCAGGAAAGCGGTTTTTGCTTATCCGAGGAAGCTGAAGCCGTGCCCTAAGGTGCGCGAAGTGAATTCGATGATGCGATCGTGGATCCACTTTATTTTGTACCCTATTTTACCTTTTTCAGTTGCCACGTGCAAAGCACAAGGAGGCTTACGTCGCTGTTTACATCAAATCTGACAAAGTAACTGACTACAACCCAACAACGAGGTTATGCAACTACGTCAGTAATTGCACCTGTTTATTTAAGTCTGCGGAATTTAGATAATTTAATAAAAAACTTTTATAAATTTGATTGCGAAATATCTGAATATAATATATAGTATGAAGTAGATGGATAGGAAACTATCTTTTATTTTTAGGAATAAAAATGAATGAGTATTCATTCAAGCGGAGGCAGGGGATTTAATATGAACCAAACAATCAAGCGGGCCGCGGTTTTAGGCTCAGGAGTGATGGGGTCTGGAATAGCTGCACACTTGGCTAATGTGGGCATACCAACAATTATGCTGGATATTGCTCCACGAGAATTGACCAAACAAGAAGAGAAAAAAGGCTTTACCTTAGATGATCGAACGGTTCGAAATCGTATAGCAGCTGATGGCAAAAAGGCATTGCTAAAGCAAAAGCCTTCCCCGATCACATCAAAAAGTAATCTGGACTTAATTGAAATTGGTAATATGGATGATGATATGCATAAATTAAACGACGTTGATTGGATTATTGAAGTCGTTGTTGAAAATCTGGATATTAAGAAAAAGGTATTTGCAAACGTTGATAAATACCGTAAAGATGGATCAATTGTAAGTTCAAATACTTCAGGTATTTCAGTAGAAGACATGGCTGCTGATCGATCGGAGGATTTCCAAAGACATTTTCTCGGAACACATTTTTTCAATCCACCACGGTATCTGAAACTGCTTGAAGTCATTCCAACTAAACATACAGATCCAGAAGTTCTGGCTTTCATGAAGACATTTGGCGAAAACGTGTTAGGAAAAGGTGTAGTAGAAGCAAAAGATACGCCGAATTTTATTGCAAACAGAATTGGTACGTATGGACTTCTTGTAACCGTGCAGGAAATGCTGAAAGGCGGCTATAGTGTCGGTGAAGTAGACTCGGTGACCGGTCCACTAATTGGACGGCCAAAAAGCGCTACCTTCCGAACACTAGACGTAGTTGGACTGGATACTTTTATTCACGTAGCAAAAAATGTTTACGATCAGGTGGAAGGCAAGGAAAAAGAAGTATTTGATATTCCTGCCTTCATCTTAAAAATGCAAGCGAATGGTTGGCTTGGAGCAAAGAGCGGCCAGGGATTTTTTGTGAAGAAAAAAGGGGATAAAGGTAGTATTATTCATGAGCTTAACCCGGAAACGCTAGAATACGAAGAACGTAAAAAACTGAAGACGCAAGCAACGGAAATGGCAAAACAGGAAAAAGGATCCCGTCGTAAATTGAAAGCGCTTGTATCAGCTAAAGGTGATAAAGCAGGCGACCTGGTTTGGGCAATCACAAAACCAGCTTTACTATATTCTGCTGAACTACTCGGTGAAATCGCTGACGATATTGTATCGATTGATGAGGCAATGCGCTGGGGATTCGGCTGGGAACTTGGACCATTTGAAATGTGGGATGCTATTGGTCTTCGTAAATCTGTTGAACGTATGCAGAGTGAAGGAGAGACAGTACCAGCTTGGGTTCTGAAGATGCTTGATGATGGAAAAGAATCATTCTATCAAACTGAAAATGGTAATGTTTATTATTTCGATAATGGCGAATACAAACAACAGACGTTTAATAAAAAAGAAATTAATTTGAAACAATTAAAAGAAGTAAATGGTGTGATAAAAAAGAATACAGGTGCTAGCTTAATAGACTTAGGCGATGGTGTTGCTTGTCTTGAGTTCCACTCCAACAGCAATGCTATCGGTCTCGATATTATTCAAATGATTAATTACGCTCTGGATGAAGTTGATAAAAATTATCACGGTCTCGTTATTGGCAATCAGGGAAAGAACTTCTGTGTTGGAGCGAACCTTGCAATGATGCTTATGGAAGCGCAGGACGATAACTATTTCGAACTGGAAATGGTAGTTAAACAGTTCCAGGACGCAGCAATGAATATTAAGTACTCGAATAAACCGGTAGTTGCTGCACCATTTAATATGTCGCTTGGTGGTGGAGCAGAAATTGCATTGCCAGCAAGCGCAATTCAGGCGTCCCAGGAGTCTTACATGGGACTGGTTGAATTTGGAGTTGGTTTAATTCCTGGTGGTGGCGGTACGAAAGAGCTTTACTTAAAGCAGCTTCGTAATATGCCAAAAGGTGTAGATTTTGATTTATCAAAAGTAGCTAATGATGTATTCGAAAAGGTTGCAACAGCAAAAGTTTCGACATCTGCTGCGGAAGCCCGTGAAAATGGCTATCTGAATAACCAGGATGGCATTAGTGTTAATCCTGATCATTTATTACATGATGCAAAACAAAAAGTATTATCACTTGTTAAAGCTGGGTACCTGGCACCAAAACGCGAAAAGGTGCCGGTAGTAGGAGATTCAGGCTATGCAGCTATGCTGATGGGAGCTAAGTCATTACAATTAAGCGGATTCGCATCAGAACATGACGTGAAAATTTCAGAAAAACTAGCATATGTTTTATCAGGTGGACGAATCAAAGAAGGATCACTTGTCGATGAACAAGTATTACTGGATTTAGAACGTGCAGCATTTTTGAGTTTAATTGGTGAACGTAAAACACAGGAACGCATGCAGCACATGCTACTAAAAGGTAAACCACTACGGAACTAATACAAGGGGGAAGTAATGTGAGAGAGGCAGTAATTGTTGCAGGTGCTAGAACCCCTGTTGGCAGAGCAAAAAAAGGATCATTAGCAAATACAAGACCAGATGACTTAGCAGCGTTGACTGTGAAAGAAACGTTGAAAAGAGCTGGCAACTACGACGGAGATATTGACGATGTAATCATCGGATGTGCCATGCCGGAAGCTGAACAAGGTGTAAATATGGCGCGAAATATTGTAGGGCTGGCAGGACTTAAACATACGGTACCAGGAATAACGATTAATCGATTCTGTTCGTCAGGATTACAAAGTATCGCGTATGCAGCTGAAAAAATAATGGTTGGTTCCAGTAATGCAGCAATCGCTGGTGGAGCTGAGTCAATGAGCCTTGTCCCAATGGGAGGGCACGTAATCAGACCGAATACAAAGCTTGTTCAGGACGCACCAGGCTATTACATGTCGATGGGGCATACCGCTGAAGAAGTGGCTAGACGATTCGGTATTTCCCGGGCAGATCAGGATGCATTTGCTGTCCGCAGTCATGAAAATGCTGCCAGAGCAATTCGAGAGGGCAAGTTTACCGATGAAATTGTACCTGTTGAAGTAACAAATCGTGTAGTTGGAAGCAACAACAAAATAGAAGAAAAGTCCTTCACATTTGAGATGGATGAAGGAGTTCGGGAAGGTACAACTACCGATATTTTAGCGAAGCTTCGTCCTGCCTTTCATGTGCAAGGTTCGGTTACTGCTGGAAATGCATCGCAAATGAGTGATGGCGCAGCGTCTGTTCTTGTAATGGATCGGGAAAAGGCGGAATCTGAAGGGTTAACACCACTTGTGAAATTCCGTTCCTTTGCAGTTGCTGGTGTGGAACCGGAAATAATGGGTGTCGGTCCAATTGAAGCGGTTCCGAAAGCATTAAAGATTGCCGGATTGAATCTATCAGATATTGGGTTATTCGAGCTAAACGAAGCATTTGCTTCACAAGCAGTGCGTGTCATTCAAGGACTTGATCTCGATATAAATAAAGTGAACGTAAACGGTGGAGCCATTGCGCTAGGACATCCACTGGGCTGTACAGGTACCAAGTTAACGCTAAGTCTTATTCACGAAATGAAGCGTCGCGATGTTCAATTTGGCGTGGTAACCATGTGTATCGGTGGAGGTATGGGCGCTGCAGGTGTATTTGAATTACTTTAATTAAGTGATATTCCATTATAAAGGGGACGTTAAAGATGAGCGAAACAAAAGAAAGAATATTTAAAGGTGGCGCATTCCTGGTTGAAGATTTAACTGCTGAAGATGTGATTACGCCTGAGGATTTTACTGACGAACATAAAATGATCGCCAAAACAACTGAGGACTTCGTAATTGGTGAGGTTTTACCGAAAGTAGAAAATCTGGAGAACCATGAATTTGAACACTCCGTGGATTTGTTGAAGAAAGCTGGCGAACTTGGTTTGTTAGGTGCGGATGTTCCGGAAGAATATGGCGGTTTAGCGTTGGATAAAATCAGTTCTTCTTTAATTACTGAAAAGTTTTCCCGTGCCGGTGGATTCTCTGTAACACACGGAGCACACGTGGGAATCGGGTCACTTCCAATCGTATTTTTTGGAAATGACGAGCAAAAGGAAAAGTATTTGCCAAAGCTTGCAACTGGTGAGTTATTAGCAGCATATGCATTAACTGAGCCGTCATCAGGATCAGATGCATTAGGCGCAAAAACCACAGCAAAGTTAAATGAAGCTGGAACACATTATATTTTGAATGGAGAAAAACAATGGATTACAAACTCAGCGTTCGCTGATGTGTTTATTGTTTATGCGAAAATTGATGGCGAACACTTTACGGCATTTATTGTAGAACGTGAATTTCCTGGTGTTTCAACTGGCCCTGAAGAAAAGAAAATGGGAATTAAGAGCTCATCCACACGTACGTTGGTGCTGCAGGATGCAGAAGTTCCAGTCGAAAACCTGCTTGGCGAAAAAGGGCGCGGCCATGTTATCGCATTTAACATTTTAAATGTTGGACGCTACAAACTGGCAATTGGTGGCGTAGGTGGTTCGAAACGAGCGATTGAAGTTGCGACGAAATACGTGAAGGAACGCAAACAGTTCAACACGCCTATTTCAAGCTTTAGCCTAACGCAGGAGAAATTAGCTACGATGGCTGCACGAACATATGCAAATGAAAGTGCAGTTTATCGGACAGTAGGTTTATTTGAACAACGCATGGGTGCCCTTAATGATGAACAGTTAAAAGACGGCCGTGAAGTAGCACGAGCTATCGCAGAATACCAAATCGAATGTTCCATGAATAAATATACTGCAACAGAATGTCTTGACTATGTTGTCGATGAAGCGGTTCAGCTTCATGGAGGATATGGATTTATGGAAGAATACGAAGTAGCACGCATGTATCGCGATTCCCGGATTAACCGTATTTTTGAAGGTACAAATGAAATTAATCGCCTGATCGTACCTGGTACTTTGTTGAAAAAAGCAATGAAGGGTGAATTACCATTACTTCAAAAAGCGCAAAGTTTACAGGAAGAATTAATGATGATGATGCCAGAAGAAGTTGGCACAGAAACATTAGCGCAGGAGAAATATTTATTAAGAAATGCTAAGAAAATGGTGCTGCTAGGTGCTGGTCTAGCTGCCCAGACGTATATGAAGAAGCTTGAGAATGAACAGGAGATCCTAGTAAATCTCGCTGACATGACTGCTGAAGTATATAATATGGAAGCAGCAATCCTTCGTACAGATAAAGCAATCAACAAATCTGGTGAAGAAAAAAATAAACAAAAGCTGCTATACACACAAGTTTACGTACAGGAAGCCTTCAACCGTGTTGAGGCAGATGCAAAAGAAACATTAATTGCCATCGAATCAGGTGACAACCTGCGCATGATGCTATCATCTTTACGGAAGCTAACGCGCCACACACCAATTAATGTAATTGCTAAAAAACGCGAAATCGCAGCGGGAATTATCGCAGCAGAGCGTTATATCGTGTAAATATTGGACTTGAAAGGCTGCAATCATGTGATTGCAGCTTTTTTTGGTGGGTGCGGGTTGATTTGGCTAGGGTATACAGTCCGGATTGGGCAGGTTAACGGCCGATCTGAGCGGAATACAAGCGGATTTGGGTAGAATACCGTCCGTTCCAAGTTGGATATATAGTCGGCGGGCAAAATACAGTCCGCCTGATGTGGAATACCAGCCGTTCTCAGCAAAATACAAGCGGGTTCAGCTGAAATACAGTCTGGCCCAGCCATAATACAAGTCAACACGCCAAATACAGTCCGCCTGATGTGGAATACCGGCCGTTCTCAGCAAAATACAAGCGCTCCCAGCTGAAATACAGTCCGATCCAGCCATAATGGAAGTCGGCACGCCAAATACAGTCCGCCTGAGTTGGAATACCGGCCGTTCTGGGCAAAATACAAGCGGTTCCAGCTGAAATACAGTCCGACCCAGCCATAATACAAGCCAACACGCCAAATACAGTCCACCCAATCTAGAATACCGGCCGTTCTCCGTAAAATACAAGCGGCTCCATCCGAAATACAGTCCAACCCAGCCAAAATACAATCCCACCCCACCAAATTCTATCCACCAAAAAAATATGATAAAAATTCTTATGAAATGCACCAAAATCATGATAAAATTGAAATAAGGAGGAATGCTTGTGGCTTTGAGATTTTACTGGTATCCTAATTGTGGTACATGTAAGAATGCGAAAAAATGGCTAGATAGTAATGATATCGATTATACTAGTATACATATTGTGGAAAACACACCTTCGCAACAGGAAATTTTAGATTTGATAACAAAAAGCGAACTTCCTGCTAAGAAATTTTTTAATACAAGCGGGAAAAGTTACCGTGAAAAAAATATCAAAGATAAAATAGCAGATGCGTCAAATGAAGAAATGGCAACTATTTTATCATCTGACGGAATGCTGATTAAGCGCCCAATCCTGACAGATGGGGAACGTGTCACAGTTGGATTTAAAGAAGATATCTTTAATCATACATGGAAAAATCAATAGAGAATTATCGGAGGGATTGTAAATGAGCTTACCTAAAGACTTATTATATTCAGAAGAACACGAATGGGTAAAAAAAGAAGACGGTAAAGTACGCATTGGTATTACTGATTTTGCACAGTCAGAATTAGGAGATATCGTATTTGTTGAACTTCCGGAGGTCGGAGAAGAAATTGAAGCTGACGAACCTTTTGGCAGCGTTGAGTCTGTTAAAACTGTATCAGAACTTTATGCTCCTGTTAGTGGAAAAGTAATTGAAATTAATGAGGAACTGGAAGATAATCCGGAATTCGTTAATGAATCTCCATATGAAAAAGCTTGGATGGTAGTTGTTGAACTTTCAGATGAATCTGAGCTTGATGAATTACTTTCTGCTGAGAAATATGAGGAAGAAATTAAGGAAGACTAATTTATTCGCTAATGGCTGGCTTACCTCTTTTTTAAAAGGGTGTAAAGTCAGCCTTAGTTATATCATATGATACAGGAAAGAAGTGTTTTTCTTGATAATATGAGGAGTGATATGTCATGATTACACCTGAATCTGACAAAGTTATTATTGTTGAAGGGTTAACAGATAAGAAACAAATCGAAAAAATTATTACGGATCCTGTAACTATTATTTGTACTAATGGTACACTTGGGGTTGCCCGTTTTGATGAGCTTTTGGACAAATATGATTTAGATAATAAAGATGTTTTTATATTGACGGACGAAGACAGTGCGGGCATGAAGTTAAGAAAGCAGCTGTCACGTGAACTTCCCCATGCAGTTCATATCTATGTGAGTGGTGAATTCCGTGAAGTGGCAACGACACCAGAGTCGGTTCTGGCCAACGCACTGGTGAGTAAGCGGATAAATGTTAATCCGCTTTTTTTATAAACAGTATTTCATAATAAGGTGATAAGAATGCAAACAATAACAAATGAACGTTTAAAAGAGGATCATTATTTTTTATATATTTTCACCCCTTTTTGCGGCACCTGCCACTTGGCGAAAACGATGTTAAATAAAATTGAGTCGGTCCACAAAGAGGATATTTTTCTGGAAATGAATGCATCGTTACATCCGCAGTTCATGCAGGAAATTCAAGTAGAAAGTGTTCCTTGTCTCCTTATCAAAGAAGGTGGACAGATCAAGGAGAAGGTATATGCGTTTCAGTCGATTCCAAACATATATACCTATTTGATGAAGTATAAACCAGCGCTGTTTGCATAAATTTGTTGACAGGTCACCTATCAGGTGATAGGATTTGATTTAGACATTTTTACACCAATTAAATAGTAACTCTCTTATCTAGAGCGGTGGAGGGGCTGGCCCTATGAAACCGCGGCAACCTTCAAACAACTTGTTGTTTGAAAGGTGCTAACTCCTGCAAAGCAATAGCTTTGAAAGATGAGAGAACGTGAGACTTACATTATTACGTCTTTCTGTTCTCTTACAGAAAGGCGTTTTTGCGTTTATAAGAACGATGGTGTACAGAAGGAGGTATTTTTATGATTACGATTGAAAATTTACGGAAGCAATATAAAACGAAAAAGTCGGAAATTCACGCAGTAGATGACTTATCGTTAACCATAAAAGAAGGGGAAATATATGGTGTTATCGGGTACAGCGGAGCCGGTAAAAGTACCTTTGTCCGTTTATTAAACCGACTGGAGGAGCCGACAGATGGACGAATTGTTATCGACCAGCAGGAGATAACTTCGCTAAATACGAAGCAATTACGTCTGGCTAGACAAGAAATCGGAATGATATTTCAGCACTTTAACCTCTTGTGGTCAAGAACGGTAAAAGATAACATCGCTTTTCCATTGGAAATTGCTGGTATTCCAAAGAATGAGCGAGAAGATCGGGTAAACGAACTTATTGGTTTAGTAGGGCTTTCGGGTAGAGAAGACGCGTATCCATCGCAGTTGAGTGGAGGACAGAAACAGCGAGTTGGTATCGCGAGAGCGTTGGCAAACAATCCGAAAGTACTGTTATGTGACGAAGCAACGTCTGCTCTGGATCCGGAAACTACAAATTCCATCCTTGATTTGTTAATGGATATCAACGAAAAGTTAGGATTAACCATTATATTGATCACACACGAGATGCACGTTATTCGAAAAATATGTAATCAGGTTGCTGTGATGGAAAGTGGAAAAATAGTTGAGCAAGGTGATGTTCTGGACATCTTCCTCCGACCGAAGCAGCAGGTTACAAAGAAATTTGTTGAACAAGTAATGGGTACAAACGATGAAAATGAAAGTGTACAGCAACTCATTGAAAGCTATACAACAGGAAAAATTGTAAGACTTCATTTTATTGGAGAGACTACAAACCAGGCACTGATTAGTCAGTTAGCAAAAACGTATTCAATTGACATTAATATATTGCAGGGTAAGATTACGCAAACACAACGAGGGGCTTACGGTACGATATTTGTACAGTTAAGTGGCGAAAAACCTGAGCTTGCCAACGCAGTTCAATTTGTAAAAAATGAAACCTCAGTAGAAGTGGAGGTGGTTCGCGATGTTAAATAATTTATTCCCGAATTTGGACTTTCAGGATTTTTGGGTTGCGACCTATGAAACATTTTATATGACGATTTTATCGCTCGTCGGGACGTTTATACTAGGTATTATTTTAGGCTTACTTTTATACCTCACAACAAAAGATGGCATTTGGCAAAATAAATTTTTAAACACGATTGTAGCGTCTGTAGTAAATATCTTCAGAGCTATTCCATTCATTATTTTAATTTTACTTTTATTTCCATTTACCGATTTCCTGATTGGCACGATTCGTGGACCAAACGCGGCATTGCCAGCTTTAATTATCGGTGCTGCACCGTTCTACGGCAGGCTGGTGGAAATTGCATTAAAAGAGGTAGACAAAGGTGTTGTGGAAGCAGCGAAATCGATGGGGGCCAAAACTCGAACAATTATCTTCAGAGTTCTGCTTCCAGAGTCTATGCCAGCTTTAATTTCCGGTCTAACGGTTACTGCAATCGCACTAATCGGCTACACTGCAATGGCAGGCGTAATTGGCGCAGGCGGACTAGGGAATTATGCGTATTTTTATGGGTTCCAACGACATGATTTCGATGTTGTACTGTTTTGTACCATATTAATCGTAATCATTGTTTTTATATTTCAGTTCATTGGAGACTTTATTTCCAACAAATTAGATAAAAGATAAGGGGAGATTAAATTGAAAAAAACACTAGCGCTTCTATCCATATTAGTATTACTAACATTAGCAGCATGTGGCGGTAACGAAGAAAAAGGCAGTGGAGATGATTCAGAAATTACAGTGGGTGCTTCAAGTGTTCCACACGCGCAAATTTTAGAGCAGGCAAAACCAATTCTTGAGGAAAAAGGTATTACGTTAAATATTGAAGAATATCAGGACTATGTTTTACCTAACCAGGACTTAGCTTCTGGTGATCTGGACGCGAACTACTTCCAGCACATTCCATATTTACAAAATCAAAAAGAAGAGCTTGGATATAATTTTACACATATTGGTGGCATTCATATTGAACCAATTGGCATTTACTCTAAAACAATCGAAAGTGTAGAGAAGATTCCAGAAGGTACAGAAGTAATTATGAGTCGTTCTGTTGCAGATCACGGACGAGTCTTAACTCTATTGGAAAACGCGGGGTTGATAAAACTCTCCGATGATGTAAAGAATGTAGAGGCAACTGTCGATGACATTGTTAAAAATCCAAAAGACCTTCAGTTTTCTGCTGATATCGATGCAGCACTTTTACCTGATATGTACAAATCTGAAGAAAAGGCACTGGTAGCAATTAATACAAATTATGCAATTGGTGTGGATTTAAATCCATTAGAAGATGCACTAATTTTAGAGGGAGAAGATTCTCCTTATGTTAATGTTATTGCAGTTAAAAAAGAAAATAAAGATAATAAAGCTTTAAACACGTTAGTTGACGTATTGCATACAGAAGAAATTCAGAATTATATCCTGGAAGAATTTGATGGAGCAGTTGTCCCCGTTGATGGAAAGAAATAGTACAATTTAAAAACGGAGCATTATTTAGTAAATGGATGTAATTAGTTAAAATAAAAACGATTAGTTCGTTATGTTCCGTTTCTGGAGGAATACTCAATTCATTTCGTAATATCACGTTTATTTGCGTTTTGTGCGGGTAATATATATGTGATACTCTTAGTAAGTAATCAAGTCGAAAGGATGATTCACTATTTATAGTGGTATACGAATGAATTACACTCCAGAGATGGAGAAGGCTATGCATCAATCGCATAATATGGGTTATGCAGAGTACGGAAGAAAGTTAGAAAATCAAATTGCCGTCGAAAAGAGACGCCAGGATGAATATGAAAAATGCAAAAATATTACAGCTGAATTAGACAGTCACTTGCACAAATAAAAATAGATTTAAAATTAAGTTGATGATGTGATAAAATTCACATTATCAGCTTTTTTTCTTTTATTTATTTTAATAGAAGAAACTCGGATTTTTCTGTTACCTTTAAACCATCGAACCGCTTGGTTTAAAAGAGTTGATAATAAATTCGAAATGCTTTAAGATTGTAATGAGAATAAATTGAGAATGGATACAAACTGTCCATTTGATAAATAGCATATAAATAGTAACTGGAGGTATCGAAATGGCAGGATCAACACTAGAAATAAAAAATCTTCATGTATCGATTGAAGATAGTGAGATATTACGAGGGGTAAACCTTACGATAAAAGGTGGAGAATTCCACGCAGTAATGGGGCCAAATGGTACAGGAAAGTCAACGCTTGCATCTGCAATCATGGGGCATCCAAAGTACGAAATTACACAAGGAACGATCCATTTAGATGGTGAAGATGTTTTAGAAATGGAAGTAGATGAACGTGCTCGTGCTGGACTTTTCTTAGGTATGCAATATCCGAGTGAGATTAGTGGTGTAACAACTTCTGACTTCTTGCGTTCGTCCGTTAACGCTCGTCGAGAAGAAGGTGACGAGATTTCATTAATGAAATTCATCAAAGAGATGGATAGTGCACTTGACTATCTTGAAATTGATAAGAACATGGCACAACGTTACTTGAACACTGGATTTTCTGGAGGAGAAAAGAAACGTAACGAAATCCTTCAATTAATGATGATTAAACCAGAAATTGCAATTTTAGACGAAATAGATTCTGGCCTTGATATTGATGCATTAAAAGTAGTATCAAAAGGAATTAATAAGCTGAGAAGTGAAAACTTTGGCTGCCTAATTATTACGCATTATCAACGTCTGTTAAATTACATTACACCGGATCAGGTACACGTAATGATGCAGGGACGTGTCGTTAAATCAGGTGGACCTGAGCTTGCTAAACGTTTAGAAGCAGAAGGTTACGAGTGGATTAAAGAAGAATTAGGTATAGAAGACGAAACGGTTGGCCAAAAAGCGTAGAAGTTAGGAGGGGTAATATGACAGTAGAAACTAAGCTACCATATGATCAAGAATATATTAGTCAATTCTCAAAAGATAGAAACGAACCAGAATGGATGAAATCGTTACGCCTTCATGCACTTGATCAAGCTGATACGCTTTCGATGCCGAGGCCAGATAAGACTAAAATTGGTAAATGGAATTTTAGTGAATTTAAACATTCTGCACAAGGTGAAGAAATTTCATCACTTGAGAATTTGCCAGAAGAAATTAAAGATATCATCGATAAGGGTAATGATTCGGCAAATCTAATCATTCAGCGTAATCATTCGGTTGCATATGCATCACTCGATGCTGAACTGAAGGAAAAAGGCGTTATTTTCACAGATATTTTCACTGCTTTAACCGAGCATGAAGATTTGGTGAAACGCTACTACATGAAAGATGCGGTATCTGTTGACGAGCACCGCTTAACAGCTTTACATGCAGCACTAATGAATGGCGGTATCTTCGTTTATGTACCAAAAAATGTTGAACTGGATGTACCATTGCAAACTGTTTTTTGGCAGGAAGATCCTGAGGTTGCCATGTTTAACCATGTATTAGTTGTAGCGGATGATAATAGTTCCGTAACGTATGTCGAAAATTACATTTCAACGAATCACGAGCAGAAAACTGTAGCAAATATTGTTACAGAAGTAGTTGCCCATAATAATGCACGAATTTCATTTGGAGCAGTTGATAACTTTGCAGCAGGTACAACCACATATGTTAACCGTCGTGGAGTTGCTTACCGTGACGCGAAAATTGACTGGGCATTAGGCCAAATGAACGATGGTAACACTGTATCGGAAAACATTACACATTTAGTTGGCGATAATTCAGTATCCAATGCTAAAACAGTAACGGTTGGTCGAGGAAAACAAATCCAGAACTTCACTGCAAAAATTGTCCATTTTGGTAAAGCATCAGAAGGATATATCCTGCAGCATGGAGTAATGAAGGATAGTGCGACAGCTATTTTTAACGGAATTGGTAAAATTGAACATGGTGCATCGAAGTCGAACGCTGAGCAGGAATCCCGTGTATTAATGTTAAGTGAGAAATCACGCGGAGACGCTAATCCTATTCTGCTAATCGATGAAGATGATGTTACTGCAGGGCACGCAGCTTCAGTAGGTAACGTGGATCCTGTACAACTCTACTACTTGATGAGTCGTGGTATTACACAGAAAGAAGCTGAACGGTTAATCATTCATGGTTTCTTAGCACCAGTTGTTAATCAGCTGCCAATTGAATCAGTTAAGAATCAATTGACGCAAGTTATTGAAAGGAAGGTATACTAATGGATGTAAATGCCATCAGGCAAATGTTTCCTATCCTTAACCAGGAAGTAAATGGGCATCCTTTAGTTTATCTGGACTCATCTGCAACAACCCAAAAGCCATTACCAGTTATTGAAGCGATCGACACGTATTATCGCCAGGATAACTCTAATGTGCACCGTGGCGTACACACGCTAGGTACACGTGCTACTGAAAAGTATGAAGGAGCTCGTGAGAAGGTTCGCCGTTTCATTAATGCTTCCAGTACTGCTGAAGTAATCTTTACACGTGGTACAACTACTTCAATTAACACAGTAGCAACAAGTTATGCACGTCAAAACCTTAAACAAGGCGATGAAATAGTCATAACACCAATGGAACACCATAGTAATATAATCCCCTGGCAGCAGGCGGCAAAGGCTACCGGTGCGACATTGAAATATATACCACTTCAGAAAGATGGCACTATTGCACTTGATGATGTACGTGATACAATTACAAGTAATACAAAAATAGTTTCCGTTATGCATGTTTCCAATGTACTCGGTACTATTAATCCAATTAAAGAAATTGCTGCAATTGCTCATCAGCATGGAGCGGTAATGCTGATAGATGGTGCACAGGGTGCGCCACATATGGCTGTTGATGTACAGGATTTGGATTGTGATTTCTATGCATTTTCTGGACACAAAATGGGTGGACCAACAGGAATTGGTGTCTTGTATGGCAAACGTGAGCTTTTAGAAAACATGGAACCAGTTGAATTTGGTGGAGAAATGATTGATTTTGTTCAACTGCAGGATTCCACGTGGAAAGAACTGCCTTGGAAATTCGAAGGTGGAACACCGATTATTGCAGGTGCTATTGGTTTAGGTGCTGCAATAGATTTTCTGAATGATGTCGGCATGGATAACATCATCGAACATGAACATTCGTTAGCTAAATATGCACTGGAACAACTTCGTACGATTAATGGAATAACCATTTATGGTCCGGAAGAACGTGCAGGACTAGTAACGTTCAACTTAGACGATGTGCATCCGCATGATACAGCTACAGCACTTGATTCAGAAGGAATAGCAGTACGTGCAGGCCATCATTGTGCACAACCATTGATGCGCTGGCTTGAAGTTACAGCGACAGCACGTGCAAGCTTTTATGTATATAACAACGAAGAAGATATTGACAAGTTGGTAGAAGGACTTGTTAAAACAAAGGAGTATTTTGGTGATGTCTTTTAATAACCTCGATACACTATATAGACAAGTAATTATGGATCATTATAAGCACCCAAGGAACCGTGGTTTTGTCGAAGGTGACGCATTAACAGTTGAAATGAATAACCCAACTTGTGGAGATCGTATTCAATTGCAATTGAAAATTGAAGACGGAATTGTCACAGACGCGAAATTCGACGGTGAAGGCTGTTCCATTAGCATGTCATCAGCTTCCATGATGACACAGGCTGTCAAAGGGAAAGAAGTTAATCAAGCATTGAAAATGTCTGAACTGTTTTCCGCAATGATGCTTGGTGAAGATATTGATACAGAAGAATTTGATCTGGATGACATAGAGGCACTGCAAGGAGTAACAAAGTTTCCAGCGCGTATTAAGTGTGCCACTTTAGCCTGGAAAGCAATGGAAAAAGGTGTAGATGACGACAAGTAGCCATTATATGCAACAGTTTCAAACACCTAAAGGAGGTTTTTTACATGGCGAAAAAAGCGCCTGAAATCGAAGAGTATAAATATGGATTTCATGATAAAGACGTCTCAATCTTTCGTACAGAAAAAGGATTAACGCCTAACGTTGTTAAAGAAATTTCGAAAATCAAAGATGAACCTCAATGGATGCTCGACTATCGTTTAAAAGCATTAGAGTATTTCTACAATACCCCTATGCCACAATGGGGTGGAGATCTTTCTGAATTGAATTTTGATGAAATTATCTACTATGTTAAGCCATCAGAACGTCAAGGAAAAACATGGGATGAAGTACCAGAAGAAATCAAAGAGACTTTTGATAAGCTAGGAATACCTGAGGCTGAGCAAAAATACTTGGCTGGTGTTTCTGCACAATACGAATCTGAAGTTGTTTACCACAGCTTGAAAAAAGATCTATCTGACTTAGGAATTGTTTTTAAAGATACAGATACTGCGTTAAAAGAAAATGAAGACTTATTCAGAGAGTATTTCGGAAAAGTAATTCCTTATACCGATAACAAGTTTTCTGCTTTGAACTCGGCAGTATGGTCAGGCGGTTCATTCATTTATGTTCCAAAAGGCGTGCAGACAACCACACCGTTGCAAGCCTATTTCCGAATTAATTCGGAAAACATGGGACAATTTGAGCGTACGCTAATCATTGTTGACGAAGGTGCATCCGTACATTATGTAGAAGGTTGTACTGCACCAGTTTATACAACGAATTCATTGCATAGTGCAGTAGTAGAGATCTTTGTTAAAAAAGATGCTTACTGCCGCTATACAACGATTCAAAACTGGGCAAACAACGTTTATAATCTTGTTACAAAACGTGCAACATGTGATGCGAATGCAACGATGGAATGGGTCGATGGTAACATTGGTTCCAAATTAACGATGAAATATCCTGCTGTCATCTTAAAAGGGGAAGGCGCACGTGGTATGACATTGTCAATTGCTATCGCTGGACGTGGACAGCACCAGGATGCTGGAGCTAAAATGCATCACTTAGCACCAAATACGTCATCAACCATTGTTTCGAAATCCATTTCAAAACAAGGTGGTAAAGTAACGTATCGCGGAATCGTACACTTTGGTAAAAAAGCAGACGGCGCACGTTCGAATATCGAATGTGACACGTTGATTATGGATAATGAATCTACTTCAGATACTATCCCATACAACGAAGTGAATAACGAAAATATTTCACTTGAGCACGAAGCAAAAGTTTCCAAGGTTTCTGAAGAGCAATTGTTCTACTTGATGAGTAGAGGAATCAGCGAACAGGAAGCTACGGAAATGATCGTAATGGGCTTCATCGAGCCATTCACAAAAGAACTTCCAATGGAATATGCAGTGGAGATGAACCGTCTTATCAAGTTTGAGATGGAAGGTTCTATCGGATAAAGAAAATCAGGAAAAGCCTTAGTATAATTTTATACTAAGGCTTTTTTGTGCTCCAAAACGAAATTGCAAGAATACAATCTGTTACTAGTGAAATACAATCCACTTCCCCCACAATACAATCGGTAACATGTAAAATACAATCCACCCAGCCCAAAATACACGCTAAACCACAAGCTGACCCACCTCATGTAAAGAAAAGTGATTCCCACACCCAATAATTAGAAATGCCCTTTCATGCGTGCTAAAATAGGTAGTACTAAATGTTCGCGAAGACGGAAGGGATTTAATTCAGATGGTATATCTTATTTGCTTGTTAATTGGTTTATTAACCGCAATGCTAGGGAGCTTGGTTGGCCTTGGTGGCGGTGTGATTTTGGTTCCAAGTTTGTTGATATTGCAACAGTATTTTGGTGGATTTGAATGGGCAACCCCGCACACGATTGTTGGCATATCGCTGGTCGTCATGGTTTTTACTGCGCTTTCTTCAACGATTTCGTACTTTCGAAAAGGGCGAGTTGATTATAGAACTGGTCTGATTTTTTTAACTGGTGGAATACCTGGTGGTGTCTTGGGTTCATGGTTAAATCAATTTATTAATGCAGAGAAATTCACGCTGTATTTCGGTTTGCTGATGATCCTTCTTTCACTATTATTTTTAGTAAAACGGAAATTACCATCTGAAGGAAAAGCAATCCAGGGCAAGAACGTTCGTTCATTCCAATTTGATGGCAAAACGTATCAGTATACGGTCTCTTTTTGGTTAGCGTTTCCCATTGCTTTGATCGTTGGAACGTTGTCCGGTTTATTTGGTATTGGTGGCGGATCGATAATGGTACCGATGATGATTCTACTATTTGGTTTTCCTGCTCATATCGCAATTGCAACGTCCATGTTTATGATTTTTTTCACAAGTTTACTTGGTGCAGGAACACATATTATGCTAGGTCATGTTGCTTGGGAATATGCGATATGGTTCATACCAGGTGCGTGGTTAGGTGGAACGTTCGGTGCAAAAATAAACCAAAAATTAAAAGGACAGGCACTGGAATGGATCTTACGAATTTTATTAATCATAATTGGAATACGTTTAATTATTGATGGATTAATGTAAGGGGTTATTAACATGGAGGAAAAGCTGTTTTTTTATTATACAAATGATTTACATAGTAACTTTGAACAATGGTCAAAAGTTGCTGGATATTTAAAGGAAGCAAAAGCTAGTCGGAAAGCAGAGAATCAATCTTGCTGGCTGGTTGATATAGGGGATCATGTAGATAGGGTCCACCCAATTGCTGAGGCATTTATGGGGAAAGCCAACGTCCAGCTGATGAACGATTTAGAGTACGATGTGGTAACTTTTGGGAATAACGAAGGAATTACGCTCGATCACGATGATCTTTATCATCTATACGATGATGCTAATTTTAACGTTGTTTGTGCTAACTTCAAAAACCTAATAGAAGAAAACCCACCATGGGTTCATCCAAGTATAACGATTCGTTCGATAAATGGTGTGAGAATAGGTGTATTAGGTTTAACAGCACCGTTTAATGCATTCTATGAGCTACTGGGCTGGCACATCGCTTCACCATTTGACGTGCTGGATTCCTATGTGGACGAGCTTGCAAAACAAACAGACGTTATTGTACTGTTGTCTCATTTAGGTATAAATGAAGATCAGGAAATTGCTCGCAGGTATAACGATATTGACGTCATAATTGGCGGTCATACCCACCATTTATTGCGCACCGAAGAAACGGTTAATGATACGATCATTACTGCTGCAGGAAAGCATTGTGCATTTGTTGGTGAAGTGGCATTGACATGGGACCATGATTTAAAAAAACTGGTGAAAAAAGAAGCGCATGCGATTGATATTACCCACAGGGCTAAAGATTTACAAACAGAAGAAAAATTGAATGACTTGATGGTACAGTCTGACAAGGTTCTGCAAGAAAAAGTTGTTTCACTAAAAGAAACAGTTGATGTGAGTTGGTTCAAGGATACTCCTGTAATGGAAAAACTTACAGATACATTAAGAGATTGGACAAATGCTGATTTTGCCATGTTAAATGCTGGTGTCTTGCTTGACCGTTTTGAAGCTGGAGATGTAACGCTTAAAGACATACACCGTATTTGTCCACATCCTATTAACCCTTGTGTTGTGACATTAAAAGGTGATGAACTGATCGAGGTTATTCGCGCTTCCTTCACAAAGGAGTTTATGGAATTAAAGCTAAAAGGATTTGGATTTCGCGGAGAAGTTCTTGGCAGAATGATCTATTCCGGTTTAGAAGTTGAAACAGAAATTGGAGAAGACGGACAAGAACATGTCAAAGAAGTCACAACAAACGAAATTGCGATTGATCCAGATAAATTATATCATGTTGCAACAGCGGATACCTTTACGTTTGGAAGACTTCTTCCTGAGGTAGCTAAGTCTGAAAGTAAGACATATTTTTTACCTGAGTTTCTGAGAGATTTGTTAGCTGTTACCTTAAAGAGAGAATATGGAACTGCTTAAACAACTGTAGCAAACGGCCTTATTCTGCATACACATATATGGTGATGGAGAAAAGGAGGCAATACATGAATGATTACTGTAAATCCTTTAGAAATTGACGGTATGTTTTTTAATGCAATAACAGTCGAACTTCCGAAAACAAATTTGCTCATGATCTCGAATGATATTGGTTATATCATGTGCGGTGCGCTCGACGTAGATCTTTTAAATGAAAAGTTGGCAGCACGTAAGGTTATTGCTGGCCGGGCAATAGGGGTTCGAACAATTGATGATTTATTACATGCCCCTCTTGAAAAAATAACGGATGCATCAAAATCTTTTGGCTGGGAAGTAGGAATGACCGGTAAGGAAGCGTTGAGTCGAATATCATAGTCAGTATGTCTTCCATTATGGAAGGCATTTGTTTTATGTAGAAACTAAAATATTTTCAAAATTCTATAGTATTTTTTGTGGAAATTTGTTAGAATTTTTATACTTAGTAAAAAATTATTTTCGCGTTAAAGTCTTGTGGTTGCTGAAAAAGTGGATTTTGCGAATTCGTTTCTTATAACTTAACGTAGCATTATCGAATATACGAAGACTCCTGCGGGAAGTAAGAGATCGGTGAGACCCTGAAGGACGCTAGTCCGAAGAGGCTCGACACTCGCCCGCGGAAAGCGAAGTATATTCGATAATGCGATGATAGATACATCCAGTTTGTATAATATTTTACTTTTTTAGTGATCACTTAAGTTTTGGTGATAAACCAAGTTTTCTAATGAACAATTGGTATCATAGTTAGTTCGTTTGATGATACACAGTTAGGAGAACCGAATGAGATTAGCAAGTACGAAATTACTTAAACCTGGTACTACTGTAGGACAGGCCATATTAAACGATAAAGGTAACGTTTTAATACAGAAGGGGATAGGTTTAACCGCTCAAATGATTAGGCGTCTTATCCAGCAGGGAGTAACCTATATCTATGTAGAAGATGAACTAACCAATGATATTCAAATTGAGTCGGTTATCTCAGAAGAATCACGAATTGATGCAACAAATACAGTAAAAGATACTTTTTATGATATTAAACAAAAAGGGTTTAGCAACCGATCTTATATATTAGAAAAGAAGAGCACACAGATAACAAATGTAATTGAACGACTGCTTGATGAAATTATGCACAGAGAAAACGCGTTATCTTTGCTGTCAGATGTGTTTGTAACGGATGATTATATTTTTCAGCATTCCATAAATGTAACAATTTACTCGCTAGCGATTGGTACGGAACTTAAATTACCAAGGAGTAAACTGGTGGAAATTGGTATTGGTGCTATGCTGCACGATATTGGTAAAATCTTTATTGATCAGGATATATTAAAAAAGACATCTAAATTGTCGTTAATGGAATATGAAGCAATAAAATGCCATACCCAATATGGCTATGATTTTCTTAAGAATCAGGATAACCTTCCTTTAACTGTGGCACATTGTGCATTCCAGCACCACGAAAGACTTGATGGATCAGGTTATCCAAGAGGAATATGCAATCAGGAAATTCATCTTTACGGAAAAGTGCTGGCGGTAGCAGATGTATTTGATGCTGTTACAAGTAATCGAAGCTACCGGGAAGCGATGCTGCCTCACGAAGGTCTGGAAATTCTGTACGCAGGTGCTGTGAACTTGTTTGATAAAGAAATGGTGGAAGCCTTCAAGAAAAGTGTTGCTGTGTACCCAAATGGATTAACAGTTAAATTAAATGACAATCGGTTGGGTGTGGTAGTCAGACAACATCAGCATTTATGTGATCGACCAATTATTCGCATAACAAAAGATGAAAGCAAATCGTGCTTTTCACCATATGAAGTTGACCTATCGAACAATCTTTCCACTACTATAAAAGCCTGTTTCCAAGAATAAGTATAAAAAATAAATTCTAACCCCCTTAATACAAGCATAACTTGTGTTAAGGGGGTATTTTATGTTGATGCAGCCAAGAAGTATTAATTTCAAAAAGAACCGCACACCACCTCCAGTTAAGTACATATTAATAATCACCTGTATTTTATTCATTGCTATGGTGTGGTTAATCATTTGGTTTGTAGGTGAGCGTATACAGCCGACTTTGATGGAAATTGCAGAGCAAAAGACAATTGAATTCGCGACACGTACAATAAATGCTGCAGTAAAATCCACTGAGGGAGTTACTTTCGATGATCTTGTGAACGTTTATAAGGATGACCAAGGCAATATTACAATGGTGGATTGGAGTGGAGAAGAACAAAACGAGATATTAAGAAAAGCTACCGAGCGTGCGGAATATTTTTTGTACAATATGAATAAGGGCGAGACAGTAGATACAGATGACCCAGACCTGCCCCCAATTGACTACGACGATTCTGCAGATGATTTAGCTGATAAAGATCCAACGGTTGTAGAAATTCCTATAGGTCAAGCGTTTGAGAATACGATTCTGGCAAACTTAGGTCCAAAAATACCAGTTAATTTCGAAATAGTCGGTGCGATTGAATCTGATTTGCAATTGGATACCGAAAGCCTTGGAATTAATACAACAGTATATGAATTATATGTTCTTGTTACAGCAAACGTTCAGATTGTGGTTCCTTTCTCAACCAAATCAGAAAAGGTAGAAACAAGAATTTATATCGATTCGAGAACAATTAATTCAGAGGTGCCGCAGTATTATGGAGGGGATGGAGATCGTAATCCGTCTATCGCCATTCCACGTAACGACTTGCAAGATAAGAGATAACTTAGTATACTTAAAAAACAAATTAATAAAAAACCTCAGATCGGTGAGGTAGAGGAGCATTTAGGAAGAGTAGCCAATTGGAGAATGACAACTGTGATTATTGGTGAAAGGACTGTATGCCGAAGCGTAGTGAGGGTCAAACTTATTATTGCTGGGACATTTTTGAACAAAAAGTGTACTGTCATGTTCAAGATTGTGCATGGAGGACTACTGATCGAATGGAGGATAACGTATATTGTGAAAGCAATGATGAGTTATTTTCTATCATTGCTTTTTTGTGTCCTTTTTTACTGTATCTCCGTGCACTTTCATAAAAATTATGGAGGTAAAAGACATGGAAGGAACGATTTATTCGTTAATACCAGCATTACTCATGCTTGTATTAGTACTACTGACAAAAAGAGTTCTATTATCACTTGGTTTAGGGATACTTATTGGAGCTCTGTTTATCCATGACTTTCACGTTGTGGAATCGCTGAATGAAATCTGGGTAGTTTTTTATCAGATTTTCTATTCTTCAGACGGCTTTAATAGAGGGAATCTATTATTATTAGGTTTTCTGTTGCTTTTAGGTATCATGACAGCTTTTTTAACAGCTTCAGGAGGCAGTCGGGCGTTTGGTGAGTATATGGTAAGAAGAGTGAAAACTCGCACTGGTGCCCAGGTAATGACAGCAGTTTTAGGAATAATTATATTTATTGATGACTATTTTAATGCTTTAGCGGTTGGCCAAGTAGCCCGTCCACTTACTGACAGATATAAAATTTCTCGGGCGAAACTTGCCTATTTTATTGATTCTACGTCAGCACCTGTAACGGTAATGTCACCAATCTCAAGTTGGGGAGCATATATTATAGGTGTAATAGGAAGCTTATTAGTGGCAAACGGAATTTCGGATATACAACCACTCGAAGCATTCGTGAAAATGATTCCATTAAATTTCTATGCTATTGGTGCTTTATTACTTGTGTTTTTTATGGCATATCTAAAAATGGATATTGGCCCAATGCGCAAACACGAAGAGCGAGCAATTAAATCAGGAGAACTTGTAGATCCTGATGAAAATATCCCGGGAGATTTAGATGAAGTATTTGAGTCGCATAAAGGTGGTAAAGTATATCATCTAATTTATCCAATCCTTCTTTTAATCGTTGGAACAGTTGGCGCAATGATTTATACTGGCTCCAAAGGAAATGACGATATAACAATATTGTCTATATTTGCTAATACGAATGTCAATTTATCCTTATTTATTGGTGGAGTGCTTGCAGTAGCTTTAGCATTAACATTCCATTTGCTGCAAGACCAGCCAAAGGCCAAGAGTGTAAAAATATTTAGTGAAGGTCTTAAAACAATGCTTCCAGCAATCTATATTTTACTATTGGCTTGGATGATTGGTTCGGTAATTGATACGTTAGGAACTGGTGACTATCTTGCACAGTTAGTAGAACGAGCGTCCATTGATTCAGCGCTATTGCCGTTTTTATTCTTTATTATAGCTGGTTTAATGGCGTTAGCGACAGGAACATCATGGGGGACGTTCGGAATTATGCTGCCTATCGCAGCAGAGATAACAGTAATTACAGATGTTTCATTATTGTTACCTTCACTTGCAGCAGTACTTGCAGGTTCGGTATTTGGAGATCATTGTTCACCGATTTCTGATACTACCATTCTCTCGTCAACTGGTGCAGGATCAAACCATATTGCACATGTAATGACACAGCTCCCATATGCATGCCTTGCAGCAGCTGCAGCAAGTGTCAGTTATCTTGTGATGGGCTATACAAGCAGCGTATGGCTTTCGTTGCTATTAACGATAGCATTAATACTATTAATTAGTTTCTTTATTCATTTTATAAATAAAACCAGATCCAAGAATATATAAGATTAAGGCAGATTGTCCCAGACAATCTGCCTTTTAATTTGGTAATATTCAAAATTGCTTTGACATGGTACAAATGTACCGTTATAATACAAACATAAATATCTGAAAAAAGTAAAGATTTATAACATTCCTTCGAAGCTTTTTTCATAGAAATATAATAGAGAAGGAATAACTAGAAAAGGGGAGGCAAAAAAAATGGAGACAAGGTCTCAGTGGGGAACAAGAGCAGGGTTTATTATGGCTGCTGTTGGATCTGCAATTGGTCTAGGTAACATATGGCGATTTCCAGCAGTAGCATACGAAAACGGTGGTGGAGCATTCTTTATTCCTTATTTATTCGCTTTATTAACAGCAGGTATTCCAATTCTTATTATGGAATTTACAATGGGGCACAAGTATAAGGGATCTGCACCATTGGCTTACAAAAGAATTAACAAAAAAGCAGAATGGGTCGGCTGGTGGGCAGTTTTAGTAGCATTTGTTATTTCAACCTACTACTCAGTAATTATTGCCTGGGCAATATCGTACTCTATATTTTCTTTTAACCTAAATTGGGGAGAAGATACGGAAACATTTCTGTTTAATGATTATTTAAATTTAGCAGACCCTGGACAAATTGGCAGTTTTGTACCTGGCGTTCTTATACCTTTAATTATCGTATGGGTCGTAGTATTAGGAATATTATTTAAAGGTGTCAAAAAAGGAATTGAAGTTGCAAACCGAATCTTTATACCAGCATTAGTAATTATTTTTGTTATTATTGTAATTCGTGCACTTACATTACCAGGTGCGATGGATGGCCTAGAAGCCTTTTTCGCTCCAGATTTTTCTAAAATTCTAGATCCAGGTGTATGGGTCGCAGCTTATGGTCAAATATTCTTTAGTTTATCTATTGCATTTGCAATAATGATAACGTATTCAAGTTATCTTCCAAAGAAATCAGATATAACTAATAATGCATTTATTACTGGATTTGGTAATTCTAGTTTTGAATTACTAGCAGGTATTGGAGTTTTCTCAGTACTTGGCTTTATGGCTAATCAACAAGGAGTACCTGTAGGGGAAGTAGTAAGCGGTGGAGTTGGGTTAGCATTTGTTGTATTCCCGCAAATCATTAATGAATTTCCTGCACTAAATGGTCTCTTCGGATTCTTATTCTTTGGATCATTAGTGTTAGCAGGTCTAACTTCATTGATGTCTATAACAGAAACCTATGTAGCAGGTCTTGTAGACAAATTTAACATTTCAAGAAATAAAGCAGTAATATTTGGTGGCGGTTTAGCAGCTGTTCTTTCATTATTGTTTGCCACACAAGGCGGTTTAAATATCCTTGACGTAGCAGATTATTACATCAATCAATTCGGTGTTGCTTTTGTTGGATTAGTTGAAGTAATTCTAATGGCTTGGGTTTTCCGCAAACTTGGTCAATTTAAAACACATGCTAATGAAATTTCAGATATAAGATTAGGAGCATGGTGGACAGTAAGTTTAAGCGTAATAACTCCAATTGTTTTAGGTTGGATGATGATTGGGTTGTTTGCAGATAATTTATTGAAAAAATTTGAAACCGACTCAGGTAACTATGGAAACTACTCTGATTCATTTATAATGTATAGTGGTTGGACTGTAGCAATTGGTGCCATTGTAATTGCTATTCTGTTATCACTCAGCAAGTGGAAAGCAAATAAAACATTTAACGATTCAGAAGGAGGCAACTAATATGAGTGGTGGCGCTATTTTCATCATGATTCTAGGTATAGTTATTATCTGGGGCGGACTAGCAGCAAGTATTATGAATGCCGTTGTAAAAGCTAAACAAGCAAAATAATTTCAAAAGCCATTGTGATTGTTTAACAATCACAATGGCTTTTTATTTTTTATCCATTCGCTGCCATTTTTTCAAATATGGATAGGGATCGAAAGACCATTCGCTATAACCGTTATCCTTGTACATACCGTAATGCAAGTGCGGAGGAAACTTACCGGATGTTCCTGGAGGTCCATAGCCTGTTGAACCTACATATCCAATAACATCACCAGGTTTTACAATCTGCCCAACTTTAATATCGTCCTTATAATTACTTAAATGCGCATAATAATGATAGATGTTATGCACATCCCGAAGTCCAATACGCCATCCACCAAATAAGTTCCATCCCATTAATTCGATTACACCATAAGTAGTCGACCTGACAGGAGTGCCATAGTCAGCAAAAATATCTGTACCCTCATGTATCCGTAATCCTCCAAACCCCCTCCTATTGCCCCATGTGTTGTTATAACTATAGTTGTAGTTCGACGGCATTGGAAAAACCCTGTCAGTTAATTGTATATCATTAAATTTATTAAACACACGAGCGTTATTCATTATTGACTTTACATTTAAATCACGCTTATATAAATTCCATAAACCAATTTTAATATCAGATTTTGAATAGCCATATTGCTGAAGGAAATTACCCATTGTAAATAATACATCTTCAGGATTTTCCGGATCAGCTTTATTATCACCATTCCCATCCATACCAATCCCGTTAAATACAGTAATCATATTAACATTTTTATTTGAAGTATTACCCATCCCATACCACCTAACCGGATCAATCGAGATAGAGATAATTCGGTCAGAAGGTATATTCTTTTGTGTGTTCCGTTCGTACTGATCGATTGCAGCAAAATAATACCACGGAATTAACGTAAGCGCTTCTGTTTTTTTATATAATTCCATTCGCTGTTTATATATGCTTTTGTCTTCTTCTGCATGTATTAAACCAGTACTAATGTTAAGGGAAAGAAATACAAGTAAAACACAAAGTATTCGATATACGTTCATTGCAGCATCACCTTGTTAGTTTTCCTCATTATTAATTCCTTGAGGAGATTTCTTCATTTGTTCAATTATAGAAGCTATCGTATTTCTATACGTGGCTTCTTGCGTATTATTGTTGTGCAAACTCTGTATGTCCTGAATTAAACTGCTATTTTGAGAAACATAAACTTCATAATAACGAGGCATAATAGCCAATGCGGTATGGCTCGCAATGTCTGCAGCAGTTGCATCTTCTAATTCATCACTTTTTTCATAAGCGATTAATACTTCTTTATCTGTAACCAACGTAGCAACTTCATTGAATCCCTCTGTCCGCAGAATAATTCTTGATATCATATCAGCGTATTTATGTCGATCCATTGTCATGTTAGGATAATTTTCATGATCATTTTTCAGCTGGTCCTGATTATAACGAACAAAACCAAGTCGATTCTCTTCCTCATATGATTCTGGAGTCTGATCATTTCTTGCTGGATCTAATTCATTCCTGATTTGTTCCTGCTCCTCAGCCTCTTGACTTGTGCCACAGGCAGCCACAAATAGTATACATAGTAAAAAAACAAACCTGTACTTTTTATACATTGATTTTCCCACCTTTCCTGAATGGTTAATATGGCGTTATTTTGCTACAGGAAAAAATTTTCATTCATACCGATTCATAATAAGCATATGTAAATTAAGGATAATCTCTGGTTGAGAGGTAGAAGTTTATGGTAAACTATAACCATTCAAAGGGGTGAAGCTGGTGATTGAATTACATGGTAAAACGTATGAGATCTTAGAAGATAATAAAAACGGATTTGACGCGGAAAGACTAACAGAACGCTTCTCAGAAATATTAACGAAGTATGATTTTATAGTAGGCGATTGGGGATACGATCAGCTCAGACTTAGAGGCTTTTACGATGATCAAAACACGAAAGCTGCATTTGACTCTAAAATCAGCACACTCGAGGACTACCTCTATGAGTACTGTAATTTTGGATGTGCATATTTTGTATTAAAAAAAATAGATAAGTAAGAGCAGTAGTTCTCAAGTGGAACTACTGCTCTTTTTCTTCCTCTGGTAAAACTTCACCTTCTTCATCGTGTATTGGATGAAAAGGTTCAACATGCCGCGGTAAATCACTATGCTGTTCCTTATCCGGATAAACAAATGCACTCTGACGCCTTTGCCCCTCTTCCCATGGTGTCGACTTACCTTGCACAGGTTCATGCTCGTTAAAAGGAGAGCCAACCGGGCCTTCAGGAAATTCCTCAGGTATCAATTCATTTCGCTGCTTCTGCACATTATCAACTTCAGAGTAATTTCTTTTCTTCTTTTTTGCCATTTTCTTCACCCTTTCCTGTTATAGGTTTTGTGCGAACGCAGATATTTATACGTATATCTCAAACAAATAGACTTCTGTCTTTAAATGAATAGTAAGTTGTGGATAAAAACGCAGGATCAGTAAGATTCACCATTGTTCTTACATCAACATGGTAAAGCGATAAACCGTTTACAGATAAGGGACAAACATAAAAGCACATCTTTAATTCAGGTTCAAACTACTTTTTGTGAAAAAATCAAAAAATGAATAGTAAGACCTACTAAAAAATTAATTTGGTATATTAATCCAATTAAAAAGATCTCAATATAGGCTAATATAACTACATAATAACTAATTTATGTAAAATAATTCCGCTATTATGTACTAATATCACCGATTTTCATTAGGTGAAATTGACAATATGGTAAATTGTGTAATTATTTATAGTGAGATGGGGTATATAGTTATAAATAATTATTTATTGGCTTAAATAACGAAAAGAGGTTTGAAATTATGCTCGAGTCAAAGCGGAAGGCAATTATATTTTTTCTAATCGCTCTAGTGTTAGCGGCATTGTCAGGTTTTTTAGTTCTAAAGAAGGTTCAGGCGTTAAATAGTAACTTGGGGACGATGGTTGAGGTAGTTGTAGCTAATAAAAGTATTTCTTCCCGAGCGGTGATTACTCCTAATGATATTGCTACTGAAGAGATTCCCAAAAAATATGTGAGGGAGGAACATATCACAGAAGTGAATCAGTTAATAAACAAAGTTTCGGTTGTTCCACTATCTACTGGAGATATTATTACTTCTAATATGCTGAAACAGGCTTCTGCTGTTACCGAAGCAGACAGTCGGCTTGTATCAGTTATCCAGTCCGAACGAGTTTCCTTTGATGAAGCATTACAGCCACTTGATCGCGTTGATTTAATTGTTTCACATACTTTTGATGGCGAACCTGTAACTGAAGTATTTATGAAAGATATCAAGGTTGCACGTACAACCGAAAATGATAAGGATTTTATTGGTGTACAGTTAGAGATTCCGTTTAAAGATGTCCCGAGATTAGTACATATGCAGAACTATGCAGACAGCTTACGCGTAATAAAATCAAACGTGGCACAGCAAAAAAATGAAAATAAAACAACTGAGACCGATTCAGAGACAGAAACAGATGAAGCAAAACCAGCATCTGAACCTAAAACTGAAGAAAAGAAAGCAGAAGAAGCAAAAGAAGGGCCAAAAGAGGAAGAAACAAAAAAGAAAAAAGAATAGCTGAGAAGACTCTTGATTGCTGGAGGAATAAGATGAAGAAAATAAACGAGCTATATGTAATCGGGGAAAATGAAGACCTTTATGAATCAATTCAATCTCAATTAAGTGATGAATTTAAGCTGCACCAAGTAACATCTAATGATGTAAAGAAGCATTCTATTCATATCGCCTTAGTTTTGAAAACAGAGCAGGAATCACCACTCGACCTAGTACAAATTATTCTCGCAGAGCACCCAAAGGCACTAATTATATATGTTAATGATATTCAGAATTTTGAGCTTTTACGTGATTTAACTAAGTTTGGTATAGAAGAATATTTTGTATTACCGCTTGAAGAAGAACTGTTAAAGGAAAAAATAAAAGTTTTAGTTGAGTCTAAAATAGTAAAAGAAGATGAATCTGGTACTTCAGATGGTTTCAAACGAGGTGGCGGAAGAGTATTTACATTCTACAGTGGTAAGGGAGGGGCAGGGAAATCGTTACTGAGCACAAGTTTTGCTCAAACGCTTAAACTCGAATCTACTGCAAAAGTGCTATATATTGATCTGAATTTGCAATATGGTGGTGCAGAAACTTTTTTAGGAATTGAAAGCAACCGTTCCATCATAGATTTAATCCCTGTTATCCACGAGTTAAACGAACATCATATTCGCAATATTGCTGAAAAAGAAACACACTCTGGTTTGGAAGTTCTGGTTAGTCCACGTGATGCAGAACTAGCAGAGAAAATTGATCAGGAATTTATTCTGAGATTAATCCGAGCGAGCAAACGCAGTTATGATTTCATTGTAGTAGATGCACCTACATGGATGGAAGAAAGCGTTTATACAGCAATATCGGAGTCAGAGCGTATCTATTACGTAATGAATCTGGACACAGTTGCAATTCGTGTTCTAAAAAACGTAGAGACTTTATTTCAGCAATTAGGAATTAATACGGAAGATAAAATGGAATTAGTGATTAATTTTGCAGGAAAAGAAAATGAGCTAACAAAGAAGGATATTGAACGATTTGTTACTTTTCCAGTTGCTACTGAAATAAGAAGAGACTTTAAAGGTATTCAAAGTTTTATTAATCAAGGGATACCTTTACGAAAAGAACCTCAGGAGAAGAAACTTACACCAGTAGCTAAAGATATTCAAAAATGGGTTAGATCTATGTTGAAGTAAAAATATTAAAAGCTAAGGCGGTGAGGCAATGCCCCTTTTTCAACGTACAAATAAGGAAGATCAAAAAGATACGTATCAAACAGATTATATTGTAAGTAATTCCTATATCGATGAGCTTGTAGAACATTATAAGTCCAGATTGTTAACTGAAATTAACTTAGAACAGATAACTAGCTTACCAGATGCTGACAAGCGATTGAAAATAGAGCGATTGATTAATCAATTCATGACCGAGGAAAAGGTGGTTATTCCCAGGCATGATAAAGAGACTTTACTTTCACGATTAATTGATGAAAGTGTAGGTTTTGGTCCGATTGAATCATTACTAAAGGATGATGAGATCACGGAAATATTGGTTAATGGACCGAAAGAGATATATGTAGAGAAAAGCGGAAAACTGGAACACGTCGATATTTCTTTTAAAGATGAATCTCATGTACGACATATTGTCGATAGAGTGGTAGCACCATTAGGAAGAAGAATAGATGAAAGTTCACCAATGGTTGATGCCAGACTTCCTGATGGCAGTCGTGTAAATGCAGTAATATCACCTATTAGCCTAGGTGGGACAATAATTTCAATTCGTAAATTCAGAAAAACACCATTTGTCATGGACGATTTGGAAAAGTATGGAACGTTTACAAGCGATATGTCTAAATTTATGCAAGCCTTAGTACAAGGAAAATTAAATATACTTATTTCTGGAGGAACCGGTAGTGGTAAGACAACGCTATTAAACGCATTAGCCAAAGCAATTCCTTACGATGAGCGGGTTATCACAATTGAAGATTCAGCTGAATTACGACTTGCGCGTAAGAATGTTGTTGGTATGGAAGCTAGACCCCCGAACGTAGAGGGTGAAGGAGAAATATCGATTCGTCAACTAGTTAAAAACTCCTTGAGAATGCGTCCAGACAGAATTATTGTTGGTGAGGTTCGTGGATCAGAGGCATTCGACATGCTGCAGGCGATGAACACCGGACATGAAGGGTCATTAACAACGGTCCACTCGAACACACCTACTGATGCAATAAATCGGGTAGAGGGGATGGTTGTGATGGCGGGAATGAATTTACCTACTCATATTATTCGAGAATATATTGTTGGAGCATTGGATTATATTGTTCAAGTTCAGCGTTTATCTGATGGTACTAGAAAGATTATGAACATAGCTGAAGTTGAGGTTGATAAAAACAATAAAATTGAGGTTCGAGATATCTTTTGCTTTAAACGTACCGGGGTAGATGAAAATGGAAAAATCCATGGTTATTACACTGCAACTGGCATTCGCCCAAAATGTATTGACCAAATGGAAACACTGGGAGTAACGTTTAGACCTGATTTCTTTGAACCTGAAGGGGAGATTGCAGATGAGCTTAACCGTGTCCATACTCTATAGTTTGGCAGTCCTTTCGTTACTTATCTGCGGATATTTTTTCTTAGGATACAGAAATCAGAAGAAAGAATGGAAGCAAAAAGTTAGACACTGGTATCCAGAGGAACAAAGAAAAAGCGTAATTAGCAAATGGGGAGACCGCTTTGATGAACGCGAGAGTTCGAACAAGTTACGAAGCAAATTACAAAACGCTAACTTGAAATTATTGCCATCGGAATATATGGGAGCCATGATACTGGGCTATCTCGTTTTATTTGTTTTATTTTACGCGATCTTTAACATGCCAACACCGGTGAGTCTTTTACTACCATTATTGATTGTAATCGCATTAAATTTTTTACTCTTTTATTTTAGAAAAAATAACTATGAAACTCGATTTAATGAACAACTATCTGAGATTTGTAGATTACTAGGTAACGCTGCTAGGTCAGGCTTAACCATTAATCAAGGTATTGATATCGCAGCAAGAGAAGTAAGTGCACCAGCTGGCGATGAGTTTAAACGAATTTCAAATGAATTAAATCTAGGGGTTTCATTAGAAGCGGCCTTACGATCTGTACAGAAACGAAACAAATCAAGAGATTTTAATTTATTTATTGCAACGCTACTAATTCAAAAGAAAACAGGGGGAAACCTCGCATTGACCTTAGATACAATGGCCAACACATTTGAAGAACGTAAAGTACTAACGCAGACAATTAAAACGATGACATCGGAACAAAAGTACATTTCCTTTATTGTTCCAGCATTACCGATATTTTTATTACTAGTCATGAATAACGTTATTGATGGTTTTATTGAACCACTATGGAAAGGGTTCGGAATCGTTATATTAATTCTATTTTTATCAGCGATTATTTTATCTTTCTTTTTAATAAGAAAAATAACGGATATAAAGGTGTAGCCTATGGACGCATTAATTATTATTACAATCATAGCATTTTGGTTCTGTGCCGTCCTTTGTATGAAGCATTTCTGGTCATTTCTGCAAGGGAAAAGAAGTGTACTTGATCATGTATCGGATGTAACACAAGTTGACCCATTCGAGAAAAAACAAAAGAAAAAGAATCAACGAGCAGTAATTTTTCAACATGTTACCAAGTATGCAGATGATTTCACAGACCTAGGTCAGCGAATTAACTTTTTCAGTGAGAATCATAGTGTAAAAGAATGGTTAAGGAAATCTGGAAATCCATTGCAACTAACGGTAGAACGATTTCAAGGATTAAAAATTTTCCTATTCATTGCCGGATTCTTTTTCGGTGTTCTATCTATTATTATCGGTCTTCCGTTATCGCAATATATGCTAGTATTTGCACCAATATTGGGTTATTTCACCCCAATTTTCTTAGTAAGAAGAGAAGCTAAAAAAAGGCAAAATTTAATTCGAAAAGACTTGCCAGACTTTCTCGATACGGTAAGTACGAGTGTGCAAGCAGGAGTTAGTCTAGACCATGCATTAAGGGAGGTGATCCGTTATTTTGACGGGCCAATTCGTGAAGAGTTTTCCAGGTTTAATCAAGAAATAGATTTAGGTGTACCAAGAGAAAAAGCATATCGCGAGCTTCTGGAACGAAATGACAACACTGAATTTCAATCGTTAATTAAAGGACTTATCCAAGGGTTAAATTTAGGTATTCCTATTGCAAAGACTTTTAGAATCCAGGCAAATGATATGCGACAGATTCGTGAAGAACAAGTAAAGGAACAGGCAGCAAAAGCGTCACCAAAAGTAACGCTGGTAACAACATTTTTAATTGCCCCAGTTTCCATATTGATGATTGCAGGACTGATGATCATGAATATGCTGATGGGTGATGATAGTATTTTTAAGAGTTTTTAAATAATAAATTAGGAGGAAATTAGGATGAATTATTTGAATGGGATTTATGCGAGAATGTTAAACGCGTTTGATGGCTGGAAGAACGAGGAGCGAGGATCTCAGACATTAGAGTGGATTGGGATTGCAGCGGTTGTTGTGATTGTGGTGGGACTGGTTTCTACTGCTTTTGGAACATTGAAAATAGGAGAGACAGTAGCAGAAAAGTTTGAAACCTTTCTTGAGAATATCGGTAGTGGGAGCTAACTAACAATATCATTTAATTTACTATAATTAGCAAAATAAGGAGATTTACTTCATGCCTAAAAAGTGTTACTTACTTTTAGTTCTAACCATCTTATTTTTAATTACAGCTTGTAGTGAAGAAAAGTCAAGTAAAGATGCTATTGAAGACTCTTCAGAACAAGAAGACTCTTCAGATTCCGAAAAACAAACAAAAGATGTTACCAAAAAAGAAACTAGTGATGAAAGTAGTAAAAGTGACAATAAACATTTGAAGGATATTTCGCTGGTTCCTACAAATGAAGTCGGTTTCGTTAGGCAGAATTCAGGGGTATTTGCCGATAAGGTTATATGGGATGTTGAAGAAAAGGTGAAAAAACAATTAAAAAAGTTGAAACCTATGAGTGAAAATCCATCTGATATGGAGTATAAAAAATATCTAAGTTATATGTATTGGTTGGTAGCAGAGGACTTCCCTAACCCAAAGGATGTTGTTAAAAAATGGGAATTTGCTTCATTTGGAAACCCGAATCTGCCTGACTCTAGATATCATTTTAAAGAAAACTATAATGTTGAGATTATTTTAGATGCTAGTGGTAGTATGGCAGCAGATGTAAAAGGAAAGACACGTATGCAACTCGCTAAAGAAACAATTAATAATTTTCTTAAGAGTATTCCAGAAAAAGCAAATGTTTCTTTACGAGTGTATGGTCATAAAGGGTCAAGTTCTGAGAGTGATAAAGAATTGTCTTGTAGTGCAATAGAACAAGTATATGGATTTTCTCCATATAATGAAGAAAAATTCAAAGAAGCACTAAACCAATTTAAGCCAAGTGGATGGACACCAATAGCGGAGGCGCTAAAGGAATCAAAAAAAGCATTATCACAATTTGATACTAAAGACAATACAAACCTAATCTATCTCGTTAGTGATGGAATCGAAACATGTGGTGGAAATCCTGTTAAAGTAGCTGAATCACTATCAAAATCGAATGCAGAACCAATTATTAATATTGTTGGTTTTGGAGCTGACGCTAAAGCCCAAAACCAGTTACAAGAAATGGCAGAAATTTCAGATGGGATATATGCTACTGTTAATGATCAAAGAGAACTAGCTGAGGAATTTGATCGTGCAGAAGAAGTTTTAGAGGCATGGGGAGATTGGAAAGAGGATGCATTAAAGGATTTAGATGCAATAGGTGTGGATAATAGCTTCGATATTATGAAAATCACAAATGATTGGTCCTCTATTTCAATCTCACAATCAAACAATTTGGTAAAGGTTATTGGTATAGCTGAAGAAGTTGAACTAATTACAAATGATCAGAGATCAACCTTATCTAGTATGGAAAACGACGTTGTAGATAGAATTGGAGTGATTAAGGATGAAATTGAGAATCGCTTACAAAACATTAGTGTAGAAAACCTAGAAAAACTTAAAAAATCAATCAAGGAAAAATACAACACAGAAACACAGAACTAACATAAGAGAGGGATTTGTATAAGAAAATTGTAAAACGGGGTGATGGACATTGGTAGGTTTATTAAAAAAATACTGGTCTTAATCGCAATTATTTTCATGACATTTCAGCCAGTTATGGTTCCAGTGGTATACGCTGTTGAATCATGGAGTGGAAACTCATGGGAGGGTACCCCCTGGGAAGGAAAACCATGGGATGGTAGCGATTTGCAGTGGGAAGGTAAATCCTGGGAAGGAAATGAATGGACTGGTAAATCAACCGATGGTGAGAGCTGGAATGGAAAAGGAACTGAAGGAAATGGCACTAATGGTCAGGGTACAACAGGTTATGATTGGCAAACTTTACCATGGTATATGAAAGGTTGGAATCAACCAGGATTTGGTGGGAATCAAGGAAATTCGGTAGGAAATGGATCAATTGGTAATCCTTGGTTATACCCTGGGTGGAATGGTAGTGAAACCAATGGTAGTCCGTGGGCTAATTCGGAATTTGCTGGAGAAGGTACAACTGGAACTCCATGGGCAAATTCTGGATGGAATGGGCAATATGGACTCGGCAGTCCGTGGACATCATATGGACCAAACGGTTATGGAATTATGGCTAATCCAGGGGATACTTCTGTTAGGTATAGAAGTAACATAGATGATGGTGAGTCGATTCAAGAGCAACCTTTTTATGAAACTGATGGGTTCAAAATTTCAAAATATATCATAGGTGATGTAATCGGCGGTCAGGCTACTATGATTAGTGGTGCTATGAAATATGAGCGATTCTCAGAAGTCGGTAAAAAAGGATCTGGTTTTGATTTCGGGGCGAAAACGTACGGAAATCTCCTTGTTAATGGATTTAAATTAGGTGGAATTGACAACGGAGCAATAGATGCTTATGATACCGCTTCAAAAATTGATGAAGGTATACAAGGATTAAACAAATTCCGACAAGCAAGAAATGTTGGTGAAACCTCAGAGAGTGCAATTGATACTTCCAAATCTAAAGCTTTAAGAAATACTAAATTTTTATCAAAGGCTAACAAAGCTGTGTCACTAGTTGATAAAATACCTAAACCTCCTGCAGTTTTGGAAAAAGCTTTATCAAAGTTTAATGTTCCCGCTGCCGCATTAGGAACTATTGCATCAACAGCAAAGACAGTTGATAGTTGGGATAATGCTTCTAGAGTATTGGATAGCAATGCTTCTGGTACAGACAAGACTGTAGCTGTAGCAGATGTGACTGAGAATATAGGTGACACTGCAATGAATCTTGGTGTGGTTACATCAGCAATACCATTACCTGGTGCAAGAGTACTTGGAGGAGCAATGGTAGTTGGAGGAGCAGTTTTATGGGGTGTTTCAAAAGCTGCTAAATTAATTGCTGGAAATTGGAATACTATTAAAAATAGTCCGAAAAAAGCGTGGGAAGGCACTAAAAATATTGCTAAAAAGGGTTGGAACGCATTAACTGGTATCTTTGGTTAAGGGGAATAGAATAGACTAATTCCTATTGACCCTATAAAGTATAGGAGGCTCTAATTAATTATGAACATAGATAATCAATTACTTAATAAAATGGCTAAAAAACATAAAAAGTTATTTGAAAGTTACAGTATAAATCCAGGAGCATATCAGATTCAGAATAATGATTTTTTTCTCGTTTCATATAAAAAAAAGGGAATTTCCGGTTGTGCAGTATTAAGTCCGCAATGCCCTGACGATACCGTTATGTATATGGAAGCATTCGATTCATTATTAGAACATGCACAATTAACCACTCTTATTCTAAGGCATGCTGGTGATAGAGCTGACATAAACATGTCTTCTTTCTACACAGTTAAACAGTTCTTGGAGGATGTTATTTATGATGTTGAATTAAGACAAGAGGATAAAAATGTATTTGAAACATGCTTAAGTGCAATATTGAAAATTCTGGAATTACAAGAGTATCTTATTAAGAGTTTTGAAGAATTTTATTTAAAAGTCACAAAACTCCACGAAGGTGAAATCAATGTTATAACTAAAGATGATATAGAAGAAATGGTGAATTATCTAGGAGAGGTTGGGTATATTCAATATACACAATTGCTAACTCAATACCGTACTATATCAAAATTTGGTTATATTAAAAATACAAGTGAACCTAATATTAGTAAATATATAACTGACGATGTAAGTAGTTATTTGGTAGAATTTTCAAGTCACAAAAAGCAACTAAATGAACAGATTAAAAGTATTACTTATCAAACAGAAATGGATCGACTAACAAAGGAAGAACATATAGAAGTTGAAAAGAAAAACTTCCGCCAAAACCTTGAGAAAACAAATGCTTCATTGAGAAAGAAGTTACGTTTCCCATAAAAATTAAAAGGAGTTAATTATGGATAAACCGTTGAGATATACGTGGAATTTATACACGGGAAAATTTGAAAAACTTATTCTATTAATGTTGGGTACCACATTACCGTTATTATTGATACATTCTTTTATCACAAATTATATATATGTGATTACACCAAGTTTTTCTCCAGTCTATTCTTTTGCGGATATTTATTATGGTCTTTTGACTGTATTATTATATTTATTCGCCCAAGTACCATATGTTCGATTTGTGTTTAATGAACATGTTGGTAAAGAGGACAGTTTGAGAGATTCTGTTTATCAGTTTTTAGTTAATGGATTTACAATATTTTTGTTTGCATGTATTTTTTCCATTCTTACTACGATAGGGTTTATGCTTTTTCTATTACCTGGAATAATTTTACTTTCCTTAGTCTTTCCGATCCCTTACATTAGCGTTTTCGATGGAAAATCTGTTTGGAAATCTTTCAAAGAAGGTTTACGAATAGGTAAAAAGAATTTTTTTAAGATTTTCCTAATCATTTTTCTCTCGGGATTGCTTGAACTGTTATTTGGAATTTTTGTCACAGCACAATTGTTTAATATAACCTCATCATATGCAGCGCAAATCATTACACAAATTGTACTGAATCTCTTATTCTATCCATTTATTATTATTCTTCTGACTTGCTATATTATTAAGTGGAGGGAAGCTCAGGAGGTTTTAGAGGTTAATGCCGAGGAGGCGCATTTATAATGGACTGTTTTAAAGGAATAAAGAATGATGAAGCGGGTAGTGCAACAATTGAATTCCTTGGAATTGTCCCTTTAGCTTTTTTATTATTGATGATAATCTGGCAATTTGTTGTAGGGATCAACGGAGTATTAATAACTCAGTCAGCTGCGAATGAGTATGCAAGTGTTTATTCGATTACCAAAAGTCATGAAGATGCTCAACAGGCCTCTAACAAGATTTTAAATTTGACTGGTGACTATTTGCACACCGTTTCAATTGAAGGGCCATCCTCCGGCAATAAGGAATTTCAAGCCCAAGTAAGCGTGAACATCGAATTTGTTTTTTTACCTAACAGTATTTTTGGAGAAGCTTCGCCATCTGTACCGTATACATCGACTGCATTCGGCAGGGTGATAGAGTAATGATACAAATTAAAAGTGAACAAGGAAATATCGCATTGTTTGTACTAGGAATGCTAGGTATTATGATGGTTTTATTTGTCTTTGTTATCAACATGGGTTTAGCCCTAACAGTTAAAGAAGATGCATCCACAACAGTGCAACAGGCTAGTATGGCAGCATCAAGTGTATTGTATGAGAATGTTCGAGAGGTTATTTATAATTATGAAGAGGATACATTAGAAGGAGCAGTCCAGGCTTTCTTTAAAGATATTGAAGAAAAGGTTGAAGAGAAAGCCGAACAATTATCAGCAAATTCTTCCTATAGCGATTGGTCTAATAACGAAATCGAATTAGAGGCATTCGATATTGTTTTAGAAGATGAACTCGATAAACCAGTAGTAAGAACAAAATTGATGGAAGTGCTTCAAAAAGAAAATATAGAAGAAAAAGTTATTAATATGGCTAAACAAACTATTGTACAAAATGATGGTGAATTAAACGGAGCAGAGTTAGCAATCCATAAGAATAGGATCTATATCCGTGCATCGAATGAATTGGAAAGTACATCATACGATGGATTTATGGAAGGGATCAAAGAAAATATCTATCAAGATTCCGCTGGACCTAAGATAGATTTTCTAGAAGATATTTGGACGTCTAGTAAATTGGTTCAACTAAATTAGAAGGAGGAATGTAAGATGTCAAATTCCGAGAAAAAGTGGAGAAGGTTTTACCTAATACTAATGATCTTTATTTATGCGATATATGTTCCAGTAACAGTGTTTGAATGGCTAGCGGGAGATGGTGGACTTCCATATACTGCCGTAATTGTGGGATTTGGTCTTCCAATCATGCGCAAAAATCATCTCCAATCAATCCGGCAAAAAGAAGGGGAATCACGGAATTAAAGCTCTTCTTCTGAAAATTATGCTTCTCTATAGAAGCATAATTTTTTAAATAGAATTATCAGAAAGAATAGATAGAATACGATAATTAAATTGTATTGATAGTAATCTTAACCGCTTGCTCCAGTGATGAATCAAACGCAGACAAAAAAGATCAACCAGATGAAAACATAAGTTCTGAGGAGAATGAAAAGAACGAAGTCACAGCACCTGAAGCGGCATCTGAACCTGAAGCAATGGTGAAGGAAGGTCCGGGAGAGCTTTTTACGGCGGAGGATATGAATGCCGAAAAATTAAAAGAATCAATTAAAGCACTACCAAAAGAACTTACTGCAGATGAGGCGTATAACCATCTTATTCATTTGATGGCTGCTGACTACTCACCAGTTCTGAAAGAATACGAAAATTTTAAACCTTCTTTTCTAGTAGATGGTGCTCCGACAAGTGAAGATGAACAGGAAGACCCCAAAGAAGAAAAAGAACTTCATGTTGCTTTATTACTAGATGCGAGTGGCAGTATGGGCGCTGCCGTTAATGGTGAAGTTAAAATGAAGTCCGCTAAAGATTCCTTGAAAAATTTTGTTTCTGAGTTGCCAGTAGAATCCAAAATTTTGCTTCGTGTTTATGGGCATAAAGGTACTGGGACAGACGAGGACAAAAAGGTGTCCTGTAGTAGTACGGAGGTTGTTTATCCATTAAGTACATATGACGAGAAAGCATTTAATAAATCATTGTCAAAATTCAAACCTGCAGGCTGGACTCCACTTGCGGCATCGATTAAAGCGGCGCAGAAAGATTTACAAGGAAACTCCGGTGACAGTGTGAAAAATGTTGTCTACATTATCAGTGATGGCGAGGAAACATGCGGTGGAGATCCGGTAAAAGCAGCAAAAGAATTGCACGAATCTGGAATTGCAACGGAAGTCAATATCATTGGTTTTAGTGTTGGTAACGAAGCCCAGGCGCAATTAAAAAAGGTTGCCGAAGCGGGTGGAGGAACATTTACTAATGTGGATTCCGGTAAAGATTTGGTGGAAATAGATGGAGACCAAATTAGCGATGCTCTTGATGCAGCTGAACTAAATATGTGGAGTGCCATGGAAGGTGTAGATTTAACCTGGGACGCCATTCACATGAATGATGAGTTAGATGCGATTGCTTCTGATTTCCGTGACATTATCGATCAAGAAAAGAGTTTGCTATTAACTGGTTTAGAAGGCTTGATGCAAACGGAAAAGGTGACAGAAGAAGTCGCGGATGAACTAAGAACCTTAATTGATGAACGGCAGGAGAAAATTGACCAATTGAACGAAAGTAGAGAAGAAGTTTTAGAGAAAAGAATTGAGGAGGAAAAGAAAAAAGCTAGTGATTTAATAGATCAGATGAAGAAAGAGAGAGCGAAAGACTAACTTTTGAGATGAAAACCTTAGAATAGTAAAGATTATTTATGTGATTTCATGTTCCGATAACAGTATTTGATTTGAAAACGGGAGATGGAAGTATTCAATTGACAAGGAGATATGTAAATGATTAAAAAGCATATTATGTTACATACACTTTTACTTATTACTTTAGCCTTACTATCAGCATGTAATAATGAAGATTCTAAAATAACAGATGATAATAATTCTAGCCCAGAACAAGTAGGTGAAAAAGACAGTGAGCAAAAAAAAGAAGTTAATACGGAAGAAACAGGTCGAGCTGTCCACAAAGAAAAAACTACTATAATTCAAAATGCTCCACCTATACCTTCTGATGCGACAGGTTTTGTAAACCAATTGCCGGGAGAATTTGCAGGTAAAGAGATTTTAGCTGAAGATGTAACTGCAAAATTGAAAGAAGAATTTAAAGAATTACCACCTTTAAGTGAGAATGCAACTCAGAAAGAACTTGATCAGTTATTTAATTACTTTTATTCATTAGTCTCTGAAGATTATCCAGATCCGCAAAACATAATAAAAAAGTGGGAGTTTGGATCATTTGGTAATCCAAAATTACCGGATTCAAAATATTACTTTAAAGAAAATTACAATATTGAAATTATATTGGACTCAAGTGGTAGTATGGCAAACGTCATTGATGGAAAAACACGTATGGAATTAGCAAAGGAAACAATAAATAATTTCCTGAAAAATGTTCCAGAAAAGGCGAATGTATCGCTACGCGTATATGGTCATAAGGGTACTGGCTCTGATACTGATAAAAAGATGTCCTGCAGTGCTATTGAACAGGTTTACGGTTTTGCTCCGTATGATGAGCAAAAGTTTCAAAAGGCATTAAATCAATTTAAACCAAGTGGGTGGACTCCAATTGCCGGTGCATTAAAACAATCAAAAGAAGCATTAAAGAAGTTTGATGCTAAGAATAATACCAATTTAATCTATTTAGTTAGTGATGGGATTGGCACCTGTGATGGTGAACCTGTAAAGATTGCAAAATCACTTTCCAAATCAAATGCGCAACCAATTATTAATATTATCGGTTATCAAGCTGATGCGACGGCACAAAAACAATTACAAGAAATGGCCGATGTATCAGACGGAGTCTACTCTACCGTAAATGATTCTGCTGGATTGCAAGAGGAATTTGACCGCGCAGAAGAGGTATTGCAGGCATGGAAAGAGTGGAAAGAAGATGCTTTGCAGGAAGCAGATTTTGCAGATACGGATAGTTATTTCGACATATTAGGTATTACGAATGAGTGGAGTTTCACTACCGATTCTCAGCAAAACACTTTATATAATCTAATGTATGTAGCAGAAGAAGCGGGAATAATTAACTTTAAACAACAACAAAATTTCCAATCTAGAGCAAATAAAATGAGAGATATTATTAAAGGTTTTGGAAAAGAGATTGAAGGAGAACTTAAGAAAATCAGTACAGATAAGATTAACGACCTTAAAAAGTCCATCAACGAAAAATACAATACACAAACACAGAACTAACATAAGAGAGGGATTTGTATAAGAAAATTGTAAAACGGGGTGATGGACATTGGTAGGTTTATTAAAAAAATACTGGTCTTCATCGCAATTATTTTCATGACATTACAGCCAGTTATGAATGAGCGCGAAATTGCTACAGAAGATGACCAAATTAAAATGAGACAATTAGTAGTTGAAATGGTAAGAGCTGCTCATCGACAGAGTATAATTCAAATTGATTCGGAAAAAGATCGAGACAAACTATTAAACTATCTATCAGGCAAAAAATGGGCAAGTGTAAAAGTGTTTTATTATTACAAACGCTTAAAAGGTTTTCATAACAATATGTTGAACAAAAATAGTCTAGAAGTAAATGAAATAATAAGAATGGAAAAAGAATTTGCAGTGGATGAGCCACTTGAACAAAAAGATGAAGTAAAAGAAACACTGAAGAAAAACTTGAATCCCCGTAAGTAAAGGGAATAGAAAATGAATTCTATTAAGGACTCATTACGTTTGTACACCTTATGTGTTTAACTATCGTTTTTTGGAACAATTTCTGGTACTGCGGTAGGATTGGGAGTTGGCATACTAATGTCTACTCAGATGAGACGAAACATTCGAAATAGGACAAAGGATGTAGTTAAGGTTGGTCTTGACAAGGCCGTTAATACTGTGAAATCAGGTCTAGAAAAAATGGGTAATGTTATTGAGGGTTTATTTTCATGGTAACGTAATGAAGAATATAAAGGGTGATTTATGAAGTGGATAAAAAATATAAAGAAAATGCAGCAGAAAAAGCAGGCCGTAATGTATACTTTTCTCCATTCACACCATGTTTGATGGGGTTGATAGCTTGTGCAATCCCTTTCTGGTCTCCTCTTTATGCTAAAATTTTGGCAGTAATTATTTCTTTACTAGTTTTAAGAGTATTGCTTGGCTATTTCAAACAAAAACATCGTGATTACAGTTGGCATGCACTTACTGGAGTTATTACTTACAATCTAGTCGGCATTTTTTGTATAATTCCTTTTTGGAAAGTACTAGGAGAAGCAACTTGGCTTTCAATTTTATTAATTTGTTTATATGTAATCTGATTTTACCTTTCCTATCAATATAGATACATTATTATCGAAGGAGTATTTTCTGCAAGATCTAGAAAAACTCTATTTGGAAAAGTATATTATAGGATTTTCCCTCGTTGGTTTAACCGGAGCAGGATCTTATGGTTTTGCAAGATCCTTACAAGTGTTTAAAGGATATGATGATGCAACAGTAATTTTAGCAACCTGCTTAGTATCTTTTGGAATTATTATAATTGTTGGTTTTCAGGGTTTGTGGGTTCGCGTAGAAAATCCAGATTATGATTTAAATAGCGAAGAAAACCCTAATTAAAGAATATGATTAAGGATAATTCAAAATCGGTGAAGAAATTGCTGAAGACAAACCACTTGAAGAAGATGATGGAGCACAAGAAATTATTCCTAGGATCTGAAATCCTCGTATGTAAAAGAGAATAGAAATACATGTGTTTAATTGGATTTGAATTAATGAACACTTTTGCATTGCATTCAAAATGTAGCGTGTGGTGAAAAAATGCTACTAAGTAAGCATAAATGAAAAAAACGAGCCCCCGTTGAAAAGGAGCTCTACGTCTCGATTGCATGAGTCTATCATCTATTAACCTAACATAGACGTATAGAAACTAATTACTATTAGATGCTTCCTTATATTGCATTTCTTCCTGCCAATCATTCATAAGGACTGGAGACTGTTCCTGCCAGCTGCCGTTAAAGGAGAAATCAATCAGATTATCAGAGGACTCCAAAAAAGATAAACGAACTTTTTGGTTAAGGTATTCCATATCTTTTCGGTAAAGAACTTTGTCTGTGTATTTTAATGGTAGATTTATATCCTGGAAGTATCCGAGCCAAGCATCCATCTCTTGTCCTTTAACAGGAAACGGAATGGTAATGATGTTGCTTTCTTTGTCATCTTTGTAAAGGACATAAATGATTGGAGCGATTTCTGTTTTCGTTTTCCCGGTCCCTCCCTGACTTCGCAGCGAACTTACTTGCCTTACGATATAGAAGGAAGCAACTACTGACAGAATGGATGAGAGAGATACCGTCCGTTTTTCTGGTTCTGTTTGAAAGTATTTATTCCATTCGTTGGTGGAAATAGTCTCCTTATGGAGAGTGAAGGTAGACAAATGATTATTATTCCATATGATTTTTTTTATAGTAATGTAAAGTTTCTTTCCCATCCAGACTCCAGCTGGAATTAGAATAAACAACCAGAATAACCACTCTGACCTATAAGCGAAATATAGAATAGGTGGCACAACGATTAGTGCAATACTCAAAAGAAAACCAACACTAAGAACTAAGAAAGCCATTATCCACCAATAAGGATCCATCTTTTTTTCTGTATATTCATGAATTGTTTCATTTGATTTATCCATATTTCCTCCTTAATTTAACTAATTAATTGGAATTTTTTTGAAATTATTGATAAAATTATTATAACAAATTAAAGAGAGTTGTGGAACAATGGATCTAAATTTAGAAATGTTTATTTCAAAATGGCACTTAATTACACTTTTTTTCACTGCAGTTGCTTTATTCGCTATGATTATCGGGAAATATCCAAGAAAAACGGTAATAAAATCAACCATTTTGACTTTTCTTATTATATATGTAGTTTTTACAGTATTCATTGGATTTGAAATGCAGGAGACAGAGGAACGCAACAACTATGTTGACGAAGGATTAACTTCTTCGCACGAGCAAAACATGGGAAAGATTAACGAAGAACTTGTGGTGTTTGTTGGCGGTTTTTACGATGATGAAGACGACTTCACCTCGAAGGTTTATGCAAAGAATTTCCATGAGTCGGCTGAGTTTACCGGAAAAGTAAGAGTGGCTATTTATAATGAGGAAGGAAATAAACTGGAAGATGAAGTATATGATGTTACTCTGCAGCCAGGGGAAAAAATTGAAGTAGACCCGTACCTTGGGAATGAGGAATTCGGAAGGTACAGGTATCAATTTAATCCTAGCTCGAATTAATAGTATAGAGCACCTTTTAGAAACTCTCTTAGTTCATCTGCTTCAATTTCCGTAACATGAAATTCATGTTCGATTACGCCTTCTTCCGTGAGGTCGTTTTTCGTTAACATGGCAAACCGATTCTTTCTTAAGTCGATGACGATCTTTTTATTATCTTCTCGAGCATTGAAAATGGCAAAATCATATCGATGAAAGTTACCCATGAAACTTATGTATCGTACTTCCTGTTCTGCTGTTTCGTCTAATAAAATCTTATATTTGTCATTCATACGTTTACCTCCAATAAAATTGTAAGTTTCTCATACTATATCACGTTTTATTTAGTCGTTCATTTATTATGTGGTATATTTGAGTTACCTATTTTATGGGAGGTATGATGGATGTATTTTATTGACCGCAGTAAAATTGAAGAAACACTTACATATATGGAAGGTTTGCTGCAGGAATTGGGTAAACAATCGTTTGAGACATTTAGAGATAAATTATCGCTGGAACGGATTACACAGATGATAATTGAATCTGTTCTGGATGTTGGAAATATGATGATAGATGGGTTTATTATGAGAGACCCGGGAAGCTATGAGGATATTATCGATATTTTAGTGGACGAACGAGTACTTCCTTCAGATGAGTCGGAAAGATATAAATCAGTGATTAAATTACGTACGATGCTTGTGAAGGAATACCTGACGATAGATCATGAACAAATACGAACTACGATGGCTGAGAACAAAGCGACATTAAATTTGTTCAGTAAGCGGATTCGTACGTATTTGGATAACGAACTTGGTGTCGCCAACGCTTTTTCCGGGCAGTAAAGAGAGGTTTTAAAGTATGAAGAATTATAAAGGGTATTTAGTTGATCTGGACGGTACGATGTATAAAGGAAACGAGCGCATTCATGCTGCTAAAGAATTTGTGGATTTTTTATATGAAAAAGAAATACCGCATTTATTTTTAACAAACAATTCATCAAAAACGCAAGAGGACATCGCTAAAAAGTTAGTCGAAATGGATATACGTGCTACATCGGATCATATTTTCACATCAAGCATGGCGTCAGCAAGTTATATTGCTGATCTAAACAGTAGTGGACGTGTTTTTGTTATTGGTGAAACCGGGCTGCGTGATGCACTTGAGAAAAAGGGACTTACCATTACAGATGAGGATCCTGATTTCGTAGTTGTGGGAATCGATCATGAAATCACGTATGAAAAGCTTGCCAAGGCGTGTTTGTTTGTTCGTAATGGAGCGAGATTCTTATCGACAAATAGTGATGTAGCTATTCCAACAGAACGCGGTCTGTTACCAGGAAACGGGGCACTTACTTCCGTCATAACGGTGAGCACCGGTGTGGAGCCAACCTTTATTGGAAAACCTGAGCCAATTATAATGGAGCAAGCATTGCATGCGCTTGGATTGTCAAATAAGGAAACGCTTATGGTAGGGGATAATTATCATACAGATATCATGGCTGGAATTCAGGCAGGGGTGGATACTTTAATGGTTTTCACAGGGATTACGCCATTTGAGGAACTTGTAAAATTGCCTGATCAACCAACGTACCACGTACAGAATTTGAATGAATGGATAAAATAAAAGCTTTCTAATCGAGTGAAATCGATTAGAAAGCTTTTTCATTTAGTCATCTAATACAACTGCATCTCGTACGCCGTGTGCCAGTCTGCTTGAGGCTGCCGCTGCAATTGCGCCGACGATGTCATCAAGAAACGTATGACATTCACCAGTTGATTTATCATTTAATCGCTCAAGTATTCCAGGCTTCTGTTTATCGATATATCCGTAATTAGTAAAGCCGATTGACCCGTAAACATTCACGATAGACAGTGCAATAATTTCGTCTACGCCATATAAACTTTCATCTGTTTCAATGGTTTGCTGCAGTGGAAAATCAAGCATCTTTTGTTCTGCAAGCTTATCTAACTGAATACCTGTTAGTATCGCATTTTGAACCTCTCGCTTGGTTAATACGCGGTCCACGTTGTGGCGACACTCATCCATACTTAAATCTTCGTGATATTTCGATTGGAGATAGTAAACTAATTCCGCGATATCTTCTAAAGTTACACCGCGCTCTGTTAACCATTCACGTGCTTTTAATTCTAATTGACTTTGATTTGTTTTCTTTTCCATTTAAATCACCTATTCTGACGTATTTTTATCCAATTGCTCAACATACACTTATTGTATATCTGTAAGGGGGTAGAAATGTGGAAAGTTTACTTGCTACTTATTATGGTATCCGATCGGAAGGTACTTGTTTCCTGGACGGAGCGGAGGGACACATTAGTAAGGACTACATTTATTTTATCATTCCAAGCGATAACAGGGAAGTCATTCATCCAGAGCAGCTGGCATTGTGTTATCATCTTTTTGAAAAAGGTGTTAATAGTATGGCAGTTCCAATTGAAAATGTAAATGGAGAATGGTCCACTTTATTTATGGGAGAAGAATATACAGTTGTAAAAATGCACCATAAAGACAGGGAACTAAGCAGGTCACATGGGCAGTCACTGGCAGATTTTCATGAGATCGGAACGGCCTATCCATTTGAGCCTGTTGATTTTTCAAGTTATGGGCAGTGGAAACAGCTATGGATTAATAAGCTGACAGCATTTGAGCAGAAGGTCGAACAAGAGGATTCCCTGTATCGTTCGCCGTATCATCGAAAACTGTCTGATATGTTTCCATATATTATCGGAATATGTGAAAATGCAATCCAATATTTACAGGAAACAGAATATGATTACCGTTTCCACGAAACCGACCAGGGAACGATTACAAATAAGCGGTATACAAACCAATGCAACCGAGATGTCATATGGCATGGGAATTTTATTTTCGATCATCCTGTTCGGGACATTGCTGAGCATATTCGATATTGTATTTTATATCAAGAGGATGACGGGATTAAGAATGCGGGTACATTTTTGCAGGAGTATCAGGAGAGCCGATCTCTGTCGGTATTCAGCTGGCGTTTACTGTATGCGAGACTTCTTTATCCAGTTCATTTTTTTGACTTAATTGAAAAAGGATTCGCTTCAACATCTTATGATTCGTTACTATCTAGTTTGAACGATTTGCTGCAAAAACAAGTAAGGTACGAAAAGTTTATGAGGACGTTCTATGAGACAGTAGAAGTGGATCATCGAGAATGGGATTTACCAGTGGTGGATTGGCTCTGAATAAAAAGGCAAACATTTTTAAAAATGTTTGCCTTTAATCTATGTGGTATTAAAATACTTGTTCGATTTCAGTAACTCCCGGAACTTCTGCGATTAACGCGCGTTCAATTCCAGCTTTTAAAGTGATGGTAGAACTAGGACAGTTCCCGCATGCACCCATGAGACGAAGAAGCACAATGCCATTCTCATCTACATCAATTAACTCCACATCTCCGCCATCACGAAGTAAAAATGGGCGTAATTTATTTAAGACTTCTTGCACCTGTTCTTGCATTATCCATCTTCTCCTTTCTATACCATTATAAGATGAATGCTGTAAAAAATCTATCGCTAAAACACATCTTTTCATAAAAGTAGATGATTATATTTTATCTTTAATGAAAGATTTTGTAAAATATAAGTAACTAAAAGTATGGAGGTTTCGTCATGGGGGATAAGAAAGCAGTAATTACCGTTTACGGGGCAGAACAAATATGTGCAAGTTGTGTGGGAGCTCCCGGGTCCAGAGATACATTTGAATGGCTTCAGGCTGCAATCGGGCGAAAGTATAAAAGTGGTGGAATTTATTATACTTATATAGACATCAACAAGCCGCAAACAGAGGATAAACATATTGCATTTATTGAACGAATAGCGGATGAAGATTTATTTTATCCGATTGTATTTGTAAACGAGGAAATGGTCGGTGAAGGGATCCCGCGCTTAAAAACGGTCTATCAAGCACTGGATGAATTGGAAGTGCCATTGCAATAAAAAAAGCTGCTTCTATTGAATAGTACAGGAACAGTTAGTATAATTGAGTTTAAAGGAGGGGCAAAACATGGTTGTTACATTTACAGAAGATGCAGTGGATCAAATCAAAGTAATGATGAAAGACGAATCAGAAAATGTCCGCTTACGTTTTGGCATAAAAGGTGGCGGCTGTAGCGGCTTATCCTACTCACTCGGATTCGAACAGGAAGTTAATGAAGAACTAGATATGGTAGATGAAATAAATGGGCTGCCTGTAGTGATTTTCAAACAGGACATTCCGATTATAGAAGGAACAAAAATTGATTTCAAACAGAACATGATGGGCGGCGGATTCAGTATCGAAAATCCAAATGCTATCGTAAGTTGTGGCTGTGGATCATCTTTCAAAGCAAAAGAACGCGAAGGTACACCTGATAAATGTTAAGAAGTTTAGTTTAGAGAAGCTGGAACGCTGTTAATGGCGTTCTGGCTTTTTTTGTTTGGTGTGAGACCGGCTGGTTGTGGGGATGCAGTCTGGTTCGGGCGGAATACGATCGGGATTGCGGGGAATACAGTCCGATTCGTGAGAAATACAATCGGAATAGCAGGAAAATCGGTCCGGTAGAGGAAATACAGGCTGATTAGAGTGGAATACAAGCGGGATTGCGAGAAATACAATCCAGTCAGAGTGAAATACAGGCGGGATAGCGAGAAAAAGCGGCTGGTAGAGGAAAAACAGTCTGGTTGGGATGAAATACAAGCGGGATAGCAATAATTAAACGCCGAATACAGGTTAATGTAGTTCAAAACTATAAAAGGTCGCGAATCTGTTGCAGTGAGAGCTGATATTTTCTGTTTTTATATGATCCTGTATATTGGAAATTCATTTTAAGAAGTTGTTTCGTTGCAACGGACGGAGATGTAAGATTGGTGAATTGTCTAAACTGCTTATTCGAAATTGTAGAGGAGATTAATAATCTAAAGTCCATCAGAGTTTGAAAAAAGCTAACCGGGAAAGATCCCTCACACAACTGGCATCTCCACTTTCCGTTTTTACGGTTAATCGATAATTTATTACATGCGGGACAACCCATACCACTTAGGAGTTCAGAGGGTGCAACTTTGAATTTTTTTAAAATGTCAGGCTCGTATTCTCGGTGTTCTGTAAGAAATAAGTTTGTTAATCGATCAATTTTGGGCTTATTGAGTAGCTTAGATGAGTATTTTTTACGGGCAGTGTTAATTTCTGGAGGGAAACTCGCAGATGTGAAAATTTTATCAAACACATCCTGGTTACTGGGTGAGGTTTTGAGAATTGAAGAAGAATTTGTAAAGATAATGTACGGGATTATTGGGATATTCGTAAAGCGATGATGCCGAAGCCATTCGTTTAATTGTATAACATGGCGATTGCTTTGCAGAATTGGGCAAGGATACGATTCTTCTTTTTCTTCGAGGGAGCGGATCATCTGTTGGGAAGAGGTATCAAAGAATATCGTACCTGCAATATTTTTGACCTCTAGGAGAAAAATGCAATTTGTGGCTAATAGCAGCGTGTCTATTTGGAAGTGAAAATCATTTTTCCAAGGTAATCGAAGACCGTGGAAAATGATATAGTCGTCATTCTCTAAAAAGTTTAAATGGTAATCAATAGACTGCTCACCACGGTAGCCCGAGTTATACTTTCTAAGATCCTCTTCTACTCTAATTCGTTGTGGATGATTTAGTGGGATTCTTCTGAGTAAAGCTTCCAACTTTGGGATAATAAGTGGTACTTCTCGTTCTTTTGCTATCAATAAAGTCACCTCTTTCAATTAGTTTTTATACAATTCCACAGCACTATCTAGATTTCCTGCTTATTCATGAAAAAATAATTTAATAGAGTTGTGAATAAGAGATCTTCTGGCTGAAATGGGTTCTTCTTAATTGATCTGTGGGCGGGGGACAGTCCGATTCGCGCGAAATATGAGCCACATCGGGCGGAATTCAGTCCACCGTGAGCAAAATACCGTCCGAGCCACGGGATACAAGCCGATTCAGATGAAAAACGAGCCAGCCACCGAGAAATACAAGCCACATCGGGCGGAATACAGTCCAACCCGAGCAAAATACCGTCCGAGCCACTGGATACAAGCCGATTCAGATGAAAAACGAGCCAGCCAACGAGAAATGCAAGCCACATCGGACGAAATACAGTCCACACAGCCTGCTCACAACCTAGCTACAAAAAAAGCCAGAACGACTCTCACCTTGAGAGTCGTTCTGGCGTAAATTAGTGTTAAAACATGCTGGTAGAGTGCTTTGGCTGCAGTCTTGCTTTTGGATCGATGTATGACTTGGCATTATTGATGGCTGTTGGGCCTTCGCCGAATCCGGTAGCAATTAGCTTAACTTTACCTACATATGTGCAAATATCTCCTGCTGCGTATATGCCAGGGATATTAGTTTCCATTTTGGAATTGACCACGATGCTGTTTTTATCGATTTCTAATCCCCAGTCTTTTATAGGACCTAATGAGGACACGAATCCGTAATTACATAATAAGGAATCGACATCGAGTACAATTTCCTTTTCACCTTTTACTTCTTCAAGAACCAATTGTTCAATGCGATCTGTACCGACTATTTCTTTTGGAGCGAAAGGAGTTACTACATTGACCGTTGAGTCCATTAATTTCTCAACACTGTGCTCATGTGCTCTGAATTTATCGCGACGATGAACTAATGTTACACTATTTGCAATAGGCTCAAGCATTAATGCCCAGTCAACAGCTGAATCTCCGCCGCCCAAGAGAACGACATCCTGATCTTTATAGTGATTCATTTCTTTTACATGGTAGTGGAGATTAATGCCCTCAAATTTTTCGGAATCACCAACATTTAATCTGCGTGGTTGAAAAGCGCCATTACCTGCTGTGATAATAATTGTTTTTGAATAATGTATTTCTTTATCAGACGTTATTTTAAAAGTGTTGTCTTCTAATCTTTCTACTTGTTCAATTGCTTGCTCTAATACGATCGTAGGGTCAAACAAATTTGCTTGTTCTTCTAAATTGTCTACAAGTTCCTGCGCGCGGACTTTAGGAAAACCTGCGATATCGTATATATATTTTTCCGGATATAATGCAGTGAGCTGCCCGCCAGTATGTGGTAAGCTTTCTATAATTTTTACACTTGCTTGTCTCATTCCACCATAAAATGCGGTGAATAATCCAACTGGTCCTGCCCCAATTATAGTCACGTCGTAAAGTTTATCTGACATGGTAAATTCCCCCGTTTTTTTAACTGATTCATTTTTTTCATCATGCCTATAATATCACAAAGCACTAACTTTTGCGTGCATTGACTCACATCTTATCTCTAAAACGTTAATATTACGAAAACATTAAATTTTATAACATAAAAATAAGGGTTGAAACTATGTGTGAAAAAGGCTACCATTAATTTTAGCTGTTATATTACATTTGTGTGACAAAATTATATATAATAAGGCTCTTTTTTTATGTCTGGCTGCAGTGTAAATCCACCAGAACTTAAGCTAGTTCGGTGTGACGAGTCGCTTAAGCTTTTTCTAAAATACTAGTACGTGAAAAGTGTCACATATCAATAAAACGATGAATATGAATTGAAATTATATAGATGGAAGTGATTAGAGATGAAGAAGCCTAGTATTGTCATTTTAGGTGCAGGGTATGGCGGGATGATGACTACCGTGAATTTACAGAAGTCGCTCGGGATTAATGAGGCCGAGATTACGCTGGTTAATAAGCATAACTATCATTATCAGACAACATGGTTACACGAGAATGCTGCAGGAACGTTGCATCAGGATCGTACTCGTATCGGCATTAAAGAGGTTGTTAATATGAGTAAAGTTAACTTTGTCAAAGATACTGTGGTTAGTATAAAACCTGAAGAAAAGAAGGTTAAACTGAAAACAGGTGAACTAACGTACGATTACTTAGTAATTGCTCTAGGTTTTGAAGCTGCAACATTTGGAATTCCAGGACTTGATGAGCATGCATTTAAGATTACTAGTATTAATAGTGCTCGCCTTATACGTGAACATATTGAATACAACTTCGCGATGTATAATAATGAAAAAGAATCAAATGATGCTCGGTTGAATATCGTTGTTGGTGGTGGTGGATTCACAGGTATTGAATTCGTTGGTGAACTAGCAAATCGTATTCCTGAGTTGTGCAAAGAATATGATATTGACAAAAATAAAGTTCGTCTGATTAATGTTGAGGGTGCTCCTACGGTACTGCCAGGATTTGACCCGGATTTGGTAGAGTATGCTATGAACTCTCTTGAAGCTCGTGGTGTTGAATTCAAAACAGGTGCATTGTTAAAAGAATGTAAGCCTGATAGCATTGTTTTCGAGAAAGACGGAAAACTGGAAGAAATTCCTACGATGACAACTGTATGGGCTGCTGGTGTTCGTGCCAACTCAATCGTTGAAGCATCCGGGTTTGAAACGAATCGGGGAAAGATCGAAGTGCGTTCTGACATGCGTGCTCCAGATTACGATAATGTATTTGTTGTCGGTGACTGTGCGTTAATTATGAATGAAGAAACTGGTCGTCCGTTTCCTCCGACAGCTCAGATTGCAATTCAAATGGCTGGTGCGGTTGCACATAATGTCAAAGCAATTGCAACAGGCAGTGGAGAAGTGGAGAGTTTCGAACCAAAAATTCTTGGAACAGTAGCTTCCCTTGGTCATGATGATGCAATCGGTGTGATTCTGGATAACCGAAAAATATTCGGCTGGAAAGCAACTGTTATGAAAAAAGTAATTGATAATCGTTACCTGCTTAAGTTAGGTGGACCTGGATTATTATTTAAAAAAGGTAAGTTTAATATATTTTATTAAAGAAAATGGAGCAAAGGCTATATTGTTGCCTTTGCTTTTCCTATACTTTCCTATAAAATGTAATATGTGAGAAAGATAGTGCAGGGGAGGATACATCTTTGATTCAATTAATAATGTCGATACTTTTATATTTAATAATATTTTTCGGACTGGCATTTATACTTAATATGCTAATACGCCGAACATGGTTAATGGCATGCATATATCCATTTATTGTGTTAATAATTGTCGATGATATATCAACAGGATCTTATTTCACAGATTTTACAGGGGCAATTTCTACAGCATTCGCCAGGCTTATGGAAATTACTCCAGTGGATATTATGATTTTGAGCTCCGGATTTATAGGAACAATTATTTCAGGAATAGTTATCAAGATGTTAAGAAAAAGCGGATATCAAATGTTTTAGCAAAAAGAGCGTTAACCCGGATAGTTGCTGGGTTAACGCTCTTTTTTTGTACAGTCTACATGTTACCTAATGGATTTGCATCTAAAATATTTATAGCGTAAACAAGAATTGCCGCAAGTATTACAGCTAAAGTTAAATAAAGAGTTAAGGAAATAACTTTAGTGCGTACGGAGGTTTGATAGTACGTTTTAATTCGGTTTATTTCTTTTCGCGAAGCTGCCAGCGTGTTATCAATCTTATGTTGTATGTTAATTATTATTGTCTGCAACGATCGGCTTTCGTTATTCATTTCGTCTAAAATACTTCTTAACAGTTGATCCTCCGCTTTCTTCTTTTTAATCTCCGTACGTTTTTTTGCCTGGAAAATCGGAAAATGAAATCCAGAATTATTTTGAAGGTACCGAGAGACAGCAGTTTTACGTTCTCTTACTCTGTCTGCTAAAGAATTAAATTGGTTTTCATTTCGATCAATTGCTTCCTGATCATCCTCTACTAGTTCATTTGAAACATTCTGCAGGAAAAACTGAAAGTCTTTGTTTATTTCCGATAAAACATTCTCTTCATGCTTCTTGACTTCTAAATCGGTATTCTTTTCAAATTGTTTCCACCAGGTAACTAAACCAAAAATAAAGATCAGTATAAGAATCGGATCTGGAGAAATAAAGATTATCGGTAGTAGAATTACCAATCCTACCAGCCATATGTTTGGCGACAAGACGCTAACAATACGGCCACCGTCAAGTGGGGATACTGGAAAAAGATTAAATAAATTAATAAGCGCTCCCAGCTGAATCACAAGTACCCAATAAGGGTCACTGGTCGCAAGATAAAGAATGAAAGCTGGTACGATAGATATTAGCCCTGCTAATGGACCACCGTAGGCAACAAAGAATTCAGTTTTGGCATGATCAATTTTTTTGGGATCAATACCTATTGCAGCACCTAAAAATGGGATGAAAATTGCTGGACTGGTTGGGATATTTTTAATTTTGGCTGCGACAAGATGCCCCATTTCATGTATGAAGATCAGATAAACGATTGCAAATGCGAATTTCCAGCCATAAAACACTGCATAAGCCCAAAGTGATATAAACATTGTTGCTAATGTAGCAAATTTTCCTACCTTTAAAAGTACTAACAGCCATTTTGCTTTGGTGAATAGGAAGACCCCTATTACTGCAAGCCATCCCCAAATGCTATTTTTTTTATTTTGGTTTTGGTTAGCGGTTGTTGCCATTTAAAACGCTCCAATCGGTTATTTCGTGTAAGTAGTATTTTAACACAATCTGGTTAAATTCTCGCCAAATCAGAAATAATAATACGTACATTTCTCGACATGTTCTTTGCAAAAAAGACGGAAACGCCTCATATTTTGTCAATTTAAAATATTCTAAAAATACATTGACAAGTAGGCAGCCAGTTGATTAAAATATAGCTAATAGGGGGTTCAGGAATGTGAATACTGCCTCAACTGAAACCAGAACACTAAAAAAAAGCGTTGCACAAGCTTATAACAAGGTCAACCAGGAATTTTATGCTACAGGAGTGATAAGCCAACGAATTAATGTATTTTGTGATAGGCTGATTATTTTTGCACAGCATAAACGAATTCCGGCTTTTAAGGTCTTGAGTGAAAACTTTAAGGAATTAACTGCCTATGCCGACGCTGCGTTAATTGCTGAATTCAAATCCAGACTAAAAAAAGAAATTGAAGAAGCGACTGGTCATAAGGTGACTTCGGTATTAAAAGATTATGATCCAGAGACAGAGCATGCCTGTTGCGTGATCATATTTGCTGAAAAAAATATAGAACTTCTATAGCTTTCCGGAACCTGAGCGAATATTCGTCTTTGTTCTGGCTTATTTGTGAAGCGGTTACATAAGATCTTTGTTTTACGGAGGTTTAGTTAAGCCGCAGATTTAAGATATTTCCTGTGTGTAAAATTCAGGAGTTTCTTAATCTGCGGTTTTTGATATAGGAATTTGAATTTTAGGAGGTGAGTCCATATTTCATAGCACTATGGCAGCTAGATAGATAGGAAAAACAACCCTTGGCTTACTTAGATGACATAAAACAAGATAATCATAGAGTTATATACATCACCGTTAATTATTATATATAAAGGAGCGTATTAATTATGGATTTAATCGTAAAGAATGCAGTTATCCCACAAGGGGATCGTAAAGTGAAAACAAATATTATGGTGGATAAAGGGCAAATTATCGGGTTTTCGAATTCGATTGATGGTTTATCTGCTGATGAAGTAATTGATATCAAAGGAAATCTGGTGGTACCAGGTTGTATCGATCCGCATACTCACTTTATGGATCCTGGATTTACACATAGGGAAACGTTTGCGACAGGAAGCAGGTCAGCAGCTGCTGGCGGAATTACAACTCACATTGATATGCCATGCTGCAGCAAACCTTCTGTCCGGGATGGAGAGAGTCTTCATAAGAAATTAGCGCCGCTTAAAGGCCAGGCATATGTCGACTTCTGCTTCTGGGGTGGAATGACTGGCGAAGATGTTCGTGAAGGATTACTGAATAATATTTATCCGCAAATTGACGAAGGGGTCGTTGCCTTCAAAGTCTATATGACACCGTCTGTTCCAACATTTCCAAAGGTTACGGATGGGGAAATGCTTGAAATCTTCAGCCATATTGCGAAAACAGGCTTACCAATCGGTGTTCATGCAGAGAACTATGATATTTGTACGTTTTATACCGAAAAGCTGAAGAAAGAAGGACGGATGGACGGTCCGGCATGGGCTGAAGCTAGAATGGCACTTGCAGAGAAAACAGCAATTCAATTGATTATCAGTTTTGCAGAAGCGACGGATGCACGAGTGCATGTTGTTCACATGAGTACGAAAGAAGGAGTCGAACTCGTTAGAGCTGCAAAAAGACGCGGTGTGAAAGTGACTGCAGAAACCTGCCCGCATTATCTCATGCTTAATGCGCAGGATTCGATGACGGATCGGGGGACTTATGCAAAGATTGCACCACCGCTTAGAGGAAAAGAAGATAATGCTGTATTCTGGCAAGCGCTTGGTGATGGGACGGTTGATTTTATTGGGACCGATCATGCGCCTTATGAAATTGAAACGGAGAAGGATGCACCTGATTCTGATATCTGGAACAGTTTTCCTGGCATCCCTGGCGTTGAAACAATGGTTCCTGTTCTTGTTAGTGAAGGATTGAATAAAGGGCGTTTGTCACTTACCCGATTTGTTGAGGTAACAAGCAGAAATGCGGCCATCCATTATGGGATTTATCCTAAAAAGGGATCGCTTGAGCTTGGAAGTGATGCTGACTTCACTGTTATTGATCTTGAACGTGAATATGTGATTGATGAAGAAAAGACCGAGTCAATGGCAAAGTATAATCCGCTTCACGGTCTGAAAATGAAAGGGAAGCCAATTCAGACTATTGTTCGCGGAAAAGTGATTTATGACGAAGATAACGGTGGAATTCTTGGTGAAGCAGGCTATGGTCAATTTGTTCAGCGTCAAAGCATTCAGCGATTAGATCGTGGAATTAAATTTGAAACGTATGAAGAAGGTGCGAAAGAAGCGGAAGCTTATAAAACAATTGAAAAGGCGTTAAGCGGAAATTAAGAAAGGATGAATGTGGCATGACAGAGTTAAAGGGGAAAAAGCACGCACTTGTAGTCATCGATATGCTTAATGACTTTATTGGTGAAAAGGCGACGCTTCGCTGTGTTAGTGGTGAAAACATTGTGCCGGAAATAAAAGGCGCTATCGATTTTTGTCATAAACAAGGAATCCAGGTAATTCATGTTCAGGAAGCACACAGGGAAAACGATGCAGACTTTAAAGTGCGGCCGGTACATGCTATCAAAGGTACATGGGGTTCGCAGTTTATTCCGGAACTTGAGCCGGATGAGGAAAAAGGAGATTATGTTGTACAAAAACGGCGGCATAGTGCTTTTAGTTATACGGATTTCGATTTATTCCTGCGTGAAGAGAAAATTGATACGGTTGTTCTCACAGGTGTCTGGACAAATGTATGTGTAAGGAGTACCGCGTCGGACGCGCTCTATCATGGCTATAACGTCATCGCTTTGTCAGATGCAACTGCATCACAGGATGATGACATGCATCGATCAGGTCTGCGGGACATGGACCTATTCGGTGAAATCATGACAACAGATGCCTATAAAAAAGCTGCTAAGAAAAAATTCTCCCACAATCAGCAGACTGTTTAACCATATAGGGGTCAAAGGATGAGAATTATTGTTGGGATAACGGGAGCAAGCGGGTCGCTGTATGGATATACATTGATCCGCGCTCTTCACCAACTGGGGATAGAAACACATTTAATTGCTACCGAAATGGGAGTAAAGGTTATGCAATTTGAATGTGGTCTGAAACTAAAAGATTTAAAAGAGTATGCAATAATTCATGACAATCAAAACCTGTTTGCTTCGGTTGCAAGTGGTTCATTTAAAACCGATGGGATGGTAATTGTACCTTGTTCAATGAATACATTGGGTGCGATTGCTAATGGCGTAGGAGATACGCTTTTGAGTCGGGCCGCAAGTGTTGTTATGAAGGAGAGACGCAATTTTGTCATTGTTCCTAGGGAAGCGCCATTTCATGTAATTCATTTAAAGAATATGACTACATTAGCTGAAGCAGGGGTTTCTATTTTACCTGCAAGTCCTGCCTTTTATAATCGACCGACAGAAATATGGGAACTTGTGAACTTTATAGTTGCACGAATACTCGATGAGCTCGGAATTGAAAATGAATTAACCGAAAGATGGGGTGAGAAAAATTGAACCCCCTTACGATGCGGGAATTGCTTTCTGATTGGGAAAGACGCGGAATTCTTTATCGGGTTAAAAAACAAGTGAATGCTGCGTATGAACTGGGTGCAGTTGTAAGATCTAGGAAAGGTGAACAGCCATTTTTATTCGATAATGTGAAAGGCTATAGCGTGCCGATGGCTGCTGGATTAGGTGGAAGCCGTAAGCTAATGGCTGACAGTATCGGTATTGATGAAACAGATCTAATTCCGAAAATAATTGATGCAATTGTCAATCCGATCCCAACCAAAACGCTGCCTACAGGGCCAGTTCACGAAAATGTGGTAACAGGACCCTTTGATCTGGATGATTTTTTTCCAATTCCAACCTTTCATGCAGAGGATTGTGGACCTTACTTTGTATCAGGGGTTCTAGTCGTAAAGGACCTGGAAGGGAAAAAAAGATATACATCGATCCGTAGAATGAAATTCATCGGGGAGAACAGAACAAATATTGTTATAACGTCTCCTGAGCTTAGCCGTCAATATGCGTATTTTGAAGAAAAAGGCGAACCAATGGAAGTAGCGATTATGCTAGGTGTTGTGCCTGCAATCGTACTTGCATCGCAGGTCAGTACACACTTACACCATGCAGATAAATTTAATATAGCAGGGGCACTGCTTGGACAATCTCTCGATGTTGTTCGCTGCAAGACTGTCGATATCGAAGTATTGGCAGAAGCAGAATTTGTAATGGAGGGAAAAATTCTGCCGCATGAAAGGGATCAGGAAGGTTCTTTTGGTGAGCTGGGGGGCTATTACGGTGGTAATATGCTGCAACCAATCGTGGAAATGTCAGCAATTACCTATAGGGACAACCCAATCTCGCAAACTATTTTTCCTGCAAGCTCTGAAGAAAAGCTGCCGATGTGCCTTGTCCGTGAAGTAACCCTGTTCAGTACTGTCCGGCAGGTTGTTGAAAGCGTGAAGGCGGTCCATATAACAATGGCTGCTGCAGCACGATTGCACGCAGTTATTCAAATTGAGAAAAGATCTGAAGGAGATGCCAAACAAGCAGCAATGGCAGCATTTGCAAGCGACAAGGATTTAAAGCACGTCGTTGTTGTGGATGATGATGTGGACATTTTTAATGCTGAAGATGTTGAATGGGCAATTGCAACAAGATGCCAGGCAGATCAGGATGTATTTATTATACCTGGCGCAAAAGGGTCTCCGCTCGAATCATCCCACAACTTAAGAGGTGTCACTGCCAAGATGGGAATCGACGCTACCTACCCATTATCTGCAAAAGAGCAATTCAAAAGAACATCTGTCCCCTTTCAAACGATCAACTTGAATGATTATCTGTAAGCTATATCAAGATGGGAGTTAAACAAGATGAGCGCAATAGGATTAGTCGAAACAAGGGGTCTGACCCCAGCAATAGAGGCGCTGGATTCAATGGCTAAAGCAGCTAATATCCGACTGGTCGATATGAAGCGGGTTGGATCAGGCTTAATAACAGTAATTATTGAAGGCGACGTATCCGATGTCAGTTATGCAATTGAAGTAGGCAGACTTGCCCCTGAACGTACGGGAGGAGAACTCATTTCATATTGTGTCATTCCGCGTCCACACGAAGAACTTAAAAAAATCCTTTAAAGGGAGGTGGAAGGATTGCCGGATCTGATGAAACAGGTAGTACAGGAAATTTTACAGAGTAGTAAACCGGAAAAGTCGAGGCAGGATATTCGTGAATATCATCCCGCACAGGACTTGCCAGACGCACCGCTCAAAAACATTAAACGACCAAATCACCAGCGTATTAAGAAAAACCAAAGACTTTCCTATGATGATATTCCTTCAAAATCTACTAAACCGATTGAACGTAACAGCAGTGTTTCGATACTCCCAAAACAGTTTAATGAAGCGTCACTATCAAACTTACAATCCAGATCACTTGTACAGGGGAACGTTCCAAAAAGAAACAATACAGTCTCAAGCGGAAGGTCCCTTCAGAAACCAATGTCTAGAATTATTGGTACGACGAAGAACGATGGCTGTGTCTGGTTTTACCCACAACTGCCTGAAAATCTGATGGGTAGCTTTCAGCGTGCACTCAACAGTGTTGCTGTGGGTGTTGTAAAGATGCCCGAATGCCTGCCAAGTCATATTTTGTTAATCAACGAGATAATCCGCAATAATCAGGATGTTAAATTTCACATAAGCTGGAATAAGGACGGTACCGCTCCTTTCACATGTGAATTATATGACGAGAATATAGATCGGCTCGAAAAAATCATGAACGATATTTATCAGAAGCTGAATCGTCGGTCGCTGAAAAAATGTGAAGCTTATACAGCGATTTCACCAAGTTCATGGCTGACGAAACAATTGCAAATCACCCCGTCAGCCGAGGCGATAGCTTTTCTTGAAGGTGTATCTTATTACTCCGGCATCGTTTTGATGGATTCGCTTTTGAAAAACTTTGAAGACGGTGATTTCACATACGAAATTTCTGATAAATATATATTGCTCGAGGGCAATTATCATGTAATCTCCAAGTTGGTTACCGAATTAAAAAAAGAAGCAGCGCGTTTAGTAAGTGCTGACGTGTTGAGTTAATTCGGAGAGAGGATGGTGAGTGGATTTGATAGCACTTGGGCTCATAGAAACCGTAGGGTATACGACAGCAGTTTTTGCTGCCGATGCAGCCGTGAAAGCAGCGAACGTTGAAATTGTTGGCATGGAAAAAGTTATTGGAGTGAAGGGATTTGTTGGCGTTACGATTCATCTGACAGGAGATGTTGCTGCTGTTAGTGCAGCGGTAGACGCTGGCAGAGAACAAGCTGAATCGATCGGTGAAGTTATTTCAACAGAAGTAATTCCTCGCCTGCATTCGGATGTTCACACGAAGCTTGTAAGCAAATTTTTATTAAAACCAGAGTCACAACCTAATAAAAAGGTACCAGTAAAAAAAACGAAGAAGGAAAAGGGTAAGGCTGCAGACACCAAGGAGGATAACACTTCTGATATGAAACAGCCCGCTGCGAAGAAAACTAAAAAAAACGAAAATGAAAAGGAATTATAAGCGCAGATAATACGAGGAGGTTGTAATTATGGGAGAAGCTTTAGGATTAATCGAGACAAAGGGACTTGTTGGTGCAATAGAAGCAGCAGATGCCATGGTAAAAGCTGCAAATGTAGAGATTTGCGGATATGAAAAGGTTGGCTTTGGACTTGTAACCGTCATGGTTCGAGGGGATGTTGGTGCAGTAAAGGCAGCTACCGACGCTGGTGCAGATGCTGCAAGTCGGGTCGGAGAACTAGTTAGTGTCCATGTTATTCCACGTCCACACAGTGAAATTGAGCGTGCACTTCTTTCTAAAGGAGAATAAGCGTGCAGGATAACCGGCAAAGTTCGGTGGTTGACACTACTTTGCGGGAACTAATGAACAGCAACAGAGAGGGGACAGAAAAAGCACACAGAAAAACGGTGCTTGTTCTTCTTTTCTATCATATGAATGGGATGGACTTGGGTTTAAGTGTTTTAAAGAAACTGCAGGAAACTACTGATGCGCGAATTATAATTTGCCCAGATGAACAGATTCTAGCATATGCAAGTGTAACAAGTCTTGCAGAATCAGTTGGTCTTGACGACTTTATTTCGCTTGAAGAACTGGAATTGAAAAAAGAAAAAATCGATTATGTTTATATTCCTATTCTGCCTTTTTCTGTCGTATCAGATTTAATTAATTTTAACGATACGCGTCAATCTATCCGTTTATTAATATGGGCATTAATGAGCGGAAAAAAAGTCAGTGCTTTCTCGGCCGGAGCTGATCCTTACCACGCTATCTGGCAGGAGTCCGAAATGAATCAAGGCACAGCATTTTTAAAACAGGAAATGAAAAAGAAACTGCAGCTGCTCAGAGGGTTTGGAATCGATTTAATTGAACGTGCTGATGACGTATCAACTCATTACATATCAGCTTTTAATAAAGAAAAAACGAAGGTTATAACTGCAGATAAAATGAAAAAATACGCCGCAACTGGGCGGAATTCATTTACATGTGTGAAAGGAACCATCATTACACCTCTTGCTCGTGATGTTGCCAGAAAATATCACATCAAAATCGATGAGAAATGAGGCGGTAGTTTATATGGAAATGGGCATTGTAGTTGGAAGAGTTACCGCAACCAGAAAAGACGAGAGATTAGTCGGGACAAAATTACTTATCACACAAACAATTGGAATAGACGGTGCCCCACTTGATTCCATACCAATTATTACAGTTGATACTGTCGGAGCGGGGATTGGCGAAAAAGTTTTTTTTGTTAAAGGAAGTATGGCCTCGCGTGCTGTAAAAAACAAGGATGCCCCGGTAGATGCCGCAATTGTAGGCATCATCGACAGTTACGAATGTGAGAATGTGAAAGGGTGACAATGAGGTTATGCAGGCTGAAAACGTAAAGCAAGCAATTCAGTGGAGAAAACTGATTGATGTACTGCTCGATGCTAACCATTATGCCGACCTTGTACTAAAAGATGGCTATATTATTAACACAGTAACACGGGAAATCTATTTGGCCGATGTTGCAATTAAAGGTGAATATATTCTAATGGTTGGGGACGCAAGTGGGTTAATAGGCAGCAGGACGAAGGTTGAAAATGTAAAAGGGAAATTTGTTTCTCCAGGCTTCATCGACTCGCATATGCACTTTGAAAGTGCCATGCTGACATGTACAGAATTTTCCAGGTTATCTATTCCAACTGGCACCACAACCATAGTCGGCGATCCGCATGAGATAGGAAATGTGCTCGGTGTTCATGGTATGCAGGAAATGATTAAAGAGGCAAAGCTGCTTCCGAACCAGGTTTATTTTACTGTTCCTTGTGCTGTTCCTGATGCTCCTGGACTTGAAACAGCTGGTTTTGAAGTTAATTCCACCCATATGGCTGAACTATTGAACGATACATATGTCCAAGGTATTGGTGAAATTCAGAGCTTCAGTAATATCCAACCGGTCTATGATAATGCACCGGAATTAATTGATGATCTGGTTGCAGCGGTTACGTACGCAAAAAGTATAGGTAAAACAGTTGAAGGTAATGCTCCAGGTCTATTTGGTAAAGAATTAGCCGCTCACATTATCAGCGGTGGAACTCAAATTTCCTGTCACGAAACAACTACAAAAGAAGGTATGGTCGAGAAATTAAGGTATGGTGTTAGTGTATTTATGCGGGAAGGTTCCTCCCAGCGGAATATGGCAGAATGTATCCGTGCTATTACAGAAGACGGCCTGGATTCACGTCGAGCGATGCTTGTATCGGATGACATGGTACCGGAAGATTTGTTGAAAGATGGTCATATGAACGATTTGATTAGACGAACAATTGCTGAAGGCGTCGATCCTGTAGAGGCAATTCAGATGGCGACGATCAACCCTGCGACACATTTTGGGTTTAACGATGTTGGTATTTTGGCACCAGGAAAACGAGCGAACATTGCTGTTATTGATGATTTGAATAATATGATGATAGACCAAGTTTATCTCAGCGGAAAGCTGGCTGCTCAAAAAGGAGAACTGACTATTAATCTAGCATCTTACACGTATCCGGACAGTGTTAAGAAGTCAGTGAAGCGAGCGCCTGTAAAAGCGGAGGACCTTTATATAAAAGCAAAAGGGAGTCGCGCAAGAGTACGGGCCGTAGTTGCGATACCGGACCAAAATCTTACCGGTGCAAAAGAATTCAGCCTGAATGTGTCGGACGATATTGTCAAGCCCTGTTTAAAGCAGGACGTTCTGCCACTTATTGTGATTGAAAGACATGGCAGAACGGGAAACATTGGAAAGGCATTTTTACATGGCTTTACGCTTCAAAGTGGAGCCATTGCGGAAAGTGTGGCACATGATACACACAACATAATCGTGACTGGCACTAATTATGAGGACATGGTAACAGCGGTTAATCGCGTCATCGCAATGGATGGCGGTATTGCCATGATTAAAGACGGAAAAGTGGTTGGCGATCTGCCACTTCGAGTAGGTGGATTAATTACAGATGAACTTAGCGGCAGAGAAGTAAGTGAGCGAATTGCTAATCTGACCAAGCTTGCAAAAGATGAACTGGGATGTGGAATTCACGTTCCATTTATGCATCTTTCCTTCTGGTCACTTGTGACAAGTCCAGAATGGAAAATTACAGACATGGGGTTAATCGACGTGGATAAATTCGAAATTCTTTCCCCTGTGATTGAATAAGGAGGCAGCGCGCATGGCAGTAAAATTAGTCGATCTTTCACAAGAGATTTATCAAGGTATGCCGGTTTTTCCGCTGCATCAGCCTACACTAATTTTCCCAAATGTTACGCACGAGGAAAGCAAAGAAAAAGTGGGGTTCGAGTTTGCAACTAATAATCTATTAATAAATGAACATGGACCGACGCATACAGATGCGACTTATGAATACGATCCAAACGGAAAATACATCGATGAAATGCCTTTGGACTATTTCTATGGTCCTGCGGTATGTCTGGATTTATCTCATGTGTCTCCAGACGCTTACATCACGGCAGCAGAACTGGAGGCAGCATTGAAAAAGTCACAGCAAGTGCTCGATAAAGGTGATATCGTTCTGCTCTACACCGGGCATTATAATCGAAAATATGGAACAGATGAATGGTTGACACACTACACCGGACTTGATTACGAAGGTGCTGCATGGCTAGCTGAAAAAGGCGTGGTGAATATCGGTATCGATGCACCCGCAATCGATAACCCCATGGATCCAAAATTTTCAGGTCATCTGGTTTGCCGAGAGTACGGGATATCGAACACAGAAAACCTGGCCAATTTGAATGAAGTAGCAGGAAAACGATTTCTCTATTTTGGCCTGCCCCTGAAAATAAGAAAAGGTACCGGATCACCAATTCGGGCTGTGGCAGTGTTTTTGGATTAGTGGTGGGTGATAGGCGTTGAGATCGTGCAGTGTTTGGGAGAAGTCGCGCACCACGCGTCAGCGCGCGAAATTCAGGGGTGGATGCGCGATATCCACTGGTCGGTGCGCGAATTCAAAAGCAGGTTGCGCGATATCCACCGGTCACTGCGCGAATCCAAACAACTACTGCGCGAAATCCCCCCACCACCGCACGATTTTCGTAGTGATCGAAAGGAGTATGTGAAATGGTCAATGTACAACCTAAGATTAAAAAGGAAATAATCATACCGCCATATGAAGGAAGAAGTGCTGTTTTGATGCCTGGTGAAGAGCTGGTTATCATCGATGTGGATGGAAAACAGGTAGGGGATTTTGTTTGTTTTAACCGGCATGATCCGAAAGAGTTCGTTTCACCTGTTCATATGAGAGCTTCACTCAGCAGTATTCGATTAAAAGCTGGCGATTCACTGTTCAGCAATAGGCGTCGCCCCATTATGAGGTTTATGGAAGATACGGTTGGCAAGCATGATTTCTTTTTTCCTGCATGTGACTATTATCGTTATAAAGTAGATTATGATTCAGAGGATCATCCAAACTGCCATGACAATCTTAAGAAAGCATTGGAATTGCATGGATTGGGCAACGAACCAGTGCCAGATCCAATCAACTGGTTTATGAATAATGTCTTAAATGAAGCAGGAGATTACGAGATTAATGAACCGTTATCTAAACCTGGTGATTATGTCAGGTTACGTGCATTAGAAGAAGTAGTTATCGCGTGCTCCACCTGCTCGCAGGACATGGCGCCTGTTAATGGATGGAAAGTGACTCAGTTGAAAATGCAGATCCTGGAGGCGAACTAAATGGATGCTGTTCCATTTCTGCAGAATGTGATCCGCCATGATAGTTCCAATCCACCAGGTAATGAACATACAATTGCGAATCTATTTGCTGAACGATGTGAATCGTCAGGGATCCCATATCGAGTATCTAGGATAGCTGACAATAGAAGCAATTTTGAGATCGAGTTACCAGGTGAAGGCGATGAAACCTTACTATTTTGTGGTCATATGGATACGGTTTTGCCAGGAGAACAGCCGTGGTTGTATGCCCCGCATTCAGGTAAACTGGATGGCAATAAGCTTTATGGTCGCGGTGCATCTGACATGAAAAGCGGTCTTTGTGCAATGTTCCTTGCTGTTGAATCATTGTTTAAGGAAAAGAAGCGGTTGCCTATGAATATCAAATTCCTGGCTACTGCTGGTGAAGAGGTAGACAGCTGTGGCGCTCTTCATTATTTACAGAATCAAGGTTTGGATAACGTGAAGGCAATTGTTATCGGCGAGCCGACAAATGAAAAAGTTGTGGTTGGCCATAAGGGTGCATTGTGGCTTGAAATCGTAACTATCGGAAAAACAGCACACGGATCCATGCCTGCGAATGGAATTAACGCAGTGGAGTGGATGAAACTGGTTCTGGAAATGATAGAGACGTTAAAGTCTGAATGGAAAATTGCTGCGAGCCCACTTGGTGCAAGCAGTCTAGCTGTGACGAAAATAAACGGCGGGGTACAAACGAACGTAATTCCGGACCGCTGCAGTTTACATGTTGATATTAGATCAATTCCACCACAATCACACGAACAATTACTTGAAAAAATAAAACATAGACTGAGCGAAATATTTTCAAACGATCAATCTCCTGCGTTTCAAGTGAAAATGCTATTGAACCGCCCATCAATTTTAACCGATAAATCAAGTTCCATTATCACGACAGCCCTAGATCTTAAAGAACAGGAGTCTACATACGGTGTTTCCTATTACACGGATGGAGCTGTATTAAATCCAGAAAGTAAAATTCCAACATTGATTTATGGACCGGGAGACGAGAAGCTTGCCCATCAGCCAAATGAGTACGTAGACGTTCATGCATATTTACGTTCAATCGATTTCTATAAAAATTTAGCCATTAATTTTACTGCGTTGTCTTAAAAAGTAAGGGGGGATTGGATTGGCCACCACATTAATTAAGAATGCTCAGATCATTACGATGAATGCAAAGGAAGAAATTATATATGGGGATTTATTGATAGAAAATGACAGAATTAAAGAGATTGGCAGGGATTTAGGGTTTGCTGCCGACAAAGTAATTGATGCAAAAAATAAAACGGTGATACCTGGTTTTATCCAAACACATTTACACCTTTGCCAAACATTGTTTCGAGGTCAGGCAGATGATTTGGAATTAATGGATTGGCTGCAGAAAAAGATTTGGCCGCTTGAAGCTGCTCATGACGAAGAATCAAGTTATTATTCTGCGATGCTCGGTCTTGGGGAACTGATTCAAAGCGGCACTACGACGATTGTTGATATGGAAACAGTCAATCATACGGATTCAGCTTTTCAAGCAATGGCTGAAAGCGGGATGCGCTGCCTGGCAGGGAAAGTTATGATGGATGCTGGAAGTGATATGCCTGAATTGTTAAAAGAAGATACAACAAAGTCCATCAAAAAGAGCGTCGAACTTCTTGAAAAGTGGCATCAGTTTGACAATGGCAGACTGCAGTATGCGTTTTGTCCGCGATTTGTTGTTTCGTGTACCGAAGAGCTGTTGCTGGAAGTGCGGGATTTATCTAAACATTACCAGGTAAAGGTGCACACGCACGCATCAGAAAATCGCGGAGAAATAGAAATTGTTGAGCAGCAGAAAGGTATGCGAAATGTAGTATATCTTGATCATATTGGTCTTGCGAACGAAAACCTCATATTAGCGCATTGTGTTTGGCTTGATAGTGAGGAGAAACGCATTATTAAAGAGCGCGGGATAAAAATGAGTCACTGCCCAGGCTCCAACTTAAAATTGGCATCAGGGATTGCGGATGTGCCGGAGTTACTGATTCTTGATGCAAATATCAGTTTAGGTGCTGACGGAGCACCATGTAACAATAATCTGGATATGTTTAATGAAATGAGATTGGCTTCATTAATTCAAAAACCCAAACACGGACCTACTTCTATGGATGCAAGAACTGTTTTTCGGATGGCTACAATAGGTGGGGCAAAAGCAGTTGGGCTAGATCACGAGATCGGAAGTATTGAAGTTGGCAAAAAGGCAGATTTAGTGATAGTTGACCTGGTTAATTTTCATACATATCCTTCGTATGACCTTGATCCTATATCCAGAATTGTATATTCCGCTACGCGTGCTGACGTGGATACAACTATTATCAACGGTGAGATAGTTATGGAAAATAAAGCGGTTAAAACGATAGACAAAAATATTGTACTCCGCGAAGCAAATAAATCCATCGCAAGACTGTTAAAACGAGTACCTTCGATTGTGAAAATTTAACGGAAAGAAGATGGCTATATGAAAACCTTTCAATTACAAGTAAACGGACAAGAAAAATCAGTTACTTGTGCGCAAACTAAAACGCTGCTTGACGTTCTGCGGGATGATTTTGATTTAACTGGGAGTAAGGAATGTTGCGGGAAAGGTGAATGTGGTTCATGCACAGTATTAATGGATGGCGTATCTGTTTGCTCATGTCTTGTTCTGATCGGTCAGATGAATAAAGAAACGATAACCACAGTTGAAGGAGTTGGTACAACAGAGCATATGGATGTTATACAGCAGACGTTCTCAGACGAAGGTGCAACACAATGTGGATATTGTACGCCTGGATTTATTGTAAATGCCCGATCATTTTTGAATAATATTCATGAAGTTCCAACTGTCAGTGAGATCAAAACCGCACTTGGAGGAAACCTGTGCAGGTGCACTGGTTACACGAAAATTATTAAGGCTGTACAAACAGCTGCAGAAAGACAATTGTCAGCGGAAGAAGCAAGCACTTGACCAGTAATAGAATTTCAGCAATTTTACTGGCGGCAGGTTTCTCCAGCCGGATGGGAAAATTAAAGGCGTTGCTTCCCTGGGAGGGAATACCACTGATTAACTACCAGATTGAACAACTGCAACAAGCTGGAATCGATGAAATTATTGTCGTGCTTGGCTATCAATCTGATCAAATAAAACGTGTGATTTCAAAATTTGCTGTTAAAACGATCGTAAACGAACAGTACGAACAAGGTAAAAGCTCCTCAATCTGTAAAGGTGCAGAAAGTATCTCGCATGACACGGAAGGTATTGTCGTTACTGCAGTTGATCAGCCTGTACCATGCCAAACACTTAAGTATCTAATCCTTCATCTTACATCATACCAGCCTGCAGCGGTAATTCCAGTCTATCAAGGCAAAAGCGGGCATCCTATTTTGTTCCACAAAGATATACGCAAAGATCTGCTAACTGTGAAAGAAGAAACAAAAGGAATGAGGGACATTATCCAAAACCATCACAATATAGTAGCGTACCTACCAGTAAATGATTCTGCTATTCTATTAAACTTTAACAATCCAAGTGATTATAAAGGGGGGATGACATGAGAATTTCTGAAATTGATATGATTTCACCTGAATCTATCGAAGATTGCTTGCAATTACTAAGTAAGCTGGATAGGACGTTCCGTTTGATTGCTGGAGGTACGGATGCTGTTGTGCGTATGAAGGACCATGTATGGCGTCCTGACACGTGGATTAACTTAAAACGCATTGCTTCCTTACGCTATATTTGCGAAAAGAATGATGGAATTCATATCGGACCATTAACAACACACACAGATATTATTAGGTCTGAGCTTCTTAATGCAAAGGCTGACGTATTAGTAGCTGCCGCTAAGGAGGTTGGGGCAGTTCAAATGCAAAACATGGGAACCCTTGGTGGAAATGTAGGTACTGCTTCGCCAGCGGGAGATACAATCCCTGCGTTATTTGTCCTTGATGCACAAATCGAACTTAGTTCACTTGAGGGAAATCGTGTGGTTCCAATTCATGAATTTTTCATTGGGCCAGGCAGAACGATACAAACAAGCGATGAATTGATTACTGCTATCGTCATTCGTCCACAATCAGCTAACGAGATTGGGACATTTGAAAAGCTGGGACCACGAAAAGCGCAATCAATTTCAATTGTTAATGTCGCGATTTCATTAAAAATGGGAAATAAACCACGAGAATGTTTGTCGGGACGGATCGCGTTTGGTTCTGTCGCACCGACAATCATTCGATCCCGAAAGTGTGAAAAAATGCTTGCTCTTGGACCATTGGATGAAGTAATGATACAGGATATTGCTGGTGCAGCCTGGAAAGAAGTTATGCCGATTTCGGATGTGAGAGCCAGTGCGGATTATCGCCGCAGTATGGCAAGCTCCTTATTAGAACGAGGGCTATACCGCTTGATGAAAAGGTGGGAAGCAAGATGAGAAAACAAGCAGAAGCCGTCCAGAGTCATAAGTGGGTTGGGAAATCTGTGAAAAGAATCGATGGTCCAGAGAAAGTGACCGGTGAACAGAAATATAAGACAGACTATCACTATCCGAATATGGTTTGGGGCAGAGTTCTCAGGTCAGAATATCCCCACGCAAAAATTAGAGGAATCAAAACTACAAAGGCAGAGGCACACCCAGACGTCGTTTGTGTTTTAACGTACAAAGATATTCCTGGTTTTAATGGTTTTGGAATTGTTACACCGGACCAGCCAGTCCTGTGTGAAGATATTGTCCGATGTACAGCAGATGCGGTTGCACTTGTTGCGGCAGAGACGTTGGAAGCATGCGAAGAAGCACTTGCATTAATTGAAGTGGAATATGAACCTTTAGAGACTGTTACGGATGCAGAAAATGCCATGAAACATGGGGCACCACAGCTTCATCCAAGTGGAAATATTCACAGCTATGTGACGATAGAAAATGGCGATATTGATAAAGGATTTGATGAAGCAGATTATATTTTTGAAAACACCTATTATTCTCCACGACAAATGCATGCTTTCATTGAAACGGAAGGTGGCTGGGGGATGATAGAAGCAGATGGTTCATTGACGATTCAGTGTCCCGCTCAATACGGGCATCGCGATAAACTGCAGCTGGCAAGAGCACTTGCGTTGAATCCTGAAAGAATTCATGTGTACTCAAGCCCGAACGGTGGTGGATTTGGCGGTAAGGATGAAATAACTGTCCAAATTTATTTGGCTTTACTTGCGCTCAACACCGGCGGCAGACCTGTGAAAATTCATTTAAGCCGTGAAGAATCGGTTGTTGCCGGAATAAAGCGCCATCCGTTCAAAGTGACTGTGAAAACAGGAGCGAAAAAAGATGGTACACTCGTTGCTAACCAAGTTCGGGCAGTCGCAGATACTGGCGCCTATGCGTCGCTTGGCGGTGCTGTGATTGCGCTGGCGATTGAACATGCATCTGGTCCATATAAAATTCCGAATGTTGATATGGAAGGTTATTGTGTGTATACCAATAACGGAATATCTGGTGCTTTTCGTGGATTTGGTGTAAACCAGGTGTGTGTAGGGATCGAAACGCATATTGATATGCTGGCTCGCAAAACTGGGCTTGATCCAATGGAAATCAGAAAGAAAAATGCATATCGCCAGGGTGAAAAATCAAGCTTAGGTCATGTGGTGAAGTCAAGCGTTGGAACGATTGAAACGCTTGAGAAAGCAGAAGAATGTGACCTATGGAGAAATCGCGACTTATATAAAACACAAGCGAGTGAGCCATGGAAGAAGCGCGGTATAGCTGCTGCAACCTCCTTTCATGGAGTTGGAATGGGAATTGGTACACCTGATTATGGGGCAGCATCGATTGAACTGCTTGAAGACGGTAAGTTTAAAGTAGGAATGGCGATTGAGGAAATAGGAACAGGAAACGGCACGGTTTACGCGCAGGTAGCAGCAGAGTGTCTGAAATGTGACGTCAACAATATTATTGTGTTGCAGGGAGATACGAAGGAAACGCTGGATAGCGGTACGATCTCAGCATCCAGGTCAACGTACACGGGTGGTCGCGCTATTGCAACAGCTGCACCAAACATGGTCAACTTATTAACAGAAGCCGCAGCTGAAATCTTGGAGGTTCCACAAAGTAATGTTGTGCTTGCCGACAACAAACTGAATGTCGCAGGTGATAATGATCAGTTTGTAACCTACAAGCAAATTTATGAGATGCTCTATCACAAGCGTCGATCAACACGTGTAGAGGGTCACTTTTATTTACCAAAGGAAAAGAAAGAACTGAAAGGATCCGGCGGAGCACCTCACCATCTTTATGGTTACATGACGCACGTGGTGATGGTTGAAGTGGATACATTAACAGGTGAAACAGATGTACTTCATGTTGTTGCAATTCCGGACGTAGGGAAAGTTTTAAATCCTCAAGGACTCGAAGGACAGAGCGAAGGTGGCGCTGTCATGGGGATAGGTTATACCTTATACGAGGATGTATTAATAGAAGCAGGCTTTCATAAAACGAAAAACTTTACCGACTATATTATACCGACAATACGGGAAACACCAGTTATTGAAACGATTCCTGTTGAGTCTATGGAAGAATCAGGACCATTTGGTGCAAAGGGAATTGCCGAGGTGGTAATGATACCAATTATTCCAGCAATAATGTCAGCCATATATGATGCTGTTGGTGTAAGAATCAAACACCTTCCTGCAACACCGGAACGTGTTTATCGAGCAATGCAATCTCTCAAAACTTCCGAGGTGAGCTCTAGTGATGAGTCTTCAATTGTATAATGAGCTTGCTGAACTAGTCGGTGATCATGAGAAGGTAGCACTGATCACTATCACGAACAATACTGAAATCCTAACGGCAGGAACGAAACTCATTTTGCAGGAGAACGGAATAAGTTCTGATGAAAATAAATTACCACCAGACGTATATTTGATTTTAGAAGAATACTGCCTCCCATTACTAACAGAAGGAAAAACTAAAACTATCGAAATTCCGTATGCTGAAAATCGAATAGAATGTTATGTGGAAATATTTCCGATCCCTTTGCATCTCATTGTAGCTGGTGCAGGGCACGTATCAGAACCTGTTGCTGAGATCGGAAAAATGCTCGGCTTTTATGTCACTGTTATCGATGACCGCATGGAGTTCGCAAACTCCAGCAGATTTCCATTTGTGGATGAAGCAGTGTGTATGTCCTATACGGATTTTTTTAAAAACGTTCCAATTTCTTCACAAACTTATATTCTTCTGTTAACACGTGGCCATAAATATGATGTCGTCAGCTTACAGGAACTTTTGAAACGAGAAGCTGCCATGACTATAGAAAATCGAAGTACATATATTGGTATGATTGGCAGCAGACGGCGAATATCTGGCGTATTTGAACAATTGAAAGGTGAATTTACCGATCATAATTTTACTAACATTTATTCTCCGGTTGGATTAGATATTGGTGCGCAAACACCAGCTGAAATAGCAATTAGTATTTTCGCGGAAATACTAAAAGTCAAGAATGTATCCAGTGGAAACTCCCTAAGAGAAGGGATTTCAAGTTATTCAAAATTAATATTCCGGGAGCGAAAAAAATGAACAACATAGACTTTTATAAGCAAGTTATGTCTCTTCGACGGAGAGGTGAAAGAGGAGCAGTCGCTACCATAATAAGAACGAAAGGCTCAACTCCTCGTGGAACTGGTGCAAAAATGATTATTTATGCTAATGGTGATATTTTCGGAACAATTGGCGGGGGATGCGGAGAAGCAGAAGTTATTGAAAAATCCTTTTCTGTCATTCGAAGCGGAATCGCTGTTCAGCATCAAGTGGATTTAACAGAAGGTTTATTTTATGAAGATGGCGGGATTTGTGGTGGTATTATGGATGTTTTCATTGAACCGATTCATGAGGTGGAAACAGTGAATTTGGTGCACTGAAGATAAAGAGATATGAAAATAATAAAGAATTGTAATGAAATGATTAAGGTGCGAATAGACTAGTTGTACCATAATCCAATTGACTAGGAATGAAAAGTGTTTAAGCGCTTTCTTTCCTTATTATAAAACGGTATCATATATTTTCTGTTAATCGGAAGAACATTGAGCCGCAGTTACCACTCTAATCGTTGACCGAGTGCACTGCGGTATTTTTGTTATATAAATTCACTCAACCTGCGCTCATAGAAATGTTCTAAAGCTGCCGTCCAGGATCGCTGCGGGTGGATGCTTTCCGTGGGCACGGCTTCAGTCTCCTTGCCCCGACAAGGGGTATGCCAACGTTGTCCGCAAAGGACGATTTTAGTTGGCACTCCTCTTTAAATGCTTTCTTGCGGGGCCTTCAGACTCGTGCTGTTCCCGCAGGAGTCACCGCCCTCCGCTCACCGGGACTGGTAAAGCTATATTTACGTGTTTGTTGTTTCTTTCTAATGCATGCTGAAATAGACGTGCTATCAGGTGGAAGTTAATAAATACAGATATCCATACTTTGTCTATAGTTGAGAGCTGATGGCAGTCGACTCCTCTCGGGACTTGAGGCTTAGGTGAGATCCTGGAGTGTGATAAATGACCACTGAAAAAAGGGCAGAGATTTAAAATTTAATTTCTCACTTTACCTTAGCATCTTCGAATATACGAAGACTCCTGTGGGAACAGCGCGAGCTGAAGATCCCGCAGGAAAGCGATTTTTGCTTATCCGAGGAGGCTGAAGCCGTGCCCACGGAAAGCGAAGTATATTCGAAGATGCGAAAATAGATCCACCTATTTCGTACCACGCACAACTTTTTCAGTGGGCACGTGCGACAGCACGAATAGGCTCCTCGGCAGCGGAAATCTCGTTGCTGTAACATCGCAGTTTTTTTCGATGAGGTATTCTAAGTTGCATTTTATAGAATGTGTGACAATGACACTATCTATTTCGGGATTAATCAACTATTTCAGGGAGCACTTACTTATTTTGATAGTCATTCATTTATATATTGCTGTTAAGAGAGGGGGGATTGAAAACAGATGTAACGCTTTTCATCAAAGGGGGATTGGTTAAATGTCAAAACAGACGGAAGAAGTTGTAAAGAGCAATGGGTTGAAACCTGGGGGCGGGGGTTTTTTAGACAGATATTTCAAAATGACGGAGCGAGGAACAAATACAAAAACAGAACTGATTGCAGGCTTAACCTCATTTTTAGCAATGAGTTATATTATCATCGTAAACCCAATGATATTATCTGATGCCGGCATTCCACATGAAGCTGCATTTGCAGCAACCATCTATGCAAGTGTATTTTGTACCTTATTATTTGCTTTATGGGTAAATTATCCAGTAGCAATTGCTCCCGGTATGGGTTTAAATGCATTCTTTACGTATACAGTCGTAATTGGTGAAGGGCTATCCTGGCAGACAGCACTTGGTGCAGTATTCATTTCAGGTCTTGTATTCTTTATATTAACTGTTACCGGAATTCGGTCAAAGATCGTTAAAGGTGTTCCAGTTCCACTAAAGTCAGCTATTGGTGTTGGAATTGGATTATTTATTGCATTAATTGGTTTTCAGAATGCAGGTATCGTTGTTGCCAATGATGCTACAGTTGTTGGACTTGGAGATGTGACAAAAGCAGGTCCGCTTATTGCATTAATCGGTATTTTAATTGCAGGATTTTTTATGGCAAAGAAGATAAAAGGTGGTCTCTTACTAACAATTGGTATCACAACAATTATTGCTATGATTAGCGGAGTTGCTGCTATACCTGGAGGTATTAAGGATATATTCTCTACAAATCTTCCCAGTATGTCTGAAACATTCTTTCAAATGGATATAATGGGTGCCATTGGTTATGGCGTTATAGCTGTCATTTTCTCTTTTACGATTGTTGAACTATTCGATAACCTTGCGACGTTGATTGGCTTGACTAAGAAAGCAGGATTAACTGATGAAAATGGAAATATCCAGGACCTTGATAAAGCGCTGCAGGCAGACTCTGTTGGTACAATGGCGAGTGCTGCCTTCGGAAGTACAGCGCTTAACGCTTATGTAGAAAATGCTACTGGTATTTCTGAGGGTGGAAAAACCGGTTTAACATCGTTAACCGTCGCGTTTTTCTTTTTAATCTCACTGTTTTTTGCACCTCTGGTTGCTTTTATCCCAAGTGTTGCCACTGCTCCAATTTTAGTTATTGTAGGAGCGCTTATGCTAACAGAAATTGCAAACATCAAGTTCGACGATTATACTAATGTAATTCCAGTCTTTCTAACAATCTTTATGATGCCTCTGACTTACAGTATTGCTACTGGTCTAGCGTTTGGTTTCATTTCGTATACTGCATTAAAAATGATGACAGGAAGGTTTAAAGAAATTCACTGGATTGTGTATTTTATCAGTGCTGCTTTCATAATCCACTTTATTTTAGGCGGTCACTAAAGAAATAGCAAAGATGTGTGTCTGTTGCTTTAAAGGAGATTACAATGATGGACAAAAGTAAAATTTCACTTAAAAAAAGAATCGCAGTTGCAGCTAAAAAAATACCTGCCGATACTGTCATTAAAAACGGGAAGATTGTAGATGTATTTAATCATAAAATAATGGAAGCAGATATAGCTATTGCGGATGGTGTTTTTGCCGGTATAGGACAATACGAAGGTGAAACGATCATTGATGCAGAAGGGAAATATATAGCGCCAGGTTTCATAGACGGCCACGTGCATATTGAATCAGCAATGGTTACACCTGCTGAATTTGCAAATGTTGTCCTTCCGCACGGGGTAACTTCTGTTGTCGCGGATCCACACGAAATTGCTAATGTCAGTGGTATCGAAGGAATTAAGTTTATGATGGATGGATCCGAAAATATTCCGCTCCATGTTTACTTTGCACTTCCATCTTGTGTTCCAGCAACTCCATTCGAAAATAGTGGAGCAACGCTTAATGCTGAAGATTTATTTCCTTTATATAATCATGAACGAGTGGTCAGTCTCGGTGAAGTTATGGACTTTCCAGCGGTTTACAATGGCGATGATGAAATGATGGATAAGATATTGGATGCAACAAACCAGCATAAAGTCATTGACGGTCATGCAGCTGGCATTGATCAGAATGGAATAAACGTTTATCGGGCAGCTGGTATCCGAAGTGATCATGAATGTACAACAGCTGAGGAAGCTACTGATCGTTTAGAACGAGGTATGTACCTCATGCTTCGTGAAGGGTCTGCCTCGAGAGATTTAAAAGCTCTTTTATACGCTGTCAATGAAAAGAATGCCCGTCGCTGTTTATTCGTAACAGATGACAAACATCTGGATGACCTTATGAATGAAGGAAGTATCGACCATAACGTACGAGTTACCATACAGCATGGTATAGACCCGATCACCTCTATTCAGATGGCTACAATAAACGCTGCAGAATGTTTTGGTTTAAAAAACAAAGGTGCTATTGCGCCCGGTTACGATGCTGACTTTTTGTTTATTGACAACCTGGAGGATTTACGTGTATCAGAAACGTTTGTAAATGGAATCGCTGTTGCAAAAGATGATAAGTGCATTTCGGTAAGTAAAAATAATGTACAACCAGGAGAGAGATTGGAAAATAGCGTTCAAATGCAAGACGTAACACCAGATGACTTGAATATTAAGATGAGTAGCGGTCAACTGGCAAATGTTATTTCAATCAATCCGAACAGCATTGTCACAAATCATGAGATCCTGCCTGTTGCGTCTAGTAATGGATATTTTCAGCCCTCAATTGAAAATGACCTATTAAAGATGACTGTGATTGAAAGGCATAACCACAAAGGAAATATCGGACTTGGTATTTTAAAAGGATTAGGCCTGCAATCAGGAGCTATAGCGACTACCATCGCCCACGATTCGCATAATATTGTTGCTGCAGGAACAAATGATAAAGATTTACTAACTGCAATAAAGTGCATTAAGAAAATAAACGGAGGAGTAGTTGTAGTCGATCAGGGCAAAATAATTGCCTCATTATCGTTATCGATTTCTGGTTTAATTTCAAATCAGGATTTCCTCACGGTTTATGGTGGGTTAAAAAAGTTAAATGAAGCGCTAGGGATAATAGGCTTTTCAGGAAACTTCAATCCTTTCATTACGTTATCGTTTATGGCATTGCCAGTGATTCCGGAAATAAAGCTTACTGATTTAGGGTTGTTTGATGTTAAATCATTTAAACATATTTCGATACATGCAGATAAAACGTTTACTGCAAAACTTTAAAACTATAGATGAAATACCGAACCTCACATATGATTGTGAGGTTTTTCTTATTGACCGGGGATTTTTTTGTATTGTATGTAAATTAAGTGAATTCGAAAGTGTCAAAAATTTGTGTTCACTTTGGCGTATAATATTTAATTTATTGGTAACACTGTCCAGGTAGGTAGTGTTTTTCGAATTAATAAATCTGTAGAAAAATTAAATTTATTCTACCAGCGAGGTGTTATCAATGAAAATCGAGAATTTTTTACGTAGAAGTGCAATGGTTTTATTATTTTTTGGAGCATTCTATGCAACAATTTCGTCTATATCGAATGTAACATTTAAAGATGTTCACGTTTGGGCAGAACAAAAATCAGCTGAGTTTTCTACTCTTGAAGGAGGATTCTTTGACATGCGAGAAACTGCTTTAAAAGAAAAAACGCTGAATTATGAGGAACAAGCAGAACGATACATTTCCAGTGAACAAGTAATGGGGCCAAAAGATATTGCTGAAGCGATGAATATTCAGCAGTATCCAAGCACTACTTTACTAGCAACGGGCTATACTGCTGGAGTGGAATCTACAGGTAAAACACCTGAAGATCCAATGTATGGTGTCACATTTTCAGGTGTAAAAGTAAAAAGGGACTTATACTCTACCATAGCAGCAGATTTAAATGTTTATCCTATCGGTACGATTATGTGGATTCCTGACTATGGATTCGGGGTAGTTGCTGATAAGGGCAGTGCTATTAATGGTCATAAGATTGATCTCTATTATCATACTGTTGAGGATGTCTATGAGCAGTGGGGCAAGAAAGAAGTGAAAGTTCATATTATTGAAATGGGCGATGGGTCGATCACTGAAGACGAGTTGAAGAAACTAAATAACAATGAAGCACTGCAAGTCTTTCGAGAAAAATAATAGAGCGGAACTAGCTGTTTAGTGACGTTTAAGTTTTCGAGAAATTTAAACATAGTGGATCTACCGTCGCATTTGCTCGTCTCGTCAGTGGTGATAATTATTGTGTCTTATTGAAAAAATTCGAACGAAGTCGAAAACGCTTCGTTCGAATTTTTATGTTTATGCTTTTGTTCTAATACAATAAATATAGTAAAAATGCTATTACTATTCCTGATAATCCTCCGAAGAATACTTCTATTGGCTGGTGACCAAGCAATTCCTTCAACTCTTTCCGTTTCTCAAGTTCCGGTTTTTTGTTCCAGCCCTTTGCACCTTCAACAAAATGGTTAAAGTCCTTTGTCAATTGATTTAAAATCACCGCTTGTTCTCCGGCCTGTCTGCGAACTCCAGAAGCGTCAAACATAATAATAATACTGAATACACAAGCTACAGCAAATGTTGTCGAGGTAACCCCGTCAACTATGCCTACTCCAGTAGAAAGTGCGGTTACTGCTGCAGAATGACTGCTGGGCATGCCTCCAGTACTAAAGGCTAGTCCGGCTTTAAATTCTCTAGAGATGATATAGTGGATGGGGATTTTTACAACTTGAGCAAATATTATTGCTGCGAGAGCGGCCCATAATGGGAAATTTAAAAACAAGTCCATGAATGGATAGCCATCCTTTCTGTTTTTCTAAGTGGTGTGTTAAAACCTATTATGGATAGTATATGTGTTATTTATCAATATAAGGATAATTTTATCATAGCAAAGGGCAAAAATCATTGATTTCCTTTCGGTCGAAAGTAAATAGGATTATTCTGCAACTTCCAGAATAATCCTAAGGGGGATAATTTTAGTTTAATTTATGCACGGCTATTGACAGATGACCAGCGCATTGGAACTCGTTTTGCAAGTGTTACCATGAAAAAGGCAGCTAAACAAGCGAGAGCGGTATCTTTTATAATGAAAGGAATCATTCCAACCCAGGCCACCGTATACGAGATGTCCAGTCCCAGCCAAGTGTTCATGGCAAGGTACATAAAGGATACACCAATCGTATAATTTGCTGTCAGTCCAACTAAAGCGGCGATCGTATAAATGAAAATAGATGGCTTTTTACTGATTTCTGCAATCAACCCAACAAAAAATGCTATGAAGATAAAAGAAAGAATGAAGCCGCCTGTTGGGCTTATCAGTGCCATAGGACCAGCGCTCATCCGAGCGAATACAGGAACTCCGGCAACGCCAACAAGAATATATGTAATCATAGAAATAGCACCTAGTTTTTTGCCAAGCATTAATCCTGCAAGTATTGCAAAAAATGTTTGTAACGAGATTGGAACTGTTGCTCCTCCTATTGGAACTGACAACATAGGAAACCAGACCGTAATATTGGCGCCGATTGCCATCAAACAAACAAATACTGCACCAAACGTTAAATCAACTGTACGTAAATTATTCATCATTATTTCCACCTTTCCACATTATAATAAACAGGGAGAGGGTTATTGTCAACCTAAAATAAAAACAGTTAACAATAAAAAACGACAGATTGTATAATCTGCCGAAGGGGATGTTAGTTATTTAATTGCTGCTTCCAATGCTACTATCATCATTTCGTTAAATGTAGACTGTCGTTCTTCTGAAGATGTTTCCTCACCAGTTAATATATGATCAGAAACCGTAAGAACAGATAATGCCTGACGATCGTATTTTGCTGCAAGCGTATATAAAGCTGAAGTTTCCATTTCAATTGCTAACACTTTATAAGCTGCAAGCAATTCATTTACTTCCTTTGCATTATCACGATAAAACGTATCGCTAGTAAAGACATTACCTACACGCAACTTCATATCCTTTTCGATGCCGACATCATAAGCTTTCTTTAATAGATCAAAATCAGCCAACGGAGCATAGTCGATACCATTAAATACCATGCGGTTTATTTGCGAATCAGTAGTAGATCCTTGGGCAAGAATAACGTCACGTACCTTAACGTCTTTTTGAATCGCTCCACATGTACCAACACGAATCAGCTTTTGCACATCATAGCTCTGAATTAACTCGTTAACGTAAATGGAAATAGATGGGACGCCCATTCCTGTTCCCTGTACGGAAATGCGTTCACCTTTGTATGTACCGGTATATCCATACATTCCTCGAACATCGTTATATTGTGAAACATTTTCTAAAAACGTGTCAGCAATGTATTTAGCTCTTAATGGGTCTCCTGGTAATAATATTTTATCAGCAACTTCATTTTTCTCTGCTCCTATATGTACACTCATTCATGTTCCTCCTGTTTAAAACATTTATTTTACAAAAATAACGTAACACAACAGTTTGCGAAAAACAATTTATTGAAACCAACTATTTATCGACATAATTCGGGTCGTACCTGGTACCGGGGAATTACTTAACGGTTTTTTGTTTCATTCGGTGTGGAATTTGTATATAATGTATGTAGTCTAGGGTTTACATATTGATGTAAATTTAACTATTGAATTTATTTATTATGGAAAGGATGAGATAAAGTGAAAGAACAAACATTTACAATTACAGCAGATACTGGTGTTCATGCACGTCCAGCTACATTATTGGTTAATAAAGCAGGCCAATTTGAATCAGAGGTTGAGGTTTCCTATAATGGAAAAAAAGTTAACCTTAAATCTATCATGGGCGTTATGTCCTTAGGTGTTCCAAAGGGAGCAGAAATCAACGTTATCGCTACTGGCGGCGACGAAGAAGAAGCGCTTGCTGGTGTGGCTGAAGTAATTAAAGAACATCTTGGAGAATAAGTAAAGCAGCTAGAGCCACTAAGTCTCTAGCTTTTTATTTTTCTAAATATATTATGATTTTAAAAAGAGGGTGAACGTATTGAATATTTCTATTTCACAGCTTCCGGGGATAGGTCAAAAAATATCCATGAAAACATCTGAAGATAATATGCTGGTTATTATCGTTCATCATACTGGAAAGAGAGAACTTTATTTCTTTGAAGATGCAGATAGTGACGAAGCGGACTTTGCGATGGATTTAACTCCAGAAGAAACGCGCGATTTGGCAGCGCAGCTACTTGGTACCACTTACCAGCCAGCAGATATTGAAAAAATTCGTATGTTTAAACGGCAAATCATAGTGGACTATATCAAGATAAAAGAAAAATCATCTCTTGTTAATAAAACGATAGAAGAATCCGATGTGCGGAATAAGACCGGTGCTACGATTATAGGGATCGTTCATGGAGATGAAGTTATTGCAATACCTGAAACAGATACAACGCTAAAGCCTGGAGATGTGTTGATGTCTGTTGGTAAAGAAGATCAGATTTCTTCTCTATCCAAGCTGTGCCAAGGAGAGGAATAAGTTTGTTTAATGAATTCCCTATTTTGTTAGGTGCCGGACTTGTTTTACTGGGGATTTTCTTTTTAGGTTTTATTGCATTAAAAACAAAATTTCCGAGCGTGATTTTATATATTTTATTTGGAATCGTATTAGCAGGTATGCTGCATCATAATCCGATTCTTCACTTTTCCAGTGAAGTTGCTATCGTGCTAATGTTCTTCCTTTTGGGATTGGAATTTAGTACGAGAAGATTAGGTGGAATTGCTAAAAAGATCTGGAGTTCAGGATTGCTCGATGTAGCACTCAGCCTAGGTGTTTCTACGGTGATTGCTTTTGGATTCGGTCTGGATTGGTTTAGTGCATTTCTGATTGGTGGAATTACATACGCAACCAGTTCTTCCATCACAGCAAAGTTATTAGATGATAAAGGGCGAATGGCGAACGCTGAGACCGAGTTCGTTTTAGCAATATTAATCTTCGAAGATTTAGTTGCACCAATTGTAGTAGCAATTTTAATTGCGTTAAGTGCAGGGAATGCATTTACTGGCAGTGATTTGCTTTTATTAGTAGGTAAAATCATTGGATTAGGCGTTCTTGCTATTTTTCTAAGTAAAACCTTGTTTAAGCATTTCGAAAAGTTTTTACTGCGAATTGATGATGAAGACTTTAAGTTTGCCTTACTGGTGGGAATTGCTTTGGCATTTGGTGGATTAGCTTTACTTCTAGGGTTATCAGAAGTTCTAGGTGCATTTTTAGCAGGTGTTATGCTTGCTGAAATTGGTAAAATTGATTATGTGGAGAGCGCCGTAGCACCCATTAAAAATCTAGTGCTCCCAACATTTTTCGTTTATTTTGGTACTACGATTGATTTAGGTTCAGGTATTCCTATGCCGCTTCTGCTAACCGTTCTATTAGTATGGTCGATTATTTCCAAAATTACTGTTGGAGTAGTTGGGGGGAAACTCTACGGTCTATCGAAGCGGGTTTCGCTCCGGGCAGGTTTATCCATTTGTGCCCGAGGAGAATTTTCAGTGGTTATCGCTAGCATAGCTTTTGGAACGTTAAAAGTGTTCGGTGGAATATACATTATATTGTCAGCATTTATAGGCATGCTGTTGTTTAGTTTCGCAAATAAAATAACAACAAAAATATACGGTAAACCGGTAAAGAAAAAGAAAAACTTAAAGGTTCCAACTGCTTAATCCAAAAAACGATCATGCAATTTCAAGCATGATCGTTTTTTGGGTTATGTTACTGATATTGTTTTTCCAGTTCTTCTAATGTTTTTAACGCTTTTTTGTTAAAGTCTGAGTCTTTATATGCTAATTTTTCTTTCAGTTTATTCACGGCGTTTTGACGAGACGGTGCATAATCAGGTACTTCGTCTTCATAGGGGTGAACAGCTGGTTTTGCTACGTTCACTTTTTCTTTGTATGCTAATGCTTTTCGTTCATGAAAAAATACGTCTTCCACTTGACCCGGGTTATGCAGATCACCCTGCATTGGATGCTTTTGAACAGCCAATACGGTGATGAGAAAACGGTCACCGCGATCTTCTGTTATTTCGCCAATATATGTACCTGATTTATAATGAGCACGAACTATTTGTCCAACTTCTTTATCTGGCATAAATGTAATACCTCCAAACTAATTGATTATGCATCTATCTTACTTCATTTAGTTTAAAACCGCCAAACGAACGGTTTGGAATAAGGCGTTTTAAGCAGGTAAGAAAGTATAAATCCGTTCTTACTGCATAAGTACAACTAAAACTTTAGCCATTAAAGTTTTGCGATAAGCCAAATTTTCTAAAAAGATAAGAATGTATAAAGTATTTATGTTTGTCTGTCTAGCTCCAACGCCCAGCCCGCTTGAAATTTTTACATGCTATAAGTTCATTTGTCGCATTGATGGAAAATGCGACGTAACATACTATTTTTTTGCACTGTCTTTGATTACTGAAAAAGTAACATGGAAATACGAAATAAGTGGATCTGCAATCGCATCTTAGAATTCACTTCGCGCACCTTAGGGCACGGCTTCAGTCTCCTCGAGAAACTTAACGAAGCGGGGCCTTCAGACTCGTGCTGTTCCCGCAGGAGTCTCGTGAATTCGATGATGCTAGGTTAAGGTAAGATCACCCTGAGTACGATGAAGGTCACTGAAAAAGTGGTTGATTTTAAAATTACAAGTTCAACTTAACTTAGCTACTTCGAATATACGGAGACTCCTGTGGGAAGTAAGAGATCGGTGAGACCCCGAAGGACGGCAGTCCGAGGAGGCTCACCACTCGCCCGCGGAAAGCGGAGTATATTCGAAGTTGCGGTGGGTAGATCCTTTTATTTGTACTTCATGTAACTTTTTCAGTTTCCTAGGGATGACTCTGGAGGGCAACTACCTCACAGTATAGTGATTTTGCGTCACTATGAAAATGGATTGCGAGATATTCAATTGTTGCTGGGAGAATCACCTAATTTTATTATGTGATAATTGAGTTATACGTATAAAGCATTAGAGCAAATGCTGGTATAAGTAAAAACTTCACTACTTAAGGTTTAAGGGTAAACCCGAATTTGGTATAATGATGTCGAAAGGCGTGAGTACCTATGATGGAGTTTCTTTATTTTCCTGAGGATAAGACGGAATATATACCTGCAGTGATCACATTATTTATTTTCATGGTAGGTGCAGCTATTACGATGTATTTATTTTATAAGCATTCCAAGAAAGAAGAACAGAGCGTCAATGAAAAGTATAATTTAAACAAACCAAGTGATGAAGAAAAATAAGCGTTAGAATTAAAAAAACTGTTTAGCCTGCCATAGCTTAACAGTTTTTTTGTTTAAGTTGCTGATTGTTGGTGGATACTAATATAAAAACGCCAATAGGAGGCAAAAAAAATGCGTTATTTGCTGATTGTACTCTTTTCACTCGCGCTAATAGGCTGTCAGAGTAATGCACGAACCACTTTAGAGGTTGATATGTACAACGCAGCTAGTGATAAAGTCGGAACAGCTACTTTCAATGAAGAACCTGGTGGAGTCTCTATTAAATTGAAAGTAGAGGGGTTATCTCCTGGGTTGCATGGAATTCATGTACATGAATTTCCGAAATGCGAAGGACCTGATTTTAAAAGTGCTGGGAGTCATTTTAATCCGGAGGGCAAGGACCATGGTTTGCTGATTACGGATGGGCCGCATACTGGGGATCTGCCTAATGTTGAAGCAGATGACGAAGGAATTGTCGATGTAGAATTAATGTTAGCGGAAGCAACACTTTTGGAAGGAAAAACATCCTTATTGAAAGGTGGAGGCAAATCGCTCATTATCCATAGTGGTGTGGATGACGGAATTAGCCAGCCTAGTGGAGATTCTGGTGAACGCTTAGTGTGCGGTAAGATAATGTCAAAGGCAGAAGCTAAGGATAAATCAAGTGACCCTACAGAAAATGAAGAAGAAAAAAAGTAACCGACTGCGCATTCTGCATTTAAAATGAGCAATCGGTTAGGTATGGAATTTTTTAAGCATTAACGGCGTTAATAATGCGTTCTACACCTTCTTTAAGTGTTTCTCTTGGACATGCGATATTCATACGCATAAATTGCTTTCCTTCTTCGCCGTATTCAATACCAGCATTGAGTCCAACTTTTGCCTTTTCAATCATAAATGTTTTTAAAGATTTATCATCTAAGTTCAGTCCACTGCAGTCTATCCAAACCAGGTACGTGCCTTCCATATCAATAACTTTTAACTCATTTGTATGTTGACTAAACATTTCAGCAACATAATTACGGTTCTCCTGTAATACGTTTCGGAGTTCCTCGAGCCACTCATCTCCATGATTATAAGCAGTTTCCATAGCGATGATGCCCATTGTATTAAGAATATGATGACCCTGGTTTCCCATTTGCTCTTTAAACTTTATTCGCATGTTCTTATCTTCTGTTATAGCATAAGATGCTTGTAATCCTGCTAAATTAAATGTTTTGGATGGTGACATAAACGTGATGGTTTGTTGACTGATTTCATTTGATAATGACGCGATAGGTATATGCTTACTGCCAGGGAAAGTCAAATCACCGTGAATCTCATCACTTATGATTAGCACATTGTAAGTTATACATAAGTCCGCCATCTTTTGTAATTCTTCTTTACTCCAGACTCTTCCCACCGGATTATGAGGAGAACATAAAACAAATGCTTTCACGCCACTTTTTAGCTTTTCTTCAAAATCTTCAAAGTCTATCTGATACGCGTTATCTTTATATTTCAATGTATTTTTTACGACTTCACGATCATGCTTTTCAATTACATGATAAAAAGGCGTATATACAGGAGTCTGAATGAGCACTTTATCTTTTGGTTCAGTAAAAGTTTGAATTGCGATGTGCAAACTTGCAACAACTCCTGGACTGAACGTGAGCCAGCTGGTATCTATTTGCCAGCTGTGTCGTCTCTTTTGCCAGTCAGCTATTGAATTTTCCACATCGGTATCTACAATTGTGTAGCCAAATATTCCGTGTTCTGCTCGCTCTTTTAAAGCATCAATGACAGGCTGTGGTGTCTTGAAATCCATATCAGCAACCCACATTGGAAGTACATCATCGGATTGGAAAACGCTGCTTAAAATATCCCATTTAACCGAACGGGTTTGTTTACGGTTATGTACATCTGTAAAATTCATCAAATATATAGCCTCCCTTTTTATTAATTATACAAATAAAAATCTACAAAAAAAAGCAAAGCGCTAAACGCCTTGCTCACAGGGGGAATACGAGAAAGTCTTACACTATTAGTATTACCCTTATAAATAGTATATAAACATATTTTGACAAGTTTCTCATTATAAATTTATTAACTAAAAAAATTAGAGACGTTTTTCAAGCTTTTCTTTTTCATCTTCATATCCAGCTTTTCCTAGTAGTGCAAACATATTCTTCTTGTAAGCTTCGACACCGGGCTGATCGAATGGATTAACACCGAGTAAATACCCACTGATGGCGCAAGCTTTTTCAAAAAAGTAAACTAAATAACCAAACGTATAAGCATCAAGTGATGGTAATTCGATCACCAGGTTTGGAACTCCGCCATCCGTATGGGCAATCATAGTTCCTTGATAAGCTTTATCATTTATTTCATGCAGCGTTTTTCCAGTTAGATAATTTAGACCGTCTAAGTTTTGTTCGTCGCTTTGTACCTTCATTTCTTTTTTAGAAGAATTAACGTGTAAAACGGTTTCAAATAAATCCCGTCGACCGTCCTGCACATATTGACCTAAGGAGTGCAAATCAGTTGTGAAATTAGCTGATGTAGGGAAAATGCCTTTCTGATCCTTTCCTTCACTTTCACCAAATAACTGTTTCCACCACTCTGAGAAATATTGCAGCTGCGGTTCATAATTAACCAGCATTTCTATTGTTTTCCCTTTATTGTACAAACAATTGCGCACTGCAGCGTATTGGTATGCCGAATTTTGTTCGATTGATTCGGCACCTAAATCAATTGTTGCTTGTTTAGCGCCATCCATCATTTGATCAATTGAAATTCCACTTGCAGCAATCGGCAGCAAACCAACTGCAGTTAATACGGAGTATCGGCCACCTACATCATCTGGAATAATAAAGCTTTCATAGCCTTCTTCTGTTGCAAGTTTTTTCAACGCGCCTTTTTCTTTATCTGTAGTTGCATAAATTCTCTTTTTTGCCTCCGTTACACCGTATTTATCCTCTAAGAACTTTCGGAACACACGAAAGGCAATAGCAGGTTCGGTTGTAGTACCACTTTTGGAAATAATGTTAATCGATACATCCTTATCTTGCAGTACATCCAGTAATTCCTGCATGTAGGTTGAACTGATATGATGCCCAGCAAAAATAATCTGCGGTAACGTGCGATCATTTAGTAAATGTGAAAACGAATGGTTTAACATTTCAATTGCAGCACGCGCTCCTAAGTATGAACCACCTATACCAATAACGAGTAATACGTCTGAATCACTTTTAATTTTTTCAGCACTAGTTTTTATTCGATCAAATTCTTTTTGATCGTATGAATCAGGTAAGTTTAGCCAGCCTAAGTAATCGTTGCCAGCTCCAGTTTTATTATGTAATGCATGATGTGCAGCAGATATAAATTCATTCATTTGGTTTACTTCATTTTCCTGTAAAAATGGGATTGCTTTTTGGTATGAAAAACTAATATGTGTCATTTTTTGCCTCCTAGGGAATCTTTCCATTTTACTTTATCGAACTCAACTAGTGAAATCAAGAATGAGTATGCATATATTTTGATAAAGGGGAAAAAATAGGGGAGAGTCGAATGATAAGGAGGGAAGATAATGAGTGGAATTCAACGTGCAGCGTTAGCTATAACCATAATTGGTGCAATAAATTGGGGACTTATCGGATTATTCCAGTTTGATTTAGTTGCTTCCATTTTTGGTGGCGGTGAACAAAGCGGAGCTATTGCCCGCGTTATCTATGCAATCGTAGGAATTAGTGGGCTGATTTCTTTGTCCATACTGTTTAAACCAGACGAAGCATTCGCAGGCGATAGAGAGGCGAGAACAACAGGAACTTAGGTTGTGTGTTAACATCTCAGTAAAAATTAAAAAGGCTCACTCAATCATTTTCACTGTTTGTAGTGAAAATGAAGAGTGGCCTTTTCATTCGTTAATTAATTCTTATACGTTTCTTCACGTTTTTCGGATTGTCCAATCCATTCTTCTAATTTATCTTTAAGCGTGTTGAAACCAGCCGCACTATCCTGCTGCTGTTGCTGCTGCTTCACAGGTTGGCTGCTTGGTGCTTTTGCTTGTTTCTTTGGTGCTTCTTCAGTTGCGCGGATAGATAATGATACTTTATTTTTTTCGGAATCAACGTTCAATACTTTAACATTTACGTCATCGCCAACTGTTAAATGTTCATTAATATCTTTAACATAACCATGCGTAACTTCAGAAATATGAACTAATCCTTGTGTTTCATCATCCAAAGCGACGAATGCACCGTATGGCTGAATTCCTGTAACTTTTCCTTCTATAACCTGACCTGTTTCAAACTTGTCTGTCATGCTGAACAACTCCTATACCTTTTTCGATTCTTTTCACACAATATAACATTCTATCACAGATTATGTAATCAAGCAAAAAAAAGAAGGGATGATTGAAATGGTACCATTAAAATCAGATATTGAAAATACGGTTTACTCGTTATATGTTTTAGAAGAATTATTAAAACCAGAAGGCTTTGTAATTGGTTCAAGCTGGGATTATGATAGTGGATACTTTGACTACTTGATTGACAATAAACAGGCGTACTATTATTTGCGAATACCTTTCTATGCAGTAGCTGGGTCTCTCGATTATCCAGGTGTCACAGTCCGTGTTGATAAACCATTTTTACTTGCGCATGAGTACCAGAAAGGAATTGATGAAAAAGCGGAAACAGGGGCAGTATCCGGGGCAGTTAATCAGTTTCAAACGCCTACTAATCCTGATGCTGATATGCCTGAAGAGTATATCGATTTTGGCAAGGAACTAGTAAAAAAAGTGGAGAGATTACTTATCCCGGGGTGATATCGTGACTACAGCATCTCCAGGTTTCAAAAGGAAATCCGGAGATGGGTTCAATTGCCAGACGTCATGTCGTTTAACGCCAAGCAAGAGTTGTTGTCCCTCCAAAAAATACACAACTCCGCTCAAAAACGATTTATTGCCTAGATCTTCAGGAAGTGTTCGATGTATAAATTGCTGATTTTCTAATAAGTTAGCTAACAATTCAATAGGGTTGTTAGCTTTGGCAGAAATAAGTTCATGATATAACAAACTGCTTAATAGTTCATTAGGTCGGATAATGGACGAAGCACCTGCACGAAGCGCATTTTCGGATTGTTTATTGGATAACACTTCAGCCACAATTGGCACAGAGACATTATTCCCTCGTATCGCAACAGTTGTTAGTACAGTATGGTGGTCTGCAAGCTTTTCCTTCTTTGATGTATCGGCGGTAACTAAAACGGATTTAGCGCCAGTGACACCAGCATTCAGAAGGGTTTCGTCTTCACTTGGATCACCATGAATAAAATGAGCAGGTACTTGCTGGTAGGGCAAGTGTTTTAGACTAACATCGATAATTACTATTTCAGCCAGTTTATCTCTGGACGTGATTGTATCGATTAATTGACTAGTGCGTTCATTCCAGCCGACAACAATTATGTGTCCACTTCCTTTGTAAGCAACTTTACCTTTTGATAACTTGTTTTCATGGTTGATTGTCGCTGCAGAAACAGTTGTGATATAAAACGTAATTAACCCACCACCAGATAAAATTAGTAGTATTCCTATTATTTTACCGGGTACTGTCTGTGGTACCAAGTCACCGTATCCAACGGTGGCACCTGTTACAAATGCCCACCAGACTCCATCAAAAAAAGTGGGAAATGCATTCGGTTCAACAAAATGAATGACGGCACCAAAAACAAGCATTAGCAGAAAAACACTTAATAACAAGCGTAAGACAATAGGAAAACGGAAGTAAATTTGTTTAATCAGTTCAATTCGCATGGTTTCACCCTTAACTAACATAGAGTTTTTTAACTAGTATGGACACTTCTGCACAAAAAAAGACATCCGCCGTGGATGCCTTTTAAACGCTAGTTGATTGTTTTTTTAATACTTTGGTATACTTCATCCCAAAAATCAGTGTTATCGCGAAATGATTTTGTTAAGAAGAGAAGCATTTCATTCAGCTTTTCTTTGTAATCTGGAGCGTCCTCATCAGGTAAGTTAGACCGTGCGTCATTAAGGAATTGTTGAATACTTTCTGCTCTAGGTCCCCATTTAGCTACTTCTTTACCGTTCTGATCAATGAAAATGAATATTGGAATAGAACGTGATTTTCCATTTGTCAGGTACTGATCCATCAGTTCAAGGTTACTGTCTCTTGGTAACAAAGATACTCCCATTTGGGTTTGTTCTGCTAATCGAAATAAAATGGGTACGTTTAGCATTGCATCGCCACACCAATCCTCTGTTAACACAACTACACGAAGTTTTTGTTCATGTATCTTGTCAACAAACGCTGCATCTTCTGGTACTGAAAAATTATCATAAATATGTAAAAGACTATCTTTGTGTTTAGTCATGGATTCAATATATTCGTCAGGTGATAACCCTTTTTCAAACCATTCATTTAATGTCATTAGAAATACGCTCCTTCGAATTAATTACTTAGTAACACAACTTTCATAAAATAAGTTGTTGCTCTTGGCTTGCTTTGCTACTGAAAAAAGTTAGACTTATAACAAAGTATGTGGATCTACAATCGCATCGTCGAATATACTTCGCTTTCCGCGGGCACGGCTTCAGCTTCCTCGGATAAGCAAAGCCCGCTTTCCTGCTTAGATCTTCAGCTCGCGCTGTTCCCGCAGGAGTCTCGTATATTCGAAGATGCTAAGTAAGAGTGACAAGATAAAACTTTATTATCTACCACTTTTTCAGTAGCCACTTAACTTTCCCAGAGGAGTCTACCTATTTTTTCCCTACTGCTGTTGTTTCATGAGAGAAATCTTTTTATGGATTAAAGCATGAATTCCCCATAATTATGGCAGTTGTTTGGAGTGGAGGACCTTTTACTCCTGCAGGAACAGCACGAGTCTGAAGGCCCCGCAGTTTAAATGAGGAGGGCCAACTAAAATCGTCCTTTGCGGACAACGTTGGCATACCCCTTGCCGGGGCTAGGAGACTGAAGCTGTGCTCGCGGAAAGCGATGTTCCGCAACGGAAAACAACCAGCTGTTACTTCAAATAAATCAGCAGCTTGTTCTAGGAATAGATACATATGTAATTTGTGTCATGGACCATCTTTCAAGTGCTGCCGTTTAGTGCATGGACCATGATTCAACAGGTGCGAAAGTAGTGTTAATAAAATTTTACCTAACTTGGGGGGATTCGTAAACAAAAGTGCTCTTACTTAAGAATTTTGCTATGATGAGAGTATAATACATTTTTATAAACGTTTGGGAGGAATATTACTAATGGAACAAGCAAACAGAGATTTTTTAATGGAATTACTTAAAACACCATCTCCTTCCAGTAATGAGATGGAAATTCAGAAGAAATGGATCGATTACGTAAAGGATTTTTCAGACGAGATCCGCACGGACAACGCGGGAAATGCGATTGGCGTGCTGAATCCCGACGCTCCCTTTAAAATTTTACTAGCCGGTCATTGTGATGAGATTGCCTTAGTGGTAAACAGGATCGACGAAAATGGATTCCTGCATTTTGACAAAATGGGAGGGATTAATCCGAAAGCTGCTGTAGGTATGAAGGTCACCATTCTTGGTTATGGCAAAACACTTACTGGTGTTATCGGTGTAAATGCCCAGCATCACGGTGGACTCAAAAATGAATTTGGACTTGAGGATCTGTTTATTGATTGCGGATGTAAATCCAAAGAAGAAATGGCAGAATACGTGCAAATTGGAGACTTGGCGGTTTATAAAACCGATCCCGAAATCTTGATGGATCGTTATGTGGCAGGACGTGGTCTTGATAACCGAACAGGATCGTTCATTGTTGCCGAAGTAATAAGAAGGCTTGCCAATATGGATTGTAAAGTTGGCGTATACGCTGCAAGCACTGTAAATGAAGAAACTAACATGGGCGGAGCATATTTTGCAGCAGCTGGTATCAAACCAACGATGGCAATCGCTTGTGACGTTACGTTTGCAACCGATTATCCAGCAGTGAATAAAAATAAACATGGAGATATTCGTTTGGATGGAGGACCTGTCCTAGCAAAGGGTGCACCAATTAATATCAAAATTAATAAGTTACTCGAAAAAACTGCGAAAAACTTAAAAATGGACGTGCAATATGAATTAACACCAAGAATGACTGGAACAGATGCTGATAAGATGCGTTTAACTGGCAGTGGAGTTCCGGTAGCACTTGTTTCATTACCTTTACGCTATATGCATTCACCAGTTGAAACAGCCAGTTTTGCAGATATCGATGAAGAAATTGAATTACTTGTGCAAATGATTTCCAACATGGATGGAAAGGAAAGCTTAAATCCATTGGAAGACTAAATATAAATTACTTCTGAATAGTGGAGCCTCAGTTTGAGTTTATAAAACTCGAGCTGGGGCTTTTTTACTAAATGCTTACATCTTATATGACTATTGTCTATGGTTAATGGGATAAAGATTGACAAAAGGTCTGATTTATCGTGAGTAAAAGCGAAATTTTAACATAATCGTTATTTTGCTTAGGTGTAAATGCTTATTTTTTAAAAAATAAAAACTATTTCTGTTATCTATGACAATAGTCTCTGGAATTATTTTCCTTTAACAGCAACGAAATTTGTATTCGATTGAAAAAGTAGTGAGGCTTATTAACTGAAGTGAAATATAGAGGAATGGTACTAATCTATCATTTTATTTAATCTAGTTTAAAATCGACAGAATGTGACACTAATTTTACTTGTTTTACATTATAGTAACTTTAACAACAAGAATATTACAAACGGCACCACTGACAGCTGGGACCTACACTAATCAATTAGTAAAGGAGGCGACGGGGTGTTTTTATTATGCCTTTATACATGTGAGTATAAGGGCAATTAGTGCAGGTGCGTGGTTCGAAAATCGAAGGGAGGAACCAAAATTGAGAAGAATGAAACAGCGTCACGTTAAAGTTTTTAGTATTGTAGCATCGTTCCTTATGATCATTTCCGTGATATTGCCTGGGATTGCTATGGCTGAAACGAATGGCAAAGTGTACAGTTCTCTAAATAAATCCCAAACTTTCGAGAAGAACAAAGTGAGTGACCGGTTACTTGAAAAGTTAAATAAAGAAGAAAAAGTTACATTTCTGGTAAAATTTAAAGAAAAAGCTGATTCGAAAAAGATAGCCAAAGAGGCTAGACAGAAAGCTAAGTCTGCTGATATGACGGCTAAAAAACAAGAATTTATTCAACGGTCGGCAGTTCTGTCAGAATTAAAGGCGACGTCCCTTGCATCACAACGAAATGTGAAAAAATATTTAGAGCAGCAGGTTGAAAAAGGGAATGCAGCAAATATCCATTCGTATTATGTTGTAAATGGAATGGCTGTTACTGCAACGAAAGAAGTTGCTCAGAAAATTGCGACTTTTGCTGAGGTAGAAAAGATCCTTCCAAATGAAACCCGACAACTGTTTGCTACTAAAACGAAAGGTGCAGCTACACCAAAGTCAGACGTTGCTAATGTGGAATGGAACGTTGAACGCGTTGGTGCACCACAAGTCTGGGAGGACCTTGGAATTGACGGTACAGGTACTGTTGTAGCCAGTATTGATACTGGTGTTCAATGGGACCACCCTGCGCTAAAGGATAATTACCGAGGTTACGATGCAGCAACTGATACAGTTGAGCATGATTACAACTGGTTTGACGCTACTGCAGGAGAATCTGAACCGTATGATGATCAAGGACACGGTACACATACCATAGGTACAATGGTTGGAGGAGAGCCAGATGGATCCAATCAAATTGGTGTAGCTCCTGGTGCTAAGTTTATTTCGGTAAAAGCATTCACAGCCAGTGGTGGAACTGATGCTGACCTGCTGGCTGCAGCTGAATGGATTTTAGCTCCAACTGATTCAGAAGGTAATGCTCGTGTAGACATGGCTCCTGATGTGGTTAATAACTCATGGGGAGGCGGAGCAGGTCTTGATGAGTGGTATAGAGATGTTGTCATAAACTGGCGGGCAGCAAATATTTTCCCTGAGTTTTCCGCTGGAAATACTACTCTATTTAATCCAGGCGGACCTGGATCGATTGCAACACCAGCAAATTACCCCGAATCATTTGCAACAGGCGCAACAGATATAGGTGATAATCTGGCAAGCTTCTCACTAGAAGGACCATCACCATATGATGAAGTTAAACCGGATATTTCAGCACCGGGTGTAAATATCCGTTCATCGGTCCCTGGAGGCGAATATGAAGGAGGCTGGAATGGCACTTCGATGGCTGGACCAGCTGTATCAGGAGTAGCGGCTCTCCTGCGACAAGTAGACGCGAGTTTAACTGTAGATGAAATGGAACAACTATTACTGAATTCAGCAACCCCATTAACTGATGAAGAATATCCAGAGTCGCCTAACAATGGTTTTGGATATGGCTTAGTTAATGCTTACGCTGCTGTTTCTTCTATTATGAGTGGACTTGGAACGTTAGAAGGACAAGTTACGAAAGAAGGAGAGGACAGAGAAGCACCGGTGCTGGAACATACTGCTCCAACTATGACGTACGCTGGTATGGATTTAGATCTAACCATATCTGTAACTGATAATATCAGTGTTTCTCAAGTTAATTTGCTTTATCTAGATCTATCAGGAAACTGGCAAACAGTTGAAGCAACTCGTACATCGGGAGATTATTTATCAGGAGAGTACGCTGCAACTATTTCAGGAGAGCAAGTTGCAGAAGACTCATTGGTTTATAAATGGGTCGTAAATGATTTTGGCAATAACGAAGTAGGAAGCGAGGAATATACTGTCCCAGTTGAAGCAGGAATTTCTTCTGGATACTCGCAGGACTTTGAATCAACTCCTTATGGTTGGACCTCTTTCGGAGAAAACAACAGCTGGGAAGTGGGAGTTCCAACAACAGGCCCTGAAAATGCAACTTCTGGGGAAAGAGTTTATGCAACAAACCTAGATGGAAACTATGAAAATAGTACAAATGCAACGCTAGTAATGCCACCAATTGATCTTCCGGAAGAGGATACGTTCCTGCAGTTTAAAAAATGGCATGAATTAGAATCGTACCAATCAGGAAGTTATTATGATTACGGTCATGTATTTGTATCTACAGATCAAGAAGAATGGACGCAACTGCTTGAGATGAAAGGGACAACTGCAGACTGGGAAAATACGGAAGTTGATTTATCCGATTACAGTGGCCAACGAATATATATTGGCTTTAATCTTACGTCAGATTCGACTGTTGTAAAACAAGGAATCTATATCGATGACGTAGCATTAACGGATACATCCATAGTAAGTAAGAAAGATAAAAATAAGAAAAATAAAGATAAAAACAAAGCGAATCTAGGCGTTATGAAAAAAGCTGAAAAAGCTGCAAAAAAAGAAAAGGTAGATCCGGATAAAATTCAACCGAAACTACCTATGAAAAAAAATCCTCCCGTCGAAGAGGACACAATTAATCCTACACTTTTACCAATAGGTGCGCAAGTATCTGTATTGGAAAGTGGACGAACAGTAAATACAAATCCTGAAGATGGAACCTATTCCTTTAGCCATGCAGCTGGTGAGTTTACAGTTAAGGCAGAAGCATATGGTTTTGCATCTGAACAGCAATCTGTTGTGATTGAAAGAGATGAAGTTGCGCAGGCAAATTTCACATTAGAAGAAATTAAACAGCATACAATCACAGGAACCATTACGGATGAAGAAACTGGTGATCCAATTGAAGGAGCAACTGTTATCCTTGTAGAGGATGCAAACGTTGCCCCAGTCGAAACAGATGCTGATGGTAACTATTCTATAGAAGCCTATGAGGGTACGTATACCTTGAAAATTTTAGCGAGAGATTATATCGGAAAAGAAGTAGACGTTTCAATTGAAGAAGGGAATGCAGAAGTCAATGTAGCATTGGAACCACTCTATACGTATCCTGGTGGTGAGATAGGCTATGATGATGGAACAGCTGAAAATGCTCATTCCTTCTATGATACAGGCAATGGCTGGGCTGTGAAAATGTCCTTACCAGAAGGGAAAGAGTCTGCAATTGTAACAGATGGAGTATTCCGTTTCTGGGGAACAGATTGGCCAGAACCAGGCGGGACGGAGTTTGCAGTTGAGGTATGGGATGCATCCGGACCAGATGGACAACCTGGTGAGAAAATCGCGGGTCCAATTAATGCAGAAGCTCTGCGGAACGGTGAATGGACTGTGGTAGACTTACGTGAACATGGCATAACAGTTGAAAGTGATTTCTATATGGTATATGTCCAGACGCAACCTCATCCAAACGGACCAGGGTTAGCTGCCGATGAAGATGGTGAGAATGCAGAACGTAGCTACCAATATGTAGGTGGAGCTTGGTCAATGGTCCCAAGTGACGAAGGTAACTACATGATTCGAGCTCGCGTGAGTTATGAAGTAGACGCTCCTGTTATTACTTCACCATCAGATAATGAAATTACGAACGACCCTAACATTACGGTTGAAGGTACAGCATCACCTACAACGACTGTGCTGTTAAAGAATAACGGGGAAGAAGTAGGAACTTCAGAAGTTGGAGAATCTGGCAGTTTCTCTATACCTGCAGAACTGCAAGAAGGAGTTAACGAACTAACTGCAGTATCTTTACTAGACGGGGATCCGACAGGTGAATCAGATCCAGTTAAGGTTACCCTGGACACGCAAGCACCTGAGTTAACGATAGACAGTCCTCAAGATGAAGGGAAAACTAATCGCGAGACTGTCACAGTCGAGGGTACTGTAACGGATGCAAATTTAGATTTTGTTAAAGTGAATGGTCAGAAGGCAACTGTTGAGGATGGTACCTACTCCAAGCGAATTTTACTGGATAACGGCAGAAATAAAATTAAAGTGGTGGCACAGGATTTAGCCGGAAACAAAAAGGTTAAACGTATACAGGTTGATGTAAAATACGACGCACCTGTGATAAGTAACCTGACACCTACTGAAGATAAAACGATCGAGGCAGGCGAAAGTGTGCGAATCGAGTTTGATAGTGAGCCTGGGCTCAATGCTACATTCTTTATCCATATGCCGCTAACAAACGCTGTAGCTAATGCCACCGAGCTTCCAATGATGGAGGTTTCTGAAGGGCACTATGTTGGTTATTGGACAGCGACCAGCAACGTAAAAGCTGACGGGGCTGTCATAGAAGTCAAAGCGGTTGATGATTTTGAAAATGAGACTCGAAAAGTGGCAGAAGGAAGATTGTTTATCAACATCGAGTAACCTTAATAGTCTATTAAAGAAGCACGGGGTACATTCCCGTGTTTCTTTATGTGCAAATTACTATTCAAAATGACACAAAAATTGTATAATATGAATATCAATTAAATATCGATTCAATCTTCGGGGCAGGGTGCAATTCCCGACCGGCGGTGATGAACGTCAGTTGTTCTAAGTCCGTGACCCGCAATGCTTTGGCAGAGCGGTGGATCTGGTGAAATTCCAGAGCCGACAGTTACAGTCTGGATGGGAGAAGATTATGAAGCTGAAATTCGGGTGCTACGTGCGCCTTTATTTTCCTGTGAATTAATCCCCTGAAGCCTATGTAGGTTTCGGGGGATTTGTAGTTTAGCAGCTAATCCATAGTAGGCTTATCCTTCATCAAAAGATTTGAATCGATATCCAGATGGAGGAGAATGAATCATGCAAAAATCATCACATTTATTGAAATTAATTATTTTATCGTTACTTGGTACTATTTCGCTATTATTATTTTTCTTGAACTTTCCTTTACCATTTTTACCTCCGTATTTGAAAATTGACTTTAGTGAGGTGCCGGCACTCATCGCAGCGTTAATCTTTTCACCACTGGCTGGGGTAATCGTAATAGCAATTAAGAATATGCTGTATCTAGTGGTATCTGGCGCAGGTGATCCAATTGGGGTTGCTGCAAATTTCCTGGCTGGTGTTTTGTTCATTGTGCCAGTGTCTATGCTTTACCATAAGTTTAAGGGTGTAAAAAGCGTTGTATCAGGGTTGGCTGCCGGAACGATAATTATGGCGGTAGGTATGAGTATCTTAAACTATTTTATTATTCTTCCATTGTACGCTTGGTTTATTGGTGTGCCTGAAATGGCGGAGAGTACGGCAAAATGGATTGCTGTATATGCGGGTATATTGCCTTTTAATATTATTAAAGGAATTATCGTTGGGATGCTGTTTGTACCATTGTTTATTAAATTGCGGAGATGGATTGAGCAAAAGAGAGCAAATTTGGCTAAGGTTATATAAAATTATTCGTAGTGGGGATGCCAGTGGCGTCCCCACTTTGAATACAAACGCCGAATGAAAAAACGTTAATACTTGTTCCACGGGCCAGTGCTGGGACTTCTCTGACTTGAGTCGAAGCCACTGAAAAAGTTACATTTATAACAGATTAAGTGTATCTATTCTCGCATCTTCGAATATACTACGCTTTCCGCGGGCACGGCTTCAGTCTCCTCGAGAAAATCCACTCTGCGGGGCCTTCAGACTCGTGCTGTTCCCGCAGGAGTCTCCGTATATTCAAGATGCGAAAGTGGATCCACAAACTTACTACCACATGAAACTTTTTCAGTTGCCTCGCATTCGTATATTTGAGAGGCTAAGTCGATAGAATTTTATTAAAATAGCAAAAATCCGAACGAGATCGAAAGAACGTTCGGATTATGATTTAAATAATATGCTTTTTTACTTATGCTTCTTCAACTAGAATTTTAGCGGTTGGCTCGGCTTCTAACCGTTCCTCTGGAATTTCCTTGCCTGATACTTCGCTTTTACCGTAAGTTCCATTCTCTATCCGTTCTAACGCATCGTTAATATCCTGTAAACGGTCGGATTTGACCTGTTGTAATCCTGCATCACGTTCCTGTTCGAATTGTTCAGTTCCCATATCGGCAGGGTGATTGTCATAGTCTGCTAATTCTCCAACAGCATCGTTTGGACCTTGTTGCTTATTTTGGTCTAATTGCTGTTCCATATCCTGCTTCATATTGAGTAGTTTTCCCTTGAAGTGCTCTAACTTTTTATCACTTAACATTGTTAAAACTCCTTTCAATCATCATACCTATCCTTACTTAGGTACTACCCCAATCGTACACCTGGATAAACAAATAAGTTTTTCGTTTTCATCTTCCACTCGAACTTCCCAGACCATTGTTGTTTTTCCAATATGGACAGGGGTAGCTTTAGCGGTCACTATACCACTGCGTTTGCTCTTTATGTGATTTGCATTTATTTCGATTCCAAAAACATTAAAAGATTCGGGGTCCACATTGAGGTAGGCACCGATGCTTGCAGCTGACTCAGCTAATGCAACGCTTGCTCCTCCATGAAGAAAACCCATTGGCTGTTTGGTCCGGTGATCTACAGGCATAGTCATGATTACTAATTCTTTGTCTGATGACTGTACTTCAATACCTAGTGTTTCCATCATTGTATTTTTCAGTTCCATTGAAAATCCTCCTTTAATAAATTTTATTAATAAGTAAGGATATACCTAATAGCAAGCCATAGATTGTATTTGTTTTTCCGGTTAAGACCATAGCAGGCATCATTTCGATAGGTGTTGATTTGCCCTTAAATTTCTTAACTACGTCTACTGCAATTTTGATACTTAGAAATGTAATGATTGACCAGGCTGGCAGGATTCCTGTAATGATGAAATAGAGCGTAAAACCATATGCAGCAATGAATAATGAAGCAAGAAAAATAATTGCATTTTTGTGCCCTAAGAGAATTGCGATTGTTTTACGGCCGTTTAATTTGTCGCCATCAAGGTCCCGGATATTATTAGCCAGCAGTATACATCCAATAAATATTGCGATTGGGATAGATATCCAGATCACACTTGCCGTTACTTGCATTGTCTGGATGTAATAACTAATTCCTATAATAACTGTTCCCATAAAAAAACCTGCAAAAAGCTCACCGAATGGTGTATATGCAATTGGAAATGGTCCAGCTGTATATAAATAGCCAAAGAGCATACATATTAATCCAATGACAGCTATCCACCAGCTTGAAGTTGTACAAATATAAATTCCAAGCAGTCCTGCAACTACGAAGAAAATGAAGCCAAGTCGAAGTACTGTTTTTGGTGCAATCCCATCGCGGACAATCGTACCTCCTATTCCTACAGAATTTTCATTGTCTAATCCCCGCTTAAAGTCAAAGTATTCATTAAATATGTTTGTAGCGGACTGTATAAGAATGGAAGCGATCAGCATTGCTAAGAATACTAAAAAGTGAAAGGATTTATCATTAAGTGCAAGCATTGTTCCGACAAAAACAGGAATAAATGAAGCTGTTAATGTATGTGGTCGCAAGAGTCGCCACCAAATTTGAAAACCTGGTTGATTAGGTAAAGCTTGTTTTGTAGATTCCATTTGCTGTTCTCTCCTCTATTTATGTACAATATCCACTTAAGTTTAGGCAATTCCCAAAGCGGTGTCAATCGACATTAATTGCTAAATTAGAGAATTGGAAGTAGCTTTTATTCTCTGCATGCAGTAATTGTTTGTAAATTAATGACTCTTTTCTTGAGAAACAGGGAAAAAGAGAATAAAATAAGATATGTATGTATAAGTGTATCGTTTAATGGAGGTTTATGAAGATGATTGAGACAAAGGTTGAAATAACCGAATCCATTTTTAGTGAAGCTATAGATCAGGCAAAAAAATTAAATAATAGTCAATTAGTAAGTATCACGAAAGAAATACTGCCAATTGAACCGCTTCACTTTTTTAATGCGGCAAAACAATTGGACGCGGATCGAACATTTTGGTCCAACACAGCTGAAGACTTTACGATGGTAGGTGTTGGAACGACGTATAGAATTGAGGCAACAGAAAATCGTTTTGAAGAAACGGATCAGCAATGGAATAGGATAAGGGAACAGGCGATTATCCATAACCCATACCAAAAGCCTGGGACCGGCCTGGTAATAATGGGTGGTATGACTTTTGATCCATCCAATACCAAAACCGCTTTGTGGGAAAACTTCCCAGAAAGTGAATTTACCGTTCCTACCTATGTATATTCTAACTTCGAGGGAAAACATTATCTGACAACAAATGTTCACGTTTCAAATGAAGATAATGCTAGTGAACTTTTAACAAATATTAATGAAACTATTAATATTCTTTTAAAAAATCCTGTCACTGATCCTGTTAAGGCTGTGATTGTAGATAAACAAGATGTAGCGCCAGAAAAGTGGAAACAAACGGTTAAGGACGCTACTAATGAAATTAAGTCAAGTGTGATTGAGAAAATAGTTCTTTCGAGAGAAATACGGATAAAATTAAGCTGCAATGCCGATATAACTGCAGTAGTGCAGGATTTACTAAATACACAAACTAACAGCTTTGTCTTTGCATTTGAGCGGAACGGAGACTGTTTTGTCGGAGCAACACCTGAAAGATTGGTTAAAATAGAAAATGATCACTTGTATTCTGCCTGCTTGGCTGGAACTGCTCCTAGAGGTGAAACAGTTGAAGCGGATGATATACTAGCTAATCAGCTATTAAATGATGATAAAAACCGGAGCGAACATGATTTTGTAGTTAAAATGATAAGTGAGGCAATTAATCCTTATTGTACGGATATAGTTATTCCAGAAGTACCAACTGTATATCCATTAAAAAATCTTCAGCATTTATATACACCGGTAACAGCAGAGGTCAGAAGTAATGTAAGTGTTTTTGATATTATTGGAAAGCTTCATCCTACTGCAGCGCTTGGTGGTGTCCCAAGACATGAATCCATGGAATTCATCCGGAACAATGAATTGTTGGACAGAGGCTGGTACGGCGCTCCTGTCGGCTGGATTGATCACAATAATAACAGTGAATTTGCAGTTGCGATTCGTTCAGGACTGCTCCAGGGTGATACCGCCTCATTGTTCGCGGGGTGCGGTGTGGTAGAGGATTCTGAACCTGAGGCAGAATATGAAGAGACAAATATAAAGTTGAAACCTATGCTAACTGTTTTAGGGGGATAAACAATGAGTAATACGGAAGCTCTTACCAGATACACAGCTAGTTTTGTTGATGAACTGGTGCAAAGCGGAATAACAGAAGCGGTTATTTCGCCTGGTTCAAGATCTACACCGCTTGCAATGACGATCATGCAGCATCCGGATATGAAACAATGGGTAGTAATCGATGAACGTTCTGCCGCTTTTTTTGCACTGGGAATGGCGAAACAGCTTAATCGACCGGTAGCCATTGTTTGTACGTCCGGCACAGCTGCAGCAAATTATTTTCCAGCTATAGTAGAAGCACATTACAGCAGAGTACCTATTCTTGTATTAACAGCTGATCGACCACATGAATTGCGTGATGTAGGTGCGCCGCAGTCGATTGATCAGCTGAAGTTATTTGGTGACTACGTGAAATGGTTCCATGAAATGGCGTTGCCAGAAGCTGAGCCTAAGATGCTGGATTATGCCCGCAGTAAAGCATCGCGGGCGATACATATTGCTAGCAGTGGCAACGCTGGTCCAGTACACCTTAACTTTCCATTCAGAGAACCGTTGATTCCTGATTTTACTCTTGAAAATATATGGGGCAATGAAGGTAAGGGAAGTTACTCACCTACTCTTAACGGAAAAAATCGGCTGGAGTATGTCCAGCTTACTAATTTGCTTGAAAAATTGAGTAGTAAAGAACGCGGACTCATTGTTTGTGGTCCACAAATTAATAAAGATTTTGCAGAGGCAGTCACATCACTTGCTGCTAAGTGGAATTTGCCAATTTTAGCAGATCCACTTTCGCAAGTAAGGGCAGGTCAACATCACAAAGATTTAGTAATCGAAGGCTATGATGCGCTTTTACGTAATGAGTCTGTTCGGAATAAAATGAAGCCTGACTTTATTATCCGGTTTGGAGCAATGCCAGTGTCAAAGCCCTATCTTTTTTATGTGAAAGAACACGCAGATGTTGAGCAATACATTGTCGAAGAACACAGTGGGTATCGGGAGCCTGCCGGCAACAGGACGGAATTTATTTATGCGGATGCCCAGCTTTTATGTGAAGATCTGTTAGCGGCTGATTTCCATAGTACGTTTGATTCTCAATGGGTTGAAACATGGAAAGAGATGAATTTAACAGCAAAAAAACATTTGATTAACACAGAGAATGCTGGGTCAATTACGGAAGGTGAAGCAGTTAGATGCTTAATGGAAGTGATTCCGGATGCAAGCACACTATACGTAGGAAACAGCATGGCAGTGCGTGACTTGGATACATTTTTCATGACCACACCGAAGAAGCTAGCTGTATTAGCAAATCGTGGAGCAAACGGAATAGATGGAATGGTATCAAGCGGCCTTGGTGCAGCAGCATCCGGACAACCCACGACATTGCTTTTAGGAGATCTGTCCTTTTTCCATGATATGAATGGATTGCTTGCAGCTAAGCACTATAGGATTAACTTAACTATTTTATTGATCAATAACGATGGTGGTGGAATATTTTCTTTCCTTCCTCAGCAGGAAAACAAAGAGCAGTTTGAGTTACTGTTCGGAACTCCTCATGGTATAGACTTTTCTCATGCAATTGATATGTATGGGGGCACACATGAGGTCGTTACAAATATAAATCAGTTAGAAGATAAATTGTTCGCTAGCTATCAGCTTGAAGGATTATCTGTGATAGAAGTGAAAACGGATCGCAATCATAATCTGGAATGGCACCGTGAACAATGGAAAAATATCGAATTGGAATTAACACATGACGAATAAAACTAATACGCATATCAATGTTGGGGAATCAAAGTATTGGTGTGAGAAATCAGGTGCAGGGGACCCAATCATCCTCCTGCACGGTTTCACTGGCAGTACAGATACCTGGACATCCTTCGTTTCGCAATTAGATACATCTTTTCAGGTGATTGCAATTGATTTGCCAGGTCATGGAAAGACGTGCGTATCTGAACCGAAGTCTATGGAGGACTGCTGTCACGATTTAAAAAAAATTATTGATCAGTTAGGATATAAAAAAATCCATCTTCTTGGGTATTCTATGGGCGGGCGAACAGCCCTGTCATTTGCAATGATGTACCCGGAATTAATTAACATGCTAGTTCTGGAAAGCGCCTCACCCGGTTTGGAAAACGAAAATGATGCGTATGAAAGAGCTGCGAAAGATAAGCGTCTTTCAGAACGATTGCAAAATGATGGGTTAGAATCTTTTGTGGAATTCTGGGAAAACATTCCATTGTTCGATACGCAAAAAAAGTTACCTTTATCGACAAGACAGAAAATTAAACAGGAACGATTATCGCAAAAAGCAGAAGGGCTAGCAATGTCCTTAACGTCCATGGGGACAGGGGTTCAGCCCTCCTGGTGGGATAGGCTAGAAACATTTACAAGTCCAGTTCTTTTACTGGCAGGCGAAGCGGATCACAAGTTTATAAATATAAATAAACAAATGAGCAATCGGCTGCCTAACAGCAATCTTGTTATTGTAAAAAATGCTGGACATGCAATTCATGTGGAAGAATCCGAAATTTTTGGTAAGATAGTAAGTGAGTTTTTATTAGATCAAACTACATAAGAGGAGGAAGATTATGAGTACCCAATGGGAAAGAATAGGAAATTATAAAGAAATTATCTATGAAAAGTATGACGGTGTAGCAAGAGTGACAATGAACCGACCTGAAAAGCACAACGCGTTTACACCACTTACAGTTAATGAGATGTATGACGCTTTTGCAGATGCACGAGACGATTCATCTATCGGTGTAGTAGTTTTGGCAGGAGCAGGAGATAAAGCATTTTGTTCTGGCGGAGACCAATCAGTTCGTGGACATGGAGGTTATGTTGGAGAAGACCATGTACCTCGTCTGAATGTATTGGACTTGCAACGATTAATCCGTGTTATTCCTAAACCAGTAATTGCAATGGTATCAGGCTACGCTATTGGCGGAGGACATGTTCTGCATTTAGTTTGTGACCTTACTATTGCAGCTGACAATGCGGTCTTCGGTCAAACTGGACCAAAGGTTGGAAGCTTTGACGCTGGTTATGGTGCTGGCTTACTAGCTCGTACAGTTGGTCAAAAGCGTGCAAAGGAAATTTGGTATCTGTGCCGTCAGTACAGTGCGGATGAAGCAATGGATATGGGACTGGTAAACACAGTTGTTCCACTTGAAAAGTTAGAAGAAGAAACAATGCAATGGTGTGAGGAAATTCTGGAAAAGTCACCAACAGCTCTACGTTTCTTAAAAGCATCCTTCAATGCAGATACAGATGGATTAGCTGGACTTCAGCAAATGGGTGGAGATGCAACGCTTCTTTACTATACAACTGATGAAGCGAAAGAAGGACGCGATGCATTTAAGGAAAAAAGAAAACCAGACTTCAAAAAGTTCCCACGCTTCCCGTGATATAAAAAGAAAAGCGGAGTGAGCTTGCTCAGCGACGAAAAGCATAGTCAAGGGACCGAAGAGCACAGGGTCTATCGTGCGCGGAGTGTCAATTGACTATGTCTCGAGTCGCTAGCTCACGCAGCTAGACAGTAAGAAAAGCGGAGGCGACTGTTCAGAAGCGGACGCATAAGCAAGGAACCGAAGAACGCATGGGTTTTAGCGTTCTAAGTGTTCATTGCTTATGACGGCAGCTTCTAGGAGCCGCAGCTAGACAAAAAGAAAAGCGGAGGCGACTGTTCAGGGACGTACAGATAGATGGGACTGTGAAAAGTACGGCGAACTTTCCGTACGTTCAACAGAACCAACTATCTGCTAGTCCCTAGTCACCGCAGCTAGACAAAAAGAAAAAGCGAAGGCGACTGTTCAGCGTCTCTCGTAAAAAAACCTTTGCTTTTGATAAGCAAAGGTTTTTTTACACATACATAATAGAACTTAATGTACCTACTGTGTTTTCTAACAAATATTTTACTGGAGGACAGTGTTATGGCTGAAGTTATTCCGCATTGGCTAACTAAACAGGCTAGTCTTGCTCCAAATGACATGGCGTTAGAACTTGAAGACGGAAACTACCTGACTTTTGAACAGCTGAAAAATAAAAGTCAGAGTTTCGCAAAAAAATTAGTGAATCAAGGTGTGGATAGAGGATCCAAGGTGGGTATCTATTCCACTAATTGTCCGGAGATGGTTATAGCAATCCATGCTTTGAGCTATCTAGGTGCGACGGCAGTAATGCTAAACATCCGGCTCGCAGAACAGGAAATAATTTATCAGTTGAACGATGCTGATGTGTCCCTGATTTTAGCAGACGATGAGTTGGTTAGTACCGTGCTTGATATGGAGTTAAATGCTGACGTGCTATCATTTTCAAAAGTAAATTCAAAACAGGAAATGATCGTTGAATTAGTAACAGAGCTATCTTTGGATGATCCATTCACCATCATGTACACATCCGGAACTACTGGAAATCCGAAAGGTGTCGTACATACTTATGGAAATCATTGGTGGAGCGCTACAGGTTCAGCACTTAATCTCGGAATTCATTCAACAGATAAATGGTTAGCCGTGTTGCCGTTGTTTCATATTGGCGGCTTCTCCATTCTGCTAAAAAGTGTGATTTATGGTATGCCGGTACTGCTTTTAGAAAAATTTAACGAAAATACCGTACAACACGCCATTATGAAACGTGGTGTCACAATTGCCTCTGTTGTTACAGTTATGCTTCAAAGGTTAATACATAAACTTGACGCAGAAAAGTACCCTGATACCTTTCGCTGTATGCTTTTAGGTGGTGGACCTGTGCCTGAATCGACCCTTGAGATATCGAATGAAAAACAACTGCCTGTTTTTCAATCTTATGGAATGACAGAAACATCCTCGCAGATAGTGACTCTTAGCCTTAGTGATGCGCTTCGGAAATCTGGATCTGCAGGGAAGCCACTATTCCCAGCACAACTCAGAATTAACAATCCAAATGATGAAGGAGTAGGAGAAATCGTTGTTAAAGGACCAATGGTTTCCAAAGGTTATTACAAGAATATCCAAGCTAATTCTAATTCGTTTGTAGATGGCTGGCTTTTAACAGGTGATTTAGGCAAGTTAGACGACGAGGGATTTCTATATGTAGTTGATAGGCGTAATGATTTAATAATTTCTGGTGGAGAAAATATTTACCCGTCAGAAATTGAAAGTGTGCTGACCAGTATAAATGGCGTCCATGAAGCGGGAGTAACTGGAATAGAAGATTCAACTTGGGGTCAAGTTCCGATTGCCTTTATTGTTTCCGACAGTACTATCTCAGCGAAAGCCATATTAGCGGATGCAGCTAAATCCTTGGCGAAATATAAAGTACCAAGAAAGATTTACTTTGTAAAAGAATTGCCTCGCAACGCATCCAATAAATTAGTGCGAAATAAGTTGACTGAACTGATCAGTGAATAAAGCTCAATTCTAAGGAATTGGGCTTTTTTCTGATTTCTATTGCCAAGCAGCAGAATCTGATTTATATTGAGGAAATATATATTTTTATAGAAGGAGGAAGCCAATGCTGCCACAGGAAATAGCACTTGAGAAAATTTGTCAAAGCTTGCAGGAAGATGAACATGTAGTGGCCATATTTGTAAAGGGATCAATGGGACGAAACGAGTATGACGAGCATTCAGATATTGACCTTTACTGTATGGTAGATAAACAGAACGAACAGGAATTTTTGGCCAGAAGGTTAGAACATATAAAAGCATATCGTCCCATCATATTTCAAGACGACATCTTTATCATCGCACCACAAATCATTGCAGTATACGATGATTATTTACATATAGATTTGTTTACTGTTACCAGGGAGACGTTCTCATCGAAGGATTATTTTAAAGTATTGTATGATCCGCATCAGTTGTTAGACGAATTTGTTGATAAACAAAGCTTGGTTCTCTCAGATAATGAATTTAAAGACAATGTAATCGATGTAGCCTGGTTTATGTTTCAATACAAAAAATCATCAGCAAGAGGAAACGATATATGGTCTGTAAAAATGCTTACAAATGCAATGGAGCATTTGGCTAGAGTCCTATTGCACCGATATTCACCTGAACGAGCTCAGCTAGGGTTAAAAACAATTGAGAGATCTCTACCTGCAAATATTATTAATGAACTTAGTGTGATATTTAAAAATATCACACCTGAAAATAATCGGAAAGCAGCAAATTTGTTAAGTGAATTCTTACTAAGCGAAGCTAAATGGATTCGGTCTCACTTTAATGAAGGCGATCAAGTTATGTTACTGTTGGATAAAATGATTGAGTTTCACCTGTTTCAACGTCGTTAGATTATCTTTGAATATGTTCTAGTGAGTCAAAAATATGAATTTTTTGCAGAGTGAAACATATAGTTCCTTAAAATAGTGGAATTAGCTCGCAATCCGATGTAGTTTTACAAAAAACTCTATACTGCGAATTAACCACACTGCTCCGAAAATAAACTACGTTATAACAGCAACGTGATTTCCACGGATGGCAGTCGCGCACCTTAGGGCGGCTGGTGAGCCTCCTCGTGCTATCGCACTCCGGGGTCTCACCTATGCCTTTCCTCCCGCAGGAGTCGACTGCCATCCGTTCCAATCACTTGACGAAATGTGGATGTCGAGGATTTATTAACTGCACACCTGATAGCACGTCTATTCCAATATGCATAATTTCGCAGTTTCCATCAATTACGACGAAAGAATAGGTAGAATATTATAGTTTTTATTCCCTCCATCAAAAATGTCTATTTACAAAAGTTAAGTGAGTCAAATGGAAAAACTAATTGATAAAGATTATCAAAGTCATTGACTAATTGGATAAAAACAAATAAACTAGGGATAGATTATTTATTAGAGAATAATACGTACATACATGTAGGTGTTTTTTCATGTAGGATGTAGGGGAGTGACTCCAATGCAAACACTATCAACGCAAGACTTAACTCTTGGTTACGGTGAAGACATAATCATTGATGATTTAAATATAGAAATACCTAAAGGTGAAATTACTGTTTTTATAGGTGGTAATGGTTGTGGTAAATCAACATTATTACGTTCGTTAGCGCGATTATTGAAGCCTAAAGGCGGCGATGTTGTATTAGATGGTGAAGATATTGCCAAACTTGGAACCAAACAGGTTGCCAAAAAACTTTCCATTTTACCTCAGAGTCCGGTTACCCCGGAAGGTTTAACGGTAACGGAATTAGTAAAACAGGGACGGCATCCGTACCGTGGTTTTCTGAAACAATGGTCGAAGGACGATGAGACTGCTGTTCAGAAAGCATTAGAATCGACTAATATGATTGAATTAAAAGACCGTTCGGTTGATTCATTATCCGGTGGTCAGCGTCAGCGTGCGTGGATTGCTATGACATTGGCGCAGGAAACAGATACGATCTTATTAGATGAACCTACAACGTATCTTGATATGACACATCAAATTGATGTATTGGATTTATTGTTTGAATTAAATGAAAAAGATGGTCGTACCGTTGTTATGGTATTACACGATTTAAATCTGGCCTGTCGTTATGCTCATCATGTTGTCGCGATTAAGGATAAGAAGGTTTATGCACAAGGTAAACCAGAGGAAATTGTGAATTGTAAATTAGTACACGAAGTTTTTGAAATGAAGTGTGATGTAACATTTGACCCAATGTTTGGTACTCCGATGTGCATCCCCCATGGAAAAGGACGCTGTATTTTTGCAAATAACTCTCCAGATTTAACAAAACAAAGTATATAACTTAATTCTATAGGTAAACTGGCGTAAAGAACTTTTGGGTTACTTTTATGCCAGTTTTTTTGTTTTTCATACATGCTTCCCGTAATTTTAGACAAATTAAGGGAAGGAGGTATGTAAAAATGGATAAGGAAAAGAAAAAGTATTATGTTAATATGGGTGCACAGGAGATTTCACAGATTAAATATGGTAACAATGAGGAATTTATCATCTATGCTACTGACGAGGAAGTGATCCTGCTCCGCGACAAGTTAAATGATATGTATGATGCGAATACACGTGCATTCTTTCGTGCACATGTACCAATTATGGCTTATCATAATGATAAATCGAATGATGACTATGATATTGGACTAACCGGTGCATATCAGATGGTGTATCATCTAGGTGATGAAGAGACAAAGAATCATATTGAGACAATGGGAGTATTATCAGATCGACATTTATAGGGGCTATAAATAGGCATTCTCTATCAAGTCTAAGAAAAGTGGTTTATATCGGCTGCTTTAAAGGAATATACTAAGTACTAACAACTAGTTAATTAATGTGTACAAAGGCAGCTGAAATGATGAATATTTTTAGAGATTATTATAACAATGAAGTTAAATTAACGTTTGAAAATCATTATTTTTCCAAAGAACCGAAACACGTATGGGTTATTTGTGTATATAAAGATAAATGGTTATTAACAAAGCATAAAGAACGGGGTATGGAGTTCCCTGGTGGAAAAGTTGAACCAGGGGAAACGGCAGAACAGGCAGCGGTACGTGAAGTGAAAGAAGAAACTGGAGGGCGAATAGACCAGATGAAATATATCGGTCAATATTACGTTGCTGGTAAAGGTGGTACTGTGATAAAAAATGTTTATTATGCTGTTGTGGGTGAATTAATCGAACAGACAACCTATTATGAAACCTTCGGACCAGTATTATTAGAAAAGGTCCCGACTAACGTCAAACATAACTCGAAATTCAGTTTTATCATGAAAGATGATGTTTTAACGCATTGCATGAAAAAGATAAAAAAAGAATATTTAACATAAAAGCAGCGTTTCCTGCCTGAGGAGACGCTGCTTTTTTATTTCGTGTGCTTCATAAGAACATTCTCCAGTTTCTCTACCAATTTGTACATGATTGCAGCACAAATTGCGATAAGCAGCATACTGGACATTACCAATGTGAAATCGAATACTTGGAATCCGTAGATGATTAAATAACCCAGCCCTTGTTTTGATACTAAGAATTCACCTACAATAATGCCTACCCAGGATAGCCCAACATTTACTTTTAGTGTTGAAATAATGGTTGGAAGTGTAGCAGGGAAAACTGCTTCACGAAAACGTTGTGATTTAGATGCTCCAAAGCTTTTTAGTACATTTACATAGTTTGGATCGACTTCTTTGAATGCTGAGTATACGACAAGTGTTGTTATAACTACAGATATGAGTGCACCCATAGCAATTATGGCAATATAACCGGGTCCTAAAGCAACAATTATGATTGGGCCTAGTGCAACCTTGGGCATAGCGTTTGCAACCACCAGGTAGGGATCAGTAATTCTCGCAAGTTTTGAGGAAGTCCAAAGTGCAGTCGCGCATATAACGCCTAATACCGTTCCGACGATAAATCCGATTATCGTTTCAATCACTGTTACCTGTAAATGGACAATAAAACTGGCATCAATAAATTTAGACAATATCTGGTCAAAAACTTTTGAAGGTGAGCTGAACAGCAAAGGATCAATCCACATCATAGAGCTAGCCAGTTCCCAACTTCCGAAAAACAGCAGAAGGATAATTACCTGCCAGGAGAAAATCATCCGCTTTTCACGTTTAATCGCTTTTTTATACCGTTGATGAAGTTTATTACTAGACTCACTATCCATATCCAGTCACACCTTCTAGAGCGGAGCTGAGGAGCGTGTCTACACAATTACTGTACTTCCATTGAAGTTTCATGTTTATCCAACTCCCCCCAAATCCGGTCGAATAAAATCTGATACTTAGGATGTTTGCGAGCTTCAAAAGGTGTAATGGTGCGTATTTCAATTGGCACATCAAAAGTTTTAGCAATTCTGCCGGGATTTGCCGACATTAAGACAATTCGATCACTCATGGCAATTGCTTCACCAATATCATGCGTTACTAAAATAGACGTTTTTTTGTATGTCTGCAGTAATTTAAAAACCAGATTTTCCAGTTTTAATTTAGTCTGATAATCTAGTGCGGAGAAGGGTTCATCCAACAGTAAAATTTTTGGTTCGTTAATAAGCGTCCTAACCAATGCTACACGTTGTCTCATCCCCCCTGATAAGGAACGGGGAAAAGAATCAGCGACATTTGGCAGCCCAACCTCTTCAAGCATCGCTAATGCTCTGTCCTTAGTTTCATTTGTAACGGATCCGGTTATTTTTGGTCCTATCAGGATGTTTTCCATAATGGATTTCCATGGGAATAAATAATCCTGCTGCAGCATATAGCCAATTGACAAGTGTGACTCCTTTAATGGCTTTGCTTCAAAAAATACGGTTCCAGATGTTTGGTTTACAATACCTGCAATAATAGAAAGAATGGTTGATTTTCCGCAGCCACTTGGCCCAAGTAATGAAATGAACTCTCCCTCGTCTATAGATAGTGAAATACTATCCAATGCCTGTGTATAACTCTTTTCTGAGAAATAGTGATGTGATAGTTTATCTAAGGTTAGAAAAGACATTGTTTCCCTCCTTAGTTTGATACTTCCTCTGCATATTTCGTATTGACTAAATCTTCGTATGGTACGTCTGCAGGAAGTTCACCAGCTTCTTCCATAATATCTTTTAGATTAGTCCATTCCTCTTTATCCAGAATAGGATCAGTAGCAAATGAACCTTGTTTTTTGTAGCGATCTATTGAGGAGGTAAGGATATCAAGTTCAGTATCTTTAAAATATGGCTGGATAACTTCAGCGATTTCTTCTGCACTATGTTCCGCCACCCATGTTTGCGCTTTGTAGACTGCCTTAGTGAAACTTGCTATTTGTTCATCATTGTCTTTTAAATAACTTTGTTTTGCCATATATACCGTGTAAGGAACATGGCCAGATTCTTCACCGAAAGAGGCGACGATATGACCTTTACCTTCCTTTTCAAAAATACTGGCAGTTGGTTCAAATAATTGAACATATTCTGCATCCCCAGATACAAATGCTCCAGGTATGTTTGCGAAATCAATATTTTGAAGAAGATTTAAGTCCGTATGCGGATCAATACCATTTTCTTTCAGTACAAACTCACCAACCATTTGCGGCATGCCACCTTTGCGCTGTCCAAGGAAAGTAGTATCCACTAAATCATCCCATTTAAAATCGGGTTGGGGTTCTTTTGCTACTAAAAACGTACCATCCGTTTGTGTCAATTGAGCAAAGTTAATAGCATAGTCATTGGATTCCTGTGCATAAACGTAAATGGAAGTTTCGGAACCAACCAGCGCAATATCAGCCCCATCTGAGAGTAAGGCAGTCATGGTTTTGTCTCCCCCCCAGGTAGTCTGCAGTTCAACTTCCAATCCCTCTTCTTCAAAAAATCCTTTTTCCAGTGCCACATATTGAGGAGCATAAAAAAGAGATCTCGTTACTTCAGCTACTTTTATAGAAGATTTTTCGTTTGAATTACACGCCATCAGAAATACGATTGTTAATCCAATAATCAACGTTACAAACAATCTTTTCATGCGCTTCGTTCCTTTCTTTTTCGATTAGATTAGTGTCTAAATAGTCTATGAAAGTGCGAGAAATGTGTGAATGCCTATTAGGTACTGTCGGGTCAGGGCTGAAATTTACTTTCGGGGAGTGGATACAGTCGGGGATGGTTGCAGTGCGAGCGGGTTGATGGGTAATACAATCCGGATAGGGGGAAATACAATCCCGGGCAGTAAATACGGTCGAAAGAGGTTAGCAATACAAGCGGATTGGAGGGAAATACAAGCCGGGAACGAGAGAATACAAGCCAGTTAGGGGGAAATACAATCCCAGGCAGTAAATACAGTCGGAAGTGGTAGCAATACAAGCGGAATGGTGAGAAATACAAGCTGGGAACGAGAGAATACATGCGACTCAGTAGAAAATACAATCCCGGGCATAGACAATAAAAAAAGCCAGCCTCCGTATGGAAGCTGGCTGACAATTTGGTTTAACCTTTATATAGTGGGCCTGCCTGGCTGATTTCTTTATCTGCTTTTGTGAATTTCTTGAAGTTTTCATGGAATTTCATTGCAAGACTCTTTGCTTCTGTTTCGTAAGCTTGTTTATCTTCCCATGTACTTTTCGGAACTAATACTTCATCGGGAACGCCTGGAACGTTCAATGGAGTTTCAAGTCCGAAGATTTCATCTTTGGTTGTTTCCACAGTGTTTAATTCACCTTCAAGTGCTGCGTGAATCATTGCTCGTGTATAAGCTAGTTTCATACGGTTACCAACACCGTACGATCCTCCAGTCCAACCAGTGTTTACTAAGAAAACATTGGACTTAAATTGATCGATTTTTTCACCTAGCATTTTTGCATAAGTTGACGGGGCAAGTGGTAAAAATGGTGAACCAAAACAAGCTGAGAATGTTGCTTGAGGCTCTGTTACACCGCGCTCTGTACCTGCTAATTTGCTGGTATATCCACTTAAGAAATGGTACATCGCCTGTTCCTTCGTCAATTTGCTGATTGGTGGTAATGTACCAGAAGCATCCGCTGTTAAAAAGATAATGGTGTTTGGATGACCGGCAACGCTTGGCGTTACAATGTTATCGATATTTTCCAATGGATAAGCTGCACGCGTGTTTTCCGTTAAGGATGTATCATCATAGTCGGGCACGCGCGTATCTTTATCAAACTCGACGTTTTCCAGTACAGAACCAAAGCGGATAGCGTCGAAGATTTGAGGTTCTTTTTCCTGAGACAGGTTAATGCACTTCGCATAGCAGCCGCCTTCAATGTTGAATACACCATTCGGGCTCCATCCATGCTCATCATCACCAATTAATCGGCGATAAGGATCGGCAGACAGTGTAGTCTTTCCTGTTCCTGATAAGCCAAAGAACAATGCTACGTCACCTTCTTGGCCAACGTTAGCAGAACAGTGCATAGACAATACTTCACGTTGTGGTAAAAGGTAATTCATAACAGAGAAAATCGATTTCTTAATTTCTCCAGCGTACTCTGTTCCACCAATTAAAATCACGCGCTTTTTAAAAGAAACAAGGATGAATGTTTCTGAGTTAGTTCCGTCTATTTCTGGATCCGCCTTGAAAGTTGGAGCGGATACAACTGTAAATTCCGGGTTATGTGTTTTGAGTTCATCTTCTGTTGGTGAAATAAACAATTGGCGAGCGAACAGGTTGTGCCATGCATACTCATTAATAACCTGAATCGGTAAACGGTAGCTTTTATCTGCTCCAGCAAAGCCTTTAAATTGATATAATTCATTTTTATCTTTTAAATAATTTACTACTTTTTCATAAAGTTTATCGAATGTCACTTCGTCAATCGCTTGATTCACGGATCCCCAGTCAACAAACTTTTCGCATACTTCATCTTTTACGATGAATTTATCCTGTGGTGAACGGCCAGTATATTTTCCGGTAGCGGCTTGAATTGCACCAGTTGACATTAACGTACCTTCATTACGTGCCAAAATACGTTCAACTAAACGAGGTACAGATAAGTTTTTTTGTATGTTGCTATGTGAGGTTAACTCTTGTAATAATGATGATTGTTCCACTGATTTCATGTCACATACCTGCCTTTTGGAATGAATTTTATTTTTATACTTCTACAAAGTATAAACTACTATCGCAATTTTATAAATCTGTTTATTAGTATAACACATTAATAAAATTAATCCATACTAATCTAAACCTTTGTTTAAATTTCAAAAAGATTTTTATCCTTACGCGGAATTTGTTGACATAAACGACTGTTTTCGATACGATAAGTTTCGAACGGATACTCTCTTATTCAGAGTCGGTGGAGGGACAGACCCTATGAAACCCAGCAACCATCACGCGAGTGAAAAGGTGCTAACCTGATGCAAGGATAACACCTTGAACAATAAGAGGAAATGGCCACAACACCTTTCCTCATGTCTAGGAAGGGCTTTTTTTGTTTATAAGGAACCTTACTGAATATTTAGCATACAGGATATACAAGAGATCCGTACCACATTATAAAGGGAGGATTTAGCCATATGGCTGAAAATCGTCGTTTATTTACATCTGAATCTGTTACAGAGGGACACCCTGATAAAATTTGTGATCAGATTTCAGATGCCATTTTAGATGAAATCTTAAAGAAAGATCCACTTGCACGTGTTGCATGTGAAACTACTGTTACAACTGGACTGGTACTGGTAGCTGGTGAAATATCTACATCTACTTATGTAGATATCCCTGCTGTAGTTAGACAAACAATTAAAGATATCGGCTATACTCGTGCCAAGTACGGTTTTGATGCTGATACGTGTGCAGTTCTGACTGCTATTGATGAACAATCACCTGATATTGCCGGTGGTGTTAATACAGCTCTTGAAGCACGTCAAGGTAAAATGTCAGAGGATGAAATAGCAGCAATTGGCGCAGGAGACCAGGGATTAATGTTTGGTTATGCTTGCAACGAAACGGAAGAATTAATGCCACTGGCGATTTCATTGGCTCATAAACTGGCGAAACGATTAGCGGATGTTCGTAAGGATGAGACGCTTGCGTACCTTCGTCCAGATGGAAAAACACAGGTAACTGTTGAGTATGATGAAAATGATAATCCAGTTAAAGTGGATACCATTGTAATTTCTACACAGCATCATCAGGATATTACAACCGAACAAATAGAAAAGGATTTAATTGAACACGTTATTCGTCCAGTAGTACCAGAAAACTTACTGGATGACTCAACAAAATACTTTATTAATCCTACTGGTCGTTTTGTTATTGGTGGACCACAAGGAGACGCCGGTTTAACCGGTCGTAAAATTATCGTAGATACGTATGGTGGATATGCCCGACACGGTGGCGGTGCATTTAGTGGGAAGGATTCTACGAAAGTGGATCGTTCTGCAGCCTATGCAGCTAGGTACGTTGCGAAAAACATCGTAGCTGCTGAATTAGCTAAAACGTGTGAGGTTCAATTAGCTTATGCTATTGGTGTTGCCGAGCCAGTTTCCATTGCTGTTAATACATTTGGTACTGGTACTGTAAGCGAGGACACCCTTGTTCAAGCAGTTAGGAAACTATTTGACTTGAGACCAGCTGGTATTATCCGGATGCTAGATTTACAAAAACCGATTTTCCGAAATACATCAGCATACGGTCATTTTGGTCGGACTGATATTTTATTCCCTTGGGAAAAAACAGATAAAGTTGAAGAATTAAAAGCACTTACTAAATAAACAACAAGTCACGACAACCCTTACGATGGGAGGTCGTGACTTTTATTATAGAAACCTATCTCGTATATCGGAAGTTGGGATCATACAATTATCCTTTTTACCAAACCATTTGTATCTGTTTTTAGCAACAATGCTGTAGGCAAAGTCACGCAAAGGTTTTGGAACAAGAATAAAGATATAGAGAAGCTTCCAGAGCCCAGTTAGATTTTTGCAGACCCGAAGCGCTGCTGACGATTTGGTGAAATATTTTTTTCCATCTATTAATAAAAAACTGTCAATATGCAGCGGGATCTGGTAAGTTTTTAATACTTCCAGTCCGGCATCACTTTGCAACGCTGCAAATTTATAAATGGCTCCAGGGTCTCTTTTGATAATGAATTGCACACTATTATCGCAGAAGTTACATTCACCATCGAATAATAATAGTTTACTCATTGTATACCACCTAACATTATAAGGATGTATGATGCTTATAATATTGTCCTTTTTCTACATATGATTTTCTAACGCGTTCCATCTCCTGGTAGTCTTTGTCAGTAAGTTCGCGTACGACTTTAGCCGGTCTTCCGAGTGCAAGTGTACGAGGAGGGATTTTCTTTCCGGGTGGTACAAGACTTCCTGCACCTAAGAATGCATTTTCTCCAATTTCGGCGCCGTCCAGGATAAGAGATCCCATACCGATTAGTGCGTTTTTGCGAATGATTCCAGAATGAAGGGTGACTTGATGTCCAATTGTCACATCGTCTTCTACAATAACTGGATTATCTGGACTTTGATGAACCATAGATAAATCCTGAATACTAACTCTTTTACCTATTCGGGTTGGGGCAACATCACCTCGAATAACTGTTTTAAACCATATACTTGATTCTTCACCAATTGTTACGTCGCCAGTGATAACGGCATCATTCGCAACATAAGCTGATTCATGTATTTCTGGTGTACTGTTTTTATAATGGTGTATCATTTGAATCCTCCTAAAAGATTGTGTATAAGTAGTATAACAAAAATTTTAAAGAAGGAAGGAGGAAGTGTATTGTCTTATCATGTGCCTAGGTCATCAATCTCCTTAATGGGCGATGTTTATTTTAAAGTTTTCCCACAAGTGAACATGGAACTATCCTATTGGAAAAGGCGTGCAGAACGAATACCCGATCCAGAACTGAGAACTCAGGCGCTTGCAAGCATTTCTTCCAAACGTTTTCACTGTCAGGGTGGGGGAGTATACGCTATTCTCGCTGGGAAAAGATCGAAAGAAGCGATCCAATTCATTGTTGCTTACCAGACAATTAGTGATTATCTGGATAACCTTTGCGATCGAAGCACGTCGCTTGATCCAGCTGATTTTGGTTTACTGCATCAGTCGATGATTGACGCGTTAACGCCTTCTAATACCATTAAAAATTACTACGAATTACGAATAGAGCAGGATGATGGTGGATACTTAAATGATCTCGTGAAAACGTGTCAGAAGATTTTAAAGAACGCCGAGGGATTTGATGCGATTCAGGTATTTCTAGGGGAACTTTGCGGATTATATAGTGATTTACAGGTGCATAAGCATGTGACACATGAGGAAAGAATACCACGATTAACGAATTGGTTTGCTCAACATAAGGATACATATCCGCAACTGAGATGGTATGAGTTCTCTGCTGCAGCGGGATCAACGTTAGGTATCTTTTGTCTTGTCTCTTACATGCTTGGCGGTCAGCTGAATGAAAAAATAGCGAATGAGGTTTACCTGGGGTATTTTCCTTTTATGCAAAGTCTTCATATATTATTGGATTATTATATTGATCAACAAGAAGATCAGATGGAATCAGATCTGAACTTTTGCACGTATTATGCGGATGACGCAGAACTGAAGGGACGATTGCAGTACTTTATTGAAGAAACACGTAATCATGTAAAGCATCTGCCTAATCCTCAATTTCACGAAATGGTAAGGTGTGGATTAGTTGGTCTGTACTTAGGTGATCGAAAAGTAAATGAAGTAGAAGGCGGCATGAGAATGCGGAAGGTATTGCTTAGGGCAAGTGGAGCAAAGGCGCATTTTTTTCATTGGAATACCAGACTGTATTATAAAATGTCAGGAAAATGAAAACACCCGTGATCAATTAATTGACCACGGGTGTTTTCATTTTTTACAATACTTTACTTAAAAATGCTTGGGTGCGTTCGTGTTGTGGGTTGCTGAACAATTCTTCAGGAACGTTTTGTTCAACGATCAAACCTTCATCAATGTATAAAACGCGATCACCCACTTCGCGAGCGAAGCCCATCTCGTGTGTTACAACTACCATTGTCATTCCTTCTAAAGCAAGTTGTTTCATAACCTCCAGCACATCACCAACCATTTCAGGATCGAGAGCTGAAGTTGGCTCATCAAACAACATGATTTTAGGGTTCATAGCTAAGGCGCGCGCAATTGCTACACGCTGCTTTTGTCCGCCTGATAGGGAACCAGGATAGCTATCCGCTTTATCACTTAGTCCCACTTTATCCAATAGTTCTTTTGCTTTAGTATCTGCATCTGCTCTTGTAGTGCCGCGCGTTTTCATTGGGGCAAGTATAATATTTTCCAAAACCGTCTTGTGAGGAAATAAGTTAAACTGCTGAAATACCATCCCGACTTCCTGACGAACTTGATTTATATTGACTTCTTTATCAGTGATATCCTGTCCATCAATAATTACATGTCCACCTGTTATATCTTCGAGTCGGTTTAAACAGCGAAGAAACGTACTCTTTCCTGACCCTGAAGCACCGATTACACAAACCACTTCTTTTTCTTGAACGTTAACACTTATATCTTTTAATACTTCAAGCTTACCGAAAGACTTCTTTAAGTTTTTCACTTCAATCATAGTCATCGTAATTCATATCTCCTTTCTAGGTAACTGGAAAGCAGAGATAATAAGTAAATAATAACGAAATACATCACTCCAACTGCCGTCCATATATAAAAGGCTTCAAAGGTTCGAGCAATTTCAACCTGACCTTTTTGAGTTAAATCGGCAATTCCAATAACGGAAAGAAGCGAAGTATCTTTAAAACTTATAATTGCCTGGTTTGTAAATGTTGGAAGCATTCGTCTGAATGCCTGCGGAAGTATAATATGGCGCATGTTCTGTGTACTCGTTAAACCAAGTGATCGTGCGGCTTCTGTCTGCCCCTTGTCCATAGATTGAATACCAGCGCGGATAATTTCTGCAAAATATGCTCCTGCATTGATTGCAACTGTTATAATACCTGCAGTTGTACGATCCATCGATATAAATTCAAGCGAGTTTAAACCATAATAAAAGAAGAATAATTGCACTAATATAGGGGTCCCGCGGATTGCGTCGATAAATATTTTAGCAATCCAGTTCAGAACTTTCCAAGGTGATAAGCGCATTAAGGCCATGATAAGGCCAATAAAAAATCCTATGGCAATTGCTACTAAAAATATGTAGATAGTTACTTTTAATCCTTCCAGTAAATATGGAAAGGACTCAATGATAACCTCCATTTATTCAGCCCCCTTCATTGAAATTGGCGCGCTTTCATAGCGCGCCGTGGTAATTTACTATTCACTAAGGTACGTATTTAAAATCTCGTCATATTTACCGCTTTCCTTAAGGGAAGCTAAACCATCATTTATTTTCTTAAGTAGTTCGTCGTTTTCACCTTTTAATACTGCGATTCCGTAATTATCTCCGTTTAGTCGATCTCCGACAACTTGTAACTTAAGATCACTTTCAGCGATTGCATAAGAGATTACAGGATAATCTTCAATTAGTGCATCTGCTGTACCGTTTGCTACTTCCTGGAACATGGATGTACTGTCATTTACCTGAACAATTTCATATCCATATTTATCTTTATTTTCAAGTGCGAAGTTTGCACCAGTTGTTCCTTTTTTAACTGCTACAGTTTTGCCTTTTAAATCTTCTAAGCTTGTAATTTCTGAGTTTCCTTCAGCAACAACTAGTGATAATCCAGCTTCAAAGTATGGTTCTGAAAAATCTACTGTTTCCTTGCGCTTATCTGTAATACTCATTCCTGCAATTGCTATATCTAGCTCCCCAGCCTGCATAGCGGGAATAATACCACTAAAGTCCATCGGCTCAAGTTTGATCTCAAAGTCTTGATCTTCCGCAATTGCTCGGATTAAATCAACGTCAATACCTTTATATTCGTCACCTTCCTGAAACTCGAAAGGAGGATACGTCGTGTCTATTCCTACCTTGTATACTTTATCTTCACCTTCACCACCAGATGCATTACCTTCGTCATCACTAGAACCACAGGCAGCTAGTACAACTATGAAAGCGAATAATAGACAATATAAGCTTAATTTTTTCATTTCTTTTCCCCCTTGTATAATTTAGAAAGCGTTATCATATGTAGTATTCTATAAAACGACAGTTAATATGTCAAGAAAAATCAAAATATTAAAACAGATTTCAGACTTTTCAAGTTACGAGGAGTAATTCGACCTAGTTCGACAAAATACGGCATCAAAAAAATCCTACTGCTTTTATTTGGCAGTAGGACGAAGAAGTTACCTGGTTTTCTTTTCAATTGCGATGATGAATGGTGGATCATTTTTTTGATTAATAAATCCATATTTTAATACACGAAAGAATTTTTGGTCTAACTGGTGGGTGTACTCCAGAATGTTTTGTTTCTCTGCATCGCCACCGGGATGTCCATGATAAACGACTAAAACGATAATTCCATCTTCTTTTAAATGGGATAAAATTCCTTCAATTGCAAGAATCGTTGTTTCGCTTTTCGTTATGATGCCTTTATCACTGCCAGGTAAATAACCTAGGTTAAAAATAGCGCCGCCAAGCGAAGTTAACTGATCCACTGTCAAATGATGGATTGCATTGCTATGACTGTCTTTGATTATTTTTGCATTTGTAATTTTGTGCCCAGCAAGCTTTTCCTGCGTTTGTTTTATCGCTGCGTCCTGTATATCAAAACCGAAAACATGACCGTGTTCACCAACTACTTCACTCAAAAATACGGTATCATGACCATTTCCGCATGTGGCATCGATTACTGTTTCGCCTTTGTTAACTGCTTCTTCTATTAAATGATGGGAAAAATTAAGTATTCCTTTAATCATGATTAATCACCCTAACTGACTATAATTGTATATAATGTTATCACGAATGTAATAATATAAGAAAGAAATCAATATTCACTTGACAATAAGACACGAATTCATTAAAATTCGATATACATATTAGAATAACGATGCGAAGGACTAGTAATAAATTCTTCAGGTTTAGCGAGACAGTGGCTGGTGAAAACTGTTCCTGAATGTTTATGAACTCACCTTTAATGTTGCAGGAGTGAACGTTAGTAGTTCCTGCCGTGAATCCACGTTACGGATACAAAGAGAACGTGTGGTTTACGTTAATTTGGGTGGTACCGCGGGAGATAACAGCTTCTCGTCCCTTTTATAGGGATGAGTGGCTTTTTTTATTTTCATATTAAAAGGAGGAAGAAAAATGAGTTTTGATCACCAAACGATAGAAAAGAAGTGGCAAGCACACTGGCAAAAAAATAAAACATTTAAAACGGATACGTATTCAGAAAAAGAAAAGGTTTATGCGCTGGATATGTTTCCTTATCCATCTGGAGCAGGGCTTCATGTTGGGCACCCAGAAGGGTACACTGCAACAGATATCTTTTCCAGAATGAAACGGATGCAGGGTTATGAAGTATTGCATCCAATGGGATGGGATGCATTCGGTTTACCTGCAGAACAATATGCACTAGATACAGGAAATAGTCCGGCAGAATTTACTCTGAAAAATATCGAAACGTTTAAGCGTCAGATACAGGACCTTGGCTTTTCTTATGACTGGGACAGGGAAGTTTCTACAACAGATCCAAACTATTATAAGTGGACGCAATGGATTTTCACCAAACTTTACGAAAAAGGGCTAGCATATGTTGATGAAGTAGCTGTTAATTGGTGTCCAGCGCTTGGAACTGTGCTGGCAAATGAAGAAGTAATTGATGGTAAGAGTGAACGTGGAGGACATCCAGTTGTCAGAAAACCAATGCGCCAATGGATGCTAAAAATAACAGCGTATGCTGATCGTTTAATGGAAGATTTGGATGAGCTGGATTGGCCTGAGAGTATAAAAGATATGCAGCGAAACTGGATTGGACGGTCTGAAGGCGCAGAAGTAACGTTTGATATTGATGGAACAGATGAGACGTTTACCGTTTTTACCACTAGACCAGATACTTTGTTTGGCGCAACCTACGCTGTTCTGGCACCAGAGCATCCGCTTGTTGATAAAATTGTATCAGCTAAACAAAAAGCAGATGTCACGACATATCTGGATTCAGTTCAAACCAAATCAGATCTGGAACGGACTGACTTAGCAAAAGACAAAACTGGAGTTTTCACAGGCGCATATGCGATTAACCCTGCAAATAATGAAAAAATGCCAATCTGGGTAGCGGACTATGTTCTTATGACATATGGAACTGGGGCAATTATGGCGGTTCCGGCACATGACGAACGGGATTATGAATTTGCTGGTAAATTTGAGCTGCCAATCGTTGAAGTAGTTGAAGGCGGAAACATAAAAGAAGAAGCATACACGGGTGAGGGTAATCATATTAATTCATCATTTTTGGATGGAATGGAAAAAGAAGCTTCCATTATAAAAATGATTGAGTGGCTTGAAAGTAACGAAAAAGGTGAAAGAAAGGTTACGTATCGACTGCGTGATTGGTTATTCTCACGTCAGCGTTATTGGGGAGAACCAATTCCAGTTATTCATTGGGAAGATGGTACGATGACAGCCGTACCCGAAAAAAATCTTCCATTAGAGCTACCGAAGCTAAAGGAGATAAAGCCATCTGGAACCGGTGAATCCCCACTGGCAAATAGTGATTGGGTAAATGTGGTGGATCCGGAAACAGGACTAAAAGGGCGCAGAGAAACAAATACAATGCCTCAATGGGCAGGCAGCTGCTGGTATTTCCTTCGTTTTATTGATCCGGACAACTCAGAACAGCTTGCAGATCCTGAAGCACTAAAGAAATGGCTGCCGGTTGATACGTATATTGGTGGAGCTGAGCATGCTGTACTGCATTTACTATATGCACGGTTTTGGCATAAATTTTTGTATGATATTGGTGTTGTCCCTACAAAGGAACCATTCAAGCGGTTGTTTAACCAGGGAATGATCCTTGGTGAGGGTAACGAGAAAATGAGTAAGTCGAAAGGGAATGTAGTTAATCCAGATGTAATAGTTGCTTCGCATGGTGCAGATACATTGCGTCTGTATGAAATGTTTATGGGGCCGCTGGACGCTGCTATTGCATGGTCGACTAACGGATTAGACGGTGCAAGAAGATTTCTTGATCGCGTATGGCGACTGCTTGTTAATGAAGATGGTTCACTTTCAGATAAAGTAAGTGAAGGAACGAATGATTCTTCCTTAGATAAAGTCTATCATCAAACAGTTAAGAAGGTGACAGCGGACTTTGAGAACCTGCATTTTAATACTGGAATATCACAAATGATGGTATTTATTAATGAAGCTTATAAAGCGAACCAGCTTCGAAAGGATTATATAGAAGGATTTGTTAAATTGCTTTCACCTGTTGCTCCTCATGTAACAGAAGAATTGTGGTACCTGCTTGGACATGAAGAAACCATTAGCTACCAGCCTTGGCCGGATTACGATGAATCCAAATTAGTGGAGGATGAGGTTGAAGTTGTACTGCAGGTAATGGGAAAAGTAAGGTCTAAGATAAACGTGGCAAAAGATATTACAAAGGAAGAACTTGAAAAAGTCGCCTTTGAAGATGAAAAAATTCAGGAATGGCTAGAAGGAAAAACAATACGCAAAGTAATTGTTGTACCAGGTAAGTTGGTAAACGTTGTAGCAAATTAATTCATGAAAGGGACCTCTATAGCAGAGGTCCCTCTTTTGTTTGTATATTTACCATAGATGAATTAGCAGTTGACGATTGAATTATTGTCCAGATGGCACCCATTTAGTTGTTAAAATAATCCATCTGTCCTTTTCAAAATACCAAAGTGTCTCAATTGTTCCCAATTGATCGGCGTGATATGCCCCACTAATCTGCTGATAACTTCTAAGGCCATATCCTTTACTTTTGCTTATCAAGACGGGTTCAAAAAAGGCAATTGGATCAATCATTAATGAAGTAGGCTGCAGTAACTGACCTTTTTCATTGTAAATTTTTAAACGTATATAATCTTCTGAACGGTTTTTCACATCAATAAATATTGGTTTACTTCCAGGTGTTAACGATAATACGGCTTTAAAGCCCTCAATGAACTTGCCTTTAACATATCGTTGTTCGGGTAATGGAATTTCTTTATTAATCCCATTTTTTAAAGTATTAAGTTTGTAGCTATATAGACCGCCACTTCCTCCAGTGGGACTTTGATAGTAGATGTCAGCTACGTTATCGTGGTTCAGGTCATAGAACTGAAGGGTAGGTTCATAGCCTCCACCATATTGAATTTCCCATTTCTTGTTGTGCAGATCCTCAATGGATGCCCATATTTTCTGATAGTAAGCTGAATCCTCGCTGAACGGTATTGCCTTCAAAAGAATTGTTTCATTTTGGCCATCTCCAGTAACATCTTCCTGATATGTCTGCACTGTTTTAACTGGAGGGGTCTGTGGTCTTTTTTCTTCTGCCGATATATATAACGGTATTAATAGGGTGGCTGTTAAAAAGAAAATGATTAAACTTACTTTTAGCTTCATAGTTACTTCGCCTGCCTTTATGTTGTACATGTAGTTGCAGTTATAATGTGTTATATGTTTGAAAGTTATACGCTGAATTAGTATCATGATAAAAGTACAATGGCAGTAAACATGAAGGGCTGAGAGTGGTGGAAGATATTCAAGAATTTACATCTGAAGAACTTATGTACTTATTAGGATAGTATTGGAGTTATCGACGTAAGAGACAATGAAGAGATTAATTTTGGTGTGATTGAAGATGCCAAGCATATTCCGTTACCGGAAATACCTAATAGATTAGAAAGCTTAAAGAAAGAAAAACAGTATGTTCTTGTTTGTAGGTCAGGTGTGAGAAGTATGAGGGCAGCAGCTTTTATGGATGAAAAAGGATTTAAAGTAGCAAATTTAGCTGGTGGAATGATGGCTTGGAACGGTGAAGTTATCTTTTAAATAAAATGAATAAGCCTAATTGAATAAGGCCAGACAGTACTTTGAAATGAATGGTACTATATAAATTGAAATAGAATACTAGAAAGGTATTGACTTTTATCCGGAATGTCTGTAATATGGATTTTGCTGTTGAAAAAGACACAGAGAAATAAATTAGATTCAACAGAAAAATAAATTAGATTCAATCAAAATTATCCATTGACAATTTAACTGGGTAAATGATATAATTCTTATACTGTCGACAAGAGGTGACGGTAAGAAATTTGCTCCTTGAAAACTGAACAAACAACCAAGTATGTTAAGAACAAGCAAGAAAGCTAAGACAACTGATGGGATTAATTTTATTAATCTTATCCAAACTATTTTGGAGAGTTTGATCTTGGCTCAGGACGAACGCTGGCGGCGTGCCTAATACATGCAAGTCGAGCGCGGGAAGCAAGCAATCACCCTTCGGGGTGTGCGCTTGTGGAACGAGCGGCGGACGGGTGAGTAACACGTGGGCAACCTGCCTGCAAGATTGGGATAACTCCGGGAAACCGGAGCTAATACCGAATAATACTTTTTATCTCATGGTAGAAAGTTGAAAGGCGGCTTCGGCTGTCACTTGCAGATGGGCCCGCGTCGCATTAGCTAGTTGGTGGGGTAATGGCCCACCAAGGCGACGATGCGTAGCCGACCTGAGAGGGTGATCGGCCACACTGGGACTGAGACACGGCCCAGACTCCTACGGGAGGCAGCAGTAGGGAATCTTCCGCAATGGACGAAAGTCTGACGGAGCAACGCCGCGTGAGTGATGAAGGTTTTCGGATCGTAAAGCTCTGTTGTTGGGGAAGAACAAGTACCGTTCTAATAGGACGGTGCCTTGACGGTACCTAACCAGAAAGCCCCGGCTAACTACGTGCCAGCAGCCGCGGTAATACGTAGGGGGCAAGCGTTGTCCGGAATTATTGGGCGTAAAGCGCTCGCAGGCGGTCTTTTAAGTCTGATGTGAAAGCCCACGGCTCAACCGTGGAGGGTCATTGGAAACTGGAGGACTTGAGTACAGAAGAGGAGAGTGGAATTCCACGTGTAGCGGTGAAATGCGTAGAGATGTGGAGGAACACCAGTGGCGAAGGCGACTCTCTGGTCTGTAACTGACGCTGAGGAGCGAAAGCGTGGGGAGCGAACAGGATTAGATACCCTGGTAGTCCACGCCGTAAACGATGAGTGCTAGGTGTTAGGGGGTTTCCGCCCCTTAGTGCTGAAGTTAACGCATTAAGCACTCCGCCTGGGGAGTACGGCCGCAAGGCTGAAACTCAAAAGAATTGACGGGGGCCCGCACAAGCGGTGGAGCATGTGGTTTAATTCGAAGCAACGCGAAGAACCTTACCAGGTCTTGACATCCTCTGCAAGCGATAGAGATATCGTGTTCCCTTCGGGGACAGAGTGACAGGTGGTGCATGGTTGTCGTCAGCTCGTGTCGTGAGATGTTGGGTTAAGTCCCGCAACGAGCGCAACCCTTGATCTTAGTTGCCAGCATTCAGTTGGGCACTCTAAGGTGACTGCCGGTGACAAACCGGAGGAAGGTGGGGATGACGTCAAATCATCATGCCCCTTATGACCTGGGCTACACACGTGCTACAATGGATGGAACAAAGGGACGCAAAACCGCGAGGTCAAGCAAATCCCATAAAACCATTCTCAGTTCGGATTGTAGGCTGCAACTCGCCTACATGAAGCCGGAATCGCTAGTAATCGCGGATCAGCATGCCGCGGTGAATACGTTCCCGGGCCTTGTACACACCGCCCGTCACACCACGAGAGTTGGTAACACCCGAAGTCGGTGAGGTAACCTTTTAGGGGCCAGCCGCCGAAGGTGGGACCAATGATTGGGGTGAAGTCGTAACAAGGTAGCCGTATCGGAAGGTGCGGCTGGATCACCTCCTTTCTAAGGAAAAACAGAAAGCCGAAGCTAGTGATAGCAGAAGCCGTACTGTTTAACGGAAAATCGGTGACGCTTGCGTCATCGTAAGACCTATCGTTGATAGGCCTTAACATACAAGGTTGTTTGTTCAGTTTTGAGGGATGCGAATCTCTCTTTTTGTACCTTGAAAACTAAATAAGAGCAATATAGACAAGACATCGAATTAAAACGTAAGTTCTTAATCATAAAGATAGTTAAGTGAAGAAGAGCGCACGGTGAATGCCTTGGCACTAGGAGCCGACGAAGGACGGGACTAACACCGATATGCCTCGGGGAGTTGTAAGTAGACATTGATCCGAGGATTTCCGAATGGGGAAACCCACTGTTCGTAATGGAGCAGTACGCATATCTGAATACATAGGGTATGTGAGGCAGACCCGGGGAACTGAAACATCTCAGTACCCGGAGGAAGAGAAAGCAAATGCGATTTCCTGAGTAGCGGCGAGCGAAACGGAATCAGCCCAAACCAGAAAGCTTGCTTTCTGGGGTTGTAGGACACTCCTTTGGAGTTACAAAGAAATACTTTAGATGAATCGATCTGGAACGATCAGCCATAGCGGGTAAGAGCCCTGTAGTCGAAAAAGTGTTTCCTCCGGAGTGTATCCTGAGTACGGCGGGACACGAGAAATCCCGTCGGAATCCGGGAGGACCATCTCCCAAGGCTAAATACTACCTAGTGACCGATAGTGAACCAGTACCGTGAGGGAAAGGTGAAAAGCACCCCGGAAGGGGAGTGAAAGAGATCCTGAAACCGTGCGCTTACAAGTAGTCGAAGCCCGTTAATGGGTGACGGCGTACCTTTTGTAGAATGGACCGGCGAGTTACGATCGTATGCAAGGTTAAGTGGAAGACACGGAGCCGCAGCGAAAGCGAGTCTGAATAGGGCGAAATAGTATGCGGTCGTAGACCCGAAACCGTGTGATCTACCCATGTCCAGGGTGAAGGTCAGGTAACACTGACTGGAGGCCCGAACCCACGTATGTTGAAAAATGCGGGGATGAGGTGTGGGTAGGGGTGAAATGCCAATCGAACACGGAGATAGCTGGTTCTCTCCGAAATAGCTTTAGGGCTAGCCTCAGGCAGATGCGTACTGGAGGTAGAGCACTGATTGGACTAGGGGCCCTCACCGGGTTACCGAATTCAGTCAAACTCCGAATGCCAGCTACGTAAGCCTGGGAGTCAGACTATGGGTGATAAGGTTCATAGTCGAAAGGGAAACAGCCCAGACCGCCAGCTAAGGTCCCAAAGTATACGTTAAGTGGAAAAGGATGTGGAGTTGCCCAGACAACCAGGATGTTGGCTTAGAAGCAGCCACCATTTAAAGAGTGCGTAATAGCTCACTGGTCGAGTGACTCTGCGCCGAAAATGTACCGGGGCTAAACGTATCACCGAAGCTGCGGATTGTTCTTTGAACAATGGTAGGAGAGCGTTCGAACTGCTGTGAAGTCAGACCGTGAGGACTGGTGGAGCGTTTCGAAGTGAGAATGCCGGTATGAGTAGCGAAAAAAGAGTGAGAATCTCTTTCACCGAAAGCCTAAGGTTTCCTGAGGAAGGCTCGTCCGCTCAGGGTTAGTCGGGACCTAAGCCGAGGCCGAAAGGCGTAGGCGATGGACAACAGGTAGATATTCCTGTACCACCTCATGAATGTTTGAGCGATGGGGGGACGCAGTAGGATAAGGAATGCGCACCGATGGATGAGTGCGCCCAAGCAGCAAGGGAGTTGGATTGGCAAATCCGTCCAACAATTCTGAGCTGTGATGGGGAGGGAAATTAAGTACCGAAGTTCTGGATTTCACACTGCCAAGAAAAGCCTCTAGTGAGTTCATAGGTGCCCGTACCGTAAACCGACACAGGTAGGCGAGGAGAGAATCCTAAGGTGATCGGGAGAACTCTCGTTAAGGAACTCGGCAAAATGACCCCGTAACTTCGGGAGAAGGGGTGCTCCTTTTAAGGAGGAGCCGCAGTGAATAGGCCCAAGCGACTGTTTAGCAAAAACACAGGTCTCTGCGAAGCCGAAAGGCGAAGTATAGGGGCTGACACCTGCCCGGTGCTGGAAGGTTAAGGGGAAAGGTTAGCGCCTTCGGGCGCGAAGCTTAGAACCGAAGCCCCAGTAAACGGCGGCCGTAACTATAACGGTCCTAAGGTAGCGAAATTCCTTGTCGGGTAAGTTCCGACCCGCACGAAAGGTGCAACGACTTGGGCACTGTCTCAACGAGAGACCCGGTGAAATTATACTATGCGTGAAGATGCGCATTACCCGCGACAGGACGGAAAGACCCCGTGGAGCTTTACTATAGCCTGATATTGAATGTTGGTACAGCTTGTACAGGATAGGTGGGAGCCTTAGAAACCGGAGCGCTAGCTTCGGTGGAGGCATCCGTGGGATACCACCCTGGCTGTACGGACATTCTAACCCAGGACCGTAATCCGGTTCGGAGACAGTGTCAGGCGGGTAGTTTGACTGGGGCGGTCGCCTCCCAAAGAGTAACGGAGGCGCCCAAAGGTTCCCTCAGAATGGTTGGAAATCATTCGTAGAGTGTAAAGGCATAAGGGAGCTTGACTGCGAGACCTACAAGTCGAGCAGGGACGAAAGTCGGGCTTAGTGATCCGGTGGTTCCGCATGGAAGGGCCATCGCTCAACGGATAAAAGCTACCCCGGGGATAACAGGCTTATCTCCCCCAAGAGTTCACATCGACGGGGAGGTTTGGCACCTCGATGTCGGCTCATCGCATCCTGGGGCTGTAGTCGGTCCCAAGGGTTGGGCTGTTCGCCCATTAAAGCGGTACGCGAGCTGGGTTCAGAACGTCGTGAGACAGTTCGGTCCCTATCCGTCGTGGGCGTTGGAAGTTTGAGAGGAGCTGTCCTTAGTACGAGAGGACCGGGATGGACATACCGCTGGTGTACCAGTTGTTCCGCCAGGAGCATAGCTGGGTAGCTACGTGTGGAAAGGATAAGTGCTGAAAGCATCTAAGCATGAAGCCCCCCTCAAGATGAGACTTCCCATCACTTCGAGTGAGTAAGATCCCTCAGAGACGATGAGGTTGATAGGTTCGAGGTGGAAGCGTGGTGACACGTGGAGCTGACGAATACTAATAGATCGAGGACTTAACTAACCATTTACGATGTCATGTCTATTGCGCTCTTATTTAGTTTTTAGGGTACAAGAAAAAATAAAAATAGCACTTGCATTTTCATGCGAGAATAGTTATAATAAATCTTGTCCTTGAATTTTCAAGATGGTCTGGTAGTAATAGCGGAGAGGACACACCTGTTCCCATACCGAACACAGTAGTTAAGCTCTCCAGCGCCGATGGTAGTTGGGACTTTGTCCCTGCAAGAGTAGGACGCCGCCAGGCAAAAGTTAAGCGAAGATACGTTAAATCGTATCTTCGCTTTTTTAGTGTTTTACTATAGAAGAAAACTCTTAGCTCATTCCATAAGGTCCAAGTGTCTGCTTATCCTCTATAATCGTTTGTGCAGAAGATGGACCCACTTTTTGACCGGTTTGGCCAACAGATTGATTATTTTTTGTCATGGTATAATAAGTGGCTGCACCAATACCGACTGATGCTAATAAAGGTACCAACATTTGATTTTTTTCCATGCAAATCTCAACCCTTCTTTTCATGTCATGAGACTTTAATAGGGTTACTCAATTGTTTTTAAATCATACAAGGTAAGACATTCCAAACAGTTTATTCTTTTACTATAAAACCTGCCTCTAGCGCAGCATTTGATCCTGCTAACCTTCCAGTAACCAGTGCTGAAGTGATATTATATCCACCTGTATACCCATGGATGTCTAAAATTTCCCCACAGAAATATAATCCATGCATGATTTTTGATTGCATGGTGTTTGGTACAATTTCTTTAATGGAAACTCCACCTCCTGTTACAAACGCCTTTTCAAGAGACAAGGAACCGTGTACATGAAATGTGAAACGTTTAAAGTCATGAACGATTGATCTTACCGATTCTTTAGAGATGGTTCCAGCTTTTTGGTCTTCAGCTATTTCGTTCTTTGCGAAAATGTAAGATAAAAATCGCTCAGGTACAATTCCTTTGAATGTGTTCTTAACCGATTTTTTAGGGTTGTCCTGCAAAGTATCCCATAGTTCTTTTATAAGTAAATCTTCATTTTTAGATGGAAGAACATCTAAAACCATTTCAACTTCAGTTCTGTCTTTCATAAATTCTTTGACCACAAACTGGGAACATCTTAATACGGCTGGTCCGGAGATGCCAAAATGCGTAAATATCATATCCATCTGATGCGTAATGATAGCTTTGTTCTTTTTGTTAAGTACTGTAAGTGCAACGTCTCTTAACGAAAGACCCTGCAATTGTTTTTGCTTTATAAAGGGTTCATTAGAGGTAAGCGCAACTTCTGTAGGATACAATTTAGTGATCGTATGGCCTGCTTTCTTAGCCCAAGCATAGCCATCTCCTGTTGACCCTGTGTGTGGAACAGCTTTACCGCCTACCGCTAAAACAATTGATTTACAAGCTATTTTTTCGTTATCAGATAATATTATTGTATGCTCATTATCATCAAAATTAATGGTTTTCACTTCAGTTTCCATGCGTATCTTGACATTGAGTTCATGCAGCTTGTTAATTAAGGCATTTACCACCGTTTTAGCTGAGTTTGTTACTGGAAACATACGTCCATGATCTTCTTCTTTTAATTCAACGCCCATTTCTTCAAAAAACTCAATAATATCGTAGTTATTAAAAACCGAAAAAGCACTATATAAAAACTTCCCGTTACCTGGTATATGTTTAATTACTTCGTCTTCAGGGAGGCGATTAGTTACATTACAGCGTCCTCCACCTGAAATTGCTAACTTCTTTCCAAGCTTTGATCCTTTTTCTACTAATAAGCATTTAGCGCCACTTTCTGCAGCGGCGATCGAAGCCATTAATCCTGAAGGACCTCCACCAATAATAATTACATCGTATTCCACTTTACTTCATTCCTTTCGCTAGTATCGTACCATTATTCACAAGTAAATCCTACAATTTTAGATATGTTAATACCGAAACTTGATCTATTTGCCACTAATTCTTATCATCCTATTAGGTAGTTATGATAAAATGGAGGATATGTTATAAAATAATAGATGCAGGTGAATTTATGTCGAATATTGTCAAAGGCACTATGTTACTTACAGGTGCCACATTCTTATCAAAATTTTTAGGAATGATTTATGTTATTCCATTTAATATGCTTATTGACGAGAAGGGTATTACGTTATTTGCTTATGGTTATACACCATATAATATACTTATTACCATTTCTACTATCGGAGTCCCTCTTGCTGTTTCGAAATTTGTATCAAAGTATAACGCACTTGGAGACTACCAAACGGGTTTGCGAATGTTTCGGATAGGTATCTATTTAATGTTGGTTACAGGGTTTCTTGCCTTTTTGGCGCTGTTTTTTGGCGCTGAATATATTGCCAAAATCACTCTTGCAAGCGAGGTTAGCAATGGGACTGTAGAAAATATTTCGGTTGGTGAAATTACCTTAGTGCTTAAAATGGTTAGCTTTGCTCTGCTTATCATTCCTGCAATGAGTATAGTTCGTGGCTTTTTTCAAGGATATCAATCTATGGGCCCAACAGCTGTATCACAGGTTGCAGAACAAATAGTTCGCATTGTATTTTTATTAACATCCGTATTTATTATAACAAAACTGTTTGATGGAACTACTTCTACAGCAATAGGATTTGCTACGTTTGCAGCATTTATTGGCGGATTAGCTTCGTGCATTGTTTTATATATATATTGGAGAAAACGAAAGCCATTTATTTATAAAAACATACAAACACAACGAGCACATACGGAGATCCCTGCGAAGGAGTTAGTTAAAGAATTATTCCTATATGCTGGTCCATTTGTTCTGGTGGGAATTGCAACACCGCTATATCAACTAGTTGATCAAATTACATTTGCCCATGCCATGAAAGCAATAGGTCAAGGTGATCTTGTTGATTTCGTTTATGGTGCGATAAATTTCAACGCACATAAGGTCGTCATTATCCCGGTTGCTTTAGCGACGGGTTTATCTCTAGCTATATTGCCAGCACTTACAAAATCATTTAATGAAAAGAATAAAACGCTATTATTTAAGCAAATTAACCAAGCACTTCAAATTGTTATTGTTTTAACTGTTCCAGCAGTAGTTGGGTTATCCATGTTGTCGGGAGTTACATATGGATCACTATTTGGAACAGAACGTTTTGAATTAATGGAATCACTACTTGGTTGGTATGCACCTGTTGGTCTATTATTTGGCCTTTTTATTGTGTCAGCTTCTATCCTTCAGGGTATAAACCAGCAACGGTTTGCAGTGATTAGTTTAACAGGCGGATTACTCATAAAAATTCTCTTTAACATTCAATTAATTCATATGTTTGGTGCAAAAGGGATGATTTTCGGAACTGCTCTTGCTGTATCAACTGCAGTTGCACTGAATATGTGGCGAATCCATACTTCCATCCAATTTTCGTACAAACAATTGTTTAAACGTACGTTGCTTGTAGGTATTTTCACCTTACTTATGGTGGCGGTATTAATGTTAACGAAATCGCTACTCGGAATGGTAATTCCAGTCGAAGAAAGATGGGGATCTGTGGTAATGCTAATTACAGGAGTAACTGTGGGCGGAAGCGTCTATTTATGGTTAGGTTACCAGTCAACATTACTTGAACGAGTATTGGGTAATAAAATTCGAGTGCTCGATCGTATTTTCAAAAGATAACGGAGGGCTAGTCCATGCGTCTTGATAAACTTTTGGCTAATATGGGTTATGGAAGCAGAAAAGATGTAAAGAATATACTTAAACAGAAACAGGTTTCCGTGAATAATTCGGTAACAAAAGATGGCAGCCTGCATGTTGACCCATCGTTAGATTCCGTTGTCGTCGGAGTAGAAGAAGTTCACTATCAGAAGTTTATTTACCTGATGTTAAATAAACCTCCTGGCTATGTCTCAGCGACAACTGATGATAAAGAAAAAACGATTATTGATCTGCTATCGGCTGAATTCCAGAAATTTAAACCATTTCCTGTAGGGAGATTGGATAAAGATACAGAGGGATTATTGCTGCTAACTAATAATGGTGACCTTGGACACAAGCTCACCTCTCCCAAAAAAGATATTTCAAAGCTCTATTATGCAAAGATAGATGGTACTGTAACCGCAGAGGACGTCAAACAATTTTCAATTGGTCTCGAACTGGACGATGGTTATATTACGAAGCCGGCAGCGTTGCATATTCTTTCTTCTGGGAAAGAGTCAGAAGTTGAAGTTACCATTACGGAAGGTAAATATCATCAAGTTAAGCGGATGTTTGGTGCTGTTGGCAAAAGAGTCATTTACCTTAAACGATTGAAAATGGGAGCGTTAGCGTTAGATACCTCTTTAAAACCAGGACAATACCGAGAACTTACGGAAGACGAAAAGAAGTCCATAAAAATAGCTGACGATTAATTCGTCAGCATTAATTTCACCTGCTAATTGACTACTTTTTTATCTGTAATTTCCCATTTACCTCTTGTTGGACTGCTAACTAAGCCGTTGTACATCAACACATGCAGATCGCGTTGAATTGTCCTGCTAGTTGTATCAAATTCTTCCGCTAACTCAGGTGTAGAAACCATACCACATTTTTTAATGTGGAAATAAACAGATTTAACCCTTGTTAACATACGAGATGTTTGATAATCCAAAAAACCACTCCTCAGGTGAAGTCATTAATCTTGGGTGTCAGAGTACACATAGTAGTTAGTTATATTCTATTACGAAATGATGCATTTTAAAAGTAAAAATTATGTAAAAATATAAATAACTTTCTTATGCAGTACGATAATAAAGAGGAGCCTTGCAAACAGTCGCTAAATACAGGAATGAAAAGAGGTACATATATAATGTCAGATTCACATTATTTTATCGGTATACCTGTTTCAGAAACTAGTGAAAAATTGTTGCTCAGCTGGCAATCTGAATTGAAAAATAAGTTACCATATAAGCAATGGACACAAAACAGTGACTTTCATATTACATTAAAATTTCTAGGGGCAGTAAATCAGGAAAAACTAACAAATTTACTTTTTAAGCTAAAGGCAATAGAAAGAATACCAGCTTTTGCACTTGAGATTAAAGGTGTTAACTACTTTGGCAATGCAAACTCTCCACGGGTATTATATGCGGAAGTACCGAAAACCAGAGCTTTAGCCGAACTGGTTGAGACGATAGCAACAGCTGCAGAAGATGCAGGCTTTGAAAGAGAAAAACGTGAATTTCGAGCGCATATTACACTTGCAAAAAAGTGGAAGGATCCTTTACAAAAAATTAGGGTTAATGAAATGGTAAGGAATTATCAGATTGAAAAGCCCGCTTTTGACGTGAAAGAGATAAATGTTTATCAAATTTATCCGTCAAAAAATCCGAAATATGAAGTTATTAAGTCCTATAAACTAATGGGGAGGTGAACGTAATCGCACAGCTTATCAAAGTGCAGGATTATGTATCCAGATATGAATGGAATGCGTACCGGTATCCAAGCCAATACATCCGGTTGAAACAGGAAAACTGGCAAAAACTTCACTATCTGTGGAGTAATCCGGAAGAAGAGCCAGAGGAGTTGGAATCTAATGAAAGCCTTTCTGCGTTTGATAAGTGGAAGCTATTCATCAAACGTGATTCGGTAGTGGAAACAGATAATGCACCAGAACAGGAAGCCCTTCCAAAAACTGAAGAAGAGCTTAAACATTATTTCCTGGATAAATTATTCCCATTTCAACTAAAATGGGCTTCCTCGACAGTGACTAGTGTCTCATTTATTGATAAAGAACTGGAGAGAGATGACAAATTAAAGTACTTTATGCAGCGGTTCCCAGATACGTATTTACTAATGTATTACCCGATTTTTTCGATTAAAAATATACCGGTCGACGGAGAAATTATTTTTATTAGCCCAATTGGCATCGAAATCATTTACTTATTCGACGAACCGGAAAATGTGAAAATTCATGCGGGTGATGAGCGTACATGGGAGAAAGAAGGAACTGCTAAACAATCAAAAATACTGAGTCCGCTCATTACTTTGAAGCGAACTGAAAAAATCGTGAAGCAAATTTTGGCAACTGAGAGCATTGATTTCCCAATTAAAAAAATAGTACTTTCCCGTAAGAACCACATCGTTTTTCATACCGAGCCATATCAAACAAGAATCATTGGTAAACTCGAGTACGAAAAGTGGTTTAATGAGAAAAGAAGTCTGGTTTCACCATTAAAAAGCAGACAGCTTAAAGTGATCGATACGCTTTTGAAACATTGTCAAACAACTTCTATGAAGCGACCTGAGTGGGAAGAAGATGAATCAACTTTTACAATGGATAATGATGCATAGTGGTGAGGGGAAATCGATGCATATATTTATAGTGAATCCCAAGGCAGGTAATGGCCGAGCAAAAAAAGTTTTTTCGAAAATAGCAAAAAGTGACTTATATCAACAGATTAACTCGCTTGTTATGTTTACAAAATATCCAGGACATGCGGAAGAAATTACGAGCTGCCTTCATCTGAAGTACAGTAATATTACGTGTCTTATTGTCATTGGCGGAGATGGAACCATACATGAAGTACTAAATGGTCTGCAGGATAAAGCAATTTCCATAGCTTATATACCTGGTGGTTCGGGAAACGATTTTGCCAGGGGATGTGGGATTAAAGGAAAGCCATTATTACTCTTTCAGCAAATTGTTAAGGATCCGTCGACTTTTCCATATTGGCTTGGAAATTATGAAATTAATGGTACTCCGCGTCATTTTGTAAATAGTTTTGGCTTTGGATTTGATGCAGCAATTACTCATGCTGCCAATAAGTCTATTTACAAGAAGATATTAAATTTATTTCGACTGGCCACATTTACTTATTCTATTGCACTTCTACATTTATTATTTCGTTTTAGACCAATCGATGTGGTACTCACGATAGACGACAAGAAAAGATTTATTCCAAACTGCTGGATGGTCACAGCAGCAAATCATCCATTTTATGGAGGGGGTATGAAAATCATCCCCGATGCCCAAATACAACCGGATACATTTCCTGTTTTAATACTTCATTCTATATCCAGGTTAAAAGTACTGGCGTTATTTATTACCGTATTTAGTGGTAAGCATATTAACTTTAAAGAAGTTGAAATTGTTCAGGTACACGAGTTGGAAATAGCAGCAAATACTGTTGCATATTATCAGGTGGACGGTCAACCAGGTGTTTGTTCGACGTGCAAGATTAGTAAACAATCTCAGTCAATTTCTGTGATTAAGACCTCTTTAGTTGAATAAATAGTTGTTTTTTTACATAATTAGTTTTAACATACATGATTGGACTATATTTTTTCAGATTTGAGGAATGAATGTGGATTGGCTAAAAACAGTTCTAGGAAAAGACTGGGACATAAGATCAGCCGGTGGACTAACTGGTGAAGCATATATTGCGAATAGGAATACAGACAAACTGTTTTTAAAACGAAACTCTTCTCCTTTTTTGGCAGTACTCTCTGCAGAAGGTATTGTTCCAAAACTCGTTTGGACAAAACGCCTGGAGAACGGAGATGTAATTACAGCACAAGAATGGTTAGAAGGTCGGGAACTTAAATCCATTGAGATGCAGCATTATAAAGTAGCTTCTTTACTGGAAAAAATTCATCAGTCTTCAGAACTGCTCCACATGCTGATGCGATTAGGGAAAAAGCCATTCACTCCCAAAGAAAGTTTATGTAATTTGAAGCAGCAAACAAAGAATAATAGTCTGTATGAATTAGATGATGAAATTCAAAAGACTATCCATTTTTTGGATGAACTGCTTCCTGTAACTGAAAATCAAAAACAAGTTGTTTGCCATGGTGACCTGAATCATAATAACATACTCATAACCCGTGAAAGTCAGTTGTACCTAATTGACTGGGATAATGCTATGATTGCCGATCCCATGGTGGATGTTGGCTTTATACTGAAATGGTATATACCTGAAGAAGATTGGGACGAATGGCTATCCCATTACGGAATGACAAAAAATCCAAATTTAATAAAGCGGATGTACTGGTATCTTTTGACTGATGCGCTTTATTATTTGAATTGGCATACAGAACGTAACGAATTTGAAAAAACTAATGACAGGTTGAAGGATATACACGACTTGAACGTACATGTACGCGAATTACTCTAGGTTAGACTGATTGATATAAGTGGTCCACGTTTCAATGTTGCTTTTATTAGTGGCTACATGTTCTTCCAGATTCTGGGCATTTTCACCTTGTATACCGTAATTATAAATTTCTGGTAAAAGCGATAAAAGCTGTTCATCCGATATGCTGTCTTTTGCCATTAAGGTTTGAATAATACGTTTAATTTGTTTATATTCAGCAATTTCAGCACAGTGTTCTTCGGATTGTTCTGTTAATATATCGTGCAGTACAGTTAGTTGATCATTAACCGTTAACATAATTTCATTTCACCTCACTTATTAGCATGTACAATCTTATATATTCTATGATTGCCAATTTTTGAGAAAAATATGACTTTTTTTTACAGGAGGACTTATTCATCATGAGACAGCGTAATAAACCATGGGCAAATGATTTTTTGCAGGAAAATCGTAATATTGTCATCGCAAACCCAAAAGAGAACCAAAATAAATGGAATGAAGTGTTTGGGAATAGTAACCCCATTCATCTGGAAATTGGAACCGGAAAAGGTCAGTTTATAGTAGGAATGGCCGAACAATATCCAAATATTAATTTTGTTGGAGTGGAAATGGCTAAGAGCATTATTGTAGATGCTGCTCAAAAGGTCAAAGAATCCGAACAAACTAATTTATTATTACTAAATGAAAATGCCGATGATCTGGAAGAAATATTTGGTCAAAATGAGGTTTCAGCGATCTATTTGAATTTCTCTGATCCATGGCCAAAAACCCGTCATGAAAAAAGAAGATTAAGCTTTCACACATTCTTATCTAAGTATGAAAATATTTTAGATGAAAACAATGATTTAGTTATGAAAACTGACAATCGCCGGCTGTTTGAATACTCACTCGTCAGTTTTTCAAAGTACGGATTGCGATTAGAAGAGGTAACGCTCGATCTGCATGCATTAGATGATCCAACCAATGTGATGACGGAATACGAGGAAAAATTCTCAAGTAAAGGTCAGCCGATATACCGGTGTAAAACAAAATTTAACTAGCTGGAGGAATTTATATCAAACTCCTTAAAAAAATTGGTCTGTATTTATTCGTACTGGTGTTTATTGCTGCAGGATTTAGCCATTTTATTTACGTAGATGGGTTTGCCAGTATGTTTCCGGAATTTGTACCGTTTAAAAGTTCTATTGTATATGCTACGGGGTTAATTGAATGGTTACTTGCTCTATTAATGCTAAACCCGAAGACCAGAAAAACCGCTGGAGGTTATACGGCAATCTATTTGGTGCTTATTTTTCCTGCGAATATTTATGCTGCACTATATGAAATACCTGCACCATGGACCAATGATACAAGTCAGACAGCATTGTGGGTACGTTTATTATTTCAACCCTTATTGATTTGGTGGGTACTAATAGTTACAAGGAAGAACTAGCCTTATTCATTTGCAGCTCTTCTTGTAATTCGCTACACTAATGGTAGATAGGGAGGCTGGTATGATGGAAACAGTACAAATTGGCAAAGCTAAATTAACTTGGCTAAACGGTGGCGTCAACCATCTTGATGGTGGAGCCATGTTTGGTGTCGTTCCAAAAGCATTATGGAGTAAAAAATATCCGCATAACGATAAAAATCAAATTGAACTTCGCACGGACCCGATATTACTGCAAGTAAATGGTAAGAACTACTTAATTGATTCTGGTATGGGAAACGGAAAGCTGTCAGACAAACTAAAACGAAATTTCGGAGTGCTGGAAGAGTCTTCTATTAATCAGTCGCTTGAGAAGATTGGCTTGGTCACGTCTGATATCGATGCTGTTCTAATGACGCACCTCCATTTCGACCATGCTTGTGGACTTACAAAACAAACCGAAGACGGATATGAATCTGTATTCGAAAATGCTGTAATCTATACTTCTGAAGTAGAGTGGAATGAGATGCGCAATCCTAATATTCGATCCGTAAATACATATTGGGAAGAAAATTGGAAAGCTGTAAAAAATCAGGTGAAGCCATTTAAGAATGAATTAAAAGTTGATGAAGGATTATCGATGATTCACACGGGTGGTCATAGTGATGGTCATTGTATTATATTGTTCGAGGATCAGGAAGATTCGTTTATACACATGGCCGACATTATGCCAACGCATGCTCACCAGAATAAATTATGGGCATTAGCCTTCGACGACTATCCTGTAACGTCTGTTCATGCAAAAGAAAAGTGGATGGATTACGGATATTCTAAAGGAGCATGGTATACGTTTTACCATGACGCGTATTATCGCGCGGTAAAATTTGATAAAGAAGGCAAAAAAGTGGACGAGGTTAAGCGGGAACGCTAGTAGGTGGGACAAGGGGACGGTTCTTCTGTCCCTCACCGGGACATAAGAACCGTCCCCTTGTCCCTTATTTTGCAGCTTTCTTCTTTTTTGGTGCTGGCTTGGGTTTGGCGGCTTTTGGTTTTGGTTTATTTTTCTTCGACTTTTCAAGTGAAGCCTGTAGTGCGTCCATCAAATTGGTGACATTATCTGGCTTAGGTTTACTTTCTCCAACCACAACTTCTTTGTTATTTTTCTTCGCTTCAATGATTTCCATAAGAGCAGTACGGTAATCGTCTGTATATTTTTCCGGATCGAACGTCGCAGTAAGTTGTTCTATTAGCATTTTTGCAGTATCCAGTTCTTTTTTCATCGTATTCGATTCTTCAGGTATGTTTGGCACATCTTTTATTTGCCGAACTTCATCTGGATAATGAATGGTTTCTACAACAAGCGTATTTTGATAAACACGGATCACAGCAAGCTGCTCCTTTGATCTGATTATCATTTTAGCAATTCCAATTTTTGCTGTGTCTTTTAGTGCTGAACGGAGTAATCCATATGCTTTTGATCCGCCTTCATTAGGTGACAAAAAATAACTCTTCTCAAAATAAATAGGATCAATTTCTTCGAGTTTGACAAAATCCACAATTTCCACTGCTTTATCAGCCTGTTCTTTTTTTAATGCTTCTAAATCTTCTTCGTCCAATACAACAAACTTATCCTTTGCATACTCATAAGCCTTAACAATTTCTTCGTTTTTCACTTCACGATCACAATTTGCGCATGTACGTTGATAGCCAATGGGAGTCTGACATTCCTTATGAAGCTGTCTCAGCTTAATATCTTTATTTTCTGTAGCAGCGTGCATTTTAACAGGAATGTTTACAAGACCAAAACTGATTGTTCCTTTCCACATCGTGTGCATAAACAAAACTCCTTTTTGACTATCTTGCCGCCAGCACCTTTTTTTATACTGAAGCAAAGCATAAGAGTTTAGAGCAAATGCCGGTTTTTTCTAATACTAAAGTAAACTAGTATACGGTTAATTTTCGTATATTGAGCCACTTTAATTAGTAAAGGCTGGTGAAGTGTAATGAAATTAATGCAACCCGTTTCTGGAACACATCTTCCAACAGGGGATGAGTGGTTATACGAAGGGAAATATGATGGATTCCGCTGTGTTCTGGATTGGGAGAAAGACAACGTAAGATTAGTTAGCAGAAATAAAGTAGACTTAACTGCCAATTTCCCTGAAATTATTGAATTTTGTTTATCAAACCAATCGAAAATAAATAAATTATTACCTGTAAAGTTGGATGGAGAATTAGCAATTGTAAATAATCCCTACCAGGGAAATTTTATTGCTTTGCAAAAGCGGGGTCGATTAAACAAAAAGGATACTATACATGAAGCTGCAGAAAAAAGACCAGCGAGCTTCTTGGCTTTTGATATGCTTCATGAACGCGGGAAGTCATTAAAGGAAAAAACCTTGACCGTTCGAAAAGAAATACTTGTCGATTTTGTAAATTTACTCGATGTAGATAGTACTATTACCAGATTAAACAGGCTAAGTATAATTACGAGTACAACTAATGCTGAAGATATAGGGAAAACCATTATTAACTATAAAGGTGAGGGTGTAATAGCTAAACGGATAGGTAGCTATTATCGTTCAGGAAAACAGCATTTCGATTGGGTTAAGGTTAAAAATTGGAGGAAATTGCAGGGGATCATTACAAGTTACGATAGTGGGAATGATTATTTTACAATTTCTATTTACAATGATAAACAAGCGTTAGTTGAGATAGGAAAATGTAAGCATGGTGTCGACAGCAATGAGCTTAATACGGTAAAACAATTATTTGTATCCAAAGGAGTTAAAAAAGGATCAAATTATTCTCTTCCACCAGCAATTTGTGCAGAAGTTAATTCGCTGGATTTAATTAATGGAGAGCTTAGAGAACCACTATTTAATCAATTCTTACCTAACATTCCTTCTAAAGATTGTACCGTCCACAAATTAAAATTGGATATGGCAATGATTCCAATTGAAATTGAGCCAAGTAACACAAATAAATTATTCTGGCCGAATAAAGGGATTACTAAAGGGGACTTGCTTGTCTACCTGCGCGAGGTTGCACCTTATATGCTCCCATTTTTACATGAGAAAGTACTGACAATAATTCGTAGTCCGGATGGCGTTGAGAAAGAGTTTTTCTATCAAAAACATTTACCAGATTATGCGCCTGTGTTTATTAAGAGCTATCCAAGTGAGGATGAGAAGCTTTTCATATGTAACAAACTGGAATCTCTATTGTGGTTTGCAAATCATGGTGCGATTGAATTTCATACCCCATTTCAAACGATTAATGAACCCAATCCATCAGAAATTGTTTTCGATTTAGACCCACCTGATAGAAGTCGCTTTCACCTAGCTGTTCATGCAGCAAACATTCTAAAACAATTACTGGACAATCTTCACTTAGTATCCTTTGTAAAAACCTCAGGAAATAAGGGGATACAAGTGCATATTCCAATTCCGAAAGACAGTTTGACGTATGAAGAAACAGGAGTTTTCACGGAAGCAATTGCAGTTACTATTGAAAAAGAATACCCAAAACAGTTTACAACAGAACGGCTAAAGAAAAATCGACAGGATCGGCTATATATTGATTATGTCCAGCATGCAAAAGGAAAGACAATTATCACTGCGTACTCTCCTAGAAAAACGAAAGACGCGACTGTAGCAACACCGTTATACTGGGAAGAAGTAAATGAAAATTTAAAACCGGAACTGTTTATGGTGAGTAATGTGGTGGAAAGAATTCATTTAATTGGTTGTCCATTTGTAGGTTATGCGGAGGCTGGTGCGAGTCAGGACATGGGTAAGGTATTTAAGCTATTGGGTAAAAATTAAAAAAGTGCAACCATAGAAGGGTTGCACTTTTCTTACCTTAAGAAGTTTTAACAGAGCCGATAACTGCTCCTGTTTCCACATCTACGTAGAATTCATATTGTTTGTTTTCTCCGTCGATACTTTTGGTAACTCCACCTCGGTAAGCATTATAAACCAAACCATTTTTTTCGACCTCTTCTGGCTTCATATAAATCCATGAGCCACTAATAGGTCCCTGCTTCTTAAACGTTTCTTTTGCCTGTTTTAACGCCTTTTCAGGAGTTACTTTCTGGTAGTTGTCCAATTGCTGTTTAGCCATGTAACCTACTGCGACACCTAAACCTGCTGCTAATGCTGCTTTTTTTACACTCATTTCTATAATCACCTCATACATTAATTTGGTTAGTTTTATATCTTTTAGTAAGTATAACTTAAAAACACACAAATAGAAAATAATACATTATGAATGCTAAGCGGTGGAAACTCTACAAAGTTTTCAGTTATACTGTATAAAGTACATAGTATACTGAATTGGGGGAATTTACATGAATCAGGAAACGAAGGACTTATTTAAAACGCTTACAGAACTACAGGGGGCACCTGGAAATGAACATTTAGTACGTAAATTTATGAAGGGTGAGCTTGAAAAATACTCTGATAACGTTATTCAGGATAATCTGGGTGGTGTGTTTGGCGTTAGAAATGGCGATGGACCAAAAGTAATGGTGGCAGGTCACATGGACGAAGTTGGTTTTATGGTTACAAACATTACGGAAAATGGAATGCTCAGGTTCCAAACGCTTGGTGGCTGGTGGAATCAAGTAATGCTTGCACAACGCGTACAAATTATGACAGAAAATGGTCCAATTGTTGGAGTAATTGGTTCTATTCCTCCTCATAATTTAACACCAGAACAGCGTAAAAAGCCGATGGAGATTAAAAATATGTTAATTGATATTGGTGCTGATGATAAAGAGGATGCGCACAAAATTGGAATTAAGCCAGGACAGGCAGTGGTGCCAATTTGTCCATTTACACCAATGGCTAATGAGAAAAAAATTCTTGCCAAAGCATGGGATAACCGTTATGGCTGTGGACTTTCGGTAGAATTGTTGAAGGAACTGCAAAATGAAACTCTGCCTAACCAGCTATATTCTGGTGCTACGGTACAGGAAGAAGTAGGTTTACGCGGGGCACAGGTTGCAGCAAATATGATCCAACCTGATATTTTCTACGCGCTTGATGCTTCACCTGCAAATGATATGTCGGGTGACAAGAAGGAATTTGGTCAGTTAGGTAAAGGTGCTTTACTGAGAATCTTTGATCGTACAATGATTACACATCGCGGAATTAAAGATTTTATTTTAGATACTGCTGAATCGAACGATATTCCATACCAGTACTTTATTTCACAGGGTGGAACGGATGCAGGACGTGTTCATGTTTCAAACGATGGTGTACCATCTGCAGTTATTGGCATATGTTCGCGCTACATTCATACATCTGCTTCGATGATCCATGTCGATGATTATGCAGCTGCTAAAGAGCTGATTGTTAAACTAGTCAAATCGACAGATAAAAACACAGTCGAACAAATTCGTAAAAATAGTTAGTGAAACGAATTGCCACTTCATTTCGATGATGTGGCAATTGTTTTTTGGAAATCATTAAAGCTTGGCGATTTCTTTTAGAAGTGAAATATGTTACTTGACACGAATTACAAATACTTCTATATATAAAAAATGTTATTAGTTACTTCTGTCGTATTTGATGGAAACTGCTGCGACTTAATTCTCCACGTGCTATTGCACGTGGCCACTGAAAAAGGTACATGTAGAACAAAATTAAGTAGATCCACGCTCGCAACTTCGAATATACTACGCTTTCCGTGGGCACGGCTTCAGCTTCCTCGGATAAGCAAAGACCGCTTTCCTGCGGGATCTTCAGCTCGCGCTGTTCCCACAGGAGTCTACGTATATTCGAAGATGCTAGGTAAAGGTGAGGGAAATTAATTATAAAAATCTCCCCCTTTTTCAGTGACTTGCTGCCGCACTCCGAGTTCTCAGCTATGCCTTTCATCCCGCGGAATTTGACTGCCAGCAGCGAAAAACTCTAGACAATTGATGGATATAACGGATAAGTGCATACTCGTTAGTCATATCTATTTCTGTTTCAAATGCAATAATTTTAAAAAAACAAATACGTAAAAGATTTACCAGTCCAGGTGAGCGGAGGGCGGTGACTCCAGCGGGAATAGCACAGTATGTATAAATGTTAGAGCAAATGCCTGTATTCGGCATTAACTAATAAAGATGTGGCCAATGCCGAGTGTGACTAAAGAAAGGAGCTGTTTATGAAAATAATTATTGGATCTTTAAACAAAACAAAAATTGAAGCTGTAAAAGATGTATTTCCAAATGTGCATGTGGAGGGTTGGGATGCAGATTCTGATGTTTCTGCACAGCCTTTCTCTGACGAAGAAACGAGAGTCGGTGCGATTAACCGTGCGCATAATTGTATTACATCCTATCCAGATGCAATAGGGATTGGTCTCGAAGGCGGCGTTATGGAACTGGATAGTCAACTATATCTATGTAATTGGGGAGCTTTAATAAGTAACAACAAACACGTGCATACGGCCAGTGGAGCAAGGATCCTGCTGCCTGAGGAAATTAGTGAACAATTGAGAGCGGGTTTTGAACTTGGTGATGTAATGGATTCTTTTGCCAAAATAGAGAGTGTACGGCACAATGAGGGAGCAATAGGTATCTTTACAAATAATTTGGTCTCCAGAAAGGAGATGTTTTCACACGTTGTTACACTTTTACGCGGGCAATGGGAATATCGACAAGGACAAAATTAAAAAGGCAGTGATGAGCAGCTGCCTTTTTGTGGATGAAAAATTTTATTCGTAAATATATGCTAGTACATCTAATGCCTGGTCCACTGTTTCTACCGTCACATTCGCCTTGTTTGATAGTTCCTTCAGCGGATGAATCAGTGAGTCTGGCCGTACGATAATAGTTGGTTTGTTCATAGTAAGCGCTGCACTTGCATCCATCGCGGTATTCCATTGTTTATACTTTTCACCGAATAATGCTATAACAACGTCTGATTTTTGCATTAAAACTTCTGTGCGAAAATTATTTATACTTGATGCTGCATCGTCTTTATATGCATTCTCCGGCTGTTCACCTAGAATGCTTTCACCTACATTATCTGAGCGTTCATGATCCGTTTGTGGTCCCACAAAAGTTAAAGACAGACTTTTTTCTTGTGCTTTCTTTTTAACTTCTCCGCGCCAGTCATCATGAATTTGTCCTGCGAGATATACGGTTAGATTCATATTTATCCCTCCAATTTTACTATCTTATTTCTTAATAGTAATAGAGATTATAAATAAAAAGAAATAGTTTGATTATAAAATTGGAAATATTTTATTTTGCCAAATTTCAAATTCATAGTATGATACGTTATAGGGTAAAAAGTACTAGATGATCAGGGGGAAGAATTGTGTGGAACGTAATACGCAATATAACAGTCTTATTTATACTAGTAACGGTTTTATTAGCAGGGTGCGGTTTGCAGTCTGAAAAGGAAGTAATAAAAGAAACAGAAGATGCTGCCAAGCAGGCGTTTTTGTCTGAAGAAAAGATAGAATTGAATAAAACAATTGATGATTTATCTTTCTATCTTCCAGATGATCTGACTGTAAAAGAAGCAAATAAAACAAATGTGATCTTAAAAAAGGACGACCAGACGTATATTGTATTTTACAATAACCTTGAAGATTCATCGAGCAAGTTGAACTACAAGTCAGCTTCTCAACAGGAAGAAGCATTACTGATGGAATCATTCACCGAACAAGGGAAATTTGGATATATCCGTGTTGACGCTAGTAAAGAAGAAAAATATGAATTGCAAATTGGAATCGGCGGAGTGAAAATTACGACATATACCGAGAAAGCTTCAATGGTTGAGGATTCGAAAAACTTGATGAAAATTGCACGTTCTATAGTTGAGTCAAACAAGGAAATAAAATAAATACAGGTTTAGCTATTCTTGGTAGTCTTCAGGAATAGCTTTTCTTGTTATGGACAAACCAACATAATTGAAACGTAAAGAAAACAAAGCTATGATAGTAACGGAGGCTGATACTGTATGGAAATATTAAAAAGTGAAGCACAACTTAATGATTGGATTAAAAAAGAAAATGTAGTTTTATTATTTTCTGCTGACTGGTGTCCGGATTGTCGGGTAATTGAACCACTCCTTCCCGAAATCGAGAATACTTTTCCAATGTACAAGTTCGTTTTAATTGATCGAGATCAATTTATAGAAGTATGCCAATTACATGATGTGTTTGGTATTCCTAGTTTCATTGCCTATAAAAACGGAGAAGAAGCAGGAAGGTTTGTGAGTAAGAATCATAAGACTAAAGAAGAAATTGTTGAATTTATGGAAAGTTTATAATTTAAGTAGTAAGGAGGTAATCATATGAAAATGACTAGTTTAAAAATGAAAAACATATTAGAAGAACGTTTATCGAGTCCTGATCGCAATTCTTCTTATAATAGGGATAACGACACATTTCGCTTGGAATGGAAAGATACAAGGAAGGGTATGTCCATAACGCTTCCAAATGTTGTAGCAAAATTCAATGAACGTGGAGAAGATGCAATCGAAGAGTTGATAGAGCATGTTACAGAGGCATTGCGTATCATGAACGAGGACCATCAGTTAACCGGTATGGAAAAAAATATTTATCCTGTCATACGAGCTACTTCATTCCCAACAGAAACTAAATCAGGCAATAAGATTATTTACAAGGATCATACAGCCGAGACGCGAATCTATTATGCACTGGATTTAGGGAAATCTTATCGATTAATCGATGAACCTCTATTAGAAAAAGAGGGATTTACTCTTGAAAGAATCCATGAAATTGCAGCGTTTAATCTTCGTTCCTTAAAGATAGATATGAAAAAGGACCGAGTAGCAGATAATGACTTCTTCTTTGTAGCACACCAGGATGGATATGATGCAAGTCGTATCTTGAATGAAGCGTTTTTAGAAGAAATGAAGGCAAATTGTAAAGGTGAACTTGCTGTGGCGGTTCCTCATCAGGATGTATTAATTGTAGCTGACATTCAGAATAAAACAGGATATGATATATTAGCACAAATGACGATGAAGTTTTTTGCTGAAGGCAGAATTCCGATTACATCTTTATCGTTTATTTATGATGATAAAAAGCTTGAACCTGTGTTTATACTTGCAAAGAATCGCCCAGAAGAAAAGTAAGGAAGGATGAATGAAATGGATGTATTTTACAATCCAAAAGGTATTGGTGATGTTTTAATTATCCCATTTGAAGATGGAGATCGTTACGAGATTAAACATGAGGCTTTTGGCGACGTTACGAAAATAACGGATCAGGAAGGAAATATTTTAGGTTACAATATTTTTAAGGCATCTAGCTATTTTACTTTTACAAACACCGGTAAAATAATGCTGACTCCTGAAATGTACGAAAAGATTAAAGATGTATTTAAACAAAATCATTTAAAAGACTCGTTAGACTGGGATTTGAGTCCAACGTTTGTAGTAGGTTTTGTGAAAGAAAAGTCACCGCATGAAGATGCAGATAAATTAAATGTTTGTCAGGTCGATATAGGAGATAAAAACCTGCAGATTGTTTGTGGTGCACCTAACGTAGATATTGGGCAGCGAGTAGTTGTGGCAAAAGTTGGAGCTGTAATGCCAAGTGGTCTTAAGATTCGACCGACAAAATTACGCGGGGTACCATCGAATGGTATGATATGCTCACAAAATGAATTAGGACTGCCAGATGCACCAGCAGAAAAGGGCATCTATGTTCTGGATGATACGTACACGATTGGACAAGCGTTTAGTATTTAACTTGAGCAACCTAAGTCACATACGGAAGTGGCGTAGGTTGTTTTTAATGAACGGAGAAATGAGGTGGCATTCGCTAACAAAGGATGGAGCGAATGCCGATTTATTGCCAGATAAGAAAGTATAATCCCCTTTCTTACTGCTTAAGTGAAACGAAGGATTGGCGATCAGCCAAGCTTTCTAAATAAATTATATATAGAAACATCTACAAATTTTATAGAAAACTGATAAAATAGAGTAACAATGATTATTTAAAGAAATGAGTGAAAGTAATGTGGGGTCAATGGAAAGATAAACTAATAGACCTTTTTTATAAAGAAGTTGATGAGGAAGAAGAGGTTCATACACAGAAATATGCTAATCATCGAATACATAACAACGATAAATTAGAAACCAAAGTCATGTATCAATATCCAGAAAAAAAAGAGTTTCGTTTTCCAGTTATACCTGATAGAAATGAAAAGCAAAATAACTCTTTTGAAACACCAGCGTATCGAAGAAGAATAGAAGATACGAAGCAGGAAACAAATAACTTTACTTCAACTCGTGCCTCAAAAAGAATGACGCCGAAAGAAGATAGGTCGGTTGAAAAAGGGCCATTTCGACCTACAGAAGTTCCTTCACCAATTCATGGCTTTCAAAAGTATAAAGAACAAAAAAAAGTTGAAAATGTGCCTGCATATATTAGAAAACAAAAGGATAAGGAAGAAGATACTGAAAAGCCTATCGAGAATAATATCCAAACGGAAAACGACATAAAACAATCTACTCCCACTGTAATAGAAGAAACTGAAAGTTCTGAGGTAGCGAAAGAACAAAAGCCTGTCAAATCAGAAAAAATAACAAAACCAACTAACTCTGAATCAAGCCAGAAAAAGAAACGAAATCCAATTAACAGTAAAACGAAGCAACCAGGCAGTTTGCCATTTAATGTTATGATGTCGGCAAATGATAGACGGAAACGTGAAATTTTCGAGAGGGCTAAACCTGCGGGAAAAGAAATAAAAGAAACAAAAGAACCTGAAGAAACAGTTAAACCTGTAACGGAAACGAAATCGGCATTTATTTCTGAACAGAAAGAAGCAGCTTCTTTTGAAATTCCGGATTATTTACTGAATGATCCAAAACCTAAGGACAACCATGACAGAATCTGGGTTCAAGAGCAACAGGACTTGCTTGAGAAAACATTAAAGCATTTTAATGTTCGTGCAAAGGTTGTAAATGCTACACAGGGGCCAGCTGTAACGCGTTTTGAAGTACAGCCGGAGATTGGGGTTAAAGTCAGTAAGGTGAAGAACCTCAGCGATGATTTAAAGTTGAATATGGCTGCTAGAGATATCAGGATTGAAGCACCAATACCAGGTAAAAATACAATCGGAATTGAAATACCAAACCAGACTTCACAAATGGTAGGGCTGCAGGAAATATTTGAGACATCAGAATTCAAGGATAGCAAATCACCATTAACGATCGCACTTGGATTAGACATTGAGGGCACACCGATGATTACAAACATTCAAAAGATGCCTCATGGCCTTATTGCCGGTGCTACCGGATCAGGGAAAAGTGTATGTATTAATACCATTCTTATTAGCCTTCTTTATAAGGCGAGTCATGAGGATGTAAAATTCTTATTAATTGATCCGAAAATGGTTGAACTTGCGCCATTTAATGAAATTCCACACTTGGTATCTCCCGTCATTACAGATGTCAAAGCGGCAACAATTGCATTGAAGTGGGCAGTTATAGAAATGGAAGAACGTTACGAAAAATTTGTCCGCGAAGGTGTAAGAGATGTTGAACGCTATAACCAAAAGATGGTGAAGCAAGGCCGTTCAGATGAAAAAATTCCATTCCTCGTAATTGTCATTGACGAATTAGCTGATTTAATGATGGTCGCACCACAGGATGTTGAAGATTCTATTTGTCGAATAGCTCAAAAAGCACGTGCTTGTGGCATGCATTTACTAGTCGCAACCCAGCGTCCATCCGTAGACGTTATTACAGGTCTTATCAAAGCAAATATTCCAACAAGGATTGCATTTAGTGTGTCTTCCCAGGTTGATTCACGCACGATTATTGATACAAGTGGAGCAGAGAAACTACTTGGAAAAGGTGACATGCTGTTTGTAGAAAACGGATCTGGAAAAAGCGTGAGATTACAAGGTGCTTTTGTATCTGATGAGGAAATTGAACGTGTTACAAAACATATAAGATCAATTGCGCCGCCAAACTATTTGTTTGAACAAGAACAGTTGCTGGAACAGGTAATGACAGATGAAGAAAACGACGAAGACGATTTACTAAATGAAGCAATTCAGTTTATTGTTAATCATAATGGGGCTAGTACATCATTACTCCAGCGTCATTTTAAAATTGGTTATAATCGAGCAGCAAGGCTTATCGATACAATGGAAGCACGTGGTATTATTTCAGAACAAAATGGAAGTAAACCAAGAGAAGTACTTATCTCTCCTCAACAAGAAACGTTTTAATAAATATACTTATCACTTGTGAATTCTGCGTATATTTAATATGATAAGGTATAAATGATTTTTTTAAGAGAGACTACTAATGTTTCATATACATTAAAGTTAAATTGCGGCTTTCATCTTAGTTCACTATAATACTTACGTATAATGAGTTTTTCTAAAGGAGAAACAAAGATATGAAGGAAATTGAAAAAAAATTAAATGGTAAGATTAAACGGTTGACCAATAGAACATTTAAATTTGATAACCGGATTAGTGAAGGCTGGTTTTCTGCTGTTTATTTTTTGAAAACGAAAGAAATGGTTGAGAAAAAATTACCGAATAACTATGTGACGATGCAATTTTTTCAAAAAGAAGATGCCGTGTTGTGCGGAAGTGACGAAGCAATTGCATTGATCCATACGTTTGCAACCGACCCAGAAAAACTAGAAATAAATTCGCTGAAAGACGGCGATAAAATAAATCCATATGAAACGGTGCTGACTGTTACTGGCCCATACCAGAACTTTGGCTTTTTAGAGGGTATAGTTGATGGAATATTGGCAAGAAGAACATCAGTAGCTACAAATGTATATAATGTCGTAAAAGCAGCAAGAACGTCCGGGAAACAAAAGCCAGTAATATTTATGGGTGATCGTGATGATCACTTTACGCAGCAGGCTGGAGATGGCTATGCCGCGTTTATAGGTGGTTCAACCGCACAGGCAACACATGCAATGAATGAATGGTGGGGGAAAAAGGGTATGGGTACGATGCCACATGCCATGATTCAAATGTTTAGAGGAGATGTTGTAGCTGCTTCTCAAGCTTATCACGAAATGTACCCGGAGGATGATCTTGTTGCGCTGGTAGATTATAATAATGATGTGATTACAGATGCATTAAAAGTAGCGCGCGTTTTTGACAAAAAATTAAAAGGAGTTCGTGTAGATACTTCACGAACACTAGTGGATAAATATTTCTTGAGAAACCATCATTTAATGGGAACTTTTGACCCTCGGGGAGTAAGTCCTGAACTTATTGTTGCATTAAGGAAAGCTCTGGATGCAGAAGGTTATCCTCATGTTAATATCGTTGCAAGCGGAGGATTTACTGAAAACCGAATTGAGTACTTTGAAAAACTTGGTGTACCAGTGGATATTTATGGGGTTGGTGGAAGCCTGCTCAAAATAAATATAGGCTTTACAGGTGACAATGTTTTACTAAATGGTACGCCTTCAGCAAAAGAAGGCAGAAGGTACCGCCCCAATCCACGTCTCGAAAACGTAGAGTATAGTAATCAACCGAAATAGAACTGGACGGCTAGTAATTAAACATTTTATTTTACTAAGGTTCGCGGTTTGCTATAATATAATGAAATAATAAAGTATTTGTTACGAAACAAAATGTGATTTATATAGAAATGAGTAATATTAAGGCGATTGCGCTTTTCTTATATATTTATTTGGAGGTTCTTTTTTATGACAACTTACCATTTTATTGGTATTAAAGGAACAGGAATGAGTGCACTTGCACAAATTTTAAGTGATTCGGGCGAAAGTGTGCAGGGATCTGACGTGGAAAAACGGTTTTATACACAAGAGGTGTTAGAGGAGAAGAACATCCTAATACTACCTTTCTCTAAAGACAACATCAAAGAAGAGTATACGGTTATTGCCGGGAATGCTTTTTCTGAGGACCATGCTGAAATAAAAAGAGCGAAGGAGCTTGGTGTTACTTTTTTCAGATACCATGAATTTTTAGGTGAATGGTTAAAACAGTATACAAGCATTGCGATTGCAGGTGCTCATGGTAAAACATCGACCACTGGCCTGCTGGCTCACGTATTGGGAGAGACTTATCCAATTTCCTATTTAATTGGCGATGGAACTGGTAAAGGGCATGTAGATAGTGAATATTTTGTATTTGAAGCGTGTGAATACCGACGTCATTTTCTGGAGTATGACCCGGACTATGCCGTAATGACAAATATTGATTTCGACCATCCGGACTACTTCACAAGTATTGAAGATGTTTTTGAGGCATTTCAGTCAATGGCAGACCGAGTGAAAAAAGGAATAATCGCGTGTGGTGATGATGAACAGCTTCAGGAAATTCAAGCTAAAGTACCTGTAGTATACTATGGTTTTTCAGATACGAATGATTTTCAGGCGCAGAATATGGTAGAGACGGAATCTGGTACTGAATTTGATGTTTTCGTTCGAAATACTTTTTATGACACATTTACTATTCCAATGCATGGCGATCATAATATTTTAAACGCTCTTTCTGTAATTGCTATTTGTCATTATGAAGGTTTGAAGGCAGAAAATATCAAAGCTTTAAGTACGTTTAAAGGCGTAAAACGTCGGTTTACTGAAAAGCAGGTTGGGGATCAGGTATTAGTCGACGACTATGCACACCATCCTCGTGAAATCACTGCTACCATTGACACGGCAAGAAAGAAATACCCAAATAAATCAGTTGTTGCTATTTTTCAGCCACATACGTTTACGCGTACTAAAACGTTTTTACGAGAATTTGCTGACAGTTTAAATTTAGCAGATCATACTTATCTTTGCGATATATTTGGATCTGCGCGCGAGGAATCAGGCAAGCTTTCTATTAATGATCTGCAAAAACTGGTGGAAAATAGTGAAATGCTTGATATCGACAATACGTTAGCGCTAACTGAGCATAATGATAGCGTACTTATTTTTATGGGTGCAGGAGATATTCAAAAGTTTCAACAAGCATATGAAAATTCTATCCAAAATGAAAGAAAAGAAAAAAATGCGTAATATCCTTAAAAAAGTCTGCTGCCAGCAGACTTTTTTTGTTGTTCCTGTCCTAGAATTAGATGAATCACTCTAATAATGATATACTTGGTATAATATGGCTATGTTTATGTATGGTAAAAAAGGGTATTAATAATAAATGATGAATTTATTTTTACATGCTATGTTAACAATTACATAATAAAGGAGTTGAACTATGGAATGGAAATTTTGTTGTATATTGCTGCAATTATAGTAGCAATTGCATTCGCAGTACTGGTTATTTATTTAGCAAAGACATTAAAGGCGACTCAGCGAACATTAAATAATGTTGCAGATACTGTTGAAGACTTAGAAAAACAATTACAAGGTATTACCACTGAAACTACTGCATTATTAAATAAAACAAACCGTTTAGCAGATGATGTAAACCAGAAATCCTCTAAAATGAACGGCCTTTTTGATGGTGTAAAGGGTATTGGAGAGACTGTAAAGGATTTTAACCAGTCACTAAAACGTATCACTTCTAAGGTCTCTAATGCTGCTGAACAAAATCAGGACAAAGCGTCTCAGGCAGTTACATGGGGATCAGCAATGGTTGATTTGTGGAAAAAGAAAAGAAAATAAATTTTTAACAGGAGGAATTTTACATGGGAAATCAGGAGAACCAGCAAAACCAGAATATTAATACAAAAGATTTTGTCATAGGAACACTTGTCGGGGGAATTGTAGGTGCATCTGTAGCATTGTTGTATGCACCAAAGTCAGGAAGAGAACTACGTGATAATTTAAATCAGGGTGCTACTGATGTGCGCGGAAGAGCAAGTGATTGGAAAAGCGTAGCATATGAAAAGGGTACAGATTTAAAAGATAAGGCTTATGTTAAAGGGTCAGAATTTAAAACTAAAGCAGTTGATTCTTCTAAAGAACTTTCTCAAAAAACACAGGATCTTACAAAAACACTTCAAAGTAAAATTCAAGAGAGACGTAATAGAGAAGATGAAGCATTAGAAGCAGCTGAAGAAGTAGCAGAGGCAATCGAAGAAGCTACAGATGAACTTGAAAAAAAGTAATTTCCAGTAGGATATAAGTCAAAAGGGTAAGAGCATTTGAGCTCTTACCCTTTTACATTCAACTCACCTAACGAATACGAAAATAAATCGGTGCTCACTGTAGTAGTTGAATAAGCATACATTCTACTGATGTTGACACAAAACATATATACTGCGACGTAACGTTAGGCTTATAATCTTAAATTTACTCTAAAGCTGCCGTCCAGGATCGCTGCGGGCGGAAAGCGAAGTATATTCGAAAATGCGATAGTAGATCCACTTATTTCGTACCATACAAAACTTTTCCAGTGGCCACCTACCGCGGCACCTGAAAGCTCATAAACCGCCCTATGTTGCGAGACTGCCGGCAGCGGAAAGTTCGTTGCTGTTAATTTCAGTTTACATCAAATTCTACTTATTTTAAATGCTTCCATGTTCCAAAGTTGAGTATTTAATAGTCAATTTGTAAACGATCTTTATCTTCCACGATTGCATCAAAGCTGGTGATAGTATCATTTTTATAAAGTTGAAAATTGCTGTTTACTTTTGAAAGGTCGATGTCTATATATCGGAATATGTCCTGAAATATAAAAGGCTGAATTGCTTTGGACTTTATGGTAATGTGGTCACCATTTTTTAATAATGAGTCTTCAAATAGTTCCTGATCGCTGTTTCTCAAAATAAGTAAACGCTGTTGACACATGGTGATGGGTTTACTGTTAAAGGACACATGTATCTTTTCGTTATATTGTTCATTGCGCTCTTTTAACAAATCAGCCACTGTTGGAATAATCGCGTACTGCAAAGTAAGTGAATCGCCATCTTTAAGATTTTCATTTGCATCAGCCACTTTATCGTTCAAGTAAATGTTTGATTTACCGGCATTAATGGTGCATTCCTTCTGATTAACGTAAATTGTAAAAGGTTGAAGCGTGTTTAACTTTTCTGTACTGTTCGATGACAAAAAATCCCGGATGGTTCTTACTTGAGTTATCCTTAATTCATCCCTATCCTTAAGTACATAGTTTTTCGTTACTATTTTATTATTAACGTGAAAGATAGGATTTATTGTAATAGCCTGTCCATTAAATTTTATAAATTTACTAGGCATATCACCGATGACGTTTTCGATGGACGCGTCTGGGGCGACTCCATTTTCGCCTTTTTCAATTCGAATTTGATTATCATTACTGATTGGTGTCTCAACACTTGCTTCTTTATCGTTTAGATATATTTTTGGTGGTTGTCCGTATCCACCTGGTAAGGTAATACACTTGCCATTTACAGTAATGAGTGAGGCTATTCCTGGCTTACCATAGTATTTTTTAATTTCTATGCCTGCCTGAACCAGACAATCGCCAATTGTTAACTGTTTCATTTCAAACATTCGAATGAGGTTGTTGTTCACTGTTACGCTGATATAGTGCACTGGGTTTTCTTTTGCAGCAATCGCAATTCCTATCGGTGTAATATAATCAGGACCAGGTGGCAATATACTTGCATTCGTCAGGTTCTGAATAGCATCAATTCCTCTGACAGCTACACGGTTCTCGGGCAGCTGCAGCTTTCCTGCCAGCGTAGTGATAATTTCAGGGGTAAGACTTCCTCCGCCAATTAGCATTACAGCTTTAGTTGGCTTTGAATTAAGCTGGATAATTTCATTCGCAATAGATTGTGCCAAATTATCAATTGTATTTCTAATGTCATGCACCAATGTGTCATAGGTTATTGTCGACTTAAAACCTAATATATCCGTTACAACAGCTTCTCCATTTGTTACAATGTCTCTTTTTGTCTGCTCAGCCACTGGGAAATCCAGTAAATAGTTTTCGCTGACAGCTTCCGTAATTTCGTCACCAGCAATTGGAACCATTCCGTAAGCAGCAACGGTTCCTTGGTCTGTTATGGCAATATCACTTGTACCGGCACCTATATCGACTAAGGCTATATTTAACTTTCGCATCGATTCCGGTATAAGAACGTGAATTGCAGCAATCGGTTCAAGTGTAAGAGCATTCATTTCTAAATCAGAGCGTGATAGGGCAGCTATCAATGATTCCACAACAACTTTCGGTAAAAAGGTTGCAATAATTTCGACACTTGCTTCTTCGCCAGTTTGATCAATTAACGAGCCCATCAATTCGCCATCAAGCTTATAATGAAGGACGGAATATCCAACACAAAAATAAGTGGGATTGATACCATTCTCGTGAACAGTTGCTAGTTCTTGCTGTGCAGCGTGAACGGCACTTAACTCTAAGTGCTTAATGGTTTCGTTGTCGAGAATCGGTTGTTGATTTATATGTAATTTGGCGTCTGTTTGTATAGTTTTAAGTGAGCGTCCTGCTGCAGCCACACTTACAGACGCAAGCGTACCATGCTTTTCTTCTAAGTGATCCTTTACTTTTGTGATAACTTTGGATACTGCAGGGACATTATGAATCTGTCCGTCATGCATCGAACGTTCCGTGTGTTCAATTGTATAATAATCAATAATGGAAAAAGCAGAATTATTTTTTTCTAATATAATTCCAGTTACTGATCTGGTGCCGATATCAAGTGCAAATAAATTTTCATTCATAAAGGGTTCCTCCAGGTTGCATAAACTGCTAAAATTACTTAAGTATTCTATCTGATAAACTTATAAAATTCTTTTAATTACTAAAGAATGTACCATACTTTCCCATAATTATAAACTGTAAATAGAGGTGTAGGAAATGAAACAAAATCAATTAGACATATTACGAAAGCAAATGGATGAAGTTAATTTGGAACTTTTAGAAATAATTAATAAGCGTGCGGAGCTTGTTCAGCAAATTGGACAGATTAAGCTCAAACAAGGTGTTAAACGATTTGATCCGGTTCGGGAAAGAGAAATGATGAATCAGATTACTTCCAATAACAAAGGTCCATTTGTGAAATCAACTGTCGAGCATATTTTTAAAGAAATATTTAAAGCCAGCTTAGAATTACAGGAAGATGATCATCGAAAAGAATTACTGGTTTCACGCAAAAACAAACCAGAAGATACAATTATTAATATTAAAGGAAGCAGAGTTGGAGATGGCCAGGTTCATTTTGTTATGGGACCTTGTTCAGTAGAAAGTTACGAACAGGTGTCAAAGGTTGCCGAGTCTGTGAAGGGGAAGGGAATTAAATTATTTCGCGGTGGAGCGTTTAAGCCGAGAACATCTCCATATGATTTCCAAGGACTAGGTTTTGAAGGATTAAAGATTTTAAAACAGGCAGCCGATGAACATGACCTGGCAATTGTCAGTGAAATATTAAATCCAAACCATGTAGAAGAAGCGCTTAACTATGTAGATGTTATCCAGATAGGTGCGCGTAACATGCAGAACTTTGAACTATTAAAGGCAGTCGGAGAAGTTGATAAACCTGTGTTATTAAAACGTGGAATGTCTGCTACAATATCTGAGTTTATCAATGCAGCGGAGTACATTATTTCGAGAGGTAACGGTAATATTATTTTATGTGAACGGGGAATTCGAACGTATGAAAGAGCAACGAGAAACACACTGGATATCTCTGCAGTGCCAATACTGAAACAGGAGACCCATTTACCGGTCATGGTAGATGTAACGCATTCAACTGGCAGACGTGACTTGCTATTACCAGCGGCCAAAGCAGCAATTGCAATTGGTGCTGATGGTGTTATGGCTGAGGTACATCCAGACCCTGCAGTAGCGTTATCAGATTCTGCACAGCAAATGGATCTGGAAATGTTCGAGCACTTTGTGAACGAGGTACAAGCATTCTCTAAAGCAACTGGAAGAAATAAATGATAATCTAAGTGTTCTATCCTTGATTACCATGGTTATTTTTGTGTTTTAATCTGTGGTGGAGTATGATAGATGAAAAAGAAAACGTTTTATTTAATTGAAGTTGGAGGCTGTTAAATATGAATATAACAATTTACGATGTTGCTCGGGAAGCGAACGTATCCATGGCTACAGTATCGAGAGTAGTAAACGGAAACCCAAATGTAAAACCAACTACCCGGAAAAAAGTGCTGGCAACCATTGAAACCTTGGGATATCGACCAAATGCTGTCGCGCGTGGTCTAGCGAGTAAGAAAACAACAACAGTTGGAGCGATTATTCCTGATATTTCGAGTATCTTTTTTGCGGAGCTTGCCAGAGGAATTGAAGATATAGCAACCATGTATAAATACAATATTATCCTCAGCAATTCTGATCAGAATAAAGATAAAGAACTTCAATTGATCAATACAATGCTTGAAAAACAAGTGGATGGAATCATCTTTATGGGGGGCACGATTACCGATGAACATGTAAACCAGTTTAAAACCTCATCTGTTCCGGTGGTCCTAGCTGCTACATACGACGAATCAAATACGATTCCTTCTGTTAACATTGATTATGAACAGGCTTCATACGAAGCTACAAAATTTTTACTCGATAAAGGTAATAAGGACGTTGCATTTATTTCTGGTGAAGATGATACGCTTATTAATAAACAGAAGTATGCTGGGTATCAGAAGGCATTTAAGGATGCATCTATCACGATAAAGGATGAATATGTAATCAAGGGCGATTACACATACGATTCAGGAATAGAAGCTTTTAAAGAACTTTACGCATTGGAAAGTAATCCTTCGGCAATTTTTGTCTCTTCTGATGAAATGGCTTTAGGCGTTATTCATGGTGCACAGGATAAGGGATTGACAGTTCCGGGAGATATAGAAGTCTTTGGATTTGATAATACAAGACTTGCTTCAATGGTTCGCCCAACTTTGTCGACAATTGTCCAGCCTATGTATGATATTGGTGCAGTCGCAATGCGTTTGCTGACTAAATATATGAATAAAGAAGATGTTTCTGAAAAAAAAGTTGTATTGCCGCATAGAATTGTTGAAAGAAACTCAACAAAATAAGAGTTATGTCGATATAATAGGTAAATCTAATTGATTTACAATGTTTTTAAGGAGAGAGTTGTATGCGAAAAAGAGATATTTTAACTCCGATCGGCATAACGTTAGGGTTCATTATGATAATGATTGCAATCTTATCAAGTGGCGGAAAAGAAGGCTTCCTGTCATTTCTTGATGTTGCATCCATCTTTATCGTTATCGGCGGACTTATCGCATCGCTTTTAATTAATTTTAAGATGGAACAAATTAAATTAACATTTAAAGTCATGAAAGAAGCGTTCCATCAAAATGATCAAAGACTTCCTGAATTAATAGCGTTATTTATTAAACTATCAGAACGTGCGAGAAGAGACGGAATTTTGTCTCTTGAGAATGAACTGGATGATGTTGACGAGCCATTTATAAAAAAAGGTGTTCTGTTAGCAGTAGATGGTATCGAGCCAGAAGTTATAAATGATATTATGAATGCAGAGATCATTGCAATGGAAGACAGACATTATAAAGGGCGAACGATTTTGGAGAAAGCCGGTGAGTACGCTCCTGCCTGGGGAATGATAGGTACACTCATAGGTTTAGTTCTGATGCTTAATAGTTTACAGGATCCCAGTACATTAGGACCAAGCATGGCGGTAGCATTACTGACTACTTTATATGGTACCGTATTAGCTAATCTAGTATTTGTACCAATGGCAAATAAACTAGAAGCGAAGACCGAGGAAGAGGTTTTTATTAAGCAGGTTATAATCGAAGGGGTTATCGGGGTTCAGTCTGGCCAAAATCCTCGAATTCTTGAAGAAAAGCTAAGTGCTTTTCTGTCTAAAGAAACAAAGAAGAAAGAAGACGTCGCAGAAGATACTCCTTTTGTGGAGGAGAGCATTAATGAAGCGTAGACCGTTGAAGCGGAATAAGAAGACCGGTTCGCCAAAATGGATGGTTACTTATGCAGATATGGTAACTTTGATTCTAGTGTTTTTTATTTTATTGTTTTCCATGTCTCAGCTTGATCAGATGAAATTCGAAGCGGTTTCTAATTCTTTTAAAGATCGAACAGTTTTTGAATTTAATCCATCTGCAGTTCCTTTAGACAACCCGGATAATCTCTTAAATGAAAATAATTCAGGCGAATTAAACAGACCAGAACAGACTAATAATTTTTCGGCTTCTGATGATGATCAAGTGGCTGAACAAAAAGACTCCTTAAATAAACTAATGACTAACGTGGAACAGTACTTAGATAGAAATGAACTAAATAACGTGATTTCTGCCAGCAGAAATGAGCGTGGAGTGGTATTGGTATTACAGGAACTGATTTTATTTGAACCAGGTGAAGCAGATATTCTTCAGTCTGGTGAGCCTTTTCTAAATAAAATTTCTTCGTTACTAGCAGAAATTCCAAATCAGGTTAAAGTTGAAGGACATACAGATAATAAGCCGATGTCCAGTTTTCGATTTCCATCCAACTGGGAGCTATCAGGTGCGAGAGCAAGCAGTGTTGTTCGCTATCTGGTCAATAAACATAATTTCGATGAATCGCGATTTACAATTGTCGGCTACAGTGATACTAAACCTTTAGCACCAAATGACAGCCCTGAAAACATGAGCAAGAATAGACGGGTAGAAATTGTCATCCTGGAAAACAATAGTAACCCGAATTCTTAAAGAAACGAGAAGATTAAGTAAGTCTAATCTTCTCGTTTCTTTTATTGCAAGCTTTTTTCGTTAAGTTTTCTTTGTATATTTTAGTGCACTTAACAGCATTTTATAGTTTTTCTCATTTATTTCATTTCTTCTCGGTATAGATGGGACGATGCTTTTATCATCCTGCCAACTAACTGGCAGATCAACTGGAGCTTCAGCCTGCCATTTATTAACCCATTCAGTGGGAAGATTGCCGACAAGATGACTTCCGCTATTCATCACGTTCCAAACCTGCCCCCATGCACGCGGAACAACTCTCCATGTGTCATAGCCGCCACCACCAAGTGCTATCCATTTACCATCACAGTACTGATGTGCTAATTCATGGGCAAGTTCAGGAATTTTTTCGTAAATTTCCATCGTTCCACATAGATGAGTAAGCGGATCATAGCAGTGTGCATCAGCACCGTTTTGTGTAATAATAACGTCTGGTTTAAAGTATTCCGTGATTTCACGAAAAGCAGTTTCATATAGTTGTAAAAATGATTCATCCTCTGTAAAAGCATCAATTGGTAAATTAAATGAATAACCGTGACCTTTTTTGATTCCTCGTTCATTAATATTTCCAGTACCGGGAAATAAGTAACGGCCAGTTTCATGAATCGAAAATGTGCAGACATTAGGGTCCTCATAAAATGCCCATTGAACGCCATCTCCATGATGTGCGTCTGTATCGACATATAAAACTTTCATATCGTACTTTTCCCTAATGTATTTTATTGCTACAGCTCCGTCATTATAGATACAAAAACCTGCTGCGCGTCGCTTGAAACCATGATGGAGGCCACCTCCCAGGTTAAGCGCATGATCTGCTTTACCCGCAAGAACTGTATCAACAGCAGTTAACGTACCTCCAACTAAATAACTTGAGGCTTCATGCATATTTTTAAAAATAGGTGTATCTTCTGTACCAATTCCGTATTCAAGTGCTTCATCCTGGTTTAAAAGTCCAGTGCCAGCTTTCTGAATTGCCTCAATGTAGGCAGGGTCATGAAATAGTGCAAGCTCTTCAACAGTAGCCATGCGAGGAGGGAGGATTTGATTATCTCTCAATGCATGTGAAGAAGTAAGTAAGTCTTTTGTAAGAATGACCCGTTTTTGATTAAACGGATGATCTGCATGAAAATGATAACCAAGCATGTCATCTGAAAAAATAAAAGATGCGTTACACGTCATAATTTTGGCCCCGTAATATTATTTGGCCACATTAATTCATAGCCAGCATTTCGTAAATCTTCAATTACAGGCATTGGATTCATCGTTTGAATACGAAAAACAAGAACTTTATAGTCTGGATCTTTTTTATATGGATAGACGAGAACCGATGTAATATTCATTTTCCGTTTTCCAAAAACAGAAGCAACTTCAGGTAATATTCCGGGTTTATGAGGTACTTTAACCTCGATATGAGAACTCTGAACATTAGTCCCTGTGATATGAATTAATGTATAAAGCATATCTTTCTCCGTAACCATACCTACTAGCATATTATTATTTACAACAGGCACACAGGCAAACTCTTCGTCATAAAAAATTCCTGCAACTTCCTCAACGAAATCAAGCGGATGGACTGTTACAACTGGATGACTCATGATTGACTGTATCTCATTTTGCAGAACATTTTCAGTCGATTCAGTATCGAAGCTCGATGGACTAGCATCACGTACATCGCGGTCTGAAACAATTCCAATTACCTGTCTTTCGCTATCGATAATAGGAATATGTCTTATTCTGTGTTCCTGTAACAATTTCAGCGCTTCGGCAATGGTTGACTTTGCTGAAAGTGTTATAACATTTGTATTCATAATTTCTTCTACTAGCATTTATAAACCCTCCCTCATTGAGCGATATTGATGACGCTGTAAAAAGCGCAGTTTATCAAAAAGATTAATCGATTCTTCTGAAACATGCTTACCGATTTTAACCATCAAACAATTGGCAGGGTGTGAAATAATCTCAGGATCATCCGTTGGAGCAGGGAGAAGACCTCCTGCAGCCATCATTTTTTCCATCACTTTTCGATAGTCCCATATACTAAGTTTGGTTCCATCTAAGTCCCAATGCCAATAATATTCAGTGGAGATGACAATATAATTTTCCATAAAATCATCCAGCATCGAGACTTTTAATAAACCTGAAGCTACCTTAGAGCCACGGTATTCAGAAATAACCTCAATTGCCCCCAGTTCAATTAAATCTTCCATATTGAACTCTGACCAGCGTTCTAAAGGGTCAGGGTGGAGGTAAGTGACATAACCAACAATTGTTTCATCAGTACGGGCAATAATAATCCTTCCCTCTGGAAAATCTGCGATGTTAAGAATAGCTTCAAACTGTTTTGGTGGTGTTCGAAAAGCAGTCAGTCCTTCATGAAAATTATATTTTCTTAACTCGCTTGAAGGAAGCGGCCCTTCAATAGTAATTTCTCCTTGGGTAGTGTCGTGTGTTAATGATTGATGAGTTTTAACATGGTTCATATATGCACCGCCTACTCCTATAGAAATATAGTTGTTCACTATTTTTTCATTATACAGGATAATCGTCTGTATTTTTAGTAATAACTAAAAAATTACTTGTTTAGAATTGTGAATGTTTGAGTGTGGTGGGTATGTTGGAATACGTGAAGTATTTTGGCGAAGCAATGATAATTTTTTTTATAACAAATAACCCAAACGAAGTCGAAAACTTCGTTCGGGTTATTTTATTTATACTATACTGTTGTTTCTTCATTTTTTTAAATAAATTATTCTTTTGGTTTATCAGATGGTTCAGGCTTTGGCTTATTAGAATCAGAATCAGAACCAGCGCCAGAACCTGAACCAGAATCAGTACTAGAACCAGTGTCAGAGGTAGTAGCATCCTCAGATCCAGGCTCAGGTTCAGGTTCAGTTCCCTCGTCTCCCTCTTCAGGCGTACCACCATCAGCAGGTTCTTCTTCATCATTCTCAGGTGGGTCTGTTGGTTCTGGGTCCTCTGGTGGTTTAGGTGGATCCACTGGTTCTGGTTTATCTGGTTTTTCGGGTTTTGGTTCTTTCGGTTCGGGCGGCTTTGGTTCAGGCTTCGTAAAGTCCCCAATCACCGCTTCACTCGAAGCCATTGAATTCAGCCCAAAGTAGTCTACTGCTTTAACAACGTATACAGCTTTTCCGCCACCGACATTAAAGCCTGTTGACGTTGTGTTGCCAATCAGAGAAAAGCTTGCGTCTGGATTTGCTGCTCGATAGATGCGATATCCGACAACATCTCTGCTGCTTGAATCACTCCAAGTTAAGGTGCCACCTGAATTTTTGACCGAGGATGGAGCAACAGGTGCTTTCCCATCATTTTTTATTGATGCACCAATATCTCCACTTGGAACACCAATTTTTTCCCATTTTGCTCTATCTTTAGAAGGGAAGAGTTTAGTCAAATCATTTAATTGATCAAAATTGTTTTCTTTTAGAAATTCTGGGTTGAAAGTCAATCCATCACCGTTTACAAATTCACTGGGCGTACTTGGGCCGGCCAGTACAGCTTTGCCATCTACCATTACATAAGCTCCAGTTGTTAGGCTGTTATCTGTTTTACTTGGTGCGTATTTTGAATTAAATATATCCGAATATACTAGTCCTGCTTTACTGCAAAGGTCTGATGGAGCCATACCTGAAATAGCGCAGTAGCTACGTTCGACAATCCCTTCAGGCCGCTCAAAATTCTTCTTTGGAGCTAACAATTCTGGGTTTATTTCGGTTGCTTTATTAATCAGCTTTGACCAGAGTAACTGGTTTCGATGACTATACCTCATACAATTATCACAGTCATCTAAGCTGGATGGTGTATCATAACCCAACCATACTCCAAAAGTGACATTTGGATTGTAACCAACAAACCAAGCATCTTTCCAGTCTTGAGAAGTACCGGATTTCCCTGCCCAATCGACAGACATATCCAGTTTAGATTTTAAGTAGGTTCCAGTACCATAATCAAACACGTCACGCAATACGTCAGTAGTTAAATATGCGGTCTGGGGACTGAACACATCTACCGGTTTTGACTTGTGCTGATAAATAACTTTCCCATCATTAGTGGTAATTTTTTCTATCATATAGGCATCGACAAATTTACCCCCATTTGCGAAAGTACCATATGCGTTTATATTTTCTTCGATTGTAGTTCCGTAAGTTGTACCACCAATACTTAGACCGCGATTGCTGTACTCTTCGTCTCCAATCGTATTAATCCCCATTTTTTCAATATATTCCTGACCTATTCCTTTATTCATTAACTTATTGTATGTGGCTATCGCAGGCACATTATACGACTCAGCAAGTGCTTTACGTGCACTGACAATTCCATGATAGTTGCCTGTGTAATTTGTTGGTGTATAAAAACCACTCGATTCATTCGTATCAGGGTATTTCATCTTAATGTCCGGAATAGGAGTCGACGGCTGTGCGATACCTGTCTCGAAAGCAGGTCCATAGGTAAGGAGTGGCTTCATTGTACTACCGTTTGAACGTACAGCTTCAGTTGCATAGTTTAATTGGTTTTCCTGAGAATATCCTCGTCCCCCAACGAAACTAATAATTTTACCAGTACTGTTTTCTATTAACATGCCTGCTGCTTGAACAGGTTCATTGATGTGATACTCTTTACCGGTTTTCGGATCAGTCCAGTACCAGTTGCTTTTCGGACCATAATGTTCATAGTTTTTAGCTATATCCTGGAATGCTATATACGTTTCTTTATCAATCGTCGTATGAACTTCATATCCATTTTTCCGCATAGCTCGATCGGCACGTATTGCATATTCTTCGTAAAGTTTTTTATCGTCATTCAAATCCTTCATTGAATATCCATCTTCTGTTGCAAGGTGTTCAGTAAGAATTTTTATTGCGCGACTTTCTGCTTCGTACATCAGATACTGGTATTTATCAATTGACGATTTTGATTCAAGTGTAAAATCAGCAACTATATCATAATTTATTGCTTTCTCATATTCTTCTTTTGTAATGTATTCTGCTTCATACATGCGATATAAGACTGTTTCCATTCGATCGATACCAGGTTGCAATGCTCCTTTTTCTTTAAGACCACCACTATTTTTAAAAGGAGTATAATACGATGGGCTCTGAGGAAGTCCAGCTAAATATGCAGCTTGTGGCAGATTCACATCTTTCGCATCTACACCGAAGATTCCTTGTGCTGCAGTTTGTATTCCTGCAATATTTTTTCCTGACGCTTCTCGACCATAAGGCACAATATTAAGATATGCTTCAAGGATTTCATCTTTATCAAAGAATCTTTCCAACCTTAGTGCCAATAGAATTTCCTTGGCTTTACGCTCAAACGAAACCTCATTTGTAAGAATTTGATTTTTAATTAATTGCTGGGTCAGGGTACTTCCGCCTGTTTTAACTGAGGCATTTGTTGCTTCCTGAACAACCGCACGTAAAATAGCTTTTGGGACGACGCCCTCATGTTCTTTAAAGTTACGATCTTCAGTTGCAATTACTGCATTTATCAGAACATCAGAAACATTTTCAAGCTTTACTTCTTCACGCATTATTTCAGACCTTATGTCACCAAAATACTTATTTTCTGCGAAGTATAGCTTGGATGTTTCTTCATAGTTATATATGTCAGCTTCCATACTATCGTAACTTCGAATTGGTTCATCCTTTACTAAGGAAGCAAAGTATCCAGCTCCTACGCCTCCCGCAAAAAAGAATCCAATTACACCTATAATGAGAAAGAATAAAATAATATTCCAAGCAACGTCATATGTAACTCTAGATGTGCGTTGAATTCTTCCTTCGTTCCAAAGGTTCTTCACCTTTTGATATGCTTTATTTAAATACTTTTTAACATCATCCATATTTAGACCTCCTAAATATTCACACCATATTATACCATACTAGTAAGCTAGTAAAAATAATTTAAACTAGAAATCACTAACCTTTTTAAATTAATTATATCTAGTGTTCTTCCTATAGCATGTAATATTTATTGCAATTTAATGTAAATTATGGTGAAATAAATAATAACTGTATATCAATATGCTAAGAATGATCGAAGTAGTTATGCAAATCCCTTTTATAGAGAGCCAGTGTTTGGTGGAAACTGGTATACATTTGCTGATGAATTACAATCTGGAGCATTTTCTATTGACTAGAAACGGTGAAAACCCATCGTTAAAAAACCCAAAGTGGCATTATTTATGCAACAAGGGTGGTACCGCGATTAAATTCTCGTCCCTTTATTTTTAGGGGCGAGTTTTCTGTATTATCAACTAAAAACAGGAGAGTGAAGCAAATGAACGTATTACAGGATTTAGAAAAACGTGGATTAATTCATCAGACAACTGACCGCGAAGGATTAGCAAAGCATCTTGAAGAAAACCAGGTGACGCTATATTGTGGATTTGACCCAACGGCTGACAGCTTACATATTGGGCATTTGCTGCCAGTGTATATGTTAAAACGATTTCAAGAAGCTGGACACCGTCCGATCGCACTAGTTGGTGGAGGAACGGGAATGATTGGTGACCCTAGCGGGCGCTCAGCAGAACGTTCGTTAAATGAGGACAGTGTTGTAAAAGGCTATAGTGAAAAAATCAACCAGCAATTAGCCAACCTTCTGGATTTTGACAATGGTGAAAATGCTGCAGTAGCCCGTAATAATCATGACTGGCTGGCAAGTATGACAGTAATTGATTTTCTTCGGGATGCTGGGAAGCATTTTGGAATCAATTATATGCTTGCAAAAGAATCCGTTTCAGCACGAATTGAGCAAGGAATTTCTTACACTGAATTCAGCTATATGATTCTGCAGTCACTGGACTTTCTAAAGTTATACGAGCAAGAGAAATGTACATTGCAAATTGGCGGCAGTGATCAGTGGGGAAATATTACTGCCGGAATGGAATTGATTCGTCGTTCTCGTGAAAACCTGGACGAAGAAACAAAGGTATTTGGTCTAACAGTTCCATTAATTACAAAAGCCGACGGAACAAAATTTGGCAAGACCGCTGGTGGTGCAATCTGGTTGGATCCTGCAAAAACGACACCGTATGAATTTTATCAATTCTGGTTTAATACTGATGATCGTGATGTTATTAAATTCATTCAATATTTTACATTCCTAGGGCAGAATGATATTGATACATTAGTTGATTCATTGGAAAATAAACCAGAAGAAAGATTGGCACAGAAACGTCTGGCTGAAGAAGTTACACGAGTAGTACATGGTCAGGACGCCGTCGATCAGGCACAAAAAATTTCTGCATCGTTGTTTAGTGGAGATTTAAAATCTCTTTCAGGTAAAGAAATAGAGCAGGGGTTTAAAGATGTACCAACATATAATAGACAAAAGGAAGATATTGGACTAATTGATTTGCTTGTTGAAGCTAAAATTTCATCTTCCAAAAGACAAGCAAGGGAAGATATCAGCAATGGTGCAATTTACATTAATGGCGAACGAAATCAGGATCTAAAGCACACGGTTACGAATAATGACCGAATTGAAGACACCTTCACTATCATTCGTCGAGGTAAGAAGAAGTACTACTTAATAAGTTACAAATGATAAAACGCGCGGTCAGTCATGACCGCGCTTTCTGCTTGCCAGGTAAGAAAGTATAAATCTTTTTTTACTGCAAAGAGCAACTAAGACTTTCGCACTGAAGACTTGGCGATTAGCCAAGTTTTCTAATAGAAATAGTTCGAAATATGAGGATCTACCTTCGCATCTTCGAATATACTGCGCTTTCCGCGGGCGAGTGTTGAGCCTCCTCGGACTATGTCCTCCGGGGTCTCACCGATCTCTTACTTCCCGCAGGAGTCTCCGTATATTCGAAGATGCTAAAATAATGCTGAAAAGATAAACTTTTAAAATCCACTACTTTTTCACTAGCTTTAAAATTTATACTGATCAGGATTTTGAATCAATATATATTTTCCGACAGCCTGAACGCGCGGTCAGTCATGACCGCGCGTTTTAAGTAGTTATCCGACTGAAATTCATGCATAAAAAAAGCCAGAATCCGCTAATTAGCGGATTCTGACTTTTTAACTCAGCTTAACGAGAATAGAATTCTACGATTAGAGCTTCATTGATTTCAGCTGGAAGTTCTGTACGCTCAGGAAGACGCGTGTAAGATCCTTCAAATTTATCTGCATCAAATGTAATGTAATCTGGTACGAAGCTATTTACTTCAATCGCTTCTTTTACAATATCAAGCTTCTGTGATTTTTCACGTAAACTATAAGTTTGACCTGGCTTTAAACGGTAAGATGGGATATCTACGCGTTTGCCGTCTACAGTTACGTGACCATGATTTACTAGCTGACGTGCCTGGCTGCGTGTACGAGCAAGACCTGCACGGTATACAAGGTTATCAAGACGTGATTCAAGAAGAATCATGAAGTTTTCACCGTGGATACCTCTTTGTTTACCAGCTTCGGTAAACAAGTTACGGAATTGACGTTCGTTCAGTCCATACAAGAAGCGAAGTTTTTGCTTCTCTTGTTGTTGAAGACCATATTCTGAGATTTTCTTTCTTTGGTTAGGTCCGTGTTGGCCAGGTGCGTAAGGGCGTTTATCTAATTCCTTACCAGTTCCTGTTAATGAAATGCCAAGACGACGTGATTTCTTCCATACTGATCCAGTAAAACGTGACATAGGACAATCTCCTTTATTATTTTATTTGCATAAAATAAGCGACCGTGTTCCTATCCGTTGCTCATTATGTTTTCATGTACCATCGCTCCAGCAGCAAAGAGTTACACGATACACCTCATTGTCTGAGGAACAAAATGATAACAACGTCGGTTCACAAAGGCTACCTTTTTATTTTACACAAAGAATAGTATATAAGTTTCATGTATATAAGTCAAACATTTATTGAGTAGAAACCATAAGTAAATTTAAATTTTTTATGTATTTTTTGGGAAATAACTAATTTTTGCTATATACTGTATATAAGTGATTTTTCAAAGATATTAAAATAGTTGCTATAAAAATTAAATTTAATGACAGGTGATCAAAAATGATAGACCAAAATAAATTGAAGTCTAACATGAGAAACGCTTTCTTTGAGCTGATTTCAAATATACCTGCATATTCATACGGTCAGATTCTTGAGACCGTTTCTCTTAAGATGCAGGACCTTCTTCAAGTTCAGCTTGCAGCAATCTACACGTATAATAATTGGGAACAGACGTATGAGCGGGTTACAGAAGATATACATAGCATTTTAAAAGAGCAACCATTTAAAGAACTCAACTTAGAAAAAGTCATGCAGGAAAACGTGCAGTACGCTGATCTGGTATTTAAAGAACCTTCCAATTTAAAAAGCCAAATAATATTTCTTAATCCGAAAGTTGATCCTGGTGCATTCCTTTTTTTAGCTTACCAAAGTGATTGTGATTTTGATTCTGGGGTTTTGGAACTTTCTAAAGATGAACTTGAAAATCTATTAACAATTTTTAACTATTATATTTCCACTAAAGAAAATGAAAATAGAAACGCTTACTTAGTTGAACTCACTACGAAGTTTTATTCATTAATTACCAAGAAAAATATTTTGACTGAAATAACCAAAGCGATGGATACCATCTATCCTCTTTTTGAATACAACATCTTACTTTCACAGGATTACGAAGAGGACTCGAGTTTACCTATTAAGACTCTTGAATTTAGTGATGATGCAACGAAGCGAGTAAGCAATCAAGCGTTTATTACCGGAGAAGTTCAGCTTGAGGATCGGGTGAAGGAGAAAAAAACGTGTCTGTATGCCCCGCTAAAAGGAAAGCAGGGAGTGTATGGTGTTTTACTGATTATTACTCAAAATACGGTGGACTTTCCGCGAAACGAAATTGAATTCATAGCTAAACTATCCGGTATAGCCGGTCAGGCAATAGAAAGTGCAACACTTTATCAGAACTCAAAGCACTTAGTTAAGGATTTGAAGTTGTTAAATGATGCGACTCACGCATTAAATTCAAATTTGAATATTGTTGAAATCACTACTATTGTTCGAAAAAAGATTATGGAAGCTTGTGGTGCTGGCCAAGTCGGGTTTATTTTTACTGGAGAGACGCAAAGCCATATGATCAATGTCTTATCTGGCAGCACAGAATACTTTTTTACAGCTGAAGGGGAAGACAATGCCGATTTTATTTTAAATCAAGTAATGCAAAAAAATGATCCCATATTCAGTGGGGATTACTCGAAGGAACTGTCAGATTTCCCTTTTTTGTCCATTATGGCAATACCCATGGTGCAGGCTGGTACGATTCATGGTGTGATTATCATTCTTCAGCAGAAGAAATATGCTTTTTCTTTTGACAACTTTAAACTGATGCAATCGCTTGTTCAACATTTTACGCTATCGTTGACTAACTCCATTTTGAATGAAAAATTAAAGGCTGTTGCGATTACCGATTATTTGACCAAATTATTTTCCCGTAACTATCTAGAAGAAAAAATCCAGCAACATTTAAACAATGATGAAAAAGGGGCGTTAATCATTGTAGATATTGATGATTTCAAAGTTATAAACGATACGTATGGCCATGATGTGGGAGATGAAGTAATTATTCAGGTTGCATCCATAATTACTGCTCATACTGGTGAAGACGATGTTCCAGCACGATGGGGCGGCGAAGAACTTGCAATATATTTATCTAATGCAACCATTGACGAGGGGGTCCATATTGCAACCCAGATGAGGAAACAGACGGAAAATTTCACAAGTCCTAAGGTAACCATATCCTGCGGAGTCTCCACATGGGAGTCTAAGAGGAAAACAGATGTGAAAGAATTATTCGTCCGTGCAGACAAAGCGCTATATGCTGCCAAGAACACAGGCAAAAATTGTGTAGTGAAGGAAGAAATCAATAATTTAGTTTAAATAAGAAAAGTGCAAGGCGTCCGTTTAGCAACGTACAACCTAAGCACTTCGCATGATAAAAGGATGCTTTCCAAAACGGGGATATGTTTTGGAAAGCATTTTATTAATTTAAATGTGACTGCACAATCGCAGCAAATTTTTCTAAATATTTTTTATCGATTTCATCAAACCTGTCTTTCCGTGGGCTGTCAATATCTAAAACGCCATATATTTCGCCCTTGACGAGCAAAGGTATTACAATTTCTGATTGCGTTGCACCATCACAAGCAATATGGCCTGGAAAAGCATTTACGTCGGCGACTACTTGTGTTTCTCTAGTCTTAACAGCAGTCCCGCAAACCCCTTTTCCATTAGGGATACGAAGACAAGCCGGGAGACCCTGAAATGGTCCTAACACTAACTCATCATCTTTAAAAATGTAAAATCCGACCCAATTCACCTCTTCAAGAAGTTGATTTAAGAGAGCAGATGCATTTGATAGATTAGCTATGTGATCAGGCTCACCGTCCATAAGCGCTTTAGCTTGCTGCAATACTAATTCATAGTCTTTCATACGATTTCCTGAATAACTTGTTGTCTGAAACATGTATATTCCCCTTTCTATTGTCAAGCTGATGGTATGGTGGAATTCAATATAATGCTAAACTGTGATAAGTTTCGACTTTCATTTGCGTGAATTGTCGAGAGAAAATTGAAGGATTAAAGGCTACTCTGTCGTAAAATTAATATAAGGAGTTGAATACTAATGAAAAATAATACAACCAAACAAAAAGTTATTGATGCTGCCTCTTCCTTATTTTTTCAAAAAGGTTTTCACGGTACATCGGTACGGGATATAGCAGATAAAGCCTCCGTAAACGTTTCCCTTATAAGCTATTACTTTAAAAGTAAACAAGGATTGCTCGAACATGCGGTGACCAATTATTATGAAACTTACTTAACAACAATGGAAGAAGTAATCAATAGCTCAGAATCGGAACCACCTTTAGTTAAATTAAAATTACTAATAGACTCCATTATACAATATAAGCAAAATAATCATCAATTTTCTTGTTTTATTCATCGCGAACTTTCAATCGATTCCATATTCGTACGTGAAATGGCTGTTACGTATTTAGCTAAAGAGAATTATTTTATCAGTAATACCTTTTATGAAAGTTTACCTGAGAAACCAAAGAGTAAAACTGAACATCAATTTCTGCTGATGCAACTGAAAGGTATGCTGATAACACCTTATGTACTTCAGAATGAATGGAAGGATCAGCTGGCAGGTAAAACATCGCATGATCTATTTGCACGCAACTACACAAAAGTTATTCATAAATGGCTTGATTTTATTACTTCAGAAACAATCCAGTTTGCAAAATAATAAAAAATAAGTAATATTGGTAAATTATTTGTAATTTTTTAGCCAAAAATGCGATTATCGTGGTATCATTAGTATTAATATTAGAAAAATACACTTTAACATTTATTAAGAATACTTGGCTTATCACCACACATTGGTAGCGAAAGCCTTAGTTGCACTTATGCAGTAAGAAAGATTTTTACTCTTTCTTACCTGCCAAAAAACGACAATAAATTAAATGGCACCTGTTTTTGGAGAGAATTAAAAAGTGAACATCCTCTTATACACAGGAATATAGTTAGGAGGCTTTAAATGGCATATATCATTGGAATCGTACTTCTTATTATTACAGTAATCATTGTTGGCCTTATATTACGAAAAAGGATATATGATGTTGTAGATCGGCAGGAAAGCTGGAAAATGGATATTATGAATCGTAATATCGCATCCCAGATTTCCCGGATAAAAAACTTGAATTTATCAGGAGAAACACAGGAGAAATTCGAATCATGGAAAGATCATTGGGAATACATTGTTACGAAACAGCTTCCTGACATAGAAGAATATTTATTTGACGCTGAAGAAGCAGCAGATCGTTATCGTTTTCCTACTGCCAAAAAAATCTTGCGAAAAGTTGATCAGACATTACAATCAATTGAAAAAGATATTGAAAAAATGTTACATGAACTAGAGGAATTAATTGAAACGGAAGAAGAAAGCAGAAAAGAAATTGAGGGTTTAGAGCCAGAAATTAAAGCATCAAAAAAGAAGCTATCGCAAACCCGTTATCAATTCGGTAAAGCAGAAGCTAGATTTGAGTTAGAATTAGATGAGATAGAAGAAGCGCTTCGAAAGTATCATGAATTAACAGGCGCTGGAAATTATCATGACGCACATCAGCTGGTAGAACAGCTTAGAACACAACTGGGGAATCTTCAGATTGAGATGGAAGAATTTCCAGAATTGTATCAAGCATGTAAAGAAATACTTCCGAGTCAACTGGATGATCTAATTTCAGGAATTAAAGATATGAAAGCGGACGGTTACCGTATCGAACATCTTGGACTTGAAAAAGAAATACGTGACTATCAGGGGCGTTTGCTTGATTGTGTTAGTTCGGTTGAAAAAGGCGAGGTAACGGTTGCTAAAGAGACAACAAAAGAAGTTGATGAGCGAATAAAGGATATGTACCAGTTATTGGAAAATGAAGCGATAGCGAAAAGTTACATAGAGACAAAAGCTCCTGCTTATCGTCATAAATTAGAAGTGCTGGATACAAACTTCCAGGAGACAAAAGCAGAAGTTGAGGCTTTAAGACAAGCTTATTACTTTGAAGACAGCGATATGGAAAAATACCTGACACTTGAAAAAACGATAGCTTACTTAAAAAAACAAATGGAAGAATTAACTGAGAGTCTCGAGGATCATCAGTCAGCATCCCATTTACAAATTCGTGAGAAGCTTGAAGGCAGTCTTCAACAAGTGGAAAATTTGACTCAACAACATGAAGAGTTTTTAAAATTTATTCATAATTTGAGAAAAGACGAGCTAGAAGCGAAAGAGAAATTAAATGAAATGAAGAATGACGTATATAATACGATTCGAAAGTTGAAGAAAAGTAATTTACCAGGAGTTCCTAATTTTATCTGGAGTCTGCTTGAAACTGCCAGTCAAAAAAATGACCGGGTTTTAAAAGCTCTGGAAACGAAGCCGCTCGATATGGCAGCTGTGCAACATTCATTAGCTGAAGCAAACAAAAGTGTCGAACATATTACAGAGCAAACAGATTTTATTATGGATCAAGCATATTTGACCGAGCAGGTAATCCAATATGCGAACAGGTATCGAAGCAGATATCCACTTTTAGCTGCAAAGCTGGCTGAAGCCGAACGACTTTTCCGCTCATATGAATATGAGCTGTCTCTTGAACATGCTGCAAAAGCTGTTGAAGAGGTCGAGCCCGGTGCTTTAAAGCGAATCGAGGAATATCAGGAAGTTATTATCTAAGCTAATGTCTATTATCAGTTTGATTGCAGCAAAACAAGAACTGCTAGTTGACAAAAAGATTACTTTGTATAAAAATAAAGAGAATAATTATGAACATACAACGAATATAAAATGAGTGATCTCTTCGTATTCGTGCAGATAGAATAACAAAGGCTGTCTTTTGCAATGAGGTTAAACCTTGTTCTCAAGTCAGCCTTCTTATTGTGCGACAAGAAACGATTATCATTGCTGATGGGAGGAATATTGATGATATATTTAGATAACAGTGCGACAACTAAACCCCATCCATCCGTTTTACAGAGTTACAATCAGGTTGCTGAAACCTATTTTGCAAATCCTTCGTCCATTCATCAGCTTGGTGGTGAAGCAGAAAAATTGTTGTTACATGCAAAGATGCAGGCCGCACAACTTTTAAATGTGTCGAAAGATGAAGTTATTTTCACGTCAGGTGGTACAGAAGGAAATAATATGGCGATTAAAGGAATAGCTTTGCAACATCAAAATCGTGGTAAACATATTATTACCACGGAAATTGAGCACCCTTCTGTATATGACGCATGTAAAGCACTTGAGAAGATGGACTTCGATATTACTTATCTACCTGTTAACCAGGATGGAGTAGTAACAGTGGAGAATGTATCAAAGGCAATTAGATCAGATACAATATTAATTAGTGTTATGCATGTTAATAATGAAATTGGCTCCATTCAGCCAATACGTCAAATTGGTGAGCTAGCCAAAAATAATCCTAAGCTTTTTTTCCATGTTGACCACGTTCAGGGATTAGGTAAAGTGCCACTCGAACTTCATGATAGTGGAATTGATTTATTGACAATTTCAGGTCACAAGATACATGGTTTAAATGGTACCGGAATATTGTATGTTTCCAACCGAACCAACATACTTCCACTTTTTCATGGAGGCGGTCAGGAACGCGCCATACGCTCAGGAACAGAAAATTTGGCAGGAGCTGTTTCCATCGTTAAAGCAATACGGCTAATGAAAGAGCGTGAAAAAGAAGCGTCAGTATATTTAAAAGAACTGCGAAAATCTGTTATGCAAAAATTAGCTAGTATGAAACATGTTGTAATTAATTCACCGATTTCAGGAGCACCTCATATCATTAATTTTTCCGTGATTGGATTAAAGCCGGAGGTAATCATTCATGTACTTGGTGAGAAAAATATTTTTATTTCAACTAAGTCAGCCTGCTCGTCCAAAATGAGTGATGTAAGCAGAGTTCTTGCGGCTTTAGAGGTGGAAGAAGAGCGGACTGTATCGGGACTAAGAGTAAGTATGTCCTACGATACAACACAAGAAGAAATCGATGAGTTTATCTCGGAGCTGGCAACAGCAATAGAGGAATTGAAAAAAGTAATGGGGTAGATAACAATGGAATTTGATCATATATTAATACGCTATGGCGAAATGGCTTTAAAAGGTAAAAACCGAAAGAAGTTTTACAGTAAGCTGCAGGATAATCTGCGAAATGTATTAGTGGAGTTTGACGGAATCAAAGTAAAACGAACTCAAGGGCGGATGTTTGTTCATTTACATGGACAGGATCCAGAGCCAGTGATGAAAAAATGTAAAGAAGTATTTGGAATTCAAAGCTTGAGCTTAGCATTAAAAGTGTCAAACGATGAAAAACAGATCAAAGACGCTGCACTTTACGCGTTAACAAATAGTAAAAATACGAACACATTCAAGGTAAGTGTGAAACGCATAGATAAATCGTTTCCTATTCGTTCGCAGGAATTCAATCGTGAGGTCGGTGCGCATCTATTAGTTAATACGGATAACTATACGGTAAATGTCCATCAACCGGATTTAGATTTAAAAATAGAGATACGTACAGAAGCGACTTATATAACTTCAGACATAATAAAAGGAGTTGGAGGTTTTCCAGTGGGAACTTCCGGTAAATCATTATTACTCTTATCTGGTGGTATTGACAGTCCAGTTGCGGGGTATTTGGCAATGAAACGTGGAGTAGCAATCGAAGCAGTACATTTTCATTCACCACCATTTACCAGTGAACGCGCCAAACAAAAAGTATTGGATTTGGCCACCGAATTAGCTGGATATGGATCCTCGATTAAACTGCACATTGTACCATTTACGAAGCTGCAGCAACTAATTTTTAAACAGATGCCGGAACGATATTCGATGACTATTATGCGAAGAATGATGCTCCGTATCAGTGAAGAAATCTGTAAAAAAGAATCGATACTATCTATGACTACTGGTGAGAGTTTAGGACAGGTAGCTAGTCAGACAATGGATAGTATGAATAGTATAAATGAAGTTACAAATTATCCAATCATACGACCTTTAATAACAATGGACAAGCTGGACATAATCGATATTTCAAGAAAAATAAATACGTATGATATATCGATTCGTCCTTATGAAGATTGTTGCACAGTTTTCGTTCCTAAAGCACCTAAAACAAAACCTAAGCGGGAAAAGGTAAGCTATTTTGAATCAACGCTGGACTTCGAAGAATTAATACGAACTGCTGTTGAAGAAACAGAAGTAATTAAGGTGACAAAAAAAGGAAAAACAGAAGAAAAATATCAGGATTTATTCTAATTTCCCTTGATCTTAACTTGATTTAACTTTAGCTTTATTACCATATACGGGTCCTAAAACTTCCGTCCAGGATCGCTCCGGGCGGATGCTTTCCGCGGGCACGGCTTCAGTCTCCTCGAGAAGAGCACTCTGCGGGGCCTTCAGACTCGTGCTGTTCCCGCAGGAGTCACCGCCCTCCGCTCACCTGAACTGGTAAAGCTGTTTACGTCGTTGTTTTTCTTCAACTAATGCATGCTGAAATAGACGTGATATCATGTGTGAGTTAATAAATCCTTGACATTCGACTCTACTCTTGTCTAAAAATTGTATCGGATGGCATAGGGAGACCCCTGAGTGCGATTAAGATCACTGAAAAAGTAGTAGATCTTTAAAATTTAATTTTTCACCTTAACCTTAGCATCTTCGAATATACGAAGACTCCTGCGGGAACAGCGCGAGCTGAAGATCCCGCAGGAAAGCGAAGTATATTCGAAGATGCGATCGTAGATCCACCTATTTCGTACCACATTCAACCCTTTTTCAGTGGCCAAGCAAGCGAAGAGCACTGAATATAATTATAAGTTAATTCGCTGTACAGTGAAATTGTGTCTTCTCTTACTAATAGACATATTGTTTTTCGTGTTGAAATCCTTGTCACACGTACTATTGCATTCAATCATTATAATTATTTCAGCGCAAATTTGAGTTAATTACTTAACAACATCTACCAACTTTTTTCATGAATGATTTACCTTCTTATGACGCACTATATAGTTATCAAGGAGGTGAATTGATATGGCTAACAACAATTCAAACCAATTAGTAGTTCCTGGTGTTCAACAAGCTCTTGATCAAATGAAATATGAGATCGCTCAAGAATTTGGAGTAAGTCTTGGAGCTGACACAACTTCTCGTTCTAACGGTTCTGTTGGAGGAGAAATCACAAAACGTCTTGTACAAATGGCAGAGCAACAATTTGGCGGACTGAAATAAACTATTATATTAATGGATAAACGAGCTACCTCAAGCATGAGGTAGCTCGAATTTTTTACTTTTATTTCGTCTGCTAACGTGGTAAATTATTAACTAATACATGACAGGCAATACAGACGAAATGGGGAATCTATTGTGGGGAATCTATGGTTTGGTGGTAACATCTATACAATGCAGCACGAAGGTGATGCTGTGGAAGCGGTATATACGGAACTAGAGAAAATCGTGGCAGTGGGAACGTACGAAAAGCTATACCACGCCTATTATGACAGTATTGAAAACGAAATTAATCTACAAGGGAAAACAATGATTCCTGGCTTTGTTGATAGTCATCTACATATTTTAATGCACGGCGAAAAAATATTAAGGCTTGATTTATCGCAACTAAAGTCTGCGGAAGAAGTAAAAGAAGCGGTACGAAACAGAACTGCAAACCTTTCTGAAGGAGAGTGGTTAATTGGCGAGGGCTGGAATGAAAACCAATGGGAGGATCCGGTGATTATCTCAAGAGCAGAATTGGATGAAATCTGTCCCCATAACCCACTTATGCTAACACGTGTATGTCGACACGCAATCCTGGCAAACTCCAATGCAATTGAATTGTCTAATATAAAAGAGGATACCCCGAATCCCCAAGGCGGCATAATCGTACGGGATGAAAATAATGCAATTACAGGTTATTTTCTGGACACTGCACAGGAACTGATTAAGAAATCACTTCCAAGTGTTTCAACAAACTATTTACAGAAAGTAATTGAAATCGCTGTGGACGATTTAGTTTCTAAAGGGATTGTTGGGGGACACAGTGAAGATTTGAGTTATTACGGCAGCTTTGATAAAACGTATCAGGCATTTATTAATGCAATCGACGGTGTGAATAAAAAGTTTAAGGCACATCTGCTCGTTCATCATGAAGTACTGGAAGACATGCTGAAACAAAAACTAGGCTGGTTAGATGGTACGAATTATATCGAACTTGGAGCAGTAAAAATCTTTGCTGATGGCGCTATAGGCGGACGTACCGCGTGGTTAACAGAAGATTATAAAGATGATCCAGGTAACGAAGGTGTAGCAATTTTAAGTGTTGAGGACTTAGAGAAAGTAATCAGGAAAGCTCGGAGTCATCAATTACCTGTTGCCGTTCATGCCATTGGAGACAGAGCCGCTGAAGAAGTATTAAAAATTATAAAGCGAAATCCATTGGAAAATGGTCGTAGAGATCGGTTAATTCACGGTCAAATTTTAAATGAACGGGCACTGGATCTATTAAAAGAGTTGCCAGTAGCAGTCGATATACAACCCTTATTTGTGACTTCTGACTTTCCGTGGGCAATTGACCGATTAGGTGAAGACAGACTAAAACTCGCCTACGCTTGGAAAACGATGTTAGATCATAATGTGCATTGCGCTGGTAGTTCAGATGCGCCAATTGAAGAAGTGAGCCCATTACTTGGAATACAGGCAGCGATTTTAAGGAAAGCATCATACGACGGAAAGGTTTATAGTCCGGAAGAAGCGCTATCTGTATATGAAGCAGTTCATCTTTATACACATGGTAGTGCATATGCTATAAATCAGGAGGAAGAACGCGGGAGATTACTGGACGGATTTGCAGCAGATTTCACTATACTGGAAGAGGATATATTTCAAGTCGAGCCTGAAAACATTAATGCAATTGAGATAGCAATGACTGTAATAGACGGAGAAATAGTGTATGAGAAAAAACCTTACAAATAGAGTAAGGGTTTTTTTGTATATGTGGAATTACGATCGCATCTTCGAATATATCTACGCGCACCTTAGAGCACGGATTCTTTAAATTCTAGAGAAAGGTGCGTTTTACTCGGTCCCAGTAGGAGTTATTTTTCATTTTTACAGTTTTAATCACTTTATCACTCAGTGTTACTTTAATGCTTTTCATTTGCTGCATAGGGTATGCTTCGTTATCTAACCCAACAACAGGGTAGTTGTTGCCATCCTGGACAATATCCAGCTGAAGCGTCCTGTTTTTATCCAGAACGAATGACGAGCCAAGTGTCCTGTAACGGTTGTTGTTTAACGAAGCAAGCTCTGATACTTGGAAACAAGGAATTCGCGGATCGATTACAGCGCCATTTGTAGATTTATTATAACCAGTACTACCAGTTGGCGTAGCAACAATCAAGCCGTCACCTCGAAACGTTTCAAAATGTTTATCGTCAATTTTAACATCGATAACAATTGTTTTAATGATAGTTGAGCGGATGCTCATCTCATTTAAACAATAGAAATCTGTTTCTCCATTAACAGTTAGCTGAATGACAGGAAAGCGTCGTACTTCCATCTCTTCGTGCAAGATGGAATGAAACATTTGATCATAATTATCTAAGTTAAAGTCACAATATAACCCGGCTTCATCAGACCTCGTAATACCCGTATACAAACAATCTTGTCTAAATCCGGTTTTTCTGACAGCTTGCAGAAAAGCTCCATCTCCACCGATACTCACAATTATATTTGCATCCTCGGGTCTTTCTTTTATAACAAAACCATTTTTTTCGGCAAAATCAAATAATGGCTGCAGTTTATAATCTGATTCTTTTTTATTTGGGTGATAGAAATAAATATTCTGGCGTTCTGACATGCTATCGTCTGCCTCCTCTTCAAATTTTTCATACATTCATCCTACCATTTTTGTGCAGGTAATCCCATTAATAGTTCTTCTGTATAAAATCAGAAAGAAGTTAAATACTAATTGAAATAGTCTTTCGGCTAGGGGTGTTCGTTTTAATGGAATGGATTATAATTTTGGTTTTGTTTCTCATACTAATGATTTGTACAAAAATATATGTAACCGTAAATTATTCGTATCTAAAGGAGAAAAAAGTGGGATCTATACGTATTTACATATTCAAAATCCCGATTTATCGAAAGAAAATTAATCCGAGTGAAGTGGGAAATCCTTCACTACTTGAAAAATTTGAAGAAGAATTTGATTTCACTGAACTCTATCACGACGGAAAAAAGCTGCTGTTTATGGCAAATGATTCCGTATGGAGTGTTCTCTGGATAATGAAAAAAATACAAATACATAAATTCCAGTGGCATACAAATGTGGGGTCTGGAGAAGCTAGTAGTGGAGGATTGCTGTCTGGTGGAATATGGTCGATTAAAGGAGCGGTAATCGCTTTTTTACATCAAACCAGTAATGTTAAGTGTCAGTTTCACGTAAATGTAATACCATTTTTTCAGCAGAAATTATTCCAAACTCAAATAAATATGAAGGTTTCCATACGAATTGGGCCAGCTATAATAGGCGGTTTGAAGTTTATTCGATCGATATCACATCGTAAGGAAATACAAATAAAATTAAGTGAAAGGAAGATTTAAAATGAGTGAACATCCGATTCAAGGATTAATGACTACGGCAATGGAAAATATTAAAGATATGATTGAAGTGAATACCATTATAGGCGACCCAGTTGAATCTCCAGATGGAAGTATCATTATACCAGTTTCTAAAGTTGGATTTGGTTTCGCGGCAGGAGGAAGTGAGTTTCAGGTGAAGTCTTCGGGAGGTCAAAGTGACTCTGAAGTTGAACTTCCTTTTGGTGGTGGTAGTGGAGGAGGAGTTTCAATAACCCCAGTTGCATTTCTAATTGTAAGCGGTAATGGAATTAAGATGGTTCATTTAGATGAAAACACACATATTTTTGAGAAGATGATTGATTTTGCACCACAGGTCGTGGAAAAAATAGAACAGATGTTAAAGAACTCTTCCAATAACCAGGATAACAAAAACCAACGAAATAATAACAGGGATGATCGCAGGCAAAACCGAGGGAACCATTCCGATTCAAACTACTCTATTTAGCGGGTATTAATGGTAAATATTGGACTTATCCATTTTACTTACCCATAATTAAACTATAGTAATTAATAGAGGAGGAATGATTTTTTGGCTAATGTTACATTCCATCAAGACCCTGTTACGCTTATAGGGTCAGATATCAAAGTAGGTGCAAGTGCTCCAGAGTTTACTGTCCTGGATAACGATTTAAATGAAAAATCACTGAGTGACTATGAAGGAAAAGTGAAATTAATCAGTGTAGTTCCTTCGCTTGACACTGGTGTATGTTCGGAGCAAACAAAGCGCTTTAATGACGAAGCAAATGAAGTTGCAAATGCTCATGTACTTACACTTAGTATGGACTTGCCATTTGCACAGAAACGTTGGAGTTCTGCAAATAATGTACAAAGTCTAGATATTCTATCTGATCACCGAAATGCTGACTTTGGCGAAAAGTATGGCGTTCTAATAGAAGAACTACGATTACTTGCCAGAGCAATTTTTGTGGTTGATTCAAGCAATAATGTAACATATGTTGAATATGTGAAAGAAGTTAGTAATCATCCTGACTACGAGAAAGCAATCGAGGCAGCTAAAAAAGCTGAATAATATGATTGTGTAACCCTTTGCTTATTAGAAGCAAGGGGTTTTTTTGTACATGCAGGCCCTCCATTTGATACAATAGAAACGCTTATTAGGTTGAAACGGAGGAAATATAATGAATAAAATGGAAGACTTATACGAACAGATTGATACGATTACTGAAATGATACAACAACATAAAGATGAACCATACTTGGACAGTTTAGCTGATACATTAGAGAGTCTGATGGAAAACGATCTCAATACTAGTATAAGTGCAGAGCTTAATTCTGAAATTCAAGATCAGTTAAAGCGTGTTAAGCTATCATCGTATTCATCAGATGAGATCCGCAAAGCAACACAGCTTGCCATTTTAAAAGGGATGAAGGGGTCAACACAACAACAGCATGTTATGACACCTGATACGATCGCACTACTAGTAGGTTATCTTGCTGGCAAGGTTATGAATACGAAAGAACAAATGAGAATTTTTGATCCTGCGAGTGGCACTGGTAACTTGTTAGCAACAGTCATTCAACATCTAGGCGGAAATGCATCTGGCTATGGTAGTGAGATTGACCCGACACTAATTAAGTTGTCTGTATTACATGCAAATCTGCAGCAGCTTTCAATTGATTTCTTCCACCAGGATAGCTTACGACCATTTTTACTTGATCCAGTAGATTTAGTGGTATCGGATTTACCTGTTGGATACTATCCGGATGATGTAAATGCTGCTGAGTATAAATTAAAAGCAGACGAAGGTCATTCCTATTCCCATCATCTTTTTATCGAACAAGCGGTTAACTATGTACAAGATGGTGGTTATTTAGTTTTTATTATTCCTGAATTTTTGTTTGAAAGTGATCAGGCAGATAAACTTCGTGCCTATTTGCACGATTACGCTCATATTGTAGGTGTTTTGCATCTGCCAGAGAGTACGTTCAAATCCAAAAATAACGCGAAAAGTATTTTGTTACTCCAGAAAAAAGGTCTGAAAACAGAGGCTCCTAAACAGCCGTTACTTGTAAAGCTTCCTTCACTTAAGAATACAAAGGCAATGGAAGATATATTAAGTCAGATGAATTCATGGTTTGCTTCTTATTTGAAAGATGAAGAGTAAATGAAGGAGGTCATTGGAATATGGATATAATTTTAGCTATTAATGCGGGAAGTTCTTCCTTAAAGTTCCAGCTGATACAGATGCCTGAAGAAAAAATATTATCTAAAGGGTTGGTTGAACGGATAGGACTTCCAGATTCCGTTTTTTCTATTGAGGTTAATGACAAAAAGGATAAAACAATTGGAGAAATTTCCGATCATGAGGATGCGGTTAAACAACTGATGGAGAAACTTACTTCCAGTGGTATCATCGAATCTCTTGACGATATTCAAGCTATCGGTCATCGAGTTGTTCATGGCGGGGAGCGGTTTACTGACTCGGTAATAATTAACGACGAAGTAATGAAGGAAATTGAAGAAGTATCTGAACTTGCACCGCTTCACAACCCAGCTAACTTAACTGGAATTCGTGCCTTCCAGGAAATTTTACCAGAAGTGCCTATGGTGGCAGTTTTTGACACGGCATTTCACCAGACAATGGAAGAAAAATCTTATTTATACAGTTTGCCATATGAGTACTATGAAAAATATGGGATTCGAAAATATGGTTTTCATGGTGCATCACACAAGTATGTTTCGGAAAGAGCTTCCGAATTACTTGGTATTCCGCTTAATCAGTTGCGATTGATTTCCTGTCATTTAGGTAACGGAGCAAGTATTGCAGCTATACAAAACGGTAAATCAATTGATACTTCAATGGGGTTCACACCACTTGCCGGTGTAACAATGGGTACCAGATCCGGAAACATTGACCCGGCATTAATTCCATATATTATGGAAAAAACGGGACAGTCAGCAGTAGAAGTTTTAAATGTACTGAATAAAAAAAGTGGAATGCTGGCACTCTCAGGTTTTTCAAGTGATTTACGTGATATTGAACAGCAGGCAGAAACAAATGAACGAGCTGAGCTTGCACTTGAAGTGTTTGCGTCAAGAATTCACAAATATCTAGGTTCATATGCGGCTCGTATGTCAGGTGTAGATGCTATTATCTTTACAGCTGGTGTAGGTGAAAACAGTGATGTTATTAGAGCGAAGGTGTTAACTGGCCTGGAATTCATGGGCGTGTACTGGGATCCTTCCCTTAATAAAATCCGTGGGAAAGAAACATTTATTAATTATCCGCATTCTCCAGTGAAAGTAATAGTTATACCTACTAACGAAGAGGTTATGATTGCACGTGATACGGTGCGATTGGCTATATAATTTTTTTGTGGATTTGGGATGAGGAGAGATTACAATGGCAGTAGATGCACACAAAGCAAATGAAAGAAAAGTGAAGTGTATGATTCTGACTGTTAGCGATACTCGAAGCGAGTATACTGATAAAAGCGGCAAATTAATTGAGCAACTGCTGAATGCTTCTGGTCATCATATAGAAATTATGGAGATAATTTCTGATAAACAACAATCAATTAAATCGATGATCGATGCGGGGAGGGAGAACCCTGATATTGACGTGATTTTAACCAATGGAGGCACAGGAATTGCTCACCGTGATGTAACCATCGAAACGGTTAAACCAATGCTGGAAAAAGAAATTACTGGATTCGGGGAATTATTCCGTTCACTCAGTTATTCCGAAGATATCGGATCTGCAGCAATGTTATCGAGAGCTATCGCTGGTGTCACAAATCATACTGCTGTTTTTTCCATGCCTGGTTCCACAGGAGCGGTTCGTTTAGCGATGGAGCGATTAATTTTACCTGAGCTATCGCATGTAGTAAATGAAATACAAAAAGATCTTCATTAAGAAAAATAACGCCCCGAGAGGCGTTATTTTTTTATCGCACTACCAATACATCACATTTAGCATAACGCGTTATATTTTCAGAAACACTGCCGATAAAGAAACGTTCAACATTGCTCATGCCAGTAGCTCCACAGATGATTAAGTCAGCGTGAAAACTTGGTGCTATTTCTTTTGCGATTTTCACTTTAGGAGAACCGTACTCAATGCATCGAACAATTTCCTTTATCCCGGCGGCGGTTGCTTTTTGCATATAACCGTCGACTAATTCTTTAGCATAATATTCTGCGCGCTCCGCTAGGGATCGATCATACGCCTCAGCAGTAGCAAATGTTCTTGAATCCACTACGTGTGCCAGGATTAGTCGTGCACCGTTTCGTTTTGCTATATCCAATGATTTTTTGAAAGCAACTTCAGAGGCGTCTGATCCATCGATTGCTACTACAATATCCTTGTACTCAAAATCCATTTTTCAGCTCCTCCTTCCTCTTATTAGTATATACCCTTTTCGCAGTAAAGATAATCGATTTCGTTCAATAATTGGAAATAAATAAAGTACAAAAATCCTTCCTATATGGACAAACTAATCTTGGAGGTGATATTATTGGGAAAGAAACAATCACAAACATTGCGTGAAGATAAGAAGGGCATTGCTGTTGTGCAGAATCAGTTATTTGAAAGCTATCAAAGCGGAGTTGTTGAAGACCAGTTACACAATAATAAAGCGATCCACACCTTCAATAACCAAAAGAAATAAAATGAATCTGATACTTCTCATATAAACCCAAGTCACTTTCTATAAAGAAGCATGATCCATCCTTTTTAGGGTGGGTCAACTTCTGTTTATAATTAATGAAAGCGGTACTTTTTCATGTTATATTATTTTATGGGTGAAAATAATTAGTATGCATTTATTTATTCAATTTATCACGTTTTAAAAATTAAAGGAATGTGCAAGGAGTGTTTGTAATGAGAATTGGAATACCGAGAGAGATTAAGAATAACGAGAACAGGGTAGCTATGACACCAGCAGGGGTACTTACCTTGAAGACAGCTGGGCATGAGGTCTATGTTGAATCAGGCGCGGGTGTTACATCTGGTTTTGTTGATGAGCAATACCAGGAAGCTGGAGCGCACATCGTTTTAACCGCTAAGGAAGCTTGGGAACAGGAAATGGTTATGAAAGTTAAAGAACCGCTTCATGAAGAATATGACTATTTTTATGAAGGTTTAATTTTATTTACATATCTGCACTTAGCTGCCGAGCCAGACTTAACAAAAGCGCTTATAGATAAGAAAGTTGTCGGGATTGCATATGAAACAGTGCAACTGGAAAACAGGTCACTGCCATTGTTAACACCAATGAGCGAAGTTGCTGGACGGATGGCAGCTCAGATAGGGGCACAATTTCTAGAGAAATCAAAAGGTGGAAAAGGTATTTTACTCGCTGGAATTCCTGGTGTAAGACGCGGGAAGGTAACTGTCATTGGCGGTGGCGTAGTCGGTACAAATGCAGCTAAGCTAGCTGTCGGACTTGGTGCGGATGTTACAATAGTTGACTTGAGTCCAGAACGTTTAAGAGAATTGGACGATATTTTTGGTTCAACTATAAATACGTTAATGTCGAATCCGCTTAACATTAAAGAAGCTGTAGCTGAATCGGATCTTGTAATTGGAGCTGTGCTAATTCCTGGTGCAAAAGCACCTCGATTAGTTACCGAAGAAATGGTACAAGCAATGACAGAAGGCTCAGTAATTGTTGACGTTGCAATTGATCAAGGTGGTATTTTTGAAACCACAGATCGTATCACAACACATGATAATCCGACTTATACAAAGCACGGAGTACAGCACTATGCTGTAGCAAATATGCCAGGGGCAGTGCCGCGTACATCTACTATTGGATTAACGAATGTAACAGTACCGTATGCATTACAGTTAGCAAACAAAGGCTATGTACAAGCATGCAAGGATAATGCCGCATTACGTAAAGGTATAAATACGTTAGATGGATATGTAACCTACCAGGCGGTAGCTGAATCTAATGGACTCCATTATGATGAAGTTCAATCACTGTTGGAGAAATAAATGATAAAAAAAGGTTCCATCTCACATCATAGTGAGATGGAACCTTTTTAAATTCAATCAATAATACGCAGTTGTTTTGGTGATTTCGTTAAGAGCTCTGGACCTTTCTCGGTCATGTAAATCATATCTTCAATTCTTACTCCACCGGTTCCAGGAACATAAATTCCAGGTTCCACTGTGTAGCTCATACCTTCTTTCAACGGTAAGTCATTCTTACTGTGCATGGATGGATATTCGTGTGTTTCTATTCCAATTCCATGTCCAATTCGATGTGTGAAATATTCACCATACCCAGCATCCTCAATGTGGTTTCTGGCAGCCAGATCAACCTTTCCAACAGAAGTTCCTATTTTGGATATTTTAATTGATTTTTCTTCTGCCTCAAGGACAGTATTATAAATTTTTTCCTGCTCTGGAGTAATTGACTTGTAGGCTACTGTTCGGGTAATATCTGAGCAATAACCATCGTAAATGACACCCAAATCAAACAGAACCATGTCCCCTTTTTCAATCTTCTTTGTACCAGGGGTTCCGTGTGGCGACGCAGTTTTTGTACCTGAAAGAACCATAGTAGAGAAGGACATTCCTTGGATTCCTTTTTTCTTTAGTTCATATTCAATTGTTGCAATAATATCAATTTCGCGGACGCCCTCTTTAATTGCGTTAATACCAGTTTCAATGCCAAAATCTGCTAGGTCTGCAGCGTGTTTAAGTATCGCATATTCTTTTTTATTCTTTATAACACGTAAATTTGCCAATACTTCCTTTGCATCCTTCATCTCTGTATCCGGGAATAATGAGGTTACAGATTGATAACGGTCAAGCGTCAAATGGTCGTACTCAAGACCAATAGATCCAGGTATTTTGTTTTTTTTCTGCAGGGCAGACTTAAATAATTCCCACGGGTCTTCATGGTCATGGTATCCAATTATTTCATATTGCCAACCTGCGTGTATTGCATCTTCTTTTTCCATATTGGGCAACACTAAAATTGGATCAAAGTCAGCGCTAATGTAAACTGCAATTATCCGCTCGTGCGGATCAGTTAAATAATTGCTTAAATAATAAATATTTGCTTTAGATGTTACTAACATACTATCTAAGTTAGTTGATTCCATTTCTGCTCGTAATGTGTCGATTCGATTTGTCATTTCTTCACCTCTTCATAATTTATATCTTTAGTATAACAAAGATGTTAATACTATTCATAAGTCGAAAAAGTGTTACAATTATAAGGAAGTAAATAAAAAATGAAACCTTTTCCATTAGAGGTACGTAATACGGAATGAAGGAAGTAATTTTTAAATGCAAAAGAGGTGAATACGTGGGTTTATTTTCAAAGTTATTTAAAAGTAAAGAAGTGGATCGACCTGCACCTAAAGAACGTGATGCTTTGTCTATAAAAGTAGGAGATATCATTACGTATGATTTAAGGGATTATGAAGTGGTAGGAAAAATCACATATCAGGATGGCAGCTATAAATGGTATGGATATCAATTATTAGAGGGGCATGATACCATTTGGTTATCTGCTGAAATGGATGATGAGCTTGAGCTCGGTATCTATAGAAAAATACAACTCGCTGTAAGTAAGCCTTTTCCAAAGAAACTTGAATATGATGGTAAGAGTTACCAGTTGGAAGAGGAAGGCAGAGCTGCTGTAACTGGCGAAGGAAGAAGTTCTAATTTACATGGTTCTGAAACACATTACGCTGACTATAGTGATAAGGAAGATGAAAACTATCTTAGCATTGAATCATGGGGAACTGAGTTTGAAGTAAGTTATGGTTTTCCAATAGAAGACTATGAAATAAAAATATTAGCTGGATCAAAATAGAGGAGGAAGTTAAATGTTTAAATTTTTCAAACGAGTTTCAACGGTAGTAAGTTCTGAGTTAAATACATTGCTGGATAAAGCGGAAGACCCTGTAAAAATGCTGGATCAATTTATGCGTGATATGGCAGAGGACATTAGAGAAGTTGAATCTGCTGTTGCAAAACAGATTGCAAATGAAAAGATGCTTAAACGTAAATCTGATGATGCACAAGCAATGGTTGATAAACGTCAGCAACAGGCAGAAAAAGCCCTTAATGCAAATGATGAAGATCTTGCTCGTCGTGCCTTACAGGATAAGGGAGAACATGAAAAGCAAGCTACTTTATTAAAAGAATCATGGGAACGCGCAAAGAAAGATTCAGATATGCTTCGGGATAAACTGGATGAAATGAAGAAAGAATATCAACAAATGAACTTGAAGAAGGATTCATTAAAAGCACGTGCAGAGTCAGCTAAAACGCGTACGAAAATGAATCGTACAATGTCTTCGATTGGTAGTGACGAATCAAGAGGTGGCTTCGAGCGAATGGAAGAAAAAGTGATGCGCTTTGAAGCTGAAGCTGATACAAGCGATGACCTTTCACAGGAGAGTCGTTCATTAGACGATGAGTTTGAGGATTTAGATGACAATGGTGTAGATGATGAACTTGCTGCATTAAAAAAGAAAATGGCGGAAGAGAAGTAGTTTAAATATAGTAAAAGGGCAGGCTCTTTGAATTTTAAAGAGCTGTCCTGATTTTTGTTCATAAGAAATGTATAAACACACACAGCAAATGGCGTTTTTTTCAAATACATAAACCAAAAAATATGGAGAGGGGGGAAATAAGTGAAAAAATGGAGTGTACTTATTGGTTTCTTATTCATTCTCATTATAACTGCTGGCTGTTCATCCTCATTTGAAGAAGAGAGGGGCATGCCGGAGGAAGTAAAAATAAACGCAGCAGACATTCCGGACGAAAAAACTAAAAATGAAATTATAAGTAAAATTAAAAATAATACTAGTAATGACATTGAGGATATTATTGAAGCTAATTTTCCATTAATGGATGTCGTGCAAGCAGAGTCTTCCAGCGCTAAAATTTATGCTACTGACAAGTTTAAACTAAACGAGTTAGCTTCTGTTTTAACGGAAGCGGTTAAGCCGGAAGATAAAAGTGAAGTGAAAGATAATCAGCAAATTCTTATTTATCCGAATGATTTTGTCACCTTAAAAGTTAGCCCAGACGATAGCGACGCATTAATAATTGAAGTGGCAGAGGACGAATTTGTGCGGAAAAATTATTCGCCCAATTTCTTAGGAACATACTTTGCAATTCGATTGCTGGATGATGTGCTAGATGTAGACGACTGGGGAAAACGCAGATCCAGACAATGTAAATCTGGTGGGTGTTATGGTGGTTATTCAGGCGGAGCATATGGAACACCTAGCCGTGGAGACACATCTTACAGAGGTGGAGGACCAGGTTCAGGAAAATAAAAGGAGAGTGAAATAATGGAACCATTTGTAGCAACATTAGTCTATTTTGTCATTTCAGTTGTAATTGTATTAATTGGATTATTTATTTTTGAATTAATGACTAAGAAATATAAAGATCTAGTAGCAGTTCAAGAAGGAAACGAAGCAGTAGCTATGTCAATCGCAGGTAAAATTATCGGTATCTGTATAATATTGTCCTTTGCAATTTATCACAGCAATGAAATTTATGAAACATTAATTTGGGGCATTTATGGTGTAGCATTACAATTAGTGGCATATGTACTCTTTGATTTATTCACCCGTAAATTTTCAGTGGAAGATCAGTTACTTAAAAATAATAAAGCAGTAGGTATATTATCAATGGGTGTCTCAATAGGACTGGCATTTGTAGTAGGAGCATCGATAACGTAATAGTATTATTAACCGAAAGCGGGCTTTTGTCCGCTTTCTTCTGCATTTGCCCATAATATTTAAAGCGAGAGTGAGAACTGATGAACGATTCAGAAATAAAAAAGAGTAATTTGATTTACTGGGCATCTGGTATTGTATCGATTTGTGGTATTATCTTTGAGGTTTTGTTTGGTGCATTAGGTTCATACATATTGGGAGATGGTGTAAAACAATATACGTTGACCATATCTCTATTTTTGACTGGTATGGGTATCGGAGCTAGTCTCAGTGAAAAAGTAATGAAAAACCTCATATTAACTTTTGTCTGGATTGAATTCGGAGTAGCGATAATAGGTGGATTTTCCAGTTTTACAATGTTTGGAATCACCGCATTTGCCCCTGAAGGAACAGATGCTTTTTTCTTGTATTTTATAACCGTTTTAGTCGGTGGATTAACCGGAATTGAATTGCCAATACTTATTCGAAAAGCCAACGAAATCGGTGTATCGTTAAATAGAAGTACAGCTCGTGTTCTATTCTCCGATTATGCTGGAGGGCTGGTTGGGGGTCTTTTATTTGTATTTCTACTGCGCCCGCAATTTGGAATGGTCAAATCTGCCTTTCTTGTCGGGTGCATAAACCTGGGTGTGGCATTAACCGTGCTTTGGCTATTCAGAAGAGAAATCAGGCACTTTGCTGTTCACGCAGGTTTTGGGATTGTCTTAGCTATTGTATTGGTTGCTGGTGTTTTCTTTGGTGAAGCAATGGCATTTACATTTGAACAAAAGTTGTACAAGGATCCAATTATTCATGTGGAACAAAGCGCATATCAAAAGATTATTTTAACGCAGGATGAAAAAGATGTGCGTTTATATCTGGATGGGTCGCTGCAATTAAGTTCCACAGATGAATACAGATATCATGAAGTACTCGTGCATCCAACAATGGCACAAGCAGACTCCCATGAAAATGTATTAATTTTGGGTGGTGGAGATGGAATTGCTGCGAAAGAAGTGCTGCAATATGATGATGTCGACTCGATATCGCTAGTTGATTTAGATCCAGCGGTAGTTGAATTAGCAAATACAAATCAAAAGCTGCTTGAGCTGAATGAAAATTCGTTAAAAAGTCCAAAACTCGAAGTTATTCATGAAGATGCCTTTCAATTTCTGCAGGATTCAGATGAATGGTACGATGTTATTATTGTCGATTTACCAGACCCGAATAATGAAAGTTTAAATAAACTTTACACCAAAGAGTTTTATTCCTTGATTCGAAACCATTTACTCCCTGGAGGAGCAGCAATGGTCCAGTCAACCAGCCCTGTTTTTGCAACTAAGGTGTACTGGACGATTTCTGAGACTATCGAATCTACAGGTATGTTTGTTGAAAATTTGCATGTTGATGTACCGAGCTTCGGAAATTGGGGCTTTGTGATGGCCAGCCGGGATGAAATTTCTATCAAAGATTTGTCTATTGAAGTAGAGACCGAATTTATCACGGATGACATGCTGACAGGTTTAACGCAATTCGGCAAAGATGAGGATAGTAATATAGTTAATGAAGAAGGAAAGAAGTTCGTATTAGAGCCAAACACACTTATTGATCCTAATTTAATTCGTCTATATGAAAATGCATGGATTAACTATTAAATGGGTAAAGGATATGTATATTTAAACATAAAAGGAGAGATTTGAATGAAAGTATCTTATCATGGACATTCCGTAGTCAGAGTAGAAACTGAAACACATACGATTTTAATTGATCCGTTTATTTCAGGTAATGACGTGTGTGACCTGGATCCGGCTTCTGAAAAAGCAGATGTTATCTTATTAACACATGGCCATAATGATCATGTGGGCGATACTGTGAAATTAGCTCAGCATAATAATGCATTGGTAATTGCCCCATTCGAATTAGCTAATTTCCTTGCAACAAAAGATGTTAACACACATCCTATGTATATTGGTGGAGCCCGTGAATTTGATTTTGGAAAAGTTAAATTCACTCAAGCATTTCATGGTTCTTCATATGAAGAAGATGATGGTACAACGGTATATACCGGAATGCCTACTGGGATTCTGCTTACCATAAATGGTAAAACTATTTATCATTTAGGTGATACCGGATTGTTTTCAGATATGAAATTAATTGGTGAAATGAATGATATCGATGTAGCCTTTGTTCCAATCGGTGATAACTTCACAATGGGACCTGATGATGCACTGATAGCAGCAGAATGGATCAATGCTAAAATTACTGTACCAGTTCACTTTAATACGTTTCCAGTAATTGAACAGAATCCTGAAGAATTTGCTTCTAACGTTAAGACCGGTGAGGGCCGAGTCTTGAAGGTTGGGGAAGTAATAGAGTTATAGAAAAAACGTGGGCAGATTGCTCACGTTTTTTCTTGTTTTGTACGCAGCGATTATAGTATACACGTTGATAAATATGCTAAGCTATGAAATTTAGAGAGCATTTTTTCAGAATTGTTGTTATAATCAAGGGAGTAAGGTACTATTTTTTATTAGCTACAATAATTATTAAGGTGTTGTAAATAGATGAAAAAAATTTTAAGCGAAGAATCAGGGTTTACATTGTTAGAACTGTTAGCATCCATAGCAATTGTATCTCTAGTAATAACCATAGCATTTAGCGTACTAACAACATCTCTAGACTTTAATAACAAGAGTCAGTCACAAATAAATTTAAGGCAAGAAGCAAATGTTATTGTGAATAATTTGAGACAAAAACACCAGCAGGAAAATACATACGAATTATGTTACGATCAATTAGTTTCTGACGATGATGTTTCTATGGAATTACATTTAGATAAACAGCTTATTAATAAACAAAGTCCCTGCATTTCAAAAGTGGATCCATTAATGAACTTAGCTGTTCAATTGAGTGTGGAAGACAAGCAAGAGAATTCTTTTAATCTGGAAACAGAATTGGGAGGAGATGTCTCTCAACCAATTGTAGTAACAACTCCGAAGAAATCTGGTTTTTATGACTTTATAAAAGCTAATAATATTTTTTTCATAGGATCACAGTTTGAATTTAGCGGGAATGAAGTAATTGGACCTGATGCTACAATGATTTTAAATGGAAATTTGGACGGAAGTCAGTTAAATGGTGGGTCATTCAGTGGTGTTTCTAATATCTATATCAATGGTTATCTTGATATAAATAATGGCAGTGCTGGAATAGGGTCTAAAGTATCTCCGGGTCAAATTTCCATTGATGATGACTTATCGCTTTGGAGTGGGAGAAGGGAAATTTATGGTGAGGTTTATGTAAATGGTAATTTAAGACTCAAAGATGCAGTGGTACACGGAAATATTTACGTAAATGGCGATGTTGAATTGGGGTGGACACCTACTCTAGCTGCCAATACAAAAATATACTATACTGGTAATTTAAAGCATCCTGATTATTTCAGTCAATCTATATTAAATAAAGTAGTTGGTCAAGATACTGTTCCTGACCCACCTCAAATATCTAATGAAATTCCATCGTTGAAACCTAATAGTTGGTATGACGAACATAGTTTCGACGATAATATAAAACCCAAAAACATGAAAGTTTATGGAGATAATATTAAAATTGACAGTCACAACAGCCAATCCGGTTATGTGGATACATTTACTGATGCAATTGTTGTAAGTAAAGGTGATATTACGGTAGGGGGTAATAGTTGGGTCAAAAAAATGACAGGAGTATTATTCGCCCCAAATGGTAAGGTGACTTTTAACGGTGCGAAGTTTGAAGGATTAGTAATTGCTAAAACAGGATTTTATGTTAAAAGCGGGGGAACTGTAGTTACTTTTAGATCTATTGACGAATATATTACTGATGCAAAAGAGTTTCCTTTAGAATCAGAATAAAATTTATTGAGTATAGGCTGAACATGTTTTTTAATGATTCAATTCTAGAAATGATATAATAGGAAGAAAGTCTTGGTATAGGGAGTCGGATCTATTGCATTTTCCTTACAAAAAAATTAACAGCAGCGGGTTTACACTTGTTGAGCTTATAGCATCCCTTGCAATATTAAGCATGGTTATAGCAGTGTTCCTGCCAATTTTCCCTCAAATTGTAAGCTGGACAAAAAAAGCAGATGATGAGTTGATAGCCAGTAACCTATTATCACAGGTGGCGCATGACGTAAAAGAACTACCTGACATGGATGATTTAGCTTCCTCCATTAAAGGTTGCCCAGATGTTATGAAAATCAAGGATGAAAGACTTGGAGATGTATCATCCTACACGATAAATAATCAGACGTATCATGTAAAAGTGAAAATTTGTAAAGAGAGTAACGTAGACTTATATAGAACTAATTTATTAATTTTTTCTTCGAGTAACAAAATGATTAGCGAGTCGTATACCTACATAGAGCTGGAAAATGAAGGTGAAAACTAGTGAACAACTTTAAAAATGATAAAGGTGCTATACTAGTGCTGACATTAATGATAATAACGTTATTTCTTCTTTTCATCATGACACAGTTTCAATTAATAATTAATACTACAAAGCAAGTGACAACTATGGAGAAACAAATAAATGCGGAACTTATAGCTGAAATGGGAATCGATTATTATAGAGAGGTTGTGGATAGTTATATTCGTGAAAATGACATAACTAACGCTGAGGATTTAGAACCGCCACGTCCATCTTCATCAGATATACCAAGCCTTGATTCTAGCAATAATTATCACTACCAAATAACAAATATAACTAAACCGGATATCACTGAATTCGAAAACAGAGTCGAAGTGGCAATTAGTTTCACAAGTACTGGCACAGCTAATAATAAAACAGAGTCAATTGAAGATGTCATTAATATTACCTTTAAAAGTGAGTGATTAAGATGAGTACACGAAAAAGATTGGGTGATTTACTTCAGGAAGCAGATATTATAACTGATTCTCAATTGGGAGAAGCATTAGAGAACAAAGAACACAATCAAAAACTAGGCGATGCGCTTTTGGATAGGGGCTATATAACTGAACGACAATTAATTGAAGTACTGGAGTTCCAATTAGGTATCCCGCATGTATCTTTGTATAACTACCCTGTCGATGAACATTCACTTGGGTATGTTACAAAGGAATTGGCACAACAAAGTCTAATTATGCCTCTAAAGATACAGGGAAATGAACTGATAATTGCGATGAAGGATCCCATGGATTACTACATAATTGACGATTTAGAGATGGCAACCGGTTATCAAATTTCACCTGTAATCGCTGCGAAAGATGATATTTTATACGCTATAAATAAGTATTATTTTAAGAATGAAACAGATAGCAGTATAGATGGAAACCCTTCAGAAGATGTGGAATCTCCTGTGATACGTATACTTGATCAGTTGTTAAACACAGGAGTTCAATTAAAGGCCAGTGATATACATATAGATCCACAGGAATCCAATATATTAATACGTTACCGAATTGATGGAAGATTACAAACAGAAAAGGTTCTGCAGAAACATTTGCAAAACTCATTAGTAGCAAGGATAAAAATTCTCGCCAACCTGAACATTACGGAAAACAGACTGCCACAGGACGGCAGAATTAAAACAACAGTTGGTTTTAATCCAGTAGATTTGCGTATTTCATGTCTTCCAACGGTGTTCGGGGAAAAAGTAGTTATTCGAATTCTGGACTTAAAAAATGCATTAATGCAATTAAGTGAATTAAATTTTTCGGAAGAAAACTATAAACGATATTTAAACCTGATCGAACAGCCTTCGGGACTTATCTTGCTGACTGGACCAACAGGCTCCGGGAAATCTTCAACACTTTACGCATCTATTAATCACTTAAATAAAGAGAATGTCAATATATTGACAGTGGAAGATCCGGTGGAATTTCAGATGAAGGGAATTAATCAAGTTCAAGTAAACACGAAAATAGGTTTGAATTTTGGGACGGGTCTCCGATCTATTCTTAGACAGGATCCAAACATCATTATGATAGGTGAGATTCGCGACCAGGAAACAGCAGAAATAGCAATCCGTGCTTCTATGACAGGTCATTTAGTGTTTAGTACACTGCATACAAACAGTGCTATTGATACGGTGCCGCGGCTAATTGATATGGGAATCGAACCTTATTTAGTTGTGAACTCTTTAGCTGGAATCGTAGCACAGCGACTTGTAAGAAAAGTATGCCGCGACTGCAAAACAGAACGAGAACCTGCAGATATGGAAAGGCAATTATTTAGTAAAAATGGAATGACTGTAGAGAAACTTTATTATGGTAAGGGTTGTAACAGTTGTCATCAACAGGGTTATCGCGGCAGGATCGCTGTACAGGAAGTGGTAGTTATTGATGAAACGATTAAAAGCATGCTATTAAACAACCAACCATTATCTGAAGTGCGTGCTTATTTAAAAGGACAACATAAAGCTGTTCTGCTGCAGGATGGCCTTGATAAAATTAAACGAGGTTTAACTACAATGGAAGAAATTATGCAAGTTTCGATTAAGATTTAGGGGGCAGTCTATGAAGGGTAAATTTAATGATTGGTTAACTACTGCATATCATGTGAGAGCTTCTGATGTTCATTTGACAATAGGCAAGCCTCCGGTATTTCGTATAAATGGAAAACTGGAAGTCCAGGATCAAGATGTGCTAATGCCTCAAGATACATATCAGATCGTAAAGGAAATTGTTTCAGAAGACTCGTGGAAGCAATTAGAGACCAACAGAGACCTTGATTTCACGTATGGTATTAATGGTGTTTCGAGATTTCGCATTAATACATTTTTCCAAAGAGGGCAATTGTCACTTGCTATCCGGCTAGTACCGAGAAAAATTCCGACTGTTGAAGAGCTGGGTTTACCAAATCAGCTGAAAGAATTTCTAACAAAACCACAGGGACTGATATTGGTCACTGGTCCTACTGGTAGTGGGAAAAGCACTACATTGGCTACAATGATTGATTATATGAACCGTACTATGCACAGACACATTATCACGTTAGAAGATCCAATCGAATATATGCATAAGCATGACAAATGTGTAATCGACCAGCGAGAGATAGGGTTTGATATAAACAGTTTCGCAGCTGGATTACGATCAAGTTTACGGCAGGATCCTGATGTTATTCTAGTTGGTGAAATGCGTGATCTTGAAACCATTTCTACTGCAGTAACTGCAGCGGAAACAGGTCATCTGGTGCTGGGTACATTACACACGACGAGTGCGGTATCAACCATTGAACGTATAATTGATGTATTCCCTTCCAATCAGCAAACACAAATTCAAATCCAGTTATCATCCATCTTGAATTCAGTAATTTCACAGCGTCTCTTTGTAACAAAGGAACAAACTGGTCGGGTAGTAGCTACCGAATTGCTGGTTAATAATTCAGCGGTTAAGAACCTTATAAGAAATGACAAACTCTATCAGGTACAAAACGTATTGCAAACGTCAAGAGACAGTGGGATGCATACACTCGAAATGGATTTAAAGCGCTTATTGCAGGAGGACCTTGTTACGTATGAAAGCATAACTCCATTTTTACAGGAAAGGAATTTGTAAAAATGAATTTCCAATATACAGGAAAACAGGTTTCAGGAAAGAAAATTAATGGAAAAATTGAAGCTGAGTCTAAATTGGAAGCAATAAAAATTCTTGAAAAAGAAGGATTTATTCTAGTTGATATTACAGAGACCAAACCCTGGAATAAAGAAATTATCTTAAATAAAAAGGTTAAAAATAAGGATTTTGTAATATTTCTTCGGCAGTATTCAACACTGATTCGTGCAGGTATATCCATTTCAGATGCCACGAAAACGATGGTCAAACAAACAGATAATTATGCGCTGCAGCATGCATTATCTGCAGTAGATAAGCAACTTGAAAATGGACAGGCGCTTTCGGCAGCTGCTAAAGAACATCCACGTGTATTTCCAAGTTTGCTTGTGAACATGATTCATGCGGGAGAAGCTAGTGGTAAATTAGACGAAATCTTGAATCAGATGGCTGATTACTATGAAAAAGAATACCGGAATAAACAAAAAATTGTTTCGGCTCTTCTCTACCCAACTGTCGTGGGGGTTATTACACTTTTGTTAAGTATGTTTTTGCTGATCTTTGTAGTACCACAATTTGTTGGCATGTTTAAATCGTTTGGTGAGGAGATACCTCCATTCACCCAGTTCATACTTACACTTAGCCAGCTTGCTGCTTCATACTGGTGGATTTTCTTTTTTATAATGGCAGCAGGCTATTTACTGTATAAATATAGTATGCGGTTTAATAGTTTCGTCTATCGGATGGATATTATAAAAATGAAATTTCCTTTACTAGGAGTTGTAGTTCATAAAGGCGTACTAGTTCGAATGCTTCAAACCTTAAGTACTTTATTTAATAGTTCTGTACCGATCCTTCAGTCTGTTGAAATTACAGAGCGAGTGGTCGGTAATCGGGTAATCCAATCAGTTTTGACAAAATCCCGTGAATCACTTGAAGTAGGCGAATCATTGACTAAGCCAATGAGTAATCACTGGGCATTTCCAGCACTGGTTGTGCAAATGATTCAAATTGGTGAAAAAACAGGTGCATTAGATCATATGCTCATGAAGGCAGCAGATTTCTATGAGGAAGAAGTAGAGCAATTATCAAATAGAATTAAAGTGTTGATCGAACCTATAATGATAATCGTATTAACCTTCATAGTAGGAAGTATAATTATGGCAATAGTTATACCAATGTTTTCACTTTTTGAACAAATTTAGAAAAATTAGTAGATATTTGTAATTTAATAGATTATAATTGATTTAAGACTTTAGTAGGATACGTTGAATGATTATCTGTAAATGGGTCACTTGGATAATCGGGAGTAACTAGTGCAACCGACAAACTTGGTTTAGAAATTATTTATCTTTAAAAGGGTGGGGTTAACATGTTTGAACGGTTAAAGAAAAGAATAAAAAGAGAAAAAGGTTTTACGTTAGTCGAGCTATTGGCAGTTATAGCTATTTTAGCAATTATTGTAGCGATTGCGGTTCCTACGATTGGAAATGTAATTAGTAAATCAGAAACTAAGGCTAATGAAGCTAGCATTGAATTGATTGAGAATGCAGCTAGGTTAGCAGATGTTTCGGAAGATGGTACAAAAACTTCATATACTATCACTGAACTTAAAACTGCAGGTTATTTAGAAGATGTTCCTAAAGGATTTACTGGTAATGAAACTGTTACAAAAGAAAATGGTGTTTGGACATATGGAACTGCAACTACTAGTAATTAACTTACAAATTAACTAATAATTTTAACGCCTTGCATCACTAAATGCAAGGCGTTTTGTTCCATTTTATACATACTAAGGAGTCCCAATAAATGATGGAAATTGCTTTAATTATATTATTTTTCATACTTGGTCTAATCTTTGGCTCGTTTTTCAATGTTGTTGGGTTGCGGCTTCCGGTAAACCAGCCATTTACAAATGATCGATCCATTTGTCCTGCTTGTGAGCATACCCTTAATTGGTACGAATTAGTTCCTGTACTCTCCCATCTTTTACAACTAGGAAAATGCAGACATTGCAAAGCGACCATTTCGGCGGTATATCCATTCGGAGAGTTGACAACAGGATTGCTGTTTGCTCTAAGTTATATTATTACTGGATTAAATTTAGAATTAATTACAGCGCTACTGCTGGTTTCTATGTTAATGATTATCTTCGTCTCGGATATAAAGTATATGCTGATACCAAATAAGGTTCTTCTTTTCTTTCTGCCATTTTTTGTTGTTATGCGCTTTCTTCAACCATTAGATCAATGGTGGACATCCATCGCTGGTGCACTTGCTGGTTTTGGGATTACTGCGATTATCATCTTTGCAAGTAAGGGTGGAATGGGTGCAGGAGATATGAAACTGTTTGCAATTCTTGGATTTATATTAGGGTTAGAACATATTTTACTTGTATTCTTTCTGTCCACTATATTAGGCGCAATTACAGGGAGTCTATTATTACTTTTAAAATTAATTAATCGAAAGCAGCCGATTCCTTTTGGTCCATATATTGTTATAGCAGCCATCACAACATATTTTTATGGTGAGTCTATCATAAACTGGTACATAAAATTTTATACTTAAGTAGGTGTTCGTATGGCGTTTGGAAGCAATGGAAGAGTAAACATCGTATTTACAAATCATGTATTACGATACTCTTATCACAAGGCACCCACGCTGGATAGTCTTGTAAACCATGGAGAAGTTGATTTACCAGAGGGTACAATTGTAAATGGAATTGTTAAAGACAGACAGGGTTTAGTGGAAATTATTAATGAATTAGTTCAAACAAATAAATGGAAGCGGAAAAAAATATATTTCTGTGTTCCGGACGATACAGTAGTTATTCGTCAGTTAGACGTACCTGCTTCACTTTCCAAAAAGGAAATAATAGGATATTTAAAAACACAAATTGGCAATAGTTTTCATCTGCCTTTTAGTAACCCTGCAATTGATATAGAAATAGTGGGTGAGGACAAAGGAAAGCAAAATATATTGTTATTCGCTTATCCTAAAGACAAAATCAATGATTTTAAAAATTTATTTTCAGAAGCAGGTTTAGTACCAATAGTAGCTGACCTTACATCCCTATCCGTCTATCGATATTATTATATGCAGGTGGCAAATAGTGCAGATGATGTTTTATTAATACAGTGGAATACGGATTCATTAGTCACTACAGCCTTCAATAAGCAGAAGGCAGTTTTTACACGATACAGGAACTTAGATAGAGGAATAGAAATCCAGGAAGAAAATATTAAACAATTTATTGAAGAACAAATCGTAGAAGTGAATCGTATTATTGATTTTTATCAATATAACGTAACGAATGGTTCGTCAAGTATGAAACAAATTTTAATTTCTGGTGATTTTCCTCACTTGAAACGAGTCAAAAATGAACTCGAACTCCAACTGTCTATTCCGGTAATGCTTGTTGATGAAGCGAACAAGTCAATTGATACATCTTCAAAATATACCGATGTATTTGGTTTAGCCATGAAGCAAGAAGCATAGAAAGGGACATTACATGAATACTGAGATTAATTTTCTTGAGAAAAAGACAAACAGATCTGCTTCATTTATAAAGTTTAGTATTCTATTTTTTTTCTTGTTAATTTGCGCTTCGGCTTTAGTAGTTTTCCAGCATAACAATATACAAGGGGAAATAGAAAACAAAGCAGTTAAACTTTCGGGGCTGGAGAAGACTCTTAGTGAACAACAGAAAGAAAATAAGGATTTACGTACTATTGAATCGGTAACATCTGCTATAGAATCCATCAAATCTTCAAGTAACCCGACAGTAAAGACGTATAATAATATTCTTGCTTTACTGCCAGAGTATGCTAATTTTAATGGATACGAAGTGCATGATGCAGAACAGATATTAGTTAATGTTCAATATAAAACACTTTCGGAAATAGCATCTTTGGTTTCTAAGCTGCAGGAACAATCGTATGTTCGGGAAGTTGAAGTAACAACGATTAGTTTAAATGAAGACGCTTATCAGACAACCCTGGCTGTAAGTACTGATCCGGAAGCTTTGCTTAAGGAGTTTAAACAAGATGAATAAGTACTTATCTAAACGACGTATATTGGGAATTACTGCTGTAGTGTGTACTACTATTATTATTTATCTGGTTGCCTACTCCTTGGTTCTTAAGCCAATGAAGTCAGAGTTAACTTCAACGAATAAAACAATTGAATTATTTCAATCTCAAGTTAACAAAACGACTTCCTCAACAAATCTGTCAGAAGACAGTGGGAATGCTATGGACTTGATACCGTCCCAGCCTAAACCAGAAAGTGTTTTACTGCAACTCGAGAAATTTGCTAGTCAATCCAATACTACAATAGATTCACTTGAATCTGTACCATTGGATGAAGAAACTAAAACTGATGAGGGTCCTATTGAAAAACATTACTCATTAGATGCAACTGCTGCTTCCCTTGAAGATGTGAATAAGTTCTTAGAATCTTTTAAAAACAGTAATCGAATGTTTATTGTTGATGAATTGACCGTAACGAAAGAGAAAGAATCTATTTTAATAAATGTGGCTTTTGCCGTATATCATCAGAAGTAAAAGGAAAGATGATGCCCCGATACGAGCAATCATCTTTTCGCTTCTGGCTTTATATTCTTAAAGGCTAAATATGCCGCAATAAGTGCCAGGAACCCCAATAGACTTACAAGCCATGTTAAGTCCTGCTTCATTAATAAAGCAACAGCAGGGGGGCCGCCAGCAACTCCAACAAAACGTGCAGAGCTGTAAATCGATGTAATTGTACCTCGTATCTCCTTCTGAATACTTTCGGTGATTAACGAATCCAAACAAGGTAGAACAGCACCGATTCCAATTCCGCAAAAAAGAAAGACCACGATTAAATACACAAATTGCTCTGAAAAACGGATGGCAACGATTGAGCTGCCTGCCAAAACGATACCGCCAAATGTTATCCATTTCATCATTACTAAATTATCTTCTATTTTCTTACCGGTTATAAATGAAGCTAAACAAAGAGCGGCTAAGGGAACGGCCAGATACAACCCCTTCGTAATTCCTTTAAAGTTGTAAACTTCCTCCAGCATACTGGATAGATAAAATAGAACTCCAAACAAAATAAACATTAATATAGCTCCAATGATAAATATGGCCATCAGCCACCGCTTATGTTTTTTAAAGACTTCTTTGGTATTCTCTTTAAACTCTGTAAAGCTTGGCCCCTCTTGTTCTTCTTTCGGTTTTTTTACTAAGAAAAAAATAAGTAAAATGGATAGCAGACAAAATACTGGAATGGAAAAGAAAGGCAAAAACCAGATCATGCCTGCCAAAACAGCTCCAAGCACCGGACTCAATACTTTACCAAACGTATTAGAAGTTTCAATTATTCCAAGCGTTGAACTAATATCTTTATCACTGCGAAACATATCTCCAACAAGCGGCATCACAATGGGGGCTGCCCCAGATGCGCCAATTCCCTGAAGAATTCTTCCGATAATAATAAATAAAAAAGCATCCTGCATTTTCCATGATGCCCAACCAGCAATCAAAGCTCCAATTGCAGTGATTATTAGAGAAGGAATAATAATATTCTTTCTGCCATAGCGATCGGAGAGAAAACCAGCTATTGGGATAAGAAAAATTCCTACAATAGAATAAACACTTATGATGTAACTCGATTGAAGCTTTGAAATATCCAATTCCTGTTCCATCATCGGTAATACTGGGATTAGCATGGAATTTCCAAGCGTCATAATTAATGGTATCGACGCCATTGAAACGATTGCCCACCTTTTATCGTGTACTTCATTGGTTTGCTGCGATTGTTTGCCCATCGATAGGTTCCTCTCTTCTGATACTACATTTTACTATTTACTTTTTTCGGTTCTTTATCCCAGAAATATACGAATTATAAGCAGTTCTGAATCAAAAGATAAAATCATAAGGTAAACCATAGGACAAGGAGGAGATTTGATGCGACACTATGCTGTATTACGCTTATTATTAGCATGTTTTTTCTTATATTTTGCATGGCCAAGTATTCCTGTGGGAGTAACTGAAGTGGCAGCACTTTTTTGGGGGATATGGCTAGTTCTATTTTTGTTAATTGTTGCTGCAAATAGTGCAACAATACTTCAGATTACTGAACCGCCATCTATGGAACAGGAGAGACTGAAGGACCGTCAAAGGTATTAACATTGAGGTTTGATCAAATCAACTGTATAATAAACTTCATAAAATAGACTAGTACAGTTGAAAGTTGGTGGCGACGGTTTGGTTACAAAACATGAACAAATTATTCAGCATATAGGTACTTTAGGAATTGGTAACAAAATATCCGTTCGTCAAGTTGCTAAGGATTTAAATGTAAGTGAAGGTACTGCATACAGGGCAATCAAAGAAGCAGAAAACCAGGGATTAGTCAGCACAATTGAACGGGTTGGAACTATACGAATTGAACGGAAAGAAAAGGAAAACTTTGAAAAACTAACGTTTGCTGAAGTAATAAATATCGTCGATGGCCAAGTGCTGGGAGGTCAGGCTGGTCTGCACAAGACCTTAAGCAAATTTGTCATCGGTGCAATGCAATTGGACGCAATGATGCGATATACAGAGCGTGATTCACTTTTAATTGTAGGAAATCGTGTAAAAGCACATGAGTTTGCTCTGCAAGAAGGTGCAGCTGTGCTGATTACTGGTGGCTTTGATACGGATGAACATATTAAGCGTTTGGCTGATGAAAAAGAAATTCCCATCATGTCCACAAGTTATGATACATTTACTGTCGCCGCTATGATAAACCGTGCTATTTACGATCAATTGATAAAAAAAGAAATCGTATTTGTTGAAGATATTTATACTCCTGTTGAAAATGCCTCTTATTTAATGGTGAAAGATGCTATTGAGAAATGGTATGTATTAAATGAACAGTCCGCGCATTCCCGATTTCCTGTTGTAGATGATAAGATGCGAGTTATCGGAATGGTTACTTCAAAAGATGTAATAGGAAAAAATGAACGAATTACAGTGGACAAGATCATGACGAAACGTCCGCATGTTGTCCAGACTAAAACGTCGTTAGCCTATGTTGCACACATGATGGTTTGGGAAGGAATAGAGGTTATGCCAGTAGTCGATCAATCGAATAAATTACAGGGTGTGGTCTCAAGGCAGGATGTATTAAAAGCACTACAGCAAATTCAGCGACAACCCCAGGTGGGCGAGACAATTGATGATATTATTTCACGGAATTTAGAATCGTTAAATGAGGATCAGACTATTTTTCAAACGGATATTACTCCCCAGATGACAAATCAGCTGGGTACACTATCAAACGGGGTTTTCACTTCGCTTATTTCAGAGGCGAGCAGCAGATTGCTGTTACAGGTGAAGAAAGGTGATCTTGTAATTGAAAATATTACGGTTTACTTTATGAAACCTGTTCAATTGGATAGTAAAATTATTATTAAACCCAAACTGCTGGAAGTTGGACGTATCTATGCGAAAATAGATGTTGAAGTTTTCAATGGTAATCAGATGGTTGGAAAAGGATTACTGATGGCACAACTAATTGACCGATAAGAAAAAAAGTAGAAACAAAAGCTGACTAGTAGTATAGTCAGCTTACGTGTTACTTTTATTAAGTCGATGCCATTCACTTCTGTAATGTTTTGCTTCCTTAAATCCGCGCGTAGCCTGTAAACTACCTAGGATGAAGAATGCAATTCCAATAAATAAAGATATCTTTGTTTGATAAAATATGTATTGGTTAACTGCAAAAAAGATAACAAATCCACCGAGACACATTCTGGATTTTGCATTCAGATATTTTTGTGTTAGAATTTCGTTACTTTTTAATATGGCAACTTTATAATACACATAGAATACGAGTGATAATACGATTAAAATTGGTAAAATCATTTCCATTATTAAATCTACCCCATCATCAATTTTTGACGCTCTAACTTTAAATCCTTTTTATATTGTAGCTTGTTTTATAGGATTTTGCTAGAGTAATGCCATTTAGTTTATATGAAACGGATGTGATAAATATGAATTTTGAAGAAATCATTAAAGCCATAGAAAAATACAACAAAATTATTATTCACCGTCACGTACGACCTGATCCTGACGCCCTTGGATCCCAAGGTGGTCTGATGCATATGATCAAAGAAACATATCCGTCAAAGCAAGTGTTTGTTGTAGGCGATGAGGATCCTTCACTTACATTTTTATTAGATATGGATGTGATTGAAGATGATGTATATACAGATGCATTGGTAATTGTTTGTGATACAGCCAATGCTGCTCGCATTGATGACACCAGGTATGACAAAGGGGATATGCTGATTAAAATTGACCACCATCCGAATGTGGACAAATATGGTGATATCATGTCAGTTAATACCGAAGCAAGTTCTACAAGTGAAATCATTTACGATCTTTTTTTACATGCTAAAGACCAAGGTTATAAAATGAATAGTCAATCTGCCCGGCTTATATACAGTGGAATTGTTGGTGATACTGGGAGGTTTTTGTTCCCGAGTACAACGCAGAAAACGTTTCAATATGCTGCAGAGTTAGTTGCGTATGATTTCGACCGCTCGGAAGTATATGATGGTATTTACAATACAAAGGAAGATATTGCCCGTTTGCGAGGATATATCTTACAAAATTATACGCTTTCACCCTCGGGAATGAGCACTCTCAAATTAACAAAGTCGCTCTTAAATGAGTTTGGTGTAACCATTATGGAAACTGGGCAGCTTGTGGGTGTATTAGGTGATATTGAAGGCATTAAGGCTTGGGCATTCTTTATTGAAGAAGAAGAGGACTTGATCCGAGTCCGACTGCGCTCAAAAGGTCCTGTAATTAACACAATTGCAGCAACGTACAATGGTGGTGGCCATCCAATGGCAGCAGGTGCCTCTGTTCGTTCGTGGGAAGAGGCTGACCAAGTAATTCGTGATCTTGATTATGCTTGTATATCATATGTAACTAAGTAACTCAATTTTCGCAGAATAAAATAAGGTGATTCTCCCAGAAATTTAGGGTGGCTGGTGAGCCTCCTCGTGCTTTGCACTCCGGGGTCTCACCTATGCCTTTCCTCCCGCAGGAGTCGACTGCCATCCGCTCCAATCTCTAGACAAGAAATAGATGTAATGGATTTATAAAGTGCTCACTCGATAGCTACGTCTATTTCAGAAGGCATTATTAGAAAGGAACAACAAAGAATACTTAAGAATATAGGTTTACAAGTACAGGAACAGCGCGAGCTGAAGATCCCGCAGGAAAGCGGTCTTTGCTTATCCGAGGAAGCTGAAGCCGTGCCCGCGGAAAGCATCCGCCCGGAGCGATCCTGTACGGCAACTTTAGAACAACACTTTGGTAATAAAGCTAATGTTACGTCGCATTTCACATCAAATACAACAAAAGTAACTAATAGCACGTTTAGAAATAGACATAGTTGTAACTCGTGTTACGTAACATATTCAAGTCTATAAGAACTAAATTTTTTGTGCGAAAGTTGAGATATGTAAAATAAAAAGAAGTGCTGATCCAGCGCTTCTTTTACCTTTACTAAATTAAACGTTAGCCTTGTTATGAAGTGGAATGAACCAGCAGCCTAAGGATGTTTCATCACAATGGACATGCAGTTCATATTTTAGTATATCCTTCTTAATCAACCTGATTACTTCCTTGGACTCTTCGTATGCTGTTAACCCACTTTTCAACTGATTAATTTTTTGATCCTTGATTGTTTTTTGATTCATAATGAACATACGAACCACTCCTTTCAAAACATTATATGAAATGGTTCGTAATGTTGCCTATATTTTTTCGAATAGCATTTGAAATTCAATCTATAATTAACCTTCGATATCAGCTTTTAACGTTAGTTTCATTGTATCTTCAATAATGGAGAGTTTTAATACAGTGAAAGTATATGTCATATTATCTACTCGGAAACTTTTGTTCTCAATCGTAGAATATAGTAACTGTTCACTTTCAGAAACAATGTTGACATCCTGACCGATCAGGTGGGAAATCTCTTCTTTAATTAGCTGCTCGAGCTGGTATACAATTAATTCGTCTAGCTTCAATTCTTCTTCATTTGGAATAATTATTTCAATTGACTTTACTGTTTCCGATTCTTTTGTCTGTTGATTAAGATCTTCTTTGTCCTTAAGCAAGGATTTGTTTTGGCTTGTCAGTGTGGTTACTTGTGATTGAAGATCAAGATTTTGTTCAAGTAAATCTTCATACATGGATCCATACATATAAAGCAAAATGCAATATGCTATAGTCCCTCCAAAGAATGTTCCAACCAGAAACCGCTGCCAGCTTTTTTTCTTATGATACGGAGGTATATGCATTATTCGATCTCCTGTTGAATTGCCCAGGAAAGAATTAAAATAGCAGACTTCACTCCACCCATCGCTGCTACAATGAATAGAATTTGTTTAAAAACATCAAATGTCGCTCCATCCAGTACACCTTTTTCAAATTTCGCAATAGCATCAAATGTACCACCAATTGCAGCGACAATTGCCCAGATTCGTAAACTTTTTGCTAGGCGGTTAATTGCAGCTATTGGTGGATCTCCTGTAAAGAAAGACCCCATACTGCCAATTATTGTGCCGCCAATTATGACTCCAAATGCAATAAAGTAGCAATGTATAAACTGTGCAAAGAAGCGTTCTTCCATAACATACTCTCCCTATCAGGTGTACTTCTTTCACTATATGATGAAGTTGGACGAGATATGATTATACAAGCGACTAGGAAGTTCGTTATAATAATATAGAAGGTAACTAGAGGTGGGGTAGCATGTCATTTACACATTTACAAGTTAAAAGTGGATACAGTTTAATGGAAAGCACTTTAACTATTGATAAACTTGTAGAAAAAGCAGCGGAGCATAATTTCAATGCGCTGGCATTAACTGATGATCAGGTATTATATGGAGCTATTCCGTTCTACAAAGCCTGTAAAAAACATGGTATTAAACCATTAATCGGGATGACTGTGAATGTAATAGATGAAAATACCGAGGCTAGCACCTGTATTTTGTTAGCTGAAAATAATCATGGATACCAGCAATTGTTGAAGCTTAGCAGTGCTATTCAAATAAGCAACAATAAAAATATAGAACTTGGTGAGTTAAGCAGTTATACACAGGGATTAATAGGGATTCTTCCTGCTGTAAACAATACGGTTTGCGGTCGACTTGAGCAACAGTCATACGAACAATTAAATGATTATATTAAATTGTGGATACAGACTTTTGAACAAGAACGTTTTTATCTTGGTGTCGAGAGTCACGGGAATGATCGGGAAGAAATGATAAACCAGTCGATTTATTCCTATTCAGTTGAACAGGGTATACACGCAGTTGCAATTAATGATGTAACCTACCTGGAGGAAAGGGATAATCGTGTATATGATTGTCTGCAGGCAATGAAGAAGGGGCATCAGTGGGACCCTGGCAGTAAACCGATGACACATAATCATCATTTGCGTTCCGCAGATGAAATGAACGCTGCTTTCGGTTCCACCTGGCCTGAAGTTATAGAAGAAACGTTAAAAATTGCTGGCAGATGTAATGTGGAGTTGAATTTTGATCAGCAATTACTCCCGTCCTATCCAGTTCCAGATAAAATGGATGCTCATACATACCTTTCAAAGGTATGCTGGAGTAAAGTTGAAACTAGGTATCAGACTGTCACAGAAGAAATCGAAGAACGATTAAAATATGAACTTACTGTTATTGATAATATGGGATTCAGCGATTATTTTTTAATTGTATGGGATTTTATAAACTATGCGAAAAATAATAATATTATGGTTGGACCTGGACGTGGTTCTGCTGCAGGTTCGCTTGTAGCGTATGTATTAGCGGTGACAGATGTGGACCCAGTGAAACATCAGCTGATATTTGAGCGTTTTCTAAATCCTGAACGTATTAGTATGCCTGATATTGACATAGACTTTTCCGATAACCGGCGCGATGAAGTGATTGAGTATGTACGAAATAAATACGGTGATGAGCATGTGGCTCAAATAATAACTTTCGGGACGTTTGCCGCACGGTCTTTATTGCGGGAGCTAATTAAAACAATTGGTATAGATCAGCAGGATGCTTATTTTTTACTAAAAGAAATACCAGTACAGGCAAACAAGTCATTACTGGAATACATACAAGATTCAGCTGATTTGAAACAGTACATAAAGCAATCAAATTCACTGAAGGCGCTATTTACAGTAGCATTGAAGCTCGAAGGTTTGCCAAGGCACGTCTCCACACACGCAGCGGGGGTAGTAATAAGTGAGAAGCCACTTATTGAATATACCCCAATTACAAAAGGTGCCAATGAAACGTATCTGACTCAATTTTCCATGAACGAGCTGGAATCGGTAGGTTTATTAAAAATGGATTTTCTAGGCTTGCGTAATCTCACATTATTAGAGCGAGTCATAGATTCAATTGCCTATGTACATAAAAAGCAAATTGAACTCGAGGAAATACCTGTGCATGATCAAGCAACATTTCAATTGCTTCAGACAGGCATGACGAATGGAATATTCCAGCTGGAGTCAGAAGGGATGAAGCAGGTTTTAACAAAACTAAAACCAACTTCTTTCGAAGATATAGTAGCGGTTAATGCATTATTTCGACCTGGACCAATGGAGAATATTCCGGTATATATTAGCAGAAAGCATAATAATTCCCAGATACATTATCCGCATCCGGACTTAGAGCCTATCCTGAAAAAGACGTATGGTGTGCTGATTTACCAGGAACAAATCATGCAGATTGCGCATGAAATTGCTGGTTTCTCACTTGGTAAAGCGGATGTTTTACGGAGAGCGGTCAGTAAAAAGCAGCATGACTTAATGGACGAACAAAAAGAGGCTTTTATTGCTGGTTGCGTGAAGAATGGGTATCAGGATGAAGTGGCAATAGAGATTTTTAACTGGATCGTACAGTTTTCAAATTATGGCTTTAATAGAAGCCATGCAGTGGCTTACAGTAAAATTTCGTACCAACTAGCATATTTAAAAGCGAATTACGCTGCTTGTTTTTTTGCTGAATTATTAAGCACGAATGCTAACCAGCAGGAAAAAACACACCATTATCGAAATGAAGCGAAAGCCTTTGGACTTGAATTTTTACCACCAAACATCAATAATAGTTTTGGTAAATATTCCGTGGATCACGGTCGAATCAGAATGGGACTCTTATCTATCAAAGGAATTGGTAATCAGGCAGTAAAAGAAATTGTACGAGTACGAAAGTCTGGACTATTTAAGAATATTTTCGACTTTTGTCTGCGAGTTTCTATAAAAGTTGTTAATCGTCAAACGATGGAATTGTTAATAATGGCTGGCGCATTTGATACGACATATAGTAATCGTGCCAGTCTCCTGGCCTCTATAGACCATGCAATGGAGCAGGGGGAATTATTTCGGGAGTTTGCAGATCAACCCAGCTTGTTTCAGGATAAAATGGACTTAGAAGCAACGTATGTTGAGATTGAGGACTTTACTGTTACGAAAAAGCTATCTGATGAAAAAGAGTTAGTAGGAATCTATCTCTCTAGTCATCCGTTAGCAAGCTATCGTGATGAACTTAGAAAAAATGGATATATCACTTTAGAACAGGCTGGTAAAATGGCTGGGAAACAAAATGTTAAGAGTGCTGCAATTGTCCAATCGCTGAAAACAATCCGTACCAAGCGGGGAGATCCAATGGCCTTTATCACAATCAGTGATGAATATAATGACATGGAAGCAGTTATCTTTCCTGATGTTTTCCGCGAAATAAGTCGGTGGATTGAAGAGGAAGTTATTGTCTTCATTTCAGGTAAAATTGAAAATCGTAATAATAAGAACCAGTGGTTATTGAGGGATATACAACGTTTTGACAAGAAATTGCTTGAGGAAAAGAATCGTAATCAATTATTCATTAAATTTAACGAAAAAAATAGTGAGCAGGTATTACTGATTATGAAGGAAATCGCAAGCAATTATCCTGGAAATACCCCAGTAATTATTCACAGAGAAGATAAAAAGCAAACATATAAACTAGCCAGTGAATATTTTGTAGATACTACTTCCGCATGTTTGCGAGAATTAAAACAGCATTTTGGGGATAGAAATGTAGCCTTGAAGAAGGGTTAAAATTAGCGACGAAAGATACTAGTCCATACTTTACACTGTAAGACCATCTGTTATAATGAAATAATTAAGTGGTCTGACCACTAAAAGAGTATCGGTAAATTTATTATTGTTGAAGGAGCGAATGAGACGTGTCGAATATGAGAGATGAAGCACTGCAAATGCATAAAACCAATCAGGGTAAATTATCCATACAATCCAAGGTTCCAATACGCAATGCGAGAGACTTAAGTTTAGCTTATTCGCCAGGTGTTGCTGAACCTTGTAAAGAAATCTATGATCACAAGGAAAAAGTATATGATTATACCATGAAAGGAAATATGGTTGCGGTTGTAAGCGACGGTTCTGCTGTACTGGGTCTCGGAAATATCGGACCTGAAGCCGCGCTCCCTGTAATGGAAGGGAAGTCAGTTCTGTTTAAAAGCTTTGCTGGTGTAGACTCTTTTCCAATCTGTCTAGCAACTCATGATGTTGAGGAAATAGTTCGAACAGTAAAATTGATGGAACCAACTTTTGGCGGTGTGAATTTAGAAGATATCGCAGCTCCTAACTGTTTTATCATTGAAGAACGCCTGAAAAAGGAAACAAACATTCCAATCTTTCACGATGATCAGCATGGTACAGCAATTGTAACTGTTGCTGGATTAATTAATGCTTTAAAAGTAGTTGGGAAATCATTCTCAGATATTAAAGTAGTGGCAAATGGAGCAGGTGCAGCAGGTGTTGCAATCATTAAACTTCTTTATAGCTTCGGTGTACGTGAAATGATTATGTGTGATTCTAAAGGCGCTATCTATGAGGGACGTTCTTATGGTATGAACGAAGTAAAAGACGAGGTTGCTAAAATAACGAACAATGAGAAAAAAGAAGGGTCACTTGAAGAAGTACTTGATGGTGCAGATGTCTTTATTGGTGTTTCTGTTGGCGGTTTATTGTCTAAAGAAATGGTAGAACGAATGAATGCAGATCCTATTATCTTTGCAATGGCCAATCCGGATCCCGAAATCATGCCAGAAGACGCTAAAGCAGCTGGTGCAAAAGTTATTGGTACCGGCAGATCTGATTTTCCGAATCAAGTTAATAATGTATTAGCATTTCCTGGTATTTTCCGTGGAGCATTAGATGTACGAGCAACCCGAATTAATGAAAAAATGAAGATTGCAGCTGCAGAAGCTATTGCATCATTGATCAGTGAAGATGACTTAAATGAAGATTACGTTATACCAGCACCTTTTGATGCTAGAGTTGCGCCAATCGTAGCGAAAAGTGTAGCACAAGCGGCCATGGAATCTGGTGTTGCCCGAATTGACGTTGACCCTGAAGCAGTAGCAGAGAAAACAAGAAGGTTAACACAAATAGATACTGACTAGAGTTTAAAGGAGGGAGTCATGGCTGTGTCCATGTCACCTAAACAAAAAGTGTACCAAGCAGTTTTAAATGAAATTCGCAGGTATATTGATGAAAATAACTTAATGCCAGGGGATAAGCTACCTTCTGAACGTGATCTCGCTGAAAGTCTTCAGGCTGGCAGGTCATCTATTAGAGAAGCCTTGAGAGCGATGGAGTTACTTGGACTGGTCGAAACACGCAGCGGTCAGGGAACATTCTTGAGTTTATATAAGCCCTATCAAACTGTGGAATTACTAGCATCATTTATCCTGCAGGGCAGTAAAACTAAACAGGATTTAGTGACCGCGAAATTAATAATGGAAAAAGAAGTTGCTAAGTTAGCATTTCCATATATAAATCAACAGGATATAGACAGTCTAGAAGAAATTGTTAGAGACGATCAGGTAGAAACGCATGCTCGGTTTTTTCGATTTTTATTTCTCAAGTCAGATAATCTATTATTGACTAGAATCTGGGGACTAATGGAAGACTTCTCGGTGACAATGCATCATGTAAATTATGATAGTATGTTTTATGAGGGTCTAATAATTAATTATAAAAAACAGAATTTCAACGCCATCGAAGCACTTTTTGAAAAATTCTTACACGCTCAGGGGCAGTAATTCGCTTTTTGCTGTCCATCAGCGTGGTTAGATAAATTATGCCTATTACAGATAACTTACTAAGTGACAAAATTTGCATATGTTAATCGGTTATAATACATATATACAAAACGCTCTTATAACTTAAATAGTTTTTTTTCGTATTACCTGGTTTCTGAAAAGGAGGAATTACCTTGCTTAAGGATTTTTTCGGCAAGAAAAAGAAATATGCATCCATTCCAAGTGAACAGGGGAAGATGGATGTCCCAGAAGGTTTAATGAAAAAGTGTCAGGGATGCCACAAAATATATTATCGTAAAGAAATGATTAAAAATCTGCACGTGTGCCCAAATTGTGATTATCACCATCAACTAAGTGCCTGGGAGCGAATTGATAGTTTGTTTGATAAGGATTCCTTTCAAGAGTGGGATAAAAACTTAATTTCGAGTAATCCACTAGGGTTTCCGGATTATGAAGAAAAGTTAGAGAAAGATCGAATTAAAACAAAACTAAATGAAGCTGTGGTTACAGGAAAAGGAACAATAGAAGGTGAACCTACTGTTATCTGTGTGATGGATTCCAGATTTCGTATGGGGAGCATGGGCTCTGTTGTTGGTGAAAAAATTGCCCGGGCTGTAGAAGAAGCTAGAAAGCAGTCCCTTCCAATTATGATATTTACAGCGTCTGGTGGAGCGAGAATGCAAGAAGGTGTGCTCAGTTTAATGCAAATGACTAAGACTTCTGTAGCTATTAAACGATTTAGTGATGCTGGCGGACTTCTGTTATCCATTATGACACATCCAACTACTGGAGGTGTCTCAGCAAGTTTTGCTTCACTTGGAGACTATAACTTTGCAGAGCCAGGTGCATTGATTGGATTTGCGGGACGTCGAATTGTTGAACAAACTATTCGGGAAAAATTACCTGATGATTTTCAGACTGCAGAATTCTTATTGGAACATGGTCAGCTGGATAAGGTAATTCACAGACAGGATATGAAAAAAATAGTGACCACATTACTTATCATGCATAAGAAAGGTGGGGACTCAAAATGAATCAAGTATTAGACTTTGAGAAGCCAATCGTTAATCTTAAAAATAAGATTGTTGAATTGAAAAGCTTTACAGAAGACAGTGAGATTGATTTATCGGAAGAAATTAATACCCTTGAAAAAAGACTCGAAAAATTAGAAGATGACATCTATACAAATTTAAAACCTTGGAACCGAGTGCAGATGGCACGACATCCGGAAAGACCAACAACACTCGACTACATTGATGAATTATTTACAGATTTCATTGAATTTCATGGAGACCGTGCATTCGGTGATGATGCTGCAATTGTAGCTGGTATAGCAAATTATCAAGGCAGCCCAATAACAGTTATCGGGCACCAACGCGGGAAAGATACAAAAGAAAATATTCATCGGAACTTCGGTATGCCTCATCCAGAAGGATATCGAAAAGCGCTGCGCCATATGAAACAAGCTGAAAAGTTTAATCGACCAATTGTTTGTCTGATTGATACGAAAGGTGCGTTTCCTGGTAAAGCTGCAGAAGAACGGGGACAAAGTGAAGCGATTGCTCGTAATCTAATGGAGATGGCTGGTCTAACAGTTCCTATAGTCTGCGTGGTTATAGGTGAAGGTGGAAGTGGCGGAGCGCTTGCGCTCGGGGTTGGAGATCACATTCATATGCTAGAGAATTCAACGTACTCGGTTATTTCTCCTGAAGGCGCTGCCGCTCTTCTTTGGAAAGATTCTGGACTTGCTCAAAAGGCAGCAGAAACAATGAAAATCACTTCCTATGATCTAAAGGAACTTGGTGTAATTGATAAAATAATTCCTGAAGTAAAAGCCGGCGCTCACCGTGATGTGAAAAAACAGGCCGCTTATATTAACGAAGTTTTAGCAGAATCTTTAGCAACGCTAACCAAAATTGATAAAGATAGGTTGCTTGAAAACAGATGGGACAAATACAAGAAAATCGGTGATTATAAAGAACTTGAAGAAGAATAGGATGGAATTTTGCACCTTAAGTCAAGTTACTGCTGCGAAATAGATCAATTTTGTGCAGCAGTCTGGCTTAAGTTTTTCTGACTGAACTTTTTTCTGTATGAGGTTGACTTCAGTCAGCCTCATAATTGTTTTTCTTCGTAAAATGTAGGACTTTGTACTAGTATAAACAGTAACAATCTAACGGATAAAATTAATTAAACGTATAATTCAAAAGTGATTGAGGTGTTATGATGAAGAAAATAGCTGTATTGACCAGCGGTGGTGACGCACCAGGGATGAACGCTGCTATTCGGGCAGTTGTCCGGAAATCAATCTACCATGGCGTAGATATATACGGGATTGAAAATGGCTTTCAGGGTTTAATGGATGGTAATATTAGAAAAATGGAACTGGGTTCTGTTGGAGATATTATTCAACGTGGTGGAACGATTCTATTTTCCGCCAGAAGTCTTGAATTTAAAACACCTGAAGGACAAAAACGTGGAGTAGAACAACTTAAAAAATTTGGAATTGAAGGACTTATTGTTATCGGTGGAGATGGCAGTTTTCGTGGAGCGCAAAAACTGACGGAAAGCGGATTTCCATGTATTGGTGTGCCTGGAACGATTGATAACGATATTCCAGGAACGGATTTCACTATTGGTTTTGATACTGCACTTAATACAATCATCGAAGCTATTGACAAAATACGTGACACGGCAACTTCTCATGAACGAACATATGTAATTGAAGTGATGGGACGTGACGCGGGTGATCTCGCCTTATGGGCAGGACTAGCAGATGGTGCAGAAAGTATCTTGATTCCTGAAAAGAAAGATGATTTTGATGAAGTAGTCAAAAAGTTAAAACGTGGACATGATCGAGGTAAGAAACATAGTATTATTATTTTGGCTGAGGGTGTTGGAAGTGGTTTTGCGTATGGTCAACGTATTCAGGATGCAACTAATTTAGAAACACGTGTTACGGTCCTTGGACATATCCAGCGTGGAGGTTCACCAACTGCATCAGACCGGGTTTTAGCAAGTCGTTTGGGAGCTAAAGCTGTTGATCTTCTTATAGCAGGTAAAGGTGGAAGAGTTGTTGGAATTCAAAAAAACGAGCTAGTCGACCATGATATATTAGAAATATTGGACCAAAAACACACAATCGATATGGATATGTACAAATTATCCAGCGAACTGTCAATATAAATTTGCATAAGTATTCAAGGAGGAACTATCAATGAGAAAAACTAAAATTGTTTGTACGATTGGACCAGCTTCTGAATCAATAGAAACACTGGAACAGTTAATAAAATCTGGAATGAATGTAGCACGGTTAAATTTCTCCCACGGAGACTTTGAGGAACATAGACAACGTATAATTAATATCAGAAAGGCTGCCGAGAATTTAAATGAAGTAGTTGCAATACTTCTTGATACCAAAGGACCTGAAATCAGAACTGGTTCATTTAAAAATGGGGAAGATGAAATTACAGAAGGAAATACGGTTATCGTTTCCATGAATGAAGTGGAAGGTACTGCGGAAAAGTTCTCCATTACGTACCCTGGATTAATAAACGACCTTCATGAAGGTTCCTCGATACTATTAGATGACGGATTAATTGAGCTTATCGTAAAAGAAATAAATCATGACAAGCAGGAAATTGTTACGATAGCATCAAACAGTGGAACAATTAAGAATAAAAAAGGTGTCAATGTTCCTAATGTACAGGTGAAATTACCAGGTATAACCGACAAAGATGCTAAGGATATCGAATTTGGCATTGAAGAAGGGGTCGACTTTATCGCAGCATCGTTTGTCCGCCGTCCGTCTGATGTCTTTGAGATTAGAGCATTACTTGAAAAACATAATGCTACACATATTCAAATAATCCCTAAAATTGAAAATCAGGAAGGTGTAGAAAACATTGATGCCATTCTGGAAGTAAGTGATGGAATAATGGTCGCACGTGGTGATCTTGGTGTTGAGATACCGGCTGAAGATGTACCGCTAGTCCAAAAAATGCTTATCCATAAATGTAATGTTGCAGGAAAGCCTGTTATTACAGCAACACAAATGCTTGATTCTATGCAACGGAATCCTAGACCTACGAGAGCGGAAGCGTCGGATGTTGCAAATGCAATATTTGATGGCACAGACGCAATTATGCTTTCAGGTGAAACTGCTGCTGGTCATTATCCAGTTGAATCCGTTCAAACGATGAGCAATATAGCTTTAAAAGCAGAAACTGCACTTGATCATAAACTGATATTGACAAATCTTTCTAAAACGGTGGACATGACAATCACTGAGGCGATTAGTCAGTCTGTTACACACACCGCAATGAATCTTAGTGTAAGTGCAATCATTACACCTACTGAGAGTGGTTATACTGCCCGTATGATATCTAAGTACCGTCCTAAATCACCGATTGTTGCTGTTACATTTTCAGACCATGTAAACCGACAGTTATCATTAGTATGGGGCGTTTATACGGCTAAAGGTGTAGAAGCAAACTCAACTGATGAGATGCTTGACATTGCTGTTGATGAAGGTTTGAAAACGAAGTTATTTGAACGAGGAAGCAGAGTTATTATCACAGCAGGAGTACCTGTTGGAGAAAGTGGGACAACGAATCTAATGAAAGTACACGTAATTGGTGATGTCATTGCTAAAGCGCAAGGAATTGGACGAAGAAGCGCTTACGGCAAAGCAGTAGTTGCCCGAACTGCAGAAGAAGCTATTTCGAAAGTGACCGAAGAAGACATACTTGTAACATATGGCACGGACCGTGATATGATGCCTGCAATAGAAAAAGCTGGCGGAATTATTACTGCTGAGGGTGGATTGACATCTCACGCTGCTGTAGTAGGATTAAGCTTGGGTATCCCTGTCATCGTAGGTTTAGAGAACGTTTTTGATTTAATAAAAGATGGCGATGATATTACAATTGATGCTACTAAGGGTATTGTATATAAAGGACATACAAGCGTCCTATAAAAAATGAAGGGAGCATTCCCTTCATTTTTATTTTACATTAGAAAACTTAGCTTATCGCCAAGCCTAAGTTGTACTTATGCAGTAAGAAAGTATGTATATTTTCCTACCTGCTAAAGAAAGGATGATGACAAATGCGCTGGTTAATACTTGCTCTATTAATTATACCTGCGTTGGAAATAGGTATTTTCATATGGGCTGGTGGAATAGTTGGTCCGTGGTGGGTGGTATTTATTATAATTTTGACAGGTATCGTAGGTGTTATGATTGCAAAGAAACAGGGAATGGAAACCTGGAATCGTGCCAGGATTTCGATGAATGACGGTCAGATACCTGCAGAAGAAATAATAGACGGAATATGCATATTTGTTGGTGCTGTCTTTTTGTTCACTCCAGGATTCATTACCGATACGGTAGGTTTCATGTTAGTCATTCCTGCAACGAGAATGCCGTTTAAAAACCTGATACAAGGATTTATTAGAAGCAAGCTTAACAAAGGCACGATAATATATCGGAAGTAAATTTAGCTGCCTTTAACAAACAGGTAAAGCTTAGTAACTACTTTAGTCTGATAACATGCATTCCAAAAAATTAATAGGATGGGACTAATAAATAACCCTATCACTCCCCATATATTTAAAGCGACAAACATGATGAATAGTGTCGTCAATGGAGTTAAACCTATACTGGAAGAAATCAGTTTTGGTTCAATTATTTGCCTGACCACAATGATGATCATATATAAAATGGAAAGTTTAATTGTCAGCGTATAATCGGCCGTTATAAATAAGTAAAAGATCCATGGTATAAAAATTATCCCCGTTCCAATATATGGTAATAAATCAAGTAATGCCGCTAGTATTGCAATAGTAAGGGCATACTTAACATCGAGTAAAGTTAATCCAATATATATGCAGCCCGCAGTAAGCACGATCAAAATAAGTTGTGCTTTAAAAAAGCCGATCATTGAGGACTTAATAAGAATTAAAAAATGGTTAACAGTTGGTTTTTTTAATACTGGAAAAGCCTTAACGCTTACCATTTTTAATTTCGTCCAATCTTTGGTAACTAAAAAAGTAGCGATGAGCGTTACAGTGAAAATGGTTAGGGAACTAGGTAACAAAGACAGTGTTTCAGGAATTTTTAACAAAAGACCTTTGATGAATATTGTTCCTGTAGTGGTGATTTGATTTGTAAGTTTATCTAAATTACTCTCTATTGTTTGCTGCTGCGAGGAATCCAATGTGTTAAAAAAAGTAGTAAACTTATCATAAAGTGGAAGTACACTCGAATGAAAAAACGCTTTACAAAGTGCCATAAAATCTTGGAAGTGAGTGGGTATTTGCGCTGCTAAAAAAGAAGTGCCCTGGATAAGCTCATTTATTATTATTACAATACAAATAACACCCAAAAACAGAAATAGTGTAAGCGAAATAAAAGTGGCAATTGTTCTTGGTAACTTTAATCTCACCTCTAGGAAAGTAACGGATGGGTTAAGAATAATAGAAAAAATAATTGCAATAATAAAGGGATAAAAATAAATAAAACTGAACTTAGCTATGAAATATCCTGAAAAGATAACGACGATCACAAATATAAACCGAAGTACACGATCAATATATTGCTGATACATGTATGTCACCTCAAATTTTGCTCACCTGAAAAAAGCTTGTCTTAATTTACATATGAGTTCAGAGAGGAAAATAGACATCTATTTTTACAGAAATACCTCACTATTAGTGATTGGAAAATAACAAGTTTTTCTATCACTGAAAACTTTATTAAGGTTTGATGGTGTTCAGTATAAGAAAAACTACGTCATTTTCCATTAAAACATCTGGAAAATAACAAGTTTTTCTAAAAATATTGGTGAAATTAATCGGTTTCAATTCACATTGCTATGATTATACTTTATAATTGTCCATGGGATGACAATGTCATTGTAAATATATTGTCAAAATCAGTCATTAAATCATTAATGTATCCTAATTTAATGTGTAAAATTATAGAAAAAGGAGAGGGATGTTATGACAACAACTAAAGGACTTGAAGGGGTTGTAGCAACTCAATCGTCAATTAGTTCAATTATAGATGATCAACTTACATATGTTGGTTACCGTATTGATGATTTAGCCGAGAATTCGAGCTTTGAGGAAGTAGTCTATTTACTATGGAATCTTAAGTTGCCTACAAAATCTGAACTAGATACATTTAAAAAAGAACTTGCATCAGAGATGGAACTTCCGGATGCAGTTATCGATCATTTACGTTCTTATGACTTATCAACAGTACACCCAATGGCTGCATTGCGCTCTGCGATCTCGATACTAGGACTTTACGATGAGGAAGCAGATGTAATGGAAGAAGATGCAAATAAACGCAAAGCGATTCGCTTACAGGCGAAAATTTCTACTATCGTAACTTCATTTGCTCGTATTCGTCAAGGCAAGGATCCTGTTAAACCGAAAAAGGAACTTGGATATGCAGCTAACTTCCTTTACATGCTAAATGGTAAAGAGGGAGAAAGCATTGAGGTTGAAGCGGTAAATAAAGCGCTAGTACTTCATGCAGATCATGAATTAAACGCATCAACCTTTACAGCACGTGTATGTGTAGCTACATTATCAGATATTTATTCTGGTGTAACTGCTGCAATTGGTGCTTTAAAAGGACCTTTACACGGTGGAGCTAATGAACGTGTAATGAAAATGCTAACTGAAATTGGGGAAGAAGATAACGCAATTCCTTACATTAAAGAGAAAATTGAGCAAAAAGAAAAAATCATGGGCATGGGACATCGCGTTTACAAGAATGGCGATCCACGTGCTAAACATTTAAAGCATATGTCTAATGAACTTACTAAAATTACTGGACAATCAAAATGGTATAACATGTCAGTTAAAATTGAAGATTATATAAAAGAAGAAAAAGGATTACCGGCTAACGTTGATTTTTATTCTGCTTCTGTTTATCACAGTTTAGGAATTGATCATGATCTGTTCACTCCATTATTTGCGGTTAGTCGTGTTTCAGGTTGGTTAGCACATATCTTAGAACAATATTCGAATAACCGTCTGATTCGTCCGCGTGCTGAATATGTTGGGCCAAAAACCCAAGATTATATAGCAATGGAGAATAGAGGATAACCCGAACTTGCAAACTTAGACAATCATAGTAGTGGCAGCCGGTTAATAACCGGCTTTCCCTGTGTTAAGCTAAGTAGGGTGCTTACGTATTTCTAAGCAGTTAAGAAAGTATAAATCCTTTCTTACTGCATAAGTGCAACTAAGGCTTTCGCCATTAAGGCTTGGCGATAAGCCTAGTTTTCTAATAATATGATAAAATAATCAGGTTTGAAAATGACTAGGAGGTATTTTTTTATGGTACAAGGAGAAAAAATTACAGTAGACAATGGACAAATGAACGTTCCGGATCGTCCAATTATCCCATTTATAGAAGGGGACGGAATTGGTCCTGATATCTGGGCGGCAGCTAGTAAAGTTATTGAAGCTGCAGTAGATAAAGCTTACAACGGCACCAAAGGAATTGAATGGAAAGAAGTATATGCTGGTCAAAAAGCATTTGATAAAACAGGCGAATGGCTGCCTGCTGAAACGCTTGATGTAATTCGTGACTATAAAATTGCAATTAAAGGACCACTTACTACACCAATCGGTGGCGGTATTCGTTCTTTAAACGTAGCACTTCGTCAGGAATTAGACTTGTTTACATGTTTACGCCCAGTTCGTTACTTTGAAGGCGTTCCTTCACCGGTAAAACGTCCTGAAGATGTGGATATGGTAATTTTCCGTGAGAATACGGAAGATATTTATGCTGGTATCGAATGGCAAAAAGGATCACCAGAAGTTAAAAAAGTTATTGAATTCCTGGAAAATGAAATGGGAGTTAAGAATATTCGTTTCCCTGAAACTTCTGGTATCGGTGTTAAGCCGGTTTCTGAAGAAGGAACGAAACGTCTTGTACGTTCAAGTATCGAGTATGCAATTAACGAAGGACGCAAGAGCGTTACATTAGTGCACAAAGGTAATATCATGAAATTTACAGAAGGTGCTTTTAAAGCTTGGGGATATGAAGTTGCTGAGCAAGAGTTTGGCGACAAAGTATTCACATGGGCTGAATATGACCGTATTGTAGAAAAAGAAGGAAAAGACGCAGCAAATAAAGCACAGGACGAAGCAGTTAATGCTGGTAAAATTCTTGTGAAGGATTCTATTGCAGATATTTTCCTACAACAGATTTTAACGCGTCCTAAAGAGTTTGATGTTGTTGCAACAATGAATTTAAATGGAGACTATGTTTCTGACGCACTTGCAGCTCAGGTAGGCGGAATTGGTATTGCACCAGGAGCTAACATTAACTTTATTACTGGCCATGCTATATTTGAAGCAACTCATGGTACTGCTCCTAAGTATGCTGGACTTGATAAGGTCAACCCTTCATCTGTAATTCTTTCAGCTGTTCTTATGCTTGAACATTTGGAGTGGAGAGAAGCGGCAGACTTAATTTCAAAAGCAATGGACAAAACGATTGCTTCAAAAGTAGTAACATATGACTTCGCACGTTTAATGGACGGTGCAACTGAAGTTAAATGTTCTGAGTTTGGTCAAGAATTAATTAAAAACATGGACTAAATGTAAGTAAACTAGGCTTATCGCTTCGTATTAGCGATAGCCTTAGTTGCTCTTATACAGTAAGAAAGGGGATTTACATGGGTATTACACGGAAAAAGATTTCAGTAATTGGTTCTGGCTTTACAGGAGCTACTACGGCTTTAATGGTTGCTCAAAAAGAACTTGGAGATGTCGTATTAGTAGATATTCCAAATATGGAAGACCCTACTAAAGGTAAGGCATTAGATATGCTTGAAGCCAGTCCAATCCAAGGTTTTGATGCAAAGATTACTGGTACATCCGACTACGCAGAAACTAAAGACTCTGACTTAGTTATCATTACAGCCGGAATTGCCCGTAAACCAGGGATGAGTCGTGATGACTTAGTTAATACAAACGCTAAAATCATGAAATCTGTTGCAAGTGAAATTGCTACGTATGCGCCTGAATCTATTATCGTTGTATTATCAAACCCAGTAGATGCGATGACATATACTGCATTTAAAGAATCCGGATTCCCTAAAGAGCGTGTTATTGGACAGTCAGGCGTACTGGATACTGGACGATTCCGTACATTCATTGCACAGGAATTAAACATTTCTGTAAAAGACATTACTGGATTTGTTCTTGGTGGACATGGTGATGATATGGTTCCATTAATTCGTTACTCTTACGCTGGTGGTATTCCATTAGAGAAACTCATTTCTAAAGAACGCTTAGACGCCATTGTAGAACGTACACGTAAAGGCGGAGGAGAGATAGTAGGATTACTAGGTAATGGTAGTGCCTATTATGCTCCAGCTGCTTCATTAACAGTTATGGCTGAAGCAATCCTTAAGGATCAGCGTCGCGTAATTCCAGCGATTGCTTACCTGGAGGGTGAGTATGGCTATTCAGATATCTATCTTGGCGTTCCTACTGTTATTGGCGGGAACGGTATAGAAGATATCATTGAATTGGATTTAACAGACGAAGAGAAAGCTGCATTAGATAAATCGGCAGACTCGGTTAAAAATGTATTAGATGTATTACAATAATTAAAATATCTTCCCCCTCGCGTTAAAGTGAGGGGATTTTTTTAATTTCATAGCGTAACGGACTGTTATTTGATATAATAGTAAACGCTTACATATTCGGAGGTGGAAATAGTGCTTGGTAAAAAAAGAAAACTCGGTAAAAAAATTAATGAATTAAAAATTGGTGATTCTTATACAGCAGTACATAGTATTGAAGATAAAGATTTGTTATTATACTTAGGCTTAACGAATGACGCAAATCCTTTATATATTCAGCATGACTATGCTTCACAAACACCATATAAACAACCTATTGTACCATCAGTAATGCTTTTTGGTATGGTATCTTCAATTGTTTCCATGCATTTACCAGGACCCGGTAGTCATATTATTTCTCAGGAAATAACGTATCCTACACCAGCTTTTCATAGTTCTGAAGTAACCTTTACGGTAGAGATAACAGCTATTGATCTTGATACTCATCATATTCAATTGTCTGTTGATGGCTATAATGTAGATGGTGGTTCAGTTTTAACAGGAAGCTTAAAGGTATGCCCTGCTTACAAACCTAACTCTATTACAGCGAGCTCATTAGAAAATTTCTTTTAATCCCTGAAAAAATCTTTTTAGACTGAAATAAAAAGGAGCTCCCTGAAATAGTTAAATAAACCCACAATCCATTGTTGTAGTTGACGTAACATCTCTATACTGCGATGTATATTTATTACCAAGAAATGTTCTAAAGCCGCCGTCCAGGATCGCTGCAGGCGGATGCTCCCGCGGGAGTCACCGCCCGGAACGATGCAGGACTCGTGATGCTTTTTACGTCTTTGTTTTTTTAACTAGTGCATGTAGAAATAGCATAGCCGTGCTATCATGGAGGCAGTTAATAAATCTGCGAAATTCATATTTTGTCTAGAGATTGGAGCGGATGGCAGTCACTCCTGCGGGGGGGGAAGGCATCGGTAAGACCCCGGAGTGCAAAGCACGAGGAGGCTCACCAGCCGCCCTAAGGTGCGCGACTGCCATCAGCGGAAATCTCGTTGCTGTCATATCGCGGCATCCCCAAAATGGTATGTTATTTCACAGTTTCCATCAAATGCGAACAACTAACTCGCAATATGCTTTGGGAGACACATATTTTCTAATTAGTGTCGAGTACCATATTTCAAGAACTGCAAATACTGCAGTTTATTGCTTTCATTATAATTATCTATGTACGAAAGTTGAGTCACAATTGAGACTATCACATAAAACGTGATAGTTTTTTAGTTAATTAAAAGAGTGACCTTGCTCTACGAGTCTGTTTTGTGGAATTAGGTGCGAATAAATAACAATAATCAGTTGAGATTTTTTGAGGGGTATAAATCAACCACTTGCCCCAAATAATAAAAGACAATAAAGGGTTTTATGAGGTTAGTTTTTTTGTAAATATATTTTTACAATTCTTGATGTTCCTTTTCATTAAAGTTCCATGTACTATATAGGTAGGAGAGTTAAATAAGAAACGAGGGATAATTTTGAAACAAAAAGTTCTTATAGTGGATGATGAGGTTTCAATTGTTACATTACTTACCTATAATATGGAACAGGCAGGATATGAAACAGAAGCTGCACATGATGGACTTGAAGCTATTAAAAAAGTGAGATCCAGTCATTTTGATTTAATAATATTAGATCTAATGCTTCCAGAAATGAGCGGATTGGATGTTTGCAGATATCTTCGGGAAAACCGAATTGATATACCGATATTAATGCTTACAGCCAAGGATGATGAGGTTGATAAAATTTTAGGACTTGAACTGGGCGCAGACGACTATTTAACGAAACCATTTAGTCCTAAAGAGGTAGTAGCTAGAACAAGGGCTATCATCAGACGTACAGGTGAATCGCGTAAGCCAGCTAAATCTTCCTTAGTAATTGGTGATTTAATTATTTATCCTGAGCGGTATGAGGCTGAAATGAACGAAAAGACAATATCGTTTACTCGAAAAGAATTTGAGTTACTGCAGTATTTATCAGAACATCTTGGTAATGTCTTATCAAGAGATCAGCTGTTAAGCGCTGTGTGGAATTATGATTTTGCAGGCGACACACGGATTGTTGATGTACATATTAGCCACTTGCGTGAAAAAATTGAACCTGATTCTAAACATCCAGCTTATATTAAAACTGTCCGTGGTTTAGGATACAAAATGGAGGAGCCAAAATAATGCGTTATGTTTTTACAAAGCCTTTATTCACTTATGTTGTAGGTATACTAGTGGTATTAATACTAACAGGAGTGATAATTAGTCAGTTAACATCGGAATATTTTATTTTATTTTCTGTTTTGTTTGTTGAGTTTATAGTAATTGTTCTTATACTGCTTCAAATATTCGAAAAATATATGAAGCCAATTCGAAAAGCAACCAGAACGGTAGATGAGCTTGTTAAGGGGAATTATCGGGCACGGATTCATCATAGTTCCAGTGGAAGTGTAGCTGAATTAAATAATAAAATTAATATACTTGCAAGGAATCTTAGCGAGTTGGCAATCCAGGAGGATATGCATGAAAAGCAATTAACAACCGTTATTGATAATACCGAAAGTGGCCTTATTTTAATTGATGAAAAGGGCTATATACATTTAGTAAACCGAAAATTCATTTCGATGTTTGGTAATACACCGAAAGATTACAAAGGTTATCTTTATTATGATGTGCTTACAAATGAAAAAATTCATGATCTGGTAAAGCAAACATTTCTTTATGAAGAAAATGTTAAAAAATCGTTTACCCAAACAATAGATTTCGATAAAAAATATATACAGATAAACGGTGCTCCAATATTTAATGAAAAGAATATATTAAAAGGAGCTGTGCTGGTTTTTTATGACATTACAGAATTAAAGAAACTAGAACTAATGCGTAAAGATTTCGTTGCAAACGTATCCCATGAATTAAAAACTCCAGTTACGTCGATAAAGGGGTTTGCAGAAACACTTCTTGAGAACGAGAAAAGTGATCCGAAAGTTCTAGATGAATTTCTTGGTATTATTTACAATGAAAGTGATCGACTGCAAGTACTGATTCAGGACCTTCTTACTTTATCGAGGTTAGAGCGTGACGATTTTCAATTAAAAGTTACTACGTTTAATTTAAGTAACGCAGTAAACGAGGTTATAACAGTTATCGAGCAGCAGCTTCACACAAAAAACCTGAACCTTTCAGTAGTTATGGAAGAAGGTTTAGAGATTAAAGCAGACCGTGATCAAACAAAACAAATCTTGTTTAACCTTCTGGCTAATGCAATTAGTTATACACATGAGGATGGTGATATTACCTTAACGGTCGAATCCGATGAAGATAAAGTACATATTTCTGTAGAAGATACAGGAATAGGTATTGCTAAGGAATCAATTCCACGACTGTTTGAGCGATTCTATCGTGTTGATAAGGCAAGGAGCAGGAATACAGGTGGAACTGGTCTTGGACTTGCTATAGTGAAACATATTGTTGACGTTCATAATGGTAAAATTGATGTGGAAAGTGAGCTAAATGCTGGTTCTACTTTTCACGTATATCTACCTTTGCATAGCGAATAAATTAACTGGTCGATATCATTTTTCTTATGATTTCGATCAGTTTTTGCATCTAAATTGTTTGTTAGACTACTTTTGCTTTATACTGTACCTATACATATTATAAAAATAAAGTGAATGTACATACTTGTTGAAAGGAAGGCGTAACCATGTCACAAAAATTAGTTTTAATTGATGGAAACAGTATTATATACAGAGCTTTTTTTGCCTTGCCATTGCTAAATAACGATAAAGGGGTTTATACGAATGCAGTTTATGGTTTCACGACGATGCTACTTCGAATTTTAGAAGAAGAGAAGCCTACACATATGCTTGTTGCGTTTGATGCTGGTAAAACTACTTTTCGCCATAAAACGTATAAAGAATACAAAGGTGGCCGACAGAAAACACCATCAGAATTATCTGAGCAGTTTCCTTTGCTTAAGGAACTTCTGAATTCGTTTGACATACCACACTATCAGTTAGATCAGTACGAAGCTGATGATATTATTGGTACACTAGCAAAGCGTGGAAGAGACGAAGAATGGGATGTTAAAGTAATTTCAGGAGATAAGGATTTACTTCAGCTTGTATCCGATAAGGTCACAGTAAACTTAACGAAAAAAGGTATAAGTGAAGTAGAAGCCTACACACCTAAATTCCTGGAAGAGAAAATGGAAATTAGTCCCGAGCAGGTAATCGAGCTGAAGTCTTTGATGGGCGATAGTTCGGATAATATTCCAGGCGTTCCCGGAGTAGGTCAGAAGACTGCAACTAAGTTATTAAAGGAATACGGAACACTGGATGGCGTGTATGAAAATCTTGAAAAAGTAAGTGGGAAAAAATTAAAAGAAAATCTTACAACCTATAAAGATGACGCTTATATGAGCAGAGATTTGGTCACCATTAATTTGGATTCCCCGATTGAAATAGGGTTAAATAATCTCTCCTACGAAGGTTATCAGTCTGATAAAGTAAGTGCTGTTTTTAAAGACTTGGGATTTCAATCATTATTAGGCAGACTGGATGGTCAAGAGGATGAAACAGAACCTGCTCCGGAGATTCAGGATATACAGTTTGAAATAATTGATAACGTAACAACTGATTTATTTACTGGTAAAGAAGCATTGGTGGTTGAAATGCTTACAGATAATTACCATCAGGCAACAATTGAAGGTTTTGGTATTGCAAATGAGAAACATGCTTATTTTATTCCTACTGATGTAGCGTTCGCGTCTGAAGATTTTAGGAAGTGGGCATGCGATCAGTCCAAAGAAAAGTATCTTTTTGATGGGAAAGGTTCATTAGTGGCCCTACTTAACCAACAGATGAATATGAAGGGAATAACGTTTGACATGCTTCTCGCTTCGTATTTATTAAACCCTTCTGAGAACCATCATGACATTCCTGCGATTAGCCATCGCCTAGGAAAGAAAAATGTTCTATTTGATGAGGAAGTATTTGGAAAAGGTGCTAAGATGAAAATTCCTGATCAAGCTAAATTAGGAGAGCATGTTGCACGAAAAGCACGGGTACTATACGATCTTCAGCCTGAAATGGAAGAACAGTTAAAAAACAACGAACTATTTGAACTATATAAAGAGCTTGAAATGCCGTTAGCATTGATTCTTGGAGATGTGGAACATACCGGTATAAAGGTTGATTCGGATCGCTTGGAAAAAATGCGGGTGGAATTACAAGAACGATTAGATGAAATAGAGACGAGCGTTTATGAACTTGCAGGAGAGAAATTCAATTTGAACTCTCCAAAGCAGCTTGGGCCAATACTATTTGAGAAACTAAAGCTCCCAGTTATTAAGAAAACAAAAACGGGTTATTCTACTGCCGCCGATGTACTGGAACAGCTGCAGGGTGAACATGAGATAATTCCGAAATTGCTGTTGTATCGTCAGCTTGGTAAACTTCAGTCAACCTATATCGAAGGATTGTTGAAAGTAGTTAATAAAGAAACAAATAAAATTCATACACGCTATAACCAGGCACTTGCTCAAACGGGGAGATTAAGTTCAGTGGATCCAAATCTGCAAAATATACCAATCCGTTTAGAAGAAGGCCGAAAGATAAGACAAGCTTTCATTCCTTCCCAGAAAGACTGGATTATGTTTGCCGCCGATTACTCCCAAATCGAGTTAAGGGTGCTCGCTCATATAGCGGAAGATGAAAAGTTAATTGAGGCATTCCGAAATGATTTAGACATTCATACACAGACTGCCATGGATGTTTTTCATGTAGAAGCTGATGAAGTTACCTCTAATATGAGAAGACAGGCGAAAGCTGTTAACTTTGGTATTGTTTATGGAATCAGTGATTACGGATTATCACAAAGTCTTGGAATTTCACGTAAGGAAGCAAAAACGTTTATCGAAAGGTACCTGGCTAGTTATCCTGGCGTGAAAACATATATGGATTCCAGTATCCAGGATGCCAAACGAAATGGATTTGTTTCAACTCTTATGAACAGAAGAAGATATTTACCGGATATTACAAGCAGAAACTTTAATCTTCGCAGTTTTGCAGAACGTACGGCAATGAATACCCCAATACAAGGTAGCGCGGCAGATATTATTAAAAAAGCTATGATTGATTTATATGAGAAATTAAAAGAAGAGAAACTGCAGGCACGAATTTTATTACAAGTACACGATGAATTAATTCTGGAAGCTCCAAAAGAAGAGCTGGAAAAATTAAAAGAAATTGTTCCAGAAGTAATGGAAAAAACAGTTCCGTTGAGTGTTCCACTGAAAGTTGATTATGAATTTGGCGACAGCTGGTTTGATGCAAAGTAATATTGAGGAGAAATTTATATGCCTGAATTACCAGAAGTAGAAACAGTAAAGCAAACGTTAAAACGACTTGTACAACATAAAACAATAAAAGAAGTTGACGTGTTTTGGCCGAATATTATTAAACTTCCAGATGATGCGGAGGAATTCAAACTTATATTGCAGCAACAAAGTATTTTGGATATTCACCGTAAGGGCAAGTTTATTTTGTTTGAATTGGATGACTATACATTAATCTCTCATCTTCGTATGGAAGGGAAGTATAGTGTTCACTCAAGTGAAGAGGAAGTGAAAAAGCATACTCACGTTATTTTCACATTCACGGATGGATTTGAGCTTCGTTATAATGATGTTCGTAAATTCGGAACGATGCACATTGTAAATAAAGGCTCCGAACTATCTCAAAAGCCGTTAAGTTTATTGGGTCCGGATCCTTTTGATAAGGCATTTACATTCGATTATTTTTATCACAAGCTTCATAAAACAGATCGCGTCATTAAATCTGCCTTATTGGATCAGACTATTGTAGCAGGACTTGGAAATATTTATGTCGACGAAACGTTATTTCAAGCTAAAGTCAATCCATTAAAAAAAGCGAATAAACTTACAAAAAAAGAAGTGAAATCTATCCAGGAAGCGGCAAAAATTATTCTGCAGCATGCTATTGAGCTTGGTGGAACAACTATCAGATCTTATGTTAACAGCAGTGGTGAAATGGGGATGTTCCAGCAGACATTGCATGTATATGGGAAGGAAAATAATCCATGCGTAAATTGTGGTAAGCCAATAGTTAAAATGAAAATTGGTGGTCGTGGTACGCATGTATGCATGACTTGTCAAAAATAGGTTTAAAAGGAGCAGGAACATGGCATTGATTATTGGATTAACCGGAAGTATCGCCAGTGGTAAAAGTACGGTATCCTCCATGTTTCGTGAATTTGAAATTCCGGTTGTTGATGCCGATCAAATCGCGAGAGAGGTTGTATGTCCAGGTGAGAAAGCATACACGGAAATTGTCGATGCATTTGGCGAAGAAATTTTATTTGATGATAAGACGATAGACCGTAAAAAATTAGGTTCTTATATTTTTAACGATAAAGCAAAACGGTCAACGTTAAATTCTATTGTTCATCCAGCGGTCAGAAAAGAAATGCTGGCTCAGAGAGATGCTTTTGTAACAAGCGGTGCGAAATGTGTAGTCTTAGATATCCCGTTATTATTTGAAAGTAAGCTGACCCATTTTGTCGATAAAACAGTTGTAGTATTTGTGGATCAAGCAACACAGCTCAACCGACTGATGAACAGGGATAAGTCTTCAGAAGATGAAGCGAGATCCAGAATAAATTCACAAATTTCAATGGATGAGAAAGCGCATATGGCCGATAAAGTAATTGATAATAATGGTACAATTGAACAAACGTCTTATCAGTTAGAAGAAATATTAAAAGAGTGGCAAATAAAATAAGACAGATGGGGTATAGATACTAAAAACATCTATACCCTTTTAATTTTATTAAGCACATTTTAAATATAATGTGTTATACTAATTATTATTAAAAGTTAAAAAGTATAGCCTATATTAGGGGGACTTATCATGAATAAAACTCGGATTGCAATAAATGGATTTGGTCGAATTGGACGGATGGTATTTCGTCAGGCAATCAAAGACGACCAATTAGAAGTAGTAGCTATTAATGCACGCTATCCTCCAGAAACTCTTGCACATTTAATTAAATATGACAGCGTACATGGAATTTTTAATGCTGAAGTGAAAGCGCTTCATAAAAGTCTTGAAATAGATGGTAAGACAGTTTTACTTGTTAATTCACGCGAACCTGAGAACCTGCCTTGGAAAGATCTTGAAATAGATATAGCGATTGAAGCTACAGGCAAATTTAACAGCAGGGATGACGCTGCTTTGCACTTAGAAGCAGGCGCTAAAAAAGTTGTGATAACAGCACCAGGAAAAAATGCTGATAATACAATCGTAATGGGAGTAAATCAGGAAACGTATAATCCTGAAGTTGAGGATGTACTTTCAAATGCTTCATGCACAACAAACTGTTTAGCACCAGTAGTAAAGGTACTCGATGATAATTTTAAAGTAATTAATGGTCTAATGACAACGGTACATGCCTTTACTAATGATCAGCAGAATTTAGATAATCCACATAAAGATTTACGTCGGGCAAGAGGCTGCACACAATCTATTATTCCTACTTCTACTGGTGCAGCAAAAGCTTTAGGTTTAGTTTTACCGCATCTTAACGGAAAGCTTCACGGAATGTCTTTACGCGTTCCAACTCCAAATGTTTCGCTTGTGGATTTAGTTGTCGATGTCGAAAAATCAGTTACAGTCGAGGATGTAAATAATGCATTCCAGCAGGCTGCGGCAAAGGAATTAAATGGTATCGTAAAATACAGTACAGAACCATTAGTTTCGATTGATTATACTACTACTGAGTATTCTGCCATTGTCGATGGGTTATCAACCATGGTGATGGAAGATAATAAAATCAAGGTGTTAGCCTGGTATGACAATGAATGGGGATATTCAAAGCGGGTGTTGGATTTAGCCAAATATGTTGGTAGCTATCTAAATCAGGAACAAGCTCAAATCTCCTGAAAATTTAACCTTGAAAGCGTGCAATCCTTTCAAGGTTAAATCTTTTTTTAGTAAACATATTGCAAAAATAAATAAAACGGTTTATACTACTTTGTGACCTTCTATTATAGTAATACACTTACTTAAAGGGTTAGGACCTCTTTGGACTAACTTTCCCCCGTGGTATGGTGAAAGCAATGCTATAGAAGGACTCGATAATCGTTATAAGGGGGAAAAAATTTGGATACAATGGGAAGACATGTAATAGCTGAATTATGGAATTGTAATATAGATAAATTAAATGATATGGGGTTAATAGAACGTACATTTGTTGATGCTGCGCTGAAAGCTGGGGCAGAAGTTCGCGAGGTAGCGTTTCATAAATTTGCTCCACACGGTGTAAGTGGAGTTGTAATCATTTCGGAGTCACATTTAACGATTCACAGTTTCCCGGAACATGGTTATGCGAGTATTGATGTATATACATGCGGAGATATTATTGACCCGAATGTTGCTGCTGAGTACATTGCGAATTCTTTAGAAGCAAAGACATTTGAAAAAGTAGAAGTTCCTCGTGGTATGGGACCTGTGAAAGTTAACCAGTTTCAAGCACTATAGAATCTGTTAAAAAAGTTGATCAGTTTGTTCATCTATTAGTTATACTGATAGGTGATCATGACTGGTCAGCTTTTTTTGTTTAATGCTATTAATTATACTTTCTCACATAGACATTCATGATGAATCTAGTAGCGCTTGAAATATGTCACTTAACATGATTTAAAAATATGTGGCTAGTACTTTGTCGTATTTGATGTAAACTGCTACGTAAGCAGCAACATGCAGTCGCACGTGCCCACGGAAAGCATCCGCCCGGAGTGATCCTGTACGGCGACTATAGAACAATTTTTGGTAATAAAATTATTTCTCAATAAAGAGATTTTGTGTTAACTAGTACAATCGATTTGGGTTTATTAACTGTTTCAGGAAAGTGGAGGTATTAACAAACCGAATGTACGGATTTACTATGCTTGTGGTGATATTCTACAAAACATGCTAAAATATGAGATATACATAAAAATAAAAATTAATTACGGGGTGTAGGAAATGTCTGTGAAACATACGCTAGCAAAGTACTTCAGCAATCATGCAGAAACAAGTGATATTCATTGGAACCCTTCACTTCAAACTCATTATTATAAAACAACGAAAGATAAAGCACTATCCAAACTAGAGGAATTATTCGGTAAAACACAGAACTATGCTATTCAATCTATATCTAAAGAGCATGGTGAAATAAGTGTTTATTATAAAAAAACGTTTATTATTGTGACAGTAATTTCTGTCAGGCCGCACCAAACAGCGATTGATTTTTCCGTAACTACAGAAACTGTTTTACCAGTCGATTTTGGTAACAGCTCCAAAGTTATTGAACAGCTTTATAATCAGTTAAACAAAGAATTAACCTATATTGAGAAACGAAATCATATTTAGTGAAAAAGGACGGGGTGGAACGAAATGCGTTGTTCCAATTGTGAATATAAAAGTACTAAAGTACTCGACTCGCGGCCAATTGAAGAGGGCAGATCTATCAGACGCAGAAGAGAGTGCGAACAATGTGGATTTCGCTTTACCACGTTTGAACGTATAGAAGCGATACCTTTGATTGTTGTTAAAAAAGAAGGTGCGAGACAGGAATTCAGCAGGGAGAAATTGACTCGCGGCTTGATTAAGTCATGTGAAAAAAGGCCAGTTCCTATTGAAACAATTGAATCAATAGCGTTTGATGTGGAAAAAGAACTGCGTGATTCTGGTGTGTCAGAAGTGGAAAGTAAAGAAATCGGCGAAATGGTAATGGATCGATTAGCTAAAGTTGATGAAGTCGCTTATGTACGATTTGCATCTGTCTATCGTCAATTTAAAGATATTAGTGTATTTTTGGACGAACTTAAGGATCTAATTAAAGCGGATAAAAAGCAGTAGATTGAAGAAGGGGCTAGCAAAATGAATGTTATTGGAAAGGTCTTACCAGTAGATGGTTATCATGTAACACACAAAAAAAGTTTACCAGTAGACTTTGAAAAATCAATGACACATTTGTATCAGCCTTTAATAGGGGTTGAAGCAGTCTCCCTCTACATGACCTTATTACATGAAATCGATTTTCAGAACGCAGAAGAACCTCAGACCCACCATACATTAATGAATTACCTGACGATGCCACTAGATGACATTTATCGAGCAAGGCTAAAGCTTGAAGGTATTGGATTAATGAAAACATATGAGTATCATTCAAATGAACAAACGTTGTTTACGTATGAGCTGTTGCCACCTTTTGCTCCTAATGATTTCTTTGCTGATGAAATGCTTGCTCAATTATTGTATTACCATATTGGGGAAGAAAAATTTGAGTTCTTAAAAAAACGTTATACAATTAAGCGGCAAACTCAGACAGGCGAAAACGTTACCGCAGCTTTCAGTGATGTATTTGATACCTTCCAACCGTATGATCAGACTTTAAATAATGAAAACAACACACAAGCATCTGAGCCTTTTGTAAACCAGATTGATTTCACATGGATAAAAAAAATGCTTGAACAGCGGATGATTCCAGCTAATAATGTCCTTACCCACGACAATAAACAGCTGATTTTACAGATGATGAAGTTATACGATTTAGAGTCACATGAAATAGAAAAATGTTTATTATGGGCATTAACTGATGAAAACGTGCTGCACACAGAAGAGTTTAAGAATGCTTGTCATGATGTATTTAAGACCAAGTATAATAGCACTCCGATCAAGTTGACAGAAAAGGTTAAACAAAAAGAGGTACCAAAAAACACGCCGCAAACACAGGAAGAGCAGCTGATTCAGCAGCTTGAAATCATTTCGCCCAAACAATTACTCGAAGACTTGTCTAGTGGAAATCATGCCTCAGAACAAGATATGCGGGTGATTCGTGAAGTGATGACTTCTCAGGGATTACCATCACCTGTAATGAATGTGTTGATTCACTTTGTGTTATTACAAACAAATATGAAACTTTCAAAAGCATACCTGACGAAGATTGCAAGTCACTGGTCACGAGCTAATTTAAAGTCAGCTAAAGACGCAATGGTTTTTGCTAAAGCAGAAAAAAAAGGGTTTCAAAAACAAGCCAGTGGGAATTCTTCTTATACTAAAAGTTATTCAAATGAAGTTGTTCCAGATTGGTTTAAAGAACGCAAAAAAGGAAACGGAAAGAGCGTTCCAGTTGAAAAAACTGCTGAGTCAGCTAAAGACAAGGAAGAAATGGATGCTTTATTAAGAAAAATATCCAGTAGTAATAAAAAATAATCATGTCCAAGGATGATTAAAATGAAACCGATGCAATCAACACTTAAAAAGTGGATGAATGACAATAAAAATTTTAAAGACAACTATATGAAAATAAGAAAAGAAGTGCTGGAAGATGAGGAAATTAAAGAATTTCTCGCTCTTCATCCTGAACTAAACAAACAGATAGTAGATAAAAATCTTATAAAATTATATGAGTATAAAACACAGTCAAATCAATGTGATAAATGTAAGTCACTTGGAGGCTGTATTAATATTTTAAATGGATATTCTCCTATTCTTAAAACGGAAAATAAAGAAATTCGTCTGCAGTACGAAAAGTGTCACAAACGGGTAAACTTTGAAAAGCAAAAAGAACAGCAGGAATTAATTCAAAGCCTGTATATGCCTAAAGAAATACTAGAGGCTTCTACCGATAATATTGAGGGTGATTCTGCACGCAGGTTAGCCATCCAGGAAGTAGCAGCTTTTATCGAAAAAGCAAAGAATGGTCTGCCCGCAAAAGGATTATATCTGTACGGACCATTCGGGGTCGGAAAAACGTACTTCCTTGGAGCGATTGCGAACAGGCTAAAAGAAGATAACATTTCATCTATGATTATCTATATGCCGGAATTTGTACGTGAGATTAAATCGTCTCTAAAAGATGATTCCATTAATACTAAGATTGAATATTTTAAAAAAGCAGAGGTATTAATGATTGATGACATTGGCGCAGAATCTCAATCGGCGTGGTTTCGTGATGAAATTCTTGGGTCAATTCTGCAATACCGTATGATGGAAGGACTTCCTGTTTTCTTTACCTCGAATTACAATCTGGATCAATTAGAGGATCAGCTTGCTAAAACCAATCGTGGAGCTATTGAAACGGTCAAGGCAGGCAGAATAATTGAACGGATTAAACAGGTAAGTAAAGAAGTGCAAATCTTAGGTGAAAACAGAAGGAATAATTAAACCTATTAGTAAAGAATATGAAGAATTTAAAACTACCAGTAAAAAAATAATGGTAGTTTTTTTCTTTATACATTTTTTCATGATTCTTTCCATATAATGTATCAGCTTGGTTTTGTGAGGGTGAGATGTATTGCTGGATATTTATATGGAATCAGATAAAGAAGTAATCAGTTTCTGTGAGTCGTTATTTCAAATTAATAAGAAGATCGAATTACATTGGAAAACACATGAGGAATGGGGGAATCATTTACAAATTGAAATGGAGGAAATGGATGAGGAATCACTAAATTCCATTGCACGAGCATTAGTCGATGTATTTATGGTCCATCGATTATCAAAAATGATACGTTCTGTTATAACGGAAGTTTATTATTATACGGATACGGACGATATCGAAAAGATTTTAGATTTAACACATTGGATTATTACTGGAGGAGATGATGAGAAAATAGATTTGTCAGGTACGGAGGATCCTGGATTATTCTTGGAGTCACTATTTATAACCATGTTAAAAAACTCCTGGACTATTCATTATGATTCGCTGGTCAAGTTCCGGATTAAACCATTTAAGGAACTTATAAAATGTTTTACCGGACTAGCTATCGATGAATTGAAAAGAGAAGAAGACCACCAATCTTTTGTCAATACACTCAGAGAATTTATTGCCAAAAAGAAATCGCTTATTCCAACAGTATATATGCTGCAAGGCGATCCATTTACTTTTTTTCATTCGAACGGGAAGCGGTTTACTAACATTGAGTTACAGATTATTATGCAAAAAGAACCTTTGTATATGGTTGGTCTGGATAGTAATGAGAGAAATTTATCTCCATTGATAGCGATGGCTCCCGAATCAATTAACATATATGGGGATAATCCAGTGGAGCCAAAAACATTAACGATTATAAATGTTTTTCAGGAACGAGTGAAATTTGAACCAATGGTTAACTTTCCTTTTCCACAGTATCTTAAAAAATTAAAATAATCACTTGCATTTTCAATTTTGCAGCGCTATAATAAAATTTATATATTTTCATCAATAATTGGTAATGATAAGGATAAGATTATTTGACCTGTATAGTTTAGAGAAGGAAGTCATGGCTGGAAGCTTCCTCAAGTACTGCAAATGATTACCACCTTTGAACTCTACTACTGAACTATTAGTAAGTGGTAGCGTATATTCTGCGTTAAGGATTAATGAAGCCGTGATAATTATCGCGGAAATCAGGGTGGAACCACGTGTCCAACGCTCGTCCCTTTGCAATAGTGCAGAGGGATGGGCGTTTTATTTTTGTATAATATAAACGGCTTACCGTTTGTCAACTAGAGCTAAGAGAATCAAAAAATAACATGTGCAGAAGGAGTGTATCAAAATGGAAAACATCAGCATCATTTTTCCAGATGGAGCAAGCAAGGAATTTCCAAAAGGTACGACTGGGGAAGATATTGCATTTTCTATTTCACCAGGATTAAAAAAACAAGCATTAGCAATAAAATTAGATAATGAACTCGTTGATCTGCGACGCGGGTTAGACCATGGTGGCAAAATTGAAATCGTTACGTATAAAAACCAGGAAGGGCTGGAAGTTGTACGTCACTCTACTGCTCATTTATTAGCGCAGGCAGTTAAGCGCCTTTACAAGAACGTGCAATTTGGTGTTGGTCCTGTTATAGAGGAAGGGTTCTACTATGATATGGACCTGGAAGAATCAATCACTCCAGACGATTTACCTAAAATTGAAAAAGAAATGAAGCGCATCGTTGAAGAAAATTTAGAGATTGAACGAATCGAAGTATCACGGGATGAAGCAAAAGAGATGTTCAAGGCGATTGGCGACGAATTAAAGATTGAACTTATTGATGCTATTCCAGAAGATGAACAAGTAACCATTTATAAACAAGGAGAATTTTTTGATCTTTGCAGAGGTGTGCATGTGCCATCAACTAGTAAAATAAAAGCTTTCAAATTGTTGACTATCTCTGGTGCTTACTGGCGCGGAGACAGTAATAATCAGCAGCTGCAGCGTATATATGGCACTGCTTTTGAAAAACCCGGCCAAGTCGATGAGTATTTAAAGGTTTTAGAGGAACGTAAAGAACGTGATCATCGTAAATTGGGTAAAGAATTAGAAATTTTTACTGTCTCACAAAAGGTAGGACAAGGATTACCGCTTTGGTTACCTAAAGGAGCAACTATACGTCGTAATATTGAAAGATATATTGTCGATTTGGAAGAAAGATTGGGATACGATCATGTATATACACCTGTATTAGGTAGTGTCGAACTATACAAGACCAGCGGACATTGGGATCATTATAAAGAAGATATGTTTCCAACTATGGAGATGGACAACGAGGACTTAGTCTTACGTCCAATGAACTGTCCACATCATATGATGGTTTACAAGAATCAACTATACAGCTATCGTAATTTACCGGTCCGAATAGCTGAGTTAGGCACCATGCACCGACACGAAATGAGTGGTGCGCTGGCAGGACTGCAACGAGTGCGTGCGATGACTTTAAACGATGCGCATATCTTCGCTCGTCCGGATCAATTAAAAGAAGAGTTTATTCGTGTGGTTGAGCTGGTTCAGAAAGTGTACGAGGATTTTGGAATTAATGATTATTATTTCCGCCTATCGTACAGAGATCCTGCGGATAAGGAAAAATATGTGGACAACGATAAAATGTGGGATAAAGCGCAAGCAATGCTTAAAGAAACGATGGAAGAAATGAAGCTTGATTATGTAGAAGCTGTTGGAGAAGCTGCATTCTACGGTCCTAAGCTTGACGTTCAGGTTAAAACAGCACTTGGCAAGGACGAAACATTATCTACTGTTCAATTAGATTTTCATCTGCCAGAAAGATTTGATTTAACCTACATTGGCGAAGACGGAAAAGAACACAGACCAGTTGTAATTCACCGAGGAGTAGTTTCTACAATGGAACGCTTTGTTGCCTTTTTACTCGAAGAATATAAAGGTGCATTTCCAACTTGGTTGTCACCAGTTCAAGTCAAAGTTATTCCTGTTTCTCCGAATGTACATTTGGAGTATGCTAAGAATGTGGCAGATAAACTGCGCATGCAGGGGATACGTGTAGAAGTGGACGAACGTGATGAAAAAATCGGATATAAAATTCGGGAAGCTCAAACACAAAAGATACCGTTTGGTGTAGTTGTCGGTGATAACGAAATCGAAGACAATGCTGTCAATGTTCGAAGGTATGGAGAAAAGAACTCGGAAACAATCAGCTATCAGGATTTCGAACAATTGATTACTGCGGAAAACAAAAATAAGACACTTCGCAAATAGTGTTCTGCAGACGTTGCCTTTACTTGCTGAGACGCATATGCTATAGTTGATAAAGTGATATATACGTTGTTTGACTTTTAGTTGAAACAATGATATATTGTAAAAGTTGAATTAAAATTAAATGATCTGAGACAAGTAGAGGCACCCGCTTCTCACCTGTTCAACGCATGTATGCAGTTGACTGGTTTCAAACTTCTTTAAATAAATGATTAAAGTCGTGTGGGTGCGTATATATGCACCCACATTTTTTATTGAGCGCTTGTCAATGAAGGATCAGGTTTACTTTATACTAATTTGGAGGTGGCTGGCTATTAGCAAAGATATGAATGTCAATGAAAAAATTCGTGCAAGAGAAGTACGTCTTATCGATTCAAACGGTGATCAATTAGGTGTTAAATCACGTCAAGATGCATTAGAAATCGCACAGACCAGAAACTTGGATTTAGTTATGGTTGCGCCAAATGCAAAACCACCAGTTTGTCGTATCATGGATCATGGTAAATACCGATATGAGCAACAAAAGAAAGACAAAGAAGCACGTAAAAACCAGAAAATCATCAACGTGAAAGAAGTACGTTTCACACCTGGAATTGGCGAACACGATTTTGTTACAAAATTAAAGAACGCTAGAAAATTCCTTGAAAAAGGTGATAAGGTTAAAGCTGCAGTACGTTTTCGTGGACGAGCGATTACACATAAAGAACTTGGTCAAGAAGTTCTGGACCGTCTGGCAGATGAATGTAAAGACATTTCTACGGTTGAGTCTAAACCGAAAATGGAAGGTCGTAATATGTTTATCATGCTTTCGCCGATAAATGAAAAATAACTCATATATTTTTACAAGGAGGAAATCTCATGCCTAAAATGAAAACCCACAAAGGTTCTCAAAAACGTTTTAAAAGAACCGGATCTGGAAAATTAAAACGTTCACACGCTTTCACTAGTCATATGTTCGCAAATAAATCACAAAAACAAAAGCGTAACTTACGTAAATCTACACTTATTTCTGCAGGTGACTACAAGCGCATCAAAGCAATGCTTCCTAAGTAAGCTTTGCTATCATACTAAATAAAATGGACATACAATGATATAGATTTGTATTAGGAGGGTATTAATATGCCACGTGTAAAAGGTGGAACAGTTACGCGCAGACGTCGTAAACGCGTACTAAAACTAGCAAAAGGTTATTATGGTTCGAAACATGCTCTATTTAAAACAGCTAAACAACAAGTAATGAAGTCAGGTCAGTACGCTTACCGTGACCGTAAACAAAAGAAACGTGAATTCCGTAAACTATGGATCACACGTATTAATGCAGCTGCACGTTTGAACGGTCTTTCATACAGCAAATTGATGCACGGACTAAAGCTTGCTGGAATCGAAGTTAACCGTAAAATGTTATCTGATTTAGCTATTCATGATGAGAAGGCTTTTGGCCAACTTGCAGAAAAAGCAAAGTCAGCAATTAAATAATTAAAGTATTAAGACCAAATTCAATTGAATTTGGTCTTTTTTTACACGTACGGAAGTATGAAATTTTAATAATTAAATATAATGTGGTCTTGAGTGGATGCAGAGAGGAATTAATTAAATTGAACATACAAATCGTAATGATAGTTTTATTAGCAATAAATCTTTTTACCTTTTTCCTAATTGGAGTAGATAAAAACAGAGCTCGAAAACAAAGGTGGCGTATATCTGAGAAAACGCTTTGGCTAAGTGCTATATGTGGAGGGTCAATTGGTACTATTAGTGGTATGTATTTTTTTAGACATAAAACAAAACATCGATTATTTACTATAGGTATGCCGGTTATTTTATTAATACAGGTTACTTCAGTGATTATTGCATTTTCCATGTCATAAAGGCTCGTCTTATGTCATATACATGTTGTAAGAGTGATATAAACATGCTGCAACAAGATGACAGAGGCAAGCAGAGGAGGCATGGTATGGAACTGTTTGGTAGTTATCTAATGGCGGTGATAGAGACGGGGGGGATATTTGCCCCATTACTATTTATTAGCTTTCATTTACTAAGACCGTTGTTTTTTCTCCCGGTGGTATTTATTTGTATTTCAGGCGGGATATTATTTGGGGCTGTTGCTGGTACGGTTTATTCCATAATCGGAATTACCTTATCAAGTATTGGTTTTTATGGCGTTATTCGCTGGATGCCTAAAACGTTTGAAAGGCTGGTTCGTTTAAAAGGAAAGCTGATTGGGTACCAATCCGAATTAACCACACCTCAAATTGCACTTCTACGTTTAATTCCATTTATACATTTTCACCTTTTATCGCTATGTTTAATTGAAGTAACACATGGTTTTAAGGATTATACAAAATCTTCACTTTTGACAAATATACCGTTAGCTTTTGTGTATACTGCTTTAGGTAGATGGATCTCAAATTTATCACCTCTGCACATTGCGGTATCACTACTTGCTATATTGCCGTTGATTTATATATTAAGAAGAAAAGAAGTAATTATTAAATGGAATGAGTTTTTTCCTATTCGCACATAATAGTTAAAAACCTCGTCGTTCGCTTTTGCTATAAAAGCGAACGACGAGGTTTTTTCACAAGAATTTTCTCGTTATTAGTAAATTGCTTGCTTACAATTAGAAATTTATATTAATTTCAATTCCTTTTTCACTTAAATTATCCAGGCATTCTCGAAGGTATTGGTCAGTATGCTCTGGATACGAGTTAATTAGACCTTTACCCTTCATCTCGGCTATTCCGGAATAGTTTGAAGCGGATAAACCTCGGTATGTAGGGTCTTTCCATAAAGGGTTTACGTTATAGCCTCTGCTTTCCATCTCGTTCATAACTTTTTCATGATAGTTAAACAGCATATAAGGGGGATATTGAAATATATAATTAACTGTGGAATGAGGTTTCCCCCATCCATTTCCCCTTAATGCACAACACTCTCTATGTTGGCCAAGCAGCTGTTGTCTGGGTAATTCAGAAATTAGCTTTTCATGCCATAAACGCATTTAAATCACCATACCTATTAGTCAATTTGAGTAAGAATCAATTTGTTTACCGGGTGTTTCCATTCAATTTTAGAATATGGATATCTAATTAATATTTCACTTTCTAAAAAATATAGATCCTCACGTGTAAGACCTCGCAATTCCATTGGTTCATGAACAAAAACGTGGATAGTTACTACTTCGAAGGCCTGTTCAGTGGTTCCAAGGTACTTTTCCCCTTCAAAGGAACATCCTTTATAGACAAACCTGAAATTCTTTTGGCTGTTTTCCGGATCATCTAAAAAGTAAAAATCATTATTTGCTTTTGCAATTTGCAGTTTACGGTTAGGGTTTTGGTAATACTGATAAAACGTGTAGACGAGAAGAATTATGGCAATCAATAGCAGTATTCGAAATAAAATAATAATCATATTCAACCGTCTCCTTGAGTTTGTTATAGGTTCATACGGAACAGAACGTGTTCAGGTTTCACATTTCGAAAGATTTTCGTGTTACAATTACACCAAAACTTGAAATGAGGAATAGTAGAATGGATTGGAAAAAGTTATCTTACATGCAAAAACAACTGGACAACCATATTCAAGAGAAACATGATGTAGATAAAAATAAGCTTTTTGAGTCAAAATATCTAGCTTTACTTGTGGAGTTAGGTGAACTTGCCAATGAAACCAGATGTTTTAAATTCTGGAGTACAAAGCCGCCTAGTGATTCTAAAATAATCCTGGAAGAGTATGTAGACGGACTACACTTTATTTTATCACTGGGAATTGAAAAAGGTTATCAATATGAATCGAGAAATTTAGAACCAGCGATCCGAACTGCTACCAATCAGTTTAATACGTTATTCAGCAGTTGCGTAACTTTTTATGATCATCCAACATCTGAAAGCTATACGACCATGTTTCAAGATTTTTTACAGCTCGGGAATATACTAGGTTATGGCGAGGCAGAAATCATGGAAGCATATAAAATGAAAAATGATAAGAATTACGTTAGACAGAATGAAGGTTACTAGTAAATGTTTTGTAATTTTTCGAAATAAAGTTATAATTAAAAGTGATTATATTTAAGGAGGAAAATTATACATATGGCAAAATTAGATGAAACGCTAACAATGTTTAAAGATTTAACAGATGCAAAAGGGATTCCAGGTAATGAAAAAGAAGCAAGAGATGTAATGGAAAAATATATTACACCATATGCAGATGAAGTGTTCACAGATAATCTTGGGAGTTTAATCGCGAAAAAAACCGGAGATGCAAATGGACCGAAAATTATGGTAGCAGGTCATTTAGATGAAGTTGGTTTTATGATTACTCGAATTGATGATAAAGGATTTCTATACTTTCAAACAGTTGGAGGCTGGTGGGGGCAGGTAATGCTTGCTCAACGTGTTACGATTATGACGAATAATGGTGATGTAACAGGTATTATTGGATCACAGCCACCACATGTATTATCGCCTGAAGCACGCAAGAAACCAGTGGAAATAAAAGATATGTTTATTGATATTGGTGCATCGAGCAGAGAAGAAGCTTTAGAGTTCGGTGTAAAGCCTGGAGATTCAGTTGTTCCATATTTTGAATTTACACAGATGAAAAATGAAAAAATGCTGTTGGCTAAAGCTTGGGACAACCGTATAGGTTGTGCAATAGCTATAGAAGTATTAAAACAACTTAAAGGAACTGATCATCCAAACGTCGTTTACGGTGTTGGTACGATTCAAGAAGAGGTTGGATTACGTGGAGCAAAAACTTCAACGCATGCGATTAAGCCGGACATTGGCTTTGGTGTTGATGTTGGAATTGCTGGAGATATGCCTGGTGTATCGGATAAAGATGCGGATAGCAAACTAGGTGATGGCCCACAAATAATTCTGTACGATGCTTCAATGGTATCGCACAAGGGAGTACGTGAATTCATCGTTGCTACAGCGGATGAGCATAATATACCATATCAGTACGCAACAATGGCAGGAGGCGGAACTGATTCAGGTTCTATCCACCTAACTGCAAACGGAGTACCATCATTATCAATTACAGTTGCAACGCGCTATATTCATTCACACGCAGCAATCTTGCATAGAGATGACTTTGACAATGCAGTTAAATTGATTGTAGAAGCAATTAAAAAGTTAGATACTGAAACAGTAAAAGAATTGGTCTTAGCATAATAAAAAAGTAGTCGGTAGCAATGCTACCGACTTTTTTCATGCGTTAATTAAGCTAAATAACTATTCATAACTTTTTTTACATAGTTTTTTGTTTCTGCAAATGGCGGAATGCCTTGGTGTTTATCAACATTACCTGGGCCAGCATTGTATGCTGCTAAAGCTAATTCAATATTTCCGTTATAACGGTTCAGCATTTGACTTAAATATTTTGTTCCACCTTCGACATTTTGAGAAGGGTCCAGTGGATTATTAACTCCTAGCCCTCTTGCTGTTGCTGGCATTAGCTGCATGAGTCCAAGTGCTCCAACACTGCTTTTGGCATTAGGTTGATAATTTGATTCAGCTTTCACCACTGAGTGAACAAGCTTTTCATCAATTCCATACTTATTTGCTTTTTGTGTAATTATTGAATCAAACTGGGAAGGCGATACAGTGCTTCCCTGCGTACTAATTGGATTGTATGCAGTGGTGGCAGGAAATGTGGGTATATTATTATATATAGTACTGGATACTTGTTTTGTTTCTGCCTGATTAATTCTATCCTGCAGCATTTGTTTGAAAGCCAGATCTATTAAAGGAGAATTATAGGACATTGAACTGCCTCTCGATGAGGACATGATCGACATCGCCTGGTATTTTATTAGATTTTGCAAATTTTGTGATTCCATAAAAATTTCTCCTTTCACTGCCTGTCTTTATATTAGCTATAAAAGAGGACATATGCAATATAATTTTTAAAAACTCAACTTTGGCAGAATAAATAAGTTGGTGCTTCCTGCAATAGTTGAATAAATCTTAATGTAATTGACACAAAATCTATATACTGCGATGTAACAACTGGTTGTTTTCCGCTGCGGACCATTGCTTTCCGCGGGCACGGCTTCAGTCTCCTCGAGAAAAACACTCTGCGGGGCCTTCAGACTCGTGCTGTTCCCGCAGGAGTCAATGGTCCTCCGCTCCAAACAACTGCTATAATTGTGGGGAATTCATGCACTATTACATACAAGTTATTTTTCTATCGTTCACCACATCAGCTAAGGGGCTACTGAAAAGTGGTGGATTGTAAGAATTTAATATTTCACTTTAACTAAGCATCTTCGAATATACGAAGACTCCTGCGGGAACAGCGCGAGCTGAAGATCCCTCAGGAAAGCGTTCTTTGCTTATCCGAGGAAGCTGAAGCCGTGCCCGCGGAAAGCGAAGTATATTCGATGATGCGAACGTAAATCCGCTTAATCAGTACTAGATGTAACCTTTTCAGTAGCGACTAATAGGCTCACCAAAGTGACTGCTCTCGCTATCACATCGCATTTTGTTTTCCATAAGTAACTACCAGCATGTTCTAGTAATAAAATTGTTTATAATTCGCGTCAAGTAATTTACTTCAAGTGCTGCATTAACTGCAGTTAATTGCATTCATTAAGATTTACTGTGTGCGAAAGTTGAGTTAATAAGATTAATAAGTATCAAAATAGTGCTTCTATAATCTTATCGGATTAACACCGGCATCCGTTAAGTGGTTAAGATAAAAAGAATCATCACCAATACATAAAATCCGATCACATAAATGAATAATTTCATCCATGTCGTGTGAAGTAAAAAGAACCATAACATTTTTTTTAGTAGCCAGGTTTTTTATATAGCCACTAATTTCGTTCTTTGATTTCAAATCTATTCCCACAGTTGGTTCATCTAAAAGCAATACTTCTGGATCATGTATAAGACTAATAGCTAAGTTTAACTTTCGTTTCATTCCACCTGAGAGGAGTTTAACGGGTTCTTTCCATTTACTTAACTTCATATCTACACACAATTGACGGAGTTCCGCATCCGTTTTTTTTACTGTGGATAACTTTTCAAAAAACAGCATATTTTCCTGCACAGTGAAATCTTCCCAGCATGCAATCTCCTGCGGCACATAACCAATTGATTGTTTTACACCTTTTGAGTTATTGTCATAATCATTATTATACAACGAGATGGATCCCGCTGAAGGCTTAGACAATGTGGAAAGTATTTTTAAGATAGTAGATTTTCCAGCACCATTTTCCCCTACTAGTCCAACAATTTCTCCTGGTGAAACGGAAAAGGTTAAACTATTTAGTATTTTATGGTTCCCGTATGTTTTGGATAATGCAGTTACATTAAGCATAGTACCGCTCCTTTCGTACATACCAAATAATAAATGTGGTTACGAGAAAAGGTAACCAAAAAGTGATGAAGTTTCCCGATAACACTGGTGACAATGGATTGACTGTTGATAGCCAGGGCCATTTAACTAACAGTCCATTTATAGGAAGAACTGCGCCACTGATGACTATTGTTAAGAGGGTAATGCTAAATGAAACTACATAATATCTAAATGTACCTGTAACTGTATGTGCTAATTGAAACGCTCCTAAAAGAAGAACTATACGGTAGCACAACAGTCCCATTATTAATGAGAAACTTACTGGTTTCTCATAAATCGAATGGAAGAGATAGACAGTTAAACAGTCCATAAATATAAATATAATACTATATACACATAAACTCCTAACTAAGTAATCCTTAAAGTTGATGCGTAAAAAGGCAAACCTTTGGACTACCGCAGAACTTCTTTCCTTAACAACCCAATCAAATATCAGCAGGGTAGATAACATAGCAAGAACACACCATATGCCCCATATATTCCACAGTTGCACTTCCTTTATTGTTCGTTCAGTTGAATTAAAAGAAAAGGAAGTCGATAATAAACTTTCTTCCTTTTGTACCTCTTTACTTTTCGATATAATCTCATTCCAAGTCCATGTAGAAGTGGATACGTATTTTGCTGCTAATTCCCTAATAATAATAGCTGTATTGGATCTTCCAGTTTCTTGTTGAACATAGGATATAATCATTTCCTTAACAGGCGTATATGCAAAGGATTGATTCGTTTGATAGCTGGTAATAATATTTCTTCTATTCCCTTTACTTACTTGGTTTGCAAAGTCCTGGTGTATGATAAACACACTATCAAGCTCATGTCTTTTTAGTTGAAGTAACGCATTTTTCTTTGATAACTCCAAAGCAGTAATAAATGGCGTTGTGGAAATTTCGTTAATAAGTTCATCTGTCACTTCATTATGTTCTTCAACTACGATTCCGATAGGTATGGTACTGTCGTCCTGGACATGATTCATAATAGCAGTTAGACCTATTGAACCAATTAGTGGGAGTATTAACCAAAATAATAGACTAATCCAATGCTTTTTAATATGTAATAATCGGGTTTGCAAAATCATTTTCATTCTATATACCGCTCCTTCCATATTGATAGTCCAAGTAAGGCAGCGATACTCACGAGCAGATAAATAAGAAGAGGTAAATAATCTACATAAATCCGACCGTTTAATATGATATTTTCCAATGCATAGAATCCCTGAAAGGTAAAATTAAAAGGAATAATATCCTGCATATATAATGGATAATAAATTGTGGGAACAATAGCCCCGCTTAATAGTAACAGGGTTGCTGTATAAACGCTTTGTATTAATAAACGGAATTTTGCGGAAGTAATTATCACTTCGATTAGGGATAATAATACTAAAAAAATCAAAAAATATAGAATTGTTACTGCAAAAATTTTAACGTAATCACTTAAAAATAATTCTATATTAAGTAGCGTGAAGTAACCATAGAACACCAGAAGGGAGAAGCAGGTTGTAGCTGTCCAGCATACTGCTATTTTGGCAATCAGCTGCTGTATTTCAGTGACACCAAATAATTTCATTCGTTGCTTCATCTGGTAGTTTTCTTCTTTTGATAAAATAGAATAAAAAAGTATTAACCATAGTGTCATGATAATAAATAATCCGCCTAGTCCATAGTAATGAACTGGGGACGTCGAGACATTGTTTGTAAGTATTTCTTCATCGATGATTCTTTCTTTTCCCATTGTATAATATACAAATTCAATAAATTGCTGGTATAAGAAATCATTTCTCTCTTCATCGGTCATGTCCAATTGTTTCGCATAGTAATTCATCGTAAGAATATTAGCCTGAGCAGTTTTAATATGACGTGAAACACTATCAATCAATTCTTTGATTAGATAACTATCGGTTTGTTTATTTGGATTTCCAACAATTTCGAGTGTGACAGGATTACCGCTATATAGGTCACTCGTAAACTCTTCTGGAAAAGTTATGTACGCACTAAGTTTATTAGTTTCAATGGATTGCTTTGCTGAATCTAACGACATGACATCTAATTGTATAAAATTGTTTAATTGCGAAGATTCTTCGATTAGTTCAACTATCATAGTTGTTTCTTTCGATTTGTCCTGGTCAATTAAACCTACTTTAATTGCCTCAATATCTTCAGGAATGAAGAAAGTAACTAATGCATAGGCGGCTAGTCCCACTATACAAATCGGGAACAGAAAAAGAAGAGGAAGTGATGGCCACTTCCTCAATAATTGTCTTCCATTATTATTAATAAACAGAAGTACGTGATGAAAAAAAGTCATTTTACAACCACCCAGTTTCTTCTAAAATCCGTTTAAACCTCCACCTGAACCCAAAATTCCAAATAACCATTGTTGAAATTGAGGTGTAACTTCTTTTTGAATATATTGGGTTAATGCATTTATATCCATTCCACCAATATCTTTTGTCTGCGAGTCTTCTGGAATGTCTACTTGTTTAACAAGGTTAGATTCATTTTCAAGCTGAAGACTTACTATATCCTCGGCCATACCCGGAAGCTGAATGGAAATTTCGTGTTCAGCGTTCATTGCTTCTTCTTGGTATTCAGCATTTCCTGTCCACGTAATTCCGCCTTTTTCCTGACCGGTTTTTAACGTAAAATTACGTTCGAACTCTTTTGTTCCATCATCCACAGTGGAAGTGCCTTCATAAGTTAATTCACCTTCGCTGCTTGCCAGTTTAATAGAATCTTTTGCACTATTATCTTTCCAGGAAAGATCTCCTGTTACAGTTACATCAGATTTCTCCCCATTTTCTTCAAAACCTAATTTATAATCAAATGTTTGTTCCGTCTCATTAAACAATTGGGTTCCATCAACATTTAAGGTTACTATTTTGTCTTTCGAAGGTCCCATAGATAGAGCGAAGTCGCGTTTAACAATTAAATCATTATTCGTCCAGATGATCGAAGTCAATCCATCAGGAATCTGTAATTTTTCAAGACCATTTATTGCATCTTCCATAGATGCATCGAATTCCGCTACCATACTGTCTATGTTAGTTTCCACAGAAGGTGTTAAGGAAGAGCCGGCACCTAAAAATTGCATTTCTAATTGTTCACGTAATATTTCTATGAATCGCTCGTCTTCCTTCATTTTTTCCATAGTAGTAATTAACAAATCTTTTAGTTCTTTTTCCGTTAAATGAAACGTGATTTTTTCTGCATCAATTGTATTTGAATTCACTTCGATTTTTTCATCGGTTGTTTTAAAAGCAGAATCTGGAAGTTTGTCATAAAGCATTTTCAGATATTCTTCTTTTAAATATTCCTGATCGTCTTCGGGTAAGACGTTTGATCCATTAAATAGCTTATCAAATTCAACTTTTTCTTCGCCGGAGTAAGTTTGAGGGTCTATTTGATTTAACAGTTTACTAACATCACCTTCATTTACTAGCAGCAATTCTTGAAGGAAAGGCAGTTGGACTAAAAGCTTTTCAGAAGTTAAATATAAGTTCAAGCCGTCAATTGTGATGCCGCCGAAATCTCCACTGATTTCTGTAGCCATTTTCTTCTTTTCTGTATCCAATGCATTTTTAATTGTGAGTGTTGAATTGTTGATGATTTGTGCGGGTCCTAAGTTACTAAGGTTTGCTGCAGGATCATTGTATGCGGCAGCTAGTTCGATAGTTGTTTCGGTAGGGTTTTCTTTCGTTTTTTCTTGCCAGGATAATTCTGTCTCCATACGATCTTTTATTTGTTCTTCAATAAATTCGGCACTGTTCTTTTCTGCTAAGAAATATTTCTGCTTATCGGATAGATTTAAAAGTACAAAAGCAGCAACACTTCCTCCTATAATTAATATTCCAGTTAGAATAAAGATTATTAATTTCTTTGATTTCCCTTTGTTGCGACCTTTTGCCGAAATTGATTCATCCATGGGGCAAAACCTCTTCCTTTACTTTTATGTGTATTTATATGTATGAGGTTACTTCGTGATGAATTACAAACTAACATATAAACTCATTTTACATTCCATTGAAAAATAGTCAATATGTTCCAGCGTAAGTTATTGTTTAATTTTTATTTTTAACAATATTATTAATGGCATAAAAAAGAGGCTGGGACAAAACCCAGTAAATAAAAAAGCGTGGCTCTCACCTTGTAGGTGACATACCACGCTTTTTTTATATAATCGTTTATTTTTACTAAACAAAAAGAATCCCTTTTGATAGAATTAAAGTAACCACACAATAATTATCGGAGGGATTCTTATGTTTAAATATTATAACATAAATCAAGTTGTGTTGCCGTTAGATTTAGAAATAAAATTGGACAAAAATGATATTGCCTATGCAGTAAATGATGTTGTAACCCAGATTCCGGAGGAAGCGTTCGCTATCTTTTCCCGTGAAACCGGATGTCCAGCCTATCACCCACAAATGATGATGAAAATTATTTTATGTGCCTACACACAGTCGGTTTTTTCTGGAAGGAAAATTGAAGGGTTACTTAAAGACAGTGTGCGGATGATGTGGTTAGCGCAAGGACATGAGCCAAGTTATCGTACAATTAATCGTTTTCGCGTGCATCCAGAGGTCAAAAAGCTACTACGTCAATGTTTCGTGCAATTCCGATGTCAGCTAGTGGAAGAAAAACAAATTGATGAAGAAGCGATTTTTATTGACGGAACCAAGATTGAAGCGAATGCCAATAAATTTACGTTTGTATGGCGTAAGTCGGTTGAAAGATACAGTGCTAATTTGGTGGAAAAGTCCAACCAAATGTATGATGAATTATTGGAGAATGAAATTCTTCCAGAAATCGAACGAGAAAGTCTAGAGGAACTGTCCACGAAAGAACTCGAAAAAGTAGTGGAGCAACTGGATGACAAGGTAGAAGCATATGACAAGAAAATAGAAGCAAGTAAAGACGTAAGCGAACGTAAAAAACTTCGTTTTGACCGTAAAGCACCGAAACAATACCGCAAACAATTCAAGGATTATTTGGCGCGAAAACAGAAATACCAAAACGACATGGAGATTTTCGGAGAACGCAATAGTTACTCGAAGACCGATCATGATGCCACTTTTATGCGAATGAAAGATGATTATATGAAGAACGGCCAGCTGAAAGCTGGGTATAATGTGCAGGCAGCAACCGAAGGACAATATGTGCTCGCTTATGATGTATTCCCAAATCCGACAGATACTCGCACCTTCATTCCATTTCTGGATAACATAGAAAATAATTACTTTAAGCTGCCAGAGCATATCGTCGCTGACGCAGGATATGGAAGTGAACAAAACTACGAAGATGTCATAGAGAATCGAAAACGCACCCCGCTGATTACATATAACCAGTATCGAAAAGAGAAGAAAAAGAAACATAAGAATAACGCTTTCCATACAGCCAATTGGGAATATAATAAGGATGACGATACGTTTACCTGTCCAAATGGGAAACGATTAATGTTCAGCCACGTGTCCCATCGAACAGATAAATACGGACTGACACGAACGTTTAAGGTGTATGAATCTGAGGGCTGTGCGGGTTGTCCATTGCGTTCTCAATGCACCAAAGCGAAGGAAGGAAATAATCGAAGAATTTATTACAACGAAAAATGGGAAAACCAAAAAGAATACATTAAGCAACTGCTTTCGGAAGAGAAAACTGGTGAAATCTACGGCAATCGTAAAATCGATGTGGAGCCAGTCTTCGGGTTTCTGAAGGCTAATTTGTGCTTCACTCGTATGTCTGTACGAGGTAAAGAGAAAGTAGAAAATGAATTAGGATTTGCATTCATGGCGGTAAACTTAAGGAAGTACTCCGCCATGAAGACAAAACAACTACTAGATAATCAAAACAATCCAACGAAAAATGGTTCTGACCATCGAAAACCGATGATCAGAACCATTTTTAAGTTATTTTTGGCTAGTTATGTCCCAGCCCTTACCTGAAATAGTATCTAATTTTTCTTTCTTTTCATTGTTCTTCAGTTTGAGTATCAAGGTTCTTTCGAAAATTGAATGATGATTAATTCGATTATTCAACTGAAATGTTTTTTACACCTTGCTCCAGAGAATCGAGCATTTCGCTTTTTTCGGTTTCATCAGATTGCTGCCAGATTAATTCAAAAAGTACCCCTAGGCCAGGGAGCATTTTTTCTTCGCCATTTTGAATTGCGTCGACTATCGTTGCCTCTAGCTGTTCCTGGTCATTGGTTGCGATATTGGATAGAATTGCTTTTCTGAGATTTAAATCCATTTTATTCACTCCTTATTTTATGTTTTTACTGATTATAGTTTGACCTACATTGTTTGAAATATGTATGATAGGAATATTAATAATGAGGATGCGATTTTGATGATAACGTCTGTACAAAACACACAAGTCAAAAATTGGACTAAACTAAAGATGAAGAAATTCCGATTAATGGCCAATAAATTTTTAATTGAAGGGGAACATTTAGTTACGGAAGCACATAACAGTAATTGGGTCATAGATGAAATTATTATCCAGAAAGATGCGACTGTTCCTGACTTTGTGAGAAATTATACTACGAGTATCGTGACTGAAAATGTTTTTCACCATATTACAGATACAAAAACACCACAAGGAATAGCAGCGGTTGTTGAAATGGTTAGCCACGAATGGATGGAACCAAGTAAGGTAATTATGCTGGATGCAATTCAAGATCCGGGTAATCTTGGTACATTAATTCGCACTGCTGATGCTGTTGGATTTGACGCTGTTATTATTGGAAATAATTCAGTGGATGTATATAATGACAAAGTAGTTCGTTCCACGCAAGGTTCTTTGTTTCACATTCCGGTTTACCAGGAAAATTTATTAGCGACATTACCTAAACTTCAAAAGGAAGGATTTACTGTTTGGGCTACTTCACTTGAAAATGCTAAACCATATAAAGAAGTAAATCTGAGCAAAAAAATTGGCTTGCTGGTTGGAAATGAAGGAAATGGAGTCGACAAATCATTAATCAAATTAGCTGATTACAATGTGAAGATTCCGATTAACGGAAAAGCTGAGTCGTTAAATGTAAGTGTTGCTGCAGGTATTCTTATGTACCATATAATCGGATAATACTTGCAACATGAGGGAATTTTATCTATAATGAAATCAAAATTAATGTATAGTTGAAAGCTATGAAAGAGCGCATTAACAATTTAGAAAATAGTTCAGGAAGGAAATGCCTTGGATTGGAAGCATTTCTACTATTTTAATTGATAATCTTCACTCTGGAGCAGGCACTCAGACCTTGGAATTTCAAGTAAAGGTGTCCCGGATTAATTCCGTTATCAGGTTCAAGTTGGACATATTTTTTTCTGTGTCAACAAGGGTGGTACCGCGATTTAAAAACCTCGTCCCTTTTCTGGACGGGGTTTTTCTATGTAAAAAAGGAGGAATAAAAATGAAGGAAGAATTAGAAACTCTTCAGCAGGAAGCGCTGGAGAAAATTAGAAATACCGACCAATTAAAAGAACTTCAGGAAATTCGTGTAGCGTATCTTGGTAAAAAAGGATCTCTTACGAGTGTTTTAAGAGGAATGGGGAAATTATCGAAGGAGGAGCGTCCGGTAATTGGTGAAATTGCCAATCAAGTGCGCGAAACAATAACCTCTGCCTTAGATGAAAAGAATAATGATTTAAACGAAAAAGAGCTAGAGAAGCGGTTGGCAACTGAAACAATCGATGTAACACTGCCAGGGAGACCAATCAAGACGGGTGGTCCACACTTATTAACATCAATAATAGAAGAAATAGAAGATTTATATATTGGAATGGGTTTTGAAGTTAGAGAAGGTCCTGAAGTTGAAACAGATTATTTTAACTTTGAAGCATTGAATTTACCGAAAGATCACCCAGCACGTGATATGCAGGACTCATTTTATATAACGAATGAGCTCTTATTGCGAACACATACATCCCCTGTACAGGCGCGCACTATGCAAGGATTAAAAGGTAGTAAGCCAGTTAAAATGATTTGTCCTGGTAAAGTGTATCGTCGTGATACGGACGATGCTACACATTCACATCAGTTCACCCAAATCGAAGGGCTCTACGTTGACAAAGATGTGCGTATGAGTGACTTGAAAGGCATACTGGATGCATTTGCTAAGAAGATGTTTGGAGAAGATAGAAAGATTCGCTTGCGGCCAAGTTTCTTTCCATTCACCGAGCCATCAGTAGAGATGGATATTTCTTGTAAGGTTTGTGATGGAAAAGGTTGTTCGGTTTGTAAACGAACCGGATGGATTGAAATATTAGGTGCTGGCATGGTTCATCCAAAAGTATTGGAAATGGCAGGATACGATTCATCCGTATATTCTGGATTTGCATTTGGTATGGGACCAGATCGGATTGCGATGCTGAAGTATGGAATTGATGATATTCGTCAGTTCTATACAAACGATAAACGATTTTTAAAACAATATCATCAAGCGTAAAGGGGGCAGTTCTATATGTTAGTTTCTTTAAACTGGTTACAAAACTATATTGATATTAGTGATTGTAAACCGGAAGATTTAGCAGAAAAAATTACGAAGTCAGGTATTGAAGTTGAAGGAATCGAATACGTGGCAGAAAAAAGTGAAAATGTGGTAGTTGGGTATGTAAAGGAATGCGAACAGCACCCAGATGCAGATAAATTAAACCTTTGTCAAGTTGATGTGGGTGAAGAAGTTCTGCAGATTATCTGTGGAGCGCCGAATATTAAACAAGGGCAAAAAGTTGCGGTTGCTAAGCCAAACGCTGTCCTGCCTGGTAATTTTAAAATAAAGAAAGTAAAACTGCGAGGAATTGAATCAAACGGAATGATCTGCTCTCTGCAGGAACTTGGAATAGCTGAAAAGTATGTTCCAAAAGACATGGCCGATGGAATATTTGTTTTCCCAGAAGATGTGGAAGTAGGTCAAGACGTTACCAGCTTACTGAATCTGGACGACGCAATCCTTGAACTTGGATTAACTCCAAATAGAGCGGATTGCTTAAGTATGCTTGGTGTTGTTTATGAAGTGGGAGCGATATTAAACAGACCAATTCATTTACCTGATGTGAAATATACAGTTAGTAATGAACAAACAAGCGAGCATGTATCTGTATCGGTGGATGATGAAAATCTGGCGCCTTATTACGGTGCATTTATGGTGAAGGATATTAATATAAAACCATCTCCACTTTGGATGCGTAATTATTTAATGGCTGCTGGAATTCGCCCTATTAACAATGTTGTTGACATTACGAACTATGTGTTACTTGAATATGGCCAGCCGTTACACGCGTTTGACTTCGATCGCATGAACTCAAAGGAAATTCGGGTTAGGAAGGCGAAAGAAGGCGAGTCACTAGTTACGTTAGATGAGCAGGAGCGGAAGCTTAAGCGTGAACATTTAGTTATTACGAATGGCAAAGTTCCAATCGCACTTGCTGGTGTCATGGGTGGAGCTTCCACAGAGGTTTGCAGCGAAACAAGCACAATACTTTTAGAAGCAGCTTACTTCCATTCAACGTCAGTCAGAAGAACAGTAAACGACACTGGTCTTCGAAGTGAATCAAGCACTCGCTTTGAGAAGGGTGTTGACCCAAACCGGGTGAAACGCGCAGGACAGAGAGCTTGTCAGCTGCTTGTTCAATACGCTGATGGAGTTGTGTTAGATGGACCTGTAGAGTTTGATGCTTTAGATAAAGAAGAAAAAGAAGTGTCTATCTCTACTGAAACAATCAATAAAAGATTGGGTACAGATATTTCCAATGAAGAAATAGGAAATATTTTAACCAAACTTCGATTTTCTTATGTTGAGAAGAATGGCCACTATCATGTAGCAATACCAACACGTCGAGGAGATATCAGTATTTTTGAGGATATGCTTGAAGAAGTTGCACGTATTTATGGATATGATAACTTGCCTTTCACTTTTCCAACAGGCTATGGTCAAGTAGGCTCACTAACAGAACGCCAAAAACTGAAACGTGAGATAAAAAGGTTTTTGGAAAGTGCGGGATTAATGGAGACAGTAACTTATTCATTATCTAATAATGACTATGTGAAATCGTTTATCAGCCCGGATATAAGCGAAAAAGGTGTTAAGCCTGTAAAACTTGCTATGCCTATGAGCGAAGAACACAGTCATCTAAGACTAAGCGCAGTACCTGAATTACTTCATACTGTCGCTTATAATATTGCTCGTAACCAGACAGACATTGCATATTATGAAATGGGATCCGTGTTTTTATCGAATGAGCAGGAATTAAAAGAACAGCCTCATGAACAGCTTCGAATAGCAGGGGTCGTAACGGGGCATTGGCATGAACACCCGTGGCAGCAAGAAAAGAAGCCAGTTGATTTTTATGTACTCAAGGGAATCGTGGAAGAGTTATGTATCCATTTGAACGTTCCAGTGACTTTTGTGCAATCAAAATTAACTGATCTGCATCCTGGCAGATGTGCAACGATGTATATTGGAGATCAAATCGTTGGTTATATTGGGCAAGTTAATCCACGAATAGAAAAGAAGTTGGATTTAAATGAAACATATGTATTTGATATGAATCTTGACGGTGTGCTTGCGAGCTACGAACATTTACCAAGCTATGTTCAGCAGTCCAAATATCCTTCTGTAAAAAGGGATATCGCATTTGTACTAAACGAAAAAGTTCTTGCTGGAGATGTGAAGGACTTGATTGGAGAAATCGGGCAGCCACTAGTTAAAAAAGTCGACATTTTTGACGTCTATACAGGGGAACATCTGCCTGATGGAGAAAAATCGGTTGCTTTCAGCTTACTTTATCAGGAAGATACAAGAACATTGAAGGAAGAGGAAGTTGAAGAATCGTATCAAACGATCATCTTAGCCGTAAAAAAAGAATTTGACGCATACGTGCGATCCTAAAAAATCAGGCAGTCCACTTCGGGCTGCCTGATTTTTAAAGTTAAAGGATAAAAACTATAGGTATTCCTCTGCTTTCTTTGAATTTACAAAATGTATTTTTGCACAAGAATTTAATAGTTCATAGCCATTCTCTTTAATTATTTTTGCAATTGCCATATCCACGTGCTTTGCTGCACCTTTCGGTAAAGTCATACCAACTTCGTCTGAAAGGTTATCCATTTCCTTTAAAAAACTGGATCTGGCTATAATAGAAGCAGCAGCTACTGCGATCGAGTGGCTTTCAGCTTTCGTGATAAAATAAGTGTTCGGTGCACTTTTCTGTTTTTCGCTGGAGATATATTTGTTGTAAAGTCCAGGCTCACAAAATTGGTCGATTACGATTCCTTGAAATGATCCTTCATCCAAATTTTTTATAACATTTGCGATTGCATGATGGTGTAACATTGCTTTCATTTTTCCCTGGGACCAGCCTCGAGATTTTAACTTATTGTACTTTGGATTCCGTAAAACGAGTAAAGAGTATGTAATATCTAAGTTAAGTATTTCTTTAGATAACCGCTTAATAGTCTTATCTGTCAAATTTTTAGAATCCTGAACACCGATTTCTTTCAACTTTACAATTTGTTCTTTCTTAACAAATAGACTAGCTACTGTAACAGGACCAAAATAGTCACCGGTTCCTGCTTCATCAGATCCAATATGAGAATCATTGAAAAGCGAATTTGGAGGTGCAAACTTGTGCACAGGCTTAGCTGCAGATTTACTTTTCGCAACTTCTGGTGAAAGTTCATCTACCCATTTAATCGATTCAAATTCGACTGATTTACCTTGGAACATAACTTTGCCGGAACGATAGGCAGTAATAACCGCGTTCGAGGTTTTGGCTCGAAAAACCGCACCTTGGGGTACATCAATGATAGATTCTTTGTAATATTGTTTCATTTTATTTATTTTTTCTTTAGAAAAAACGTGTATTTCTTGTGACAAAAGCTAACACTCCAATCAGATTCCTACTCAGACTATAGCAGATAAACATATGCAGAGGAAGGTGGAAAGGAGAAAACTTTCCTAAATTGATCTCTTCATGTTAATATAAAGTGTACTATTTTAACAGACAAGAAAGTATAGATACTTTCTGCCTGCATAAGTGCAACTAAGGCTTTCGCCGTTAGTGCTTGGCGATAAGTCAAGTTTTCTAAAACTTTTAATTGACAATAGGGGGCAACCCACATGGCAGATAATAACAAAACGAGAACAACTGTTGAAATTCATAATAAAACCTATACAATAATCGGACGTGAAAGTGAACATCACGTCAAATTAGTAGCTAGTCTTGTTGATCAAAAAATGAGTGAAATCCAAAGTATGAATAAAGATTTGGAAACAACCAGGTTAGCAGTATTAACCGCTGTAAATACCATGAATGATTATTTGAAATTAAAGGAAGACTACGCAACGTTGTTGGGATCACTGAAAAAGAAAGAGGATTAATGACATATGGTTGATATTATTTTATTACTTTTATTACTATTTGGTTTTTTTGTAGGATTAAAGCGTGGTTTCATATTACAACTTTTCCATTTAATTGGATTTATTGCTGCTTTTATTGTGGCAGCCTTGTACTATGACCAATTAGCTGAACGGCTGGCACTATGGATACCTTATCCAGAACTTCCTGACAGTAGCGAGTGGGCTGCGTTTCTTGATAACCTCCCACTGGAAAACGCTTTTTATAATGCAATCTCATTTGCAATTATATTTTTCGCTGTAAAAATTGTGTTACAAATTATTGCTTCTATGCTTGATTTTGTAGCAGAATTACCCGTACTCCATTCAGTTAATAAGTTATTAGGTGGTATTTTAGGGTTTGTAGAAATTTATTTAATAATATTTATTATCCTGTATATCCTTGCGTTAACACCACTATCAAGTATTCAATCTTGGGTCAACGATTCAGGAATAGCTATGTTAATTGTAGAACATACTCCAATGTTTTCTGAGAAACTGAAAGAACTGTGGTTTACTAATATCATAGGTAAATAAATCCAAAATAAATTTATAGAGTTAGCTGATTCTTAATAGGTGAAATTACAATTGTGACAACTGTACAATGTATGACCTAACCGGAATCAGCTTTTTTACACATTAGAAAAGTTAAAAGTGCAGATATAAATTTAAAGAAGGTGAGTCAATGACTATTAATAAAAAAGATGTTTTAAAATTATTAGAAAAGATAGCCGTATTCATGGAATTAAAAGGAGAAAATCCGTTTAAGGTCTCTGCATATAGAAAAGCTGCACAGGCATTAGAACAAGATGATCGGTCGCTTTCTGAAATAAATGATTTTACTAAGATTAAAGGAATTGGTAAGGGAACTGGTGCAGTTATAGATGAATACATATCAGATGGTCAATCAGATACACTTCTTCAACTTGAAAGTGAAGTGCCTCAAGGTTTAGTACCTTTATTAGGTTTGCCTGGCCTTGGTGGAAAGAAACTGGCGAAGTTATATCAGGAGCTGGGTGTGACAGATGCTGTCACTTTACAAACCGCCTGTAGTTCAGGAGAAGTGGAAAAACTATCTGGGTTCGGTAAAAAAACTGCTGATAAAATAGTGCAGGCATTAGAAGACCGAGACACCCGTCCCGAGAGGTTACCTATAGCCATTATGTTACCAATTGCGGAGAGGATCGAGGAATTCTTATCCACCGTTACTTACATTGATACCTTCTCAAGAGCGGGAAGTTTAAGGCGCATGCGTGAAACAGTTAAAGATATCGATTTTATCATTGCTTCGAATGAACCAGCAAGGGTACGCGATACTTTATTGGAAATGCCCAACATTAAAGATGTGATTGCTAAAGGTGACACAAAAGTCTCTGTTACATTAGATGAGGTGTATGATATAAACGTAGATTTCAGGATAGTGGGACCAGATGAATTTGCTACTACTTTACATCACTTCACAGGGTCGAAAGAACATAATGTTGCGATGCGTCAGTTAGCTAAAAAAAGAGATGAAAAAATAAATGAATATGGAATTACACAAAATGAAAGTGAAACAATTTTAACTTTCACCAATGAAGCAGAATTCTTTAATCATTTTGGATTACCATTTATCCCTCCGGAAATTCGTGAAAACCAAGGGGAGATTGAATCCTATTCAGAGAAAAATGAATTGATCGAGCTATCAGATATTCGCGGGGATCTCCACATGCATACAACATGGAGCGATGGAGCACAGTCCTTGGAAGAAATGGTTAATCAGGCAAGAGAAATTGGATATGATTACATTGCAATCACTGACCATTCAAAATTTTTGAGAGTGGCTAACGGATTGGATGAAACAAAACTTAGAAAACAACGGTCGGAAATAGAACGAATAAACGATAAGTACGATGATATTCATGTATTTGCTGGAGTGGAGATGGATATACTTCCAGACGGCTCACTAGATTTCGATAATGAATTTTTAAAAGAGATGGATTTTGTAATAGGGGCAATTCACTCAAGCTTTAACCAATCGGAAGAGAAAATCATGAATCGACTGGAAACAGCCATGGAAAATCCTTATGTAACCTTTATCGCACATCCTTCTGGAAGGTTAATTGGCAGGCGTTCGGGTTATGCAGTTAATCTGGAGAAACTTATTCAGCGTGCAAAAGAAACTGGTACTGCACTAGAAATAAATGCGAATCCTAACCGTTTGGATTTATCAGCTGAATGGGCTCGTAAAGCACAGGAAAAAGATGTGAATATTGTCATCAACACGGACGCGCACAGTTTTCAAATGCTGAACCATATGAAACACGGTGTAGGAATTGCCAGAAAAGGATGGATTGAAAAGAATCAAGTACTTAATACATGGACAAAAGAAAAATTAATGAGATTAATGAATAATAAAAAGCTTTAGGCCGATAAGGCAGGTAAGGAAAGTTTGAAAAGGAGTATATACTAATGAATGATCGTATCCTTCGAGTATTAGAATTTAATAAAATTATTGATCAACTCAGTTCACATGCCGCTTCTAGTCTAGGAAAAAGTCGCACGCTTCAATTAAAGCCGCATACGAATCTAAATGATGTATTGGAACTGCAAAAAGAAACCGATGAAGCGGGTCAAATTCTGCGTTTGAATCTAACTGTCCCACTAGGGGGGATTTTTGATATTCGCGCGAGTATTAAGCGCAGTGTCATTGGCGGCGTTTTGAACACAGATGAGTGTCTTGATATTGCCAACACCATTTATGGTGGCAGACAAGTAAAAAACTTTGTTCAAAAGCTGGAAGAAGAATTACCGATATTAAAATCGCTGGTCGAGCGTATTGAACCATTAAGAGATCTAGAACAACATATAAAAAGCAGTATTGATGACCATGGAAATGTAATGGACAGTGCATCTGTTAAACTGCGTAGTATCAGGTCATCGATTAGAACATACGAAAGCAGAGTCAGAGAAAAATTAGATGGATACACGAGATCTAAAAGCGCGATGCTGTCAGATCCAATTGTGACAATAAGAAACGACCGTTATGTACTGCCGGTTAAACAGGAATACCGAGGGTCTATTGGTGGAATAGTTCATGATCAGTCTGCATCAGGGGCTACGTTGTTTATGGAGCCAAAATCAGTTGTCGACATAAACAATCAGCTTCAGGAAGCATCCGTCAAAGAGAAGCATGAAATTGATCGTATTTTACGCGAGTTAACTGAACACATTGCAAGTGAGGAGCAGTTACTATCTGAAAATGTGGAAGTCCTTGGGAAAATTGATTTCATGTTTGCACGAGCAAAGCTCGGTCAGACAATGAAAGCATCGATGCCGAAAATGAATGATCAGGGAATAATTAAATTACAGCAGGCCCGACATCCACTTATACCAATGGATGAGGTAGTCGCCAATGATATTGAAATTGGGGAAGATTACACATCTATTGTCATTACCGGACCAAATACTGGTGGTAAAACAGTTACCTTGAAGATGGTGGGGTTATGTACACTAATGGCCCAGTCAGGACTGCAAATTCCTGCCCTTGATGGCTGTGAAATGGCTGTGTTTGAAAATGTCTATGCGGATATAGGGGACGAACAATCCATCGAACAGAATCTCAGTACATTTTCTTCTCACATGACAAATATTGTTAACATTATGAAGCAAGTTGACTATAAAGCACTGGTATTGTTCGATGAATTGGGAGCTGGAACCGATCCACAAGAAGGCGCTGCTCTTGCAATGTCTTTATTGGATGAAGTTATTGAGCGCGGCGCGCGTGTTATTGCAACTACACATTATCCTGAACTTAAAGCTTACGGGTACAACAGAGAAAATGTTGTAAATGCATCAGTTGAGTTTGATGTGGAATCTTTAAAACCAACTTATAGACTCCTGGTTGGTGTTCCAGGCAGAAGTAATGCTTTTGAAATTTCCAAACGACTAGGTCTTGAATCGTCCATTATCGAAAGTGCAAAGAGTCATATTGGAATTGACTCGAAAAGTGTGGAAAATATGATTGCGTCGCTTGAAAAATCACAGCGAGAATCTGAAAAAGATTATGAATCTGCTCACGCGATTATGTTAGAAAATGAAAAATTAAAAAAAGACCTTGAAAACCAATGGAATGAGTTTGAGACTAAGCGCGAATCATTATATAAAAAGGCTGATGAAAAAGCGAACAAAGCTTTGCAGAATGCGAGAGAAGAAGCGGAAGTTATTATCGAAGAAATTCGCAAGATGAAATCAAATTCAAATTTAAAAGAACACGAATGGATCGAAGCAAAGAAGATGCTGGAAGATGCTAAACCAGATCTTTCAAAGAAACAGGAAAAGAAAAATGATTCACCTGCCGGAAATGAGAAAGAATTGCAGATTGGTGATACAATTAAGCTATTAACAATAAACCAAGAAGGCAGTGTGATATCAAAAATAAGTGATAAGGAATACATGGTTCAAGTAGGAATAATGAAAGTAAAAGTAAAGCGAAAAGACCTTCAATTTATTAGTCAAAAAAAGCAGTTTACAGAAAAACCATTGGCGACCGTTAAAGGTTCGAACTACCATGTCAGACCAGAATTAGATCTTCGTGGGGAACGGTATGAGAATGCATTACTGCAACTGGAGAAATATCTGGATGACGTAATCCTTGCTGGTTATCAGCAAGTTTCAATCATACATGGTAAAGGAACCGGTGCACTAAGGAAAGGTGTACAGGAGCTTGTTAAAAATCACTCTCGTATATCTGGAGTTCGGGCAGGCGGAAGCGGTGAAGGCGGCAGTGGAGTTACAGTAATTGAATTAAAGTAAAGTAAATTCGGGGATGGTGTAAAAATGGAAGAGTTTTGGGAATTGACATTTGTAGAAATAGCTGCCCGGTACAGTGTGGTTATTTTGTGTACAGTTGTATTTCTTGCTGTTTTCGAATTAGTAACCTCCTATAAAAATTGGGAAGAAATTAAAAAAGGTAATTTTTCAGTTGCTATGGCAACTGGTGGAAAGCTCTTTGGTATTGCAACTATCTTTCGTTTTTCTATTGAACATAACGATACGATTATTCAAAGTGTGATATGGGGTATTTATGGATTTATATTATTGCTGTTAAGCTATTTTATATTTGAATTCTTAACTCCAAAAATAAAAATTGACGAAGAGATTGGCAATGGTAATCTGGCAGTTGGATTTATTTCAATGTTAATATCAGTTGGAATGGCTTTTGTAATTGGAGCCAGTATTGGTTAGGAGCGAAAAGTTATCATGGAAACATTAGCTAAAGTATTAATAGTAGTAGCAATTATTTTTGCCATTGTAGGCGTCGTATATTTAGTGTGAAATGGTTTGAAAACAGGGAATCATCTTAATTAATAGATGATTCCCCATTTTTTTTGCGAAAATACAAAATTAGATTTCAAAAAATACAAATTAGTCTGTATAATGAATATACATAGATATAAAGGAGGAGAAAAAATGGAAAAACGTAGCTGGCACGCACACTACCCTAGTGAAATTCCAATCAGTATTGATTATGATACAAAGCCCCTGCATCAATTTCTGATTGAAAATGCTGAAATATACAATGAAAAGAAAGCGCTTCATTTTCTTGGTAAAGATATGTCCTATGCTGAATTGCTGAAAGAAGCTAAGCAATTAGCTTGTTATTTTCAGTCATTAGGATTAGAGAAAGGTGACAGGGTAGCAATAATGTTACCAAACTGTCCACAGGCAGTGATAAGCTATTATGCTGCTCTTTTGGCTGGAGGGATTGTTGTACAAACAAATCCTTTATACATGGAAAGAGAATTGGAATATCAATTAAATGACTCTGGTGCAACGATTATTATTTGTTTAGATATTCTCTTGCCACGAGTTACCAAGGTTAAAAGTAAGACCTCAATTAATCATACAATAGTTACAGGAATTAAAGACTATCTACCTTTTCCAAAAAAATTAATATATCCATTTATACAGAAGAAGCAATATAACATGGTTGTAAAGGTCGAACAAACTGAAGATACACATGTATGGAATTCAATAATAGAACATGCCTCAACGAACTTTCATCCAGTTGATATTGATGCAAAAGAAGATTTGGCGTTGCTGCAATATACTGGAGGAACAACTGGTAATCCAAAAGGCGTAATGCTAACACACTTTAACCTCGTTTCAAATGTCCAAATGAGTCAGCGCTGGCTGTATAAAACCAGAGAAGGCGGAGAAGTTATATTAGGCGTATTACCTTTTTTCCATGTTTATGGTATGACCACCGTGATGAATATGTCTATCATGATGGGGGCGAAAATGGTCCTATTACCTAAATTTGATGTAGAAGATGTATTGAAAATGATTCAAAAGCAAAAGCCGACACTGTTTCCAGGAGCACCGACAATTTATGTTGCATTGTTGAATCATCCTGATTTAAAGAAATATGATTTATCATCTATTGAAGCCTGTTTAAGCGGGTCTGCTCCATTGCCAGTAGAAGTTCAGGAACAATTTGAGCGGATCACTGGAGGGAAATTAGTAGAAGGATATGGTCTAACAGAATCTTCACCAGTAACGCATTCAAATTTTGTATGGTCGAATCGTGTTAGTGGAAGTATCGGCGTACCGTGGCCAGACACAGATTGTAAAATTTTGCAGACTGGTACAATGGATGAAGCGCCAGTTGGTGAAATTGGTGAAATTGTTGTAAAAGGTCCTCAAGTAATGAAAGGGTACTGGAATAACCAGGAAGAAACGGACAATGTTTTAATAGATGGGTGGTTATTTACGGGTGATCTTGGCTATATGAGCGAAGAAGGGTACTTCTATATAGTTGATCGCAAAAAAGATATGATAATTGCCGGTGGATACAATATTTATCCACGTGAGATAGAGGAAGTACTTTATGAGCATGAAGCTATTCAGGAAGCAGTAGTTGCAGGTATACCTGATCCATACCGCGGTGAAACAGTGAAAGCTTACATTGTTCTTAAATCCGGTTTTGAGTTAAAAGAAGAGGAATTAGATACATTTTGCAGAGAAAATCTTGCTGCGTTTAAAGTACCCAGAATTTATGAATTCCGCACAGAATTGCCAAAAACTGCAGTTGGAAAAATTTTAAGACGGTCTTTAGTAGATGAAGAGAAAGAAAAATTAAAAAAGGAAAGCAGTACGACTTAATTTAAGAGTTTCTGTATGCAGAAAAACTTAATCATTCCAAGAGTTGCGAATGATGAGTTTTTCTAATAATATAAAAGTGTACAAGCAATATATTATTTGACATGACTTTATTAGCTCTATACAATGAAATATGAATGAAGATTCATTCAGTTTGCGGCTATAGTGTATGCTAAGGAGATTAACTTCAATGAAGAAAAATAAACCAAAATACAACCAAATTATCGAAGCGGCAGTTGAAGTAATAGCAGAGAATGGATATCATGCTTCTCAGGTTTCCAAAATTGCCAAAAAAGCTGGAGTGGCTGACGGTACGATCTACCTTTATTTCAAAAATAAAGAAGATATACTAGTTTCATTGTTTGAAGTGAAAATGGGTCAGTTCGTTGAACAGATTACGAAAAGCATCAACGAAAAGAAAGATACAAGCGACAAACTGTTATCTTTAATAGAAATGCACTTTCGTCAGTTAGCTGATAATCACTATTTAGCAATCGTTACCCAGCTTGAGCTTAGACAGTCAAACACAGAACTGCGAATGAAAATTAATAAAGTATTGAAGCCTTATTTAGCTGAAATCGACCACATTATCCAGGAAGGTATCAATGAAAAAAGCTTTCGAGGTGATTTAAATCTACCCTTGGTGAGGCAAATGATTTTTGGCACACTGGATGAAGTGGTAACAAACTGGGTGATGAACGACCAGCGATATAATTTACTGGCGCAAGCTCCAGCAGTACATGAATTAATTATTAACGGACTATCGATTAAAAAATAATAGGAGGAGGATCTGATCTTGAGTACATTATCTTATGAAAAAAATGGTCATGTTGCAATTCTTACAATTCAAAAACCCCCTGCAAATGCATTGTCGAGTACATTGATTAAAGATATTGATGCAAAACTGGATGAAATAGAGAAAGATAATGGCATTAAAGCAATTGTCTTAAAGGGTGAAGGGAAGTTTTTCTCTGCTGGTGCTGATATAAAAGAATTTACATCATTACAGGAAGCATCAGACTACCAGGCTCTTTCAGAAAATGGCCAGAAAGTATTTAACCGTATAGAACATTTCCAAGTCCCAGTAATTGCTGCGATCCATGGTGCGGCTTTAGGTGGTGGACTGGAACTTGCAATGTCCTGCCATATCCGCTATGTTACAGAAAGCTCAAAGTTGGGATTACCCGAATTATCACTTGGCATCATTCCTGGATTTGCTGGAACACAGCGTTTACCTCGTTATGTGGGCTCTGCCAAGGCATTTGAAATGCTTTTAAGCAGTACACCTATTTCAGGTAAGGAAGCACATCTGTATGGTTTAGCAAATCGTGTAGTATCGGATGATGAAATTTTCAATGAAGCTTTTAAACTAGCTGAGCAGATTGCTTCAAAAAGTAAACCAACAATTAATCACATAATGCGCTTGATTACTTTCTCGAAATCAGATAAGTTTAATGATGGGGTGCAGGAAGAAGCAAAAGCATTTGGTGAAATATTTGGCTCCGACGATGCAAAGGAAGGCGTTCAGGCATTTCTTGAAAAGCGGAAACCAAACTTTCTAGATAAGTAAGAAATAAGGTACTGGGTTTGTTGTGGCAAGCCCGTTGAGCTAGATAAACAGAATAAAGGAGGAAGTCACATGAACATTTATGTTTTGTTGAAAAAGACATTTGACACGGAAGAAAAGATCACTGTTACTAATGGTCAGATTGAAGATGATGGGGCAGAATTTATCATTAATCCGTACGACGAATATGCAGTTGAAGAAGCAATTAAACAACGCGATGAGCATGGTGGAGAAGTAACCGTTGTTACTGTTGGAGACGAAGATTCTGAGAAACAATTGCGTACTGCACTTGCAATGGGTGCAGACAAGGCAGTTTTAATAAACACAGAAGATGACCTTGAAGCGGGAGACCAGTTTACAACAGCTAAAATTCTGGAAGCATATTTTGAGGAAAAAGATGTTGATCTCATTCTTGCAGGTAACGTAGCAATTGACGAAGCAAGCGGTCAAGTAGGTCCAAGACTTGCTGAGCGATTAGGAATACCATTTGTTACAACTATTACTAGCCTTAAAATAGATGGTGAGACAGTAAGTATTGAAAAAGATGTTGAAGGTGACGTAGAAAAAGTTGAAACAAGCTTACCGTTGCTTGTAACCTGTCAGCAAGGCTTAAACGACCCTAGGTATCCTTCACTTCCTGGAATTATGAAAGCAAAGAAGAAACCACTTGAAGAATTAGAAATTGATGATCTTGATTTGGATGAAGATGATCTGGAACCAAAAACAAAAACAATTGAGATTTATCTTCCACCTGAAAAAGAAGCAGGTAAAGTTCTTGAAGGTGAGCTGGATGATCAAGTTAAAGAATTAGTATCATTATTAAAAACAGAATCGAAAGTTTTATAAACTAACGCACTGGAAAGGAGAAACGATCGTGAGCGAAAAATTATTAGTCATTGGTGAATCAAGAGATGGTTCATTGCGTAATGTAACGTTTGAATCAATTGCTGCAGCAAAAAAAATAGATGCTGATGGGGAAATTGTCGGCCTAATTTGTGGTGACGAAGATTTAACTAATCAAGCGCAGGAAATGGTATACTATGGCGCTGATCGTGTCATCACAGTAAAACACGATAATTTGAAAACGTATACATCAGAAGGTTATGGTCAAGCAGTTATGGCCGTTATTTCGGAGGTGTCTCCTTCAAGTGTGATTATGGGGCATACAGCAATTGGTAAGGATTTAACACCGAAAATTGCGAGTAAGTTAGAAACTGGATTAATTTCAGATGCAACTGATATCGAAATGAAAGATGGTAAGGCAGTATTTACCAGACCAATATATTCCGGAAAAGCTTTCGAGAAAAAAATGATTACAAGCGGTATTACTTTTGCAACAATTAGACCGAATAATATTGCAGCACTTGATCGAGATGAATCTCGTTCAGGTGAAGTTACTGCTAAAGACATGGAAATTTCTGATATAAGAACTGTTATTAAAGAAGTTATCCGAAAAGCATCAGAGGGTGTTGACCTCTCAGAAGCCAAGGTTATTGTTGCTGGAGGTCGCGGTGTTAAAAGTGAAGAAGGATTTAAACCATTACAGGAACTGGCAGATGTCTTAGGTGGTGCAGTTGGAGCGTCCCGTGGAGCATGTGATGCGGAATACTGCGATTATTCACTGCAAATAGGACAAACCGGAAAAGTGGTTACACCAGATCTGTATTTTGCAGTAGGTATTTCTGGTGCAATTCAACACTTAGCAGGTATGTCGAACTCCAAAGTGATTGTTGCAATTAACAAAGATCCAGAAGCAAACATCTTTAATGTAGCGGATTATGGAATTGTTGGAGACTTGTTTGAAGTTATTCCAATGCTAATTGAAGAAATTAAAAAAATAAAATAAATATTACAAACAAGAACTTGACCGGAAAACATAGTCAAGTTCTTGTTTATTATGATTAATTAATCTTTTAAGCGGGTAATAAATAGTATAAGCAAGTTATTAGCAAGGTAATAATAACGATGATATACTCAGTTTAGATTCAATGTTATTTGAGGAGGAATTATAATGGCAATTGTAAATGTATCAGATCAGAATTTCGCGAAAGAAACTGCGGAAGGATTAGTATTAGCAGATTTTTGGGCACCTTGGTGTGGACCTTGTAAAATGATCGCACCAGTGTTAGAAGAAATAGATGGTGAAATGGAAGAAAAGGTTCAAATCGTAAAATTAGATGTGGACGAAAATCAGGAAACTGCTGGTAAGTATGGCGTTATGAGTATTCCAACCTTATTGTTATTCAAAGATGGCGAAGTGGTTGATCAGGTAATTGGTTTCCAACCAAAAGAAGCTTTAGTTGAATTAATCGAAAAACACGCATAATAAATTGTTTAAAATAAACGATTTGTAATAATCCAAAGAATTAATCCCTTGTTGCATTTTGTAACAGGGGATTACTTTTCATATAAATAGTAAGTACGTTTTACTAATAACTCAACTTACGCAGAATAAAATAAGTTGGAGCTCCCTGAAATAGTTGAACTATTATTGTAGTTGACGCAATATCTATGTACAGCGAATTAACTTTATTACCAAGAAATTTTCTTGAGTTGCCGTCTAGGGTCGCTCCGGGACTGGTAAAGCTACTTATGTCTTGGTTTTTCCTTTCTAATGCATGCTGAAATAGACGTGCTATCAGGGGTGCAGCTAATAAATTTTGATATCCATATTTTGTCTAGAGATTGGAGCGACTGCCAGCAGCGGAAATCTCGTTGCTATTACATCTCAATTTATTTCCAGAGTGGTAAGTTACGTCGCTGTTTACATCTTCTACGACAAATTAACTAGCAACATGTTTGGTTGAAAATCATGTCAAGTAACATATTTTAAGTGCTGTAATTGCTACAGTTTATTGCATACATTATAATTTTTCATGTGCGAAAGTTGACTAATAAGGAATGAAAGAGCTATGAATCAGACAATAAAAGAAAAACTAGCAGTATTGCCTGTCCAACCCGGGTGTTATCTAATGAAAGATAAGCACAATACAGTTATCTACGTTGGTAAATCAAAAGCATTAAAAAATAGAGTGAAATCTTATTTTGCCGGTGCAAATGATCGAAAAACCCAGCGATTGGTATCCGAAATTCAAGACTTTGAATATATCGTTACGACATCTGAAATTGAAGCTCTCATATTAGAAATGAATCTTATAAAAAAATATGATCCCAAATATAATATACTTTTAAAAGACGATAAGTCATACCCATATTTGAAAATAACAAATGAACGACATCCTAGACTGCTGGTTGTACGAAAAGTAAAAAAAGACAGAGGGAAATATTTCGGACCATATCCAAACGTTATTGCAGCAAGGGAAACAAAAAAATTATTAGATCGTTTATTCCCACTTAGAAAGTGCAACAAAATGCCTGATAGAGTTTGTTTGTACTATCATATGAAGCAATGTTTGGCTCCTTGTGTCTATCCTGTTTCGGAGGAAACAAACCGTTCAATTGTTCAAAGTATTTCATCATTCCTAAATGGTGGTCACAAAAAAATCAAAAAAGACATTAAAGAAAAAATGTATCAGGCGAGTGAAAGTATGGATTTTGAGCGCGCGAAAGAATTGAGAGATCAAATCCAACATATTGAAGCCGTTATGGAACAGCAAAAAATGACACTGAAAGATCAGGTCAATCGCGATATTTTTGGATATAGTTATGACAAAGGCTGGATGTGTATTCAGGTGTTTTTTGTTAGACAAGGTAAATTGATTGAAAGGGACGTATCAATCTTTCCGTTTTTTGATGATCCTGAGGAGACGTTTATTAGCTATATCGGGAGATTCTATTTACATCAGCACCATCCAAAGCCGAAACAAATATTGTTGCCGCTTGGATCAGATGCCGACATTTTAAAAGAACTGCTTGAAATTGATGTTAATGTTTCAATTCGTGGCCGAAAAAAGGATTTAGTTAATCTTGCTATGGAAAATGCGAAAATTGCACTTCAGGAAAAGTTTTCAATTATTGAAATAGATGAAGAGCGAACAATCAAGGCGGTTGAAAATCTAGGGGAAAAATTAAATATTGAAATACCTCATCGAATAGAGGCATTTGATAATTCGAATATTCAAGGTACTGACCCTGTGTCAGCCATGGTAGTCTTTATCGACGGACGGCCAGATAAAAAACAGTATCGCAAATATAAAGTGAGAGATGTAAAAGGCCCTGACGATTATGAAACTATGCGTGAAGTCATCAGGCGAAGGTATACAAGAGTGCTAAAAGAGAATCTTCCATTACCAGATTTAATAATGGTAGATGGTTCAAAAGGTCAAATGAGTGTTGCGTTAGATGTGCTGGAAAATGAGCTGGGGTTAGACATTCCTTTATGTGGATTGGCAAAGGATGATAAGCATAAAACCAGTGAGCTATTGTACGGCAGTCCACCAGCCATAATTGATCTTTCCAGAAAATCACAGGAATTTTATTTAGTTCAGCGCATACAGGACGAGGTCCATCGATTTGCGATTACCTTCCACCGTCAATTGAGAGGTAAAAGTCTGTTTCAGTCTGAATTAGATAAAATTCCAGGTGTTGGAGAGAAACGTAAAAGATTATTGTTGACTCATTTTAAATCGATTGATGAGATAAAAAACAAGTCAATTGAGGATATAACAAAACTTGGGATTCCAAAAAATACGGCAGAATTAATCCTTGGACACCTTAAATGAAAGAAGCTCACTTGACAAGTGAGCTTCTTTTAAATTCACGCAGTTATAAGGACGGAAAATTCCACCTGCATTATTTTTTTATTGATTTCTTCTGTACATTCAGCTTCCGTTTCTTTTAGCTGCTGAATTGCTTCAGCTAAAAACCCTGACTCTAAGCGAAATTCTGTATCAAAAGAGGCTTTAATACGGTTCACAACTGAGTCTGACATTAAACTGAACGTTATTTCTTTTCGTTTATTTCTTATGAGCTCAAGTTTACCCCATCCCATTTTATCAAATATAAGGTAGATATCTTCTATAGTATTAAATGACAGCTTTCTTGCTAGGTTTCTTCCCATGAAATAAAGCAATGTTTCAGTTTCACGTCCTAACAGCTCAGGTAAGCTGATATAACGTAATACATCATACCCTGCCCCTGATGTTTGTAATTCCTCTAGTAAAGTAGTCGAAAAACCCTGTTGCTCTTTTGACATAGATGTCATCCTTTCTGTTGCTGTTGGTTCAATAGCCAAAAATTTAAGAAGTATTAAAGATTGCTATTTTTATTATCTATATAATTCATCATATGTGCAAGTAAACACAAAATATTTTTAAATAAGCATTCTGATTCATATCAAAATTAATTCGCTCCTTTTCTTGACGCTCATCAGAGTTAGAAGTACAATATACATGTCACAAATTGTACATTGATGGGCAAAAATAGGGAATTATAACGTTAATTAATGTTTCAAAATTGTGCATCAAAACAGCATAAATATATTGCTTAAGGGGGTAACACTACACATGGCAGGACGCAGCGAATTTAACTATCGCAGATTACACTCGCTCTTAGGTGTAATACCAATCGGTTTATTTTTGACTCAGCACTTAATAGTGAACCATTTTGCTGCTTATGGAGAAGAAAGCTTTAATAAAGCAGCGCATGTTTTAGAAAGTTTACCATTTAAATTATTACTGGAAACGGTTGTTATTTATCTGCCAATTTTGTTTCATGCAATTTTAGGCGTTTATATTGTTTTTGTTGCTAAGAATAATATCAAACGTTATGGTTTTTTTCGTAACTGGATGTTCTACGTTCAAAGAATAACCGGAATCATTACGTTAATTTTTCTTGCATGGCACATTTGGGAAACACGTATTCAAATTGGGATGGGGAATGCGGAAGCTAACTATTCTTTGATGGAAGGTATTCTAGATAGTCAGTTTATGTTCTGGTTTTATATTGTTGGAGTGATTTCAACAACATTCCACTTTTCTAATGGACTTTGGAGCTTCTTGGTATCATGGGGTATTACCCAATCACCAAGATCTCAAAAAATTGCTACATATGCAACACTAATTGTCTTTTTAGGTTTAAGTTATATAGGTGTAAGAGCTTTAATTGCTTTCGCTTATGGTGTATAAGTCTCAACAAATAAGGATGTGAGTATATATAATGAGTAATAAAAAAGTTGTTGTTGTAGGCGGAGGTCTTGCCGGACTAATGGCAACAATTAAAGCAGCTGAAGCAGGTGTGAGTGTTAGCCTGTTTTCTATTGTACCAGTTAAACGTTCACACTCTGTTTGTGCCCAAGGTGGCATAAACGGTGCAGTAAACACAAAAGGTGAAGGAGATTCTCCTTGGATGCACTTTGACGATACAGTTTATGGTGGAGATTTCCTTGCAAATCAGCCACCAGTAAAAGCAATGTGTGATGCCGCACCAAGTATTATAAACATGCTTGATCGAATGGGAGTAATGTTTAACCGTACTCCAGAAGGCTTACTTGATTTCAGACGTTTTGGTGGTACATCTGTTCATCGTACTGCTTACGCGGGTGCTACAACTGGACAACAGTTACTGTATGCACTTGACGAACAAGTACGTCGTTTTGAAGTAGAAGGATTAGTAACAAAGTACGAAAGCTGGGAATTCCTTGGTGCTATCATTGATGACGATGGCGTTGGAAAAGGGATTGTTGCTCAGGACATCAAGACACACGAAATTAAATCATTCCCATCTGATGCAACCATATTGGCAACAGGAGGTCCTGGAATTATCTTTGGTAAATCAACCAATTCAATGATAAACACTGGATCTGCAGCTAGTATCTTGTATCAGCAAGGTGCAAAGTATGCTAATGGAGAATTTATTCAGATACATCCAACTGCAATTCCGGGTGATGATAAGCTTCGATTGATGAGTGAATCGGCTCGTGGTGAAGGTGGACGTGTCTGGACTTATAAAGATGGTGAACCATGGTACTTCTTAGAAGAGAAATATCCAGCCTATGGAAACCTGGTTACCCGTGATATCGCAACTCGTGAAATATTCGATGTTTGTGTAAACCAGAAGCTAGGAATTAACGGTGAGAACATGGTGTACCTGGACTTGTCGCATAAAGATCCTAAAGAGCTTGATGTTAAACTTGGAGGTATCATTGAAATCTATGAGAAATTCGTTGGAGAAGATCCTCGTAAGGTTCCAATGAAAATATTCCCTGCTGTTCACTATTCTATGGGTGGACTTTGGGTTGACTTTGATCAAATGACGAGTATCCCAGGGATATTCGCTTGTGGTGAATGTGATTACTCGCAGCATGGAGGAAACCGTCTAGGTGCTAACTCTTTACTTTCTGCTATTTATGGTGGTGCGGTAGCTGGACCAAATGCTATAAAATATATTGACGGACTTGAAACACATGTGGAAGATATGTCACCTACCTTGTTTGAAAACAAACAAAAAGAAGAACAGGACAAATTCGACGCGCTTATTAATATGAAGGGCGAAGAGAATGCTTATATGATTCACAAAGAACTTGGCGAATGGATGACAGACAATGTTACGGTTGTTCGCGATAATGAAAAACTATTAAAAACGATTGATAAATTAAAAGAACTGCAGGAACGTTGGGAAAATATTAATATCAATGATACTTCTCTTTGGAGTAATCAGGGTGTAATGTTTACTCGTCAGCTTAAAAATATGCTTCACCTGGCGCGAGTTATCACACTAGGTGCATATATGCGTAATGAAAGCCGGGGAGCTCATTATAAACCGGAATTCCCTGATCGTAATGATGAGGATTTCCTGAAGACAACAATTGCGACTTTTGATAAAGAAAAGAGTAGTCCTGAAATTTCATATGAAGCTGTAGATACATCACTGATTGAGCCAAGATTACGTGATTACAGTAAAAAACACTAAGGGGGGAAATAAGAAATGGCTGAACAAAATACAGTTACATTTATTATAACTCGACAAGACAGCCCGGATTCTGCTCCTTATAAGGAAACTTTTAACGTTCCTTATAAAAAAAATATGAATGTGATCTCTGGGTTAATGGAAATAAGGCAAAATCCAGTAAATGCGGATGGGGATAAAACTACACCAGTTTATTGGGATATGAGCTGTCTTGAAGAAGTATGTGGTGCCTGCTCAATGGTGATTAATGGAACTGCACGTCAGTCCTGTGCAGCACTAGTTGATCAGTTGGAGCAACCAATTTATCTTGAGCCAATGTCTACTTTTCCAGTTGTGCGTGATTTAATTATTGACCGTGAACAAATGTTTGACGCGTTAAAACAAATTAAAGCATGGGTACCGATTGATGGAACGTATGACCTTGGACCTGGACCACGTATGCCTGAGAAGAAGCGTCAATGGGCATATGAACTATCTAAATGCATGACTTGTGGAGTATGTCTGGAGGCTTGTCCTAACGTAAATGATAAATCAGATTTCATTGGACCGGCAGCACTATCGCAAGCTCGTTTATTTAATGCACATCCGACTGGTAATATGAATGCCAGTGATCGTTTGGAAGGTCTTATGGAGGATGGTGGAATTACTGGATGTGGTAACGCACAAAACTGTGTGGAAGTATGTCCGAAAGGTATTCCATTAACAACTTCTATCGCTGCTATGAATAGAGCAACAAATATTCAGGCGTTTAAAAATTTCTTTGGAAGTGACAATGCGTACTAACTATTACAATTAACAAACTAAGAGATGACCCCCCAACTGTTATGGTGGGGTCATTTTATTATTATTTGTAGATATATAATAAAAGGAGATACATAAATGAAATCAATACCGTATATTGATGATATGAAGATTTGGACAGAAGCATTCAAATTTTTCGTTCCAATTCGAGTCCGGTTTTCTGAAACAGATATGTTTGGTCATGTTAATAACGTTTCACCATTTATATATTTTGAGGAAGCCCGAACTGAATTCTTAAAATCAGTTGGTTTATTTGACAACCAAAACGATACATATGCAATTCCAGTAGCGGCTGATCTGCAATGTGATTACCATCAGCAAATGTTTTTTGGTGACAGTTTAAAGCTCTATGTTAAAATTAATCATGTTGGAAATACATCAGTTGATATGCATTACATGGGGATAAACCAGCATGAACAGGTGTGCATTACCGGAAGGGGAAGATTGGTTTATGTAAATCCTAAAACAGGTAAGCCGGTAAAAATTGAGGAAGAGTTGAAAGAAAGCCTGCTTCTCGCCTAACGAATAAAACCGACTACCATGTATTGATAGTCGGTTTTTTTTAGAGCTTCAATTCGCCCATGCGAATAAGCTCTAATACAGCTTGCGATCGCCCTTTGACTCCTAGTTTTTGCATAGCATTTGAAATGTGATTTCGGACAGTCTTTTCAGAAATAAACAATTCCTGGGCAATTTCCTTAGTAGTTTTATCTTGTACGAGTAATTCGAAAACTTCTTTTTCCCTTTTTGTTAATAATTGCTTTGGTTTGTAGTCGTTGTCCTTCAAATGTTAACCCCTCCTTGCTGACATAAAGCTGTAGAACGAAGGGAAATTATTTAGTCAATATAGCTTATGAATCCTTTAGTAATCAGTGCACACAATTTTATGAAATTAAGGTTAACTGTTATTAGCGAAATGCAAAAAGGTACAGAAAATGGGTGCTTTTTGCTATAATTATACCTAAGTTACATAAGTTGAAACTAGTAAAGGTATTAAAAGTGCGCGAAAATTTACCATGAATAACGAATGTTGTATCAAAAGTTGAAACACATGCTAGTATATCGGGAGGTCACCCACTTGGAAAATAGTGTCGCAAGTGAAGCAATTGCTGAAGCCGAGAAAAGCCTTCGCTATATTGCTGGAGCAATTAAGCAAAATGGACGTAAAATATTAAACAATTATCCTATTACTTCACCACAATTTGTAGCATTACAATGGTTGTTGGAAGAAGGCGATTTAACAATAGGTGAATTATCAAATAAAATTGATCTTGCTTTTAGTACGACAACTGATTTAGTTGATCGAATGGAGAAGAATGAACTAGTGGAACGTGTTCGTGATGACAGTGACAGACGTGTCGTTCGGATACATGTACTGAAAAAGGGATACAACATTATTCATGAAGTTATAAACAAACGTCAGGAATATCTTGGTGAAGTACTCACTAAATTTTCAATTGAAGAAACGGAAACATTAAATAAATTATTAAATTTCTTACATGACGAAATGAAATTTGTTAACGATAAATAATAACAACTAAGAAGAGGCGATTTTTGTTGGATCAAGCAATCGGAGTCATTGATTCGGGTGTAGGCGGTTTAACAGTTGCGCACGAGTTAATGCGTCAATTACCAAAGGAAAGACTTTTATATGTAGGGGATACGTTAAGATGTCCATACGGACCGAGGTCAGCGGAAGAAGTGAAAAAATTCACTTGGGAAATGGTGGACTTTTTACTGAAAAAGGAAATTAAGATGCTCGTAGTCGCTTGTAATACAGCAACTGCATTCGCTTTATCAGAACTGCAAGAACAATTGGAAATTCCGGTAATCGGTGTTATTAACCCTGGTGCACGTGCAGCTATTAATGCTACTAAAAATATGCATATCGGTGTTATAGGTACTGAGGGTACAATTCGAAGTAAAGCTTACTCAAAAGCATTATTAAATATTCATTCAAAGATCCAGATCAACGCTCTAGCATGTCCGCTATTTGTGCCTATGGTAGAAGACGGGGTTTTAAATGGGGATACTACGTTACAAATTGTTTCTGAATCACTGCGGGCAATGAAAGACAACAATCATATAGATACATTGATCCTGGGATGTACCCATTATCCATTAATTAAAGACACCATCCAGCAGGTAATTGGGGAGCGTGTATCCATTATCTCCTCTAGTGAGGAAACCGCCCGGGAAACGAGTACACTATTAGAGTTTCACGAAATACTCTATGAAGGTGAACGGGTTCCCAAACATCAATTCTTTACTACTGGTAAACTTACAACTTTTAAAAATATAACAGAACGATTATTTATCACTTCAGGTAGAAAAGCACAAGCCGTCTTAATTGAACAAGTCAAGATTAATTAGTAGATTCTGCTTCGGCAGGGTCTTTTTTTGCGTTGAAATACGGTCCGCGATCCACGAAATACGATCCATGGCTTAAGGAATACAATCCGAAGAAAATATTTGCCTAAGTTAGGTCTAATTTTACGATAGGCTCGTATATATAATAGTACAAACCATCGTAGGAGGGAATTACATGCGGAAGCGCGGTATTTTATTGATAACAGGAATAATGAGTATTTCCGTCGTATTGACTGGATGCTTTCAAGGCGAACAATCGTTAGAGAAAGTTGATCCACCACAGGATACTCAAGAGGTGAATGGCACAGATTCAACTGCAACTGAAGAGGGTAAAGAAGCAGCAGAAGAAAAAACAGTAGTAACCCAGTTGTTTCTAATTGATTCAAATGGGATGGTTGTACCACAAGCTGTTGAATTACCTGCAACACAGGAAGTTGCTGCACAAGCTCTTGAATATCTAGTGAAAGACGGACCAGTGACACAGCATTTGCCAAATGGATTTCAGGCTGTGCTTCCTGCAGGTACAGAAATTCTTGGTTTAGATCTTCAGGAAGATGGCACAATGATTGTGGATGTATCCAGTGAATTTGAAAATTACAAGTCGGAAGAGGAATTGGAAATTCTGCAGGCAATGACATATACGCTAACTCAATATGATAGTGTTAACAAGATAAAGCTACGGGTTAATGGGTATCCTTTAGATGAAATGCCGGTAAATGGTACTCCATTGTCTGATGGGTATTCTAGGGTTAATGGAATAAACATTTTTCAGACCGATACCATCGATTATTTAAACAGCGAGCCAGTTACAATGTACTATCCGACTTCTCACGATGATACGAGTTATTTTGTACCAGTTACACAGTATATAGAAATGAATGCCACTAATCAGTATGAATCCATTGTCAGTGCGTTAATTGAAGGACCGCAATATAATACCAACATGATGCAAGTGTTCAGTTCATCTGTTTCATTAATGGAAGAACCACAATTAAATGATGGGGTACTTAAATTAGTATTTAACGATGAGATATTAAAAGATAAAGAAAAAGCAACTATTTCTGATGATGTTGTAGAAACATTAGTCAGAACATTTACTGAGAATGCAGAGATAAAAGCTGTAGATGTAAATGTCGGCCAGTTAGAACAGATCTTTAATGAAGCGGGAGAAGCGTATACAGAACCGGTTACTAAACAGATGGTTACACCAGCAGAAAAGTTATAGAATAATTTTAAAATAACAATTTAAAAAGGCTGTGTATCGGCCTTTTTTTGCTTGTGTATACGGATCGACAATGTATAAATTCATTATAAATAAAGATAGTATATGAGTGTTTCGATTTAGAAAAATGTGTTACGATTAATTTTGGAATTAAGGAGGCGTTTTTTGTGAGAAATGATAATAGAGAATTAGATAGTTTACGCGATATAGATATGACTGTTGATTTTATTAAACATCCAGAAGGTTCTGTACTGATCCGTGTTGGAGATACGAAAGTTATCTGTAACGCGAGTATAGAAGATAAGGTACCACCATTTTTACGTGGTCAAGGTAAAGGTTGGATAACGGCGGAATATTCTATGCTGCCTAGAGCGACAGATAGGCGTAATATACGTGAATCTTCTAAAGGAAAAGTAAGTGGAAGAACAATGGAGATTCAACGTTTAATTGGGCGGGCACTACGATCAGTTGTAGATTTGGATAAAATAGGTGAGCGAACTGTGTGGGTTGATTGTGATGTAATACAGGCAGATGGGGGTACTAGGACCGCATCTATTACTGGCGCGTTTGTCGCTGTAGTACTAGCATTTGGAAAGTTGCTGGACGCTAAAGCAATTGATAAAATGCCTGTTACGGATTTTTTAGCTGCGACATCAGTTGGCGTATTAGAAAACGGTCAGGAAATTCTTGACTTGAACTATGTAGAGGACTCGAATGCACAAGTTGATATGAACGTTGTAATGACGGGAGCACTAGAATTTGTAGAAATTCAGGGAACAGGCGAAGAAGCAACTTTCTCCTATGTTCAGCTGCAAAGTATGCTGAAGCTGGCAACAAAGGGACTTCAGGAAATAATGGAGAAACAAAAAACTGTGCTCGGCGATCTTGCGGAGAAAGTTGGAGAAACAAAACAAGCTCATTCAAGTGGCAAGAAATAATGAAGGAAATTATCATAGCTACAAGAAATAAGGGCAAAGCAAAAGAATTCATAGAATTTTTTTCAGTGTATGGGATACGTGCGAGATCATTACTGGATTTAAATGAAAAAATTCCGGATGTTAAAGAGACTGGATCGACATTTGAAGAGAACGCAGCACTGAAATCTGAAGAAATTGCAGCGTTACTGAATGTACCGGTGCTCGCTGATGATTCTGGGCTAGAGGTTGATGCACTAAACGGCGAACCAGGAATTTACTCTGCTAGATACGCTGGTGAAATGAAGGATGATGCGTTAAACATTGATAAGGTCTTAACAAATCTAATTGATGTGCCAGTAGAGCAACGTACAGCGAGATTTATCTGTGTTCTGGCACTTACTCAGCCAAATGGAAGAACAACATTGTATAAGGGTGCTTGTGAAGGTTCTATAGCGACTGCCCCATCGGGTGAATTTGGGTTCGGGTACGATCCAATATTTATTCCTCGAAATTCCAAAAAAACAATGGCTGAACTAACACCTGTCCAAAAAAGTAAAATAAGTCATCGGAAAAATGCAATTATACAACTGGATGAGTGGATAAGAAACTTGTAAAAGGAGTGATAAAACGTGAAACGAGTATTGCTACTGAGTGACAGCCACGGATTAACAAGTGAAATCACTCATATAAAGAAACAAGTGAATGTAGATTATATGGTACACTGCGGTGACTCAGAGTTAGGGATTGATGATGATCAGATGGACGGCTTCATCAAAGTCAGGGGAAATTGCGACTATGACAGCAGATTACCAGACGAACAAATCTTTGAGGCTGAAAAGATAAAGTTTTTTATTACGCACGGTCACTTACACCGAGTCAAATCAGGATTAAGTACAATTTCCTACAGGGCGGAAGAACTAGCTGCAAACGTTATTGGATTTGGCCATACACACATTGCTGGCGCAGAGAAGGTAGGAGAACAGTTATTTATTAATCCTGGAAGTATTAGATTGCCAAAAGGTATACAGGAGAAAACCTATGCCATTATGGAATGGGAAACCGCGGATGATATATGTGTTTCGTTTTATACCACTGATGGAAAATGTGTTGATCACTTAACGTACTACACCTCCTTATCATAGGTTGCGAGCTTATTAACAAGTAGTTAATAAGCTTGCACTTTTGATTTTTTATTAGCAAAGTATTGACAAAAAAACTCCTAGTGCATATAATGATTCTTGTCCGTTAAAATGAATTGCTGACTAATTGCGGGTATAGTTTAGTGGTAAAACCTCAGCCTTCCAAGCTGATGATGGGAGTTCGATTCTCCCTACCCGCTCCATACATAATTTCTTTGTCCCAGTAGCTCAGTTGGATAGAGCAACAGCCTTCTAAGCTGTGGGTCGCAGGTTCGAATCCTGCCTGGGACACTAAAAGAAAAGGGAAACCTATGATTTATAAAATAGGTTTCCCTTTTTCCATATAGGACTGTTTAGTTTCTTAAGAATGAGGGAAACTATTAGGTGTATCTGACTATGATACTGAAGGGGGTGAATTATTAGTGGAAAAGGAAAACGTCATACTATTTCCTAAATGGAAAAAGAAATTAGAAGAGGAAAGTTTATTTGCATTAAAGGAAAAAAGATACGAAGAAGCATTACATAAGCTTGATCAGCTGCTTGATTACCAGGTAAACAACCATGAAATTTTGATCGGCAAATTGATATGTCTGATGGAATTGGATAGACATGACGATGCTGAAGAGTTAAGTGAGAGGTTACTAAGGGATAAGGATGAAAATTATTACCATTACCTCCACATTTATTTGACCATATTATTTCAAACCCATCAGTATAAAAAATTAATGGACTTGGTTGATCTTGAAGTGGAATCATCCACAATCCCCCACCCAATGAGACAACAATTTCAACAATTATATGCGATGAGCGAGAAAATGAATGTTGAGATAAAAGATGAAAGAAGTACAAAATACATAAACCAGCTGGTAGAAGCTATACGTGAGAAAGATCATGTGAAACAATGGAGAACAGTAGAAAACTTACGTAAGATAAACGCGTCACCTTCACTGGAAACAACGTCCAAGTTATTAACGGAAAGTCTTATACATCCAGTTACAAAAACTGCTATTTTCATGTGGCTGCAGGATAATCAAGTCGAAGAGAATGTTGATATACATAAGTTAGATATTCAAATGAGTGTTATACCAAGCAAGGTTTCTCAGATTAATGTCCATGGAACATATAAACAAATCTTACTGTTTATTTCCGAGGTTGAACACAAGAACCCAACACTGTATCAGTTTATCAAGACGTTGCTGTATCGTTATATTTACGTCAGATACCCAATCATGCCATCGAATATTCATGTTAAAGAAATAGCTAAAGCTTTGACTAATATAGGGGAAACAACCTTGGGCATTAACCAGTCATTAACAGAGGAAATCGATTCAGAAGTATTGCGGTATCAAGAGGAAGTTAAATTGTGTGAAACGCTATACTTAAGCGTTATTGAAGAGTGAACGGCTGTAGCCGCTATTGCTTGAAAGACATGGTAATTATGTTATAATGATAGGGTTGTAAATTTGGTAACTATATTTCAGAAATTAAATACTAGTTAATTGTGAAAAATTTTTAATCAATAGATTTTGGAGGGATTTACATGTCAGCAAAATGGGAAAAACAAGAAGGTAATGAAGGAGTTCTAACGATTGAGGTTAGTTCCGAGGAGTTTGACAAGGCATTAGATAAAGCATTTAAAAAAGTGGTGAAAACCATTCAAATTCCTGGATTCCGTAAAGGGAAAGTACCACGTAAAATTTTTGAAAATCGTTTTGGTGTAGAGTCACTTTATCAGGACGCAGTGGACATCGTGTTGCCAGAAGCTTACACGAACGCTGTAAAAGAAACAGAAATCGAGCCTGTCGAACAGCCAGAAGTGGATATCGAAGAAATCGAACAAGGTAAAGACCTTGTGTTTACTGCTAAAGTAACTGTTAAACCTGAAGTGAAGCTTGGCGACTATAAAGGCTTAGAAGTTGAAGAACAATCTGTTGAAGTTACAGACGATGACGTTCAACAAGCAATCGAGAGTCAACGTGAGCAGCATGCAGAGTTAATTGTTAAAGAAGAAGGTAATGTGGAACAGGGCGACACTGTCGTTATGGATTTCGAAGGATTCTTGGACGGTGAAGCGTTCGAGGGTGGAAAAGGCGAAAACCACTCGCTTGAAATCGGTTCTGGACAGTTCATTCCTGGTTTTGAAGAGAAATTAGTAGGTAAAGAAACTGGCGAAGAAACTGAAATCGACATTACTTTCCCTGAAGAGTATCATGCTGAAGACCTTGCAGGTAAAGAAGCGGTATTCAAAGTTAAAATTCATGAAATTAAAACAAAAGAATTACCAGAACTTGATGATGAATTTGCAAAAGATTTAGATGAAGAAGTTGAATCACTTGATGAGTTGAAATCAAAGAAAAAAGCTGAATTAGAAGAACAAAAGAAAAAAGAAGCAGAAAACCAAAAGCGTGAAACATTAATAGAAAAAGCTTCAGATAATGCTGAGGTTGTTGTTCCTGAAGCTATGGTAACAACTGAAATTGACCGTATGATCAAAGAATTTGAACAACGCCTTCAAATGCAAGGTATGACAATGGAAATGTATTTCCAATTCTCTGGACAAGATGAAAATGCATTAAAAGAACAAATGAAGACCGACGCTGAAAAACGTGTTAAAACTAACTTAACTTTAGAAGCTATTTATGATCAAGAAAATCTTGAAGTATCTGACGAAGATGTAGATAAAGAGCTTGAAAACATGTCTTCTATGTACCAAACAGATGTTGAACAGTTAAAGCAGATGCTTGGTGGAAATACAGATGCTATTAAAGAAGATTTGAAATTTAAAAGAGCAATGGATTTCTTAGTTGAAGTAAGTAAATCAGTTTAATTCAGCTTTGTATGTTTATTTAAAACAGAATCAGTCTATTACTAACAAGGTACGATATTTCGTGCCTTGTTTTACAATTTTTTGCAGCTTTTTAGAGGAAAAAAAATAATCTTTCTGGTTGTTACATACATATAATAAATAGTAATTAAGTTGGGGAAATACATAAAAAGTAAATCTAAATAGATATGATTTGACTTTTTGAATTATTTCTCCATAATAAAAAAATAAATATAGTAAAGTATATTGTTTTGTATTCTAATTTTGTTTTGATATGATGGGCTAAGAAAGTTGTTCTTATGTTTTAGAAATTAGAAGTAGATTTAGACTTTTAGGGGTGAAATGGAATGTTTAAATTCAATGAAGAAAAAGGTCAATTAAAATGTTCTTTTTGTGGAAAGAGTCAAGACCAGGTACGTAAACTAGTTGCCGGCCCAGGCGTATATATATGTGATGAATGTATTGATCTTTGTACAGAAATCGTCGAAGAAGAGCTTGGTACAGAAGAAGATACAGAATTTAAAGAAGTACCAAAGCCAAAAGAAATCTGCGAGATTTTAGATGACTATGTAATTGGGCAGGATAAAGCTAAGAAAAATCTATCTGTTGCTGTCTACAACCACTATAAGCGCATTAATGCACCGAAAAATAATGATGATGTTGAGTTATCCAAGAGTAATATTGCAATGCTTGGACCAACAGGGAGTGGTAAAACATTACTTGCTCAAACACTAGCAAGAATTTTGAACGTACCATTTGCTATAGCGGATGCTACTTCATTAACGGAAGCTGGATACGTGGGAGAGGATGTTGAAAATATTCTCTTAAAGCTAATTCAGTCTGCTGATTATGATGTAGAGAAAGCAGAAAAAGGAATTATATATATCGATGAAATTGATAAGGTTGCCAGAAAATCTGAGAACCCGTCAATTACAAGAGATGTTTCAGGTGAAGGCGTACAGCAAGCATTACTGAAAATTCTTGAAGGAACAGTAGCAAGCGTTCCACCTCAAGGCGGACGTAAGCATCCACATCAAGAATTCATACAGATTGATACAACGAACATTTTGTTCATCTGTGGTGGAGCGTTTGATGGTATAGATCAAATAATTAAGCGCCGTCTCGGTAAAAAAGTAATCGGTTTTGGTGCAGACGATCAAAAACAGGACCTTGAAGTAGGTCAACTTCTGGCAAAAGTATTACCTGAAGATCTTTTACGTTACGGTTTAATTCCTGAGTTTATTGGAAGATTACCTGTAATTGGTGCACTGGAGCCATTAGATGAAGAGGCACTTGTTGAAATTCTGACAAAACCAAAAAATGCATTAGTTAAACAGTATGAAAAACTGTTCTTAATTGATAATGTGGAATTGGAATTTGAAGAGGAAGCACTAATTGAAATCTCCAAAAATGCAATTGAGCGAAAAACTGGAGCTCGTGGTTTACGTTCAATAATTGAAGGATTAATGCTTGAAGTTATGTTCGAGTTGCCTTCTAGAGATGATATTGAAAAATGTATTATCACTAAAGAGACAGTTCTATTAGAAGATGGAACGCCTAAGCTCATCTTTAAAGATGGAACAGTACAAGATGATAACAAACCGTTACCAAAAGAAAGTGCATAAATAAAGGTAATGATACTGGTTTGAAGACTGACATAGAATGATTAGCTCTTCCTATTGCTTTCGTGTTAATAAGCAGAAGTCCTAATTAATTCGAAGTCAGTCTTTTTCTTTTGTTATTCATTCATACATACACATGACGAGGTAATACTATAGTAAATCATTTACTGAATCTGAAAAGATCGTAAATATTTACAAATGGATAGCTTTTCTTTAGACTTTACAGTTAAGGAAGAGTAACTTCCTACATGCGTAGCAAAACGTGTTACGCTTATATGATGAACTTATAGAAAACTTAACTGATATTAATGGAGGTACATAAAATGACTAATAAGACTCTTCAACTCCCACTCCTCCCATTACGTGGCTTACTTGTCTTCCCGTCAATGGTAATACATTTAGATGTGGGACGGGAGAAGTCCATTCAAGCCTTGGAGAAAGCGATGATGGAAGATCAAACTATATTTTTAGCTGCACAGAAAAAAGTGAGTGTGGACGACCCTACTCCTGAAAACATCTATCGTATTGGCACCGTAGCGAAAGTGAAACAGATGCTTAAGTTACCTAATGGTACTAACCGTGTGCTGGTTGAAGGTTTATATCGTGCGGAAATTATTCGCTTTACGGAAGAAAAAGATGAATTTATGGTTGAACTGGAAGAAATTGTAGAAGAACGTGGGGACAAAAATGAAGAAGAAGCATTAATGCGTTCGCTATTAAACCAGTTTGAACAATATATCAAAGTCTCACGCAAAATTAACCATGAAACATTTGCAACAGTTTCTGATATTGAAGAAGCAGGTCATCTCGCAGATATTGTAACGTCACATTTGTCTTTAAAATTAAAAGAGAAACAAGAGCTTCTAGAAACTGAAAATGTCAAAAAGCGTATCCAACGATTAATCAAATTAATTTCTAATGAGAAGAAAGTTCTTGATTTAGAAAAGAAAATTGGACAACGTGTAAAGAATTCAATGGAGAAAACCCAGAAAGAATATTATTTGCGTGAACAATTAAAAGCAATTCAGAAAGAACTTGGTGAACGGGATGGAAAAACAGGTGAAGTTGATCAAATCAAAGAAAAAATTGATCAATCGAACATGCCGGAACGTATTCTAGAAGTTGCTCTAAAAGAATTGGATCGTTATGAAAAAGTACCGCAAAGTTCCGCTGAGAGCTCTGTTATACGTAATTACTTAGAATGGTTAATAAACCTTCCATGGACAGAAAAAACGCAGGATACGATAGAAATTGAACATGCACATAAAATATTGGACGAAGATCACTATGGACTGGATAAAGTAAAAGAGAGAGTGCTTGAGTATTTAGCTGTGCAAAAGTTAACTAATTCCATAAAGGGTCCAATATTATGTATTGTAGGTCCACCAGGAGTAGGTAAAACATCCCTTGCCAAGTCCATTGCTAGAGCTATTAATCGTAATTTTGTCAGAGTGTCTCTAGGTGGAATTCGTGATGAAGCAGAAATCAGAGGTCATAGACGTACGTATATCGGAGCGATGCCAGGTCGAATTATTCAAGGTATGAAAAAGGCTAAAACCGTTAACCCTGTATTTCTCCTGGACGAAATTGATAAGATGTCAAATGATTTTCGAGGGGATCCTTCTTCAGCGATGTTAGAAGTGCTTGATCCTGAACAGAACAGCAATTTTAGTGATCATTTTATTGAAGAAACCTATGATTTATCAAATGTCTTATTCGTAGCAACTGCAAACTATGTGAACAACATTCCAGGTCCATTATTGGATCGGATGGAGCTTATTTCTATTGCAGGATATACCGAGATTGAGAAGCTTCATATAGCAAAAGAACATCTTTTAGGAAAACAATTAAAGGAAAACGGTTTAAAAAAAGGTAATTTACAAATTCGTGATGACGCCTTATTAAAGTTAATCCGAACGTATACTAGAGAAGCAGGAGTTCGAAGTCTGGAACGTCAAATTGCTAAACTATGTCGCAAAGCAGCCAAGATTATTGTATCTGAAGACAAGAAAAAGGTTGTTATATCTACCAAGAAAATAGAAGAATTACTTGGGAAACCAGTTTTTCGTTATGGCCAAATGGAACTAGAAGACCAAGTAGGAACTGCAACTGGTCTCGCATATACAGCAGCTGGGGGAGATACGCTGGCTATAGAAGTATCGCATTATCCTGGAAAAGGTAAACTTACGCTAACTGGAAAACTTGGAGACGTAATGAAAGAGTCTGCCCAGGCTGCATTTAGTTATATTCGATCCAGAGCAGAGGAATTAAATATAAATTCTGATTTTCATGAAACCTTTGATATCCACATTCATGTTCCAGAGGGAGCTACACCTAAAGATGGACCTTCAGCTGGAATTACAATGGCAACTGCCTTAGTTTCCGCACTAACTGGACGAGCAGTTAGAAAAGAAGTTGGAATGACAGGGGAAATAACCCTTCGCGGGAGAGTTTTACCCATCGGTGGTCTAAAAGAAAAATCTTTAAGCGCTCACCGTGCTGGTATAACTACAATTATTATTCCAGAAGATAACGCAAAGGATATTGATGATATTCCTGAAAGTGTACGCAAAGAATTGACTTTTATTAAAGTTAATCATCTCGACCAAGTTTTGAAACATGCCTTAGTGGGGGATTCTAATGAAAGTAAATAACGCCGAAATTGTTATAAGTGCCGTAAGTCAGAAACAATACCCAAATGATCGTCTGCCTGAGATTGCCTTGGCAGGCAGGTCAAACGTAGGAAAATCGTCATTTATTAACCGATTAATTCATCGGAAGAATTTAGCTAGAACATCATCGAAACCAGGTAAAACGCAAACATTAAATTTTTATCGAATAAATCAGGCTTTTTATTTTGTGGACGTTCCTGGTTATGGTTATGCAAAAGTTTCCAAAACAGAGCGTGCAAAATGGGGAGTAATGATGGAAGAGTATTTTGAGACCAGAGATACGTTAAAAGCTGTAATGCTTATCACCGATATCCGTCATGAACCTTCGGCAGATGATATTAGTATGTATCAATTTTTAAAGCATTTGGAGCTTCCTGTGATTGTGATTGCAACGAAATTAGACAAAATAGCTAAGGGAAAGCATTCAAAACACATAAAAAGAACTAGAAACACACTCGAGATGGATAAGGATGATATTCTAATACCATTTTCCACAGAATCAGGCGAAGGTAAGGATGAAGCATGGGGTGTAATAAGAAGTTATCTATAAGACTTCAGAGCAAATACTTTTAAGTTGGATTTTTCTTTCCTTCTTAAGAGTATTTTTTTATTCCTACAATACTAATATAAATATAATGTTAGTATTTTTGAAAAATTCTTACGGATACTAGAGTAAAACAATGCATTTTTGGGTATATATAAGATGTGCAGAGTTATATTAGCTAGAAAGATGAATTTGTTGATATAATCTGAAATATAGAAAAATAACTTGGTCGCACAATTTCTGACAAATTGCTATAATTAAACGTACAGTTCGAAAGGGTTATATTAGTTACATACCACAGTATTTGACTAAAAAAAAGAGAAAAGGGTGGTTAGTCTATGAAAAAACTGAATATTTTGTTTATTGTTTCTTTGCTTGCTTTCTTTCTTGCTGCATGTGGATCAGATGAAGGTTCTGATTCTAGTGGAGAAAGTGAAGGTAACGCTTCAGGAGACAGCCAAGAATTCGATTTAATTGAAGAGGGTAAACTTAATTTTGCAGCATCTGGTGAATTTAAACCTTTTAGTTATATGGAAGATGGAAAAATGGTAGGATATGATATTGCGGTAGCAGAAGCAGTAGCAGAAAAGCTCGGTTTAGAAGCTGTACAGCAAAAAGCTAAATTTGCAGCTATTGTAACTGGTGTAAAACAAGGCCGTTATGATATAGCTGTTGCAAGTCATACAATCACTGAGGATCGTTTAAAGCAAGTTGATTTTTCTGAGCCATATTACTATTCTGGTCCAGTAATCTATACAAGACCTGACAGCGACATTAAATCTGCTGAAGATCTTAAAGGCAAAGAAATTTCTGTATCAAGGGGATCTACTTACGTCGCATTGGCACAGGAATATACGGATGATATTCCACAAGTAGACAGCGACGTTGTAGCACTCCAATCACTTGCAAAAGGGCATCATGACGCAGTAATTACAGATAAAATCACTGGAGAAACTGCAATTAAGAATGGCTTGGAATTAGAAAGTCGTGGTCAACTAGGTGTCAGTAAACAAGCAATTGCGCTTCCAAAAGATAATGACAAGCTTGAGAAAGCAATTAATGATGCTTTAAAGGAATTAAAAGAAAGCGGTAAATTAAAAGAGCTTTCAGAGGAATGGATCGGTGTTGATATTACCGAAGAACCAGAAGCAACTGAGTAACATAAATAATAATTTAATTAGTCAAATGTGCGCATATCTTGCGCACATTTGCATTTACACTTAAACGAATAATTTATATTTAAAGAAATTAACTGAATATGAGGTAACTATCCGAGTTTCCTAAGAAGGAGTTGAACTGGTTGGATGCTATAATTCATTTTTACGAAGTATTTACTGGTAGTTTTGATCTTTTTATTGAAGGACTTAAGCTGACATTTCTTTTATCAGCAGCTTCATTAGCGATTGCTTTTGTAATCGGTTTGATTTTTGCTATATTTAAAATTTCTAATATAAAAATTTTAGAATGGATCGCTGACGCATACATATGGATAGTGCGAGGCACGCCATTGATCGTGCAAATTTTTGTACTCTACTATGGTTTGGCAGAAGTTATTCTTCTTTCACCATTCTGGGCGGGTACTGCAGGTCTTGCCTTTCATAGTGGTGCTTATATCGCGGAAATTATTCGTGGGTCTATCCAATCAATTGATAAAGGACAGCGAGAAGCTGGGCGTACGCTTGGTATGACACAAGGTTTAACAATGCGAAGAATTATTTTACCTCAAGCATTTAGAAGAGCAGTACCATCCTTAGGTAATCAATTCATTATCGGAATTAAAGACTCCTCACTTGTTTCGTTCATCGGAATGCAGGAACTGTTTGGTGTAGCTAGTACACAGGGTGCCAATAACTTTGATTATCTGCCTTACTATCTGACAGTTGCTGTTTATTATCTATTCATCGTATTAATTCTTACCATAATTGTAAATCAAATTGAGAAAAAATTATCTAGAAGTGATTAAGTGAGGGGGGCTAGTATGAGCGAAAAGCAGGAAATAATCAATGTTGAGAAATTGAATAAGTCCTTCGGGGATTTACACGTATTGAAAGATATAGACATGACGGTAAAAGAGAGTGAAGTAGTTGTTTTAATAGGAGCTAGTGGTTCAGGTAAAAGTACTTTATTGCGTTCGCTGAATTTTTTGGAAATAAAGGATAGTGGAATTATCACACTTCAAGGGGAACAAATTGAAAGAGATACGCATGACCTGAATAAGGTACGCCAGCGTGTTGGCATGGTATTTCAGCACTTTAATCTCTTTCCACATAAAACAGTACTTGGGAATGTTATAGAAGCCCCTACACAGGTGAAAGGGATTAAGAAAGAGCAAGCAATAAAAGATGGAAAAAGACTACTTGATAAAGTTGGATTAGGCGATAAATATAACGTTTATCCATCGACATTATCTGGTGGTCAAAAACAACGAGTGGCCATTGCGCGCGCACTAGCAATGAAGCCACAGGTTATGTTATTCGATGAACCAACATCAGCCCTTGACCCTGAACTTGTGGGAGAAGTATTATCCACCATGAAGGAGCTTGCTGAAGAAGGAATGACCATGGTAGTAGTTACACACGAAATGGGATTTGCACGAGAGGTTGGTGACTGGGTTATCTATATGCATGATGGCAAAGTTGTTGAAACGGGCAATCCAAAAGACCTGTTTGATAACCCGAAAGAAGAACGAACACAAGCATTTTTAAGTTCAATATTGTAAAGATAAGAAGAAGCGCTAATTCTATTATGAATTAGCGCTTCTTCTTATCTTTACGTGTTAAAAAGAATATCCCAAGACCAATCAATAAGAGTTGCCAATAGTTTTCAATCAGTTCAAGTAATTGGTATAACCAGCTTAAGTATGGTGGTAAATTAACCGGAAAAATGACAAGTAGGGATAAAAAGATAAAAGTTAATCCCATGAACAGGCCATCTTTAGTTTTGAGGAACCTTACTATAAATGCAATACCAACTATCAACAGATAGACCCCCCAGTGGTCAATCCAGAAAGAATAGTGGCTCACACCATGAAAGTGTATGCCTAAGCCCAAAATTACTGTACCGCTAAACAAATTTTGATAATCTTTAGTTTTGTAACTATGTATAAGAAAAGCAAGTCCGATAATAATAAAAAGTGTTGGCCATGAATAAAAATCTGTAATTATCGGGAGCTTAAGTTGTTTTAGTAAAAAATAGAGTCCAATTCCGATCAATAAGTAGCCAGCAAAAAAATGTTGTTTTTTCATTACAATTCCTTTCTATATGCCTAGTTTAACAGGTCAATCTCTTGATAATAGTATACTGTTATGGTAAAGTACATACGAGTTCATTTTATAAGAGACTATGTCCATATTATAGTAACATATGGAGTCGAAATCTGTTCACTTTTTGTCGAAAATAACAATCAAATTATATGTTATAATAAATTATAGTACTATGTTTAAGTTTTTTGGGGGTAGATCGGATTGCACATACTAAAAGTAGGATTCAACTATAAATCAGCCCCAGTAGAAATCAGAGAAAAGCTGACATTTTCTGCAGACGATATTGATCATGCAATGATGCTTTTGAAAACTCAAAAAAGCATTTTGGAAAATGTTATTGTTTCTACATGTAACCGCACCGAAATTTATGCGGTGGTTGATCAAGTTCATACAGGACGTTATTATATAAAACAGTTTTTAGCAGAATGGTTCCAGCTTGAAAAAGAAGAGTTTTCTCCATATTTACGTATTATGGAGAGCGATGGTGCTGTTGAGCATTTATTAAAAGTTACTTCTGGACTTGATTCCATGGTTTTGGGTGAGACTCAAATATTGGGACAGGTTAAGCAGGCTTTTTTAACTGCACAAAAGATGAACACTACTGGAACGATATTTAATGAATTGTTCAAACAGGCGATTACGTTTGCCAAAAAAGCCCATAAGGATACAGCTATCGGTGAACATGCTGTGTCTATTAGTTATGCGGCGGTAGAGTTAGCAAAGAAAATTTTTGGCGATTTACAGAGTAAACACATCGTTATTTTTGGTGCGGGAAAAATGGGAGAGCTGGCTGTTAAAAATCTCCATGGTTCAGGTGCTAAAAAGATCACAATGATAAATCGTACATTCGAAAAGGCGGTTGAACTTGCTGAGAGGTTTGAAGCCAATGCTGAGCACGCTGATAATCTTGCAATGGTTATGCAGGAAGCTGACATTCTTATCAGTTCAACTGGATCTGATTCAATTGTTATTACGAAGGAAATGCTTGAGCCAATCCAAAAGAAACGAAAAGGCAGTCCATTATTCCTAGTTGATATAGCTGTGCCTAGAGACATTGATCCTGCTATCAGTAAGTTAGACAGTATTTTTCTCTATGACATCGATGACTTGCAGCATATTGTTGACCAAAATCTGGATTCGCGAAAGCAAGCAGCGGAAGCTATTGAAATTATGTTAGAAGGAGAAATTGTTGCTTTCAATGATTGGCTGCAGACGCTGGGAGTGGTACCTGTTATTTCCGCGTTAAGACAAAAAGCATTGTCGATTCAGGCAGATACAATGGAAAGCATTGAACGTAAAATGCCCAACTTGACGGCAAGAGAAAAGAAAGTCTTGAATAAGCATACAAAAAGTATTATAAACCAATTGTTAAAAGAGCCGGTCACCCAGGCAAAGGAACTTGCTGCTGGTAAAGATTCAGATGAAAGCTTAAAATTATTCACCGAAATATTCGGTATAACAAATGAAGTAGAAAAAGAGCTGGACAAGCAAGCTAAAAAAAACAATGTAATAAATCAGACAGAAACAAGTAAAAAAGTATCCTTTCCTTTAGCAGAAAATTTATCAGCCCATTAAGATGAAAGGATATTAAATATGTTTGAATCAAAATGGCTCTATGAAATCATCGTATTTATTTATGGATTAAGTTTGATCGGATACTTCATTGATTTTATTCAAAATAACCAGAGGGCAAATCGAATTGCTTTCTGGTTACTTAGTATGGTTTGGATTTTCCAAGGGTTTTTTTTATTTAATCAAGTGTTCTTGGAAGACAGTTTTCCAGTCTTATCTCTATATGATGGATTATTTTTTTATTCGTGGGTATTGGTTACGTTTTCTTTAATTATTAACCATCTCTTTTCCATTCGTTTCATTGTATTTTTTACGAATGTATTCGGGTTCTTTATTTTTCTTTTGTATATTTTAACAGAAGCACAACAGGAAGGACTCAGACAAGGAGTCCAGCTTGTAAATGAGATTTTGATTACACATATCACGTTATCAATCGTTTCGTATGGTTTCTTTACACTATCTTTTTTGCTCTCACTAATGTATTTAGTTCAATACCGATTATTAAAAAATAAGAAGGGTATGAAGTGGGTAAGAAGACTCGGTGATTTGAAACAGCTCGATCGATATTCATTTATAGCTGTGACGCTAGGTGTACCGTTATTACTCTTAGGAATAATTCTAGGAGTGGTTTGGGCTTATGTAGCAAATGCTGAGTTTTATTGGTTCGATTTAAAAACATTTGGTTCTATTCTTGTACTTGGGGTCTATTCGCTCTATTTACTGTTGCGTCTGGTAAAAGGGTATCAAGGGAAATCGATTGCTATTTTTAATACAGCAGCGTTCTTGATCTTACTTATTAACTTTTTATTATTTAGTTTATTATCTAACTTTCACTTCTAAGGAGGAGTCAATATCGTGCGAAAAATTATAGTCGGAACGAGAAAAAGCAATCTTGCGGTAACACAAACCGAATGGGTCATCAATGAGCTGAAAAAAGCTTTAGTTCCGTTTGAATTTGAAACAAAAAAAATAGTAACAAAAGGTGATAAAATTCTTGATGTAACCCTATCCAAAGTTGGCGGTAAAGGTCTCTTTGTAAAAGAAATTGAACAGGCGATGTATGAAAAAGAGATCGACTTTGCTGTACACAGCATGAAAGACATGCCTTCTGTGATGCCAGATGGTCTTATTATAGGCAGTATTCCTGAGCGAGCGGATCATCGAGATGCTTATATAGCTAAAAAGCATATACGACTTGAAGACTTACCTGAAGGTGCAATTGTCGGAACCAGTAGTCTAAGACGTGCTGCTCAGGTTTTAGCACAACGGCCGGATGTTACGATCAAGTCTGTTCGTGGAAATATTGAAACGCGCTTACGAAAACTTCAGGAAGAAGACTATGATGCAATTATCTTAGCAGTTGCTGGCATGCAGCGTGTTGGCTGGAGCGAAGAAATTATTACAGAATTCCTAGATCCTGAAATATGCGTTCCTGCTGTGGGCCAAGGTGCACTTGCTATCGAGTGTCGTGAAGATGACGAGGAAGTAAAAGCGATGCTAGCAAAAATTAATAACGAGTACACTGCCAGAACGGTGACAGCGGAGCGTACTTTCCTTAAACTTCTAGAAGGAAGCTGCCAAGTACCTATTGCTGGTTATGCCTACTTAGAAGCTGATGAGATTATTCTTACAGCTCTTGTAGCTAGTGCAGACGGAACAATTATATTAAAAGAAACTGTCCGAGGAACTGACTCTGTCCAAGTTGGAAAAGAGGCAGCACAGATTCTGATTTCCCGAGGAGCAAAAGACATTGTGGATGAAGTGAAAGAGGAGCTTAATGAGTAATGGTACAGCCATTACTGGGAAAAGAAATTTTGATAACAAGGGATCAGAGTCAATCTAAACGATTAGCTGAAATGGTGACAGATTTAGATGGAATTCCTGTTGAGATTCCATTGTTGAAAATTAGTTGCTCAAAAGATTCTTTTCATAACTTTTTAACAGATTATCAGTGGATTATTTTCACAAGTGCAAATGGGGTACATTGCTTTTTTAATATTCTTATGCAACAAACACCTGATATGAGCTATCTATCATCCGTTCAGTTTGCTGTCGTAGGACAGAAGACGGAGAAGGCTTTAAACGAATACGGATTTCAAGCAAATTTTATACCTTCTATTTTTACTGCAGAAGCTTTGGCTGACGAGTTATTAAATCAAATTCAAATTAAAGGTAATTTGCTAATTGTTAAAGGTAATAAATCTCTATCTGTTCTACAAAACAAATTTCGCTCTCAAGACGTACCATTCGAAGAATTGGAAATATATGAAACAAAACGCAATGAAGCAGGAATGAAAAAGTTGCAAACATATTTTTCCAATCATACCCCCGACTTTATTACTTTTACAAGCCCGTCAGCGGTAGACGCTTTTATCGAAGCGGACTTGGAAGAAGTGTATATGGAAACGGCATTGAGTATTCCTTGCGTATGTATAGGAACTACTACTGAAAAACACGCTAACGATTTAGGTTTTAGAAATACCTTAATACCGGACCAGTTTACGATTGAGGGCATGATCAAAAGAATTGTCCACTACATAAAAGAGAAAGGGTAGATTGCTATGAATGATAAGTTGAATTTTAAACGTCACCGCCGACTCCGTTCTTCTGCCTCTATGCGTTCGATTGTACGGGAGAATCATCTTCGGAAAGAGGATTTAATTTATCCTTTTTTTGTAATAGAAGGTGACGGGATTCGGAATGAAGTATCATCGATGCCTGGCGTATTTCAATTGTCGCTTGACAATGTTGCTGCTGAAATGAAAGAAGTTCGTGATTTAGGGATAAAATCAGTTATCGTATTTGGAGTACCCAATGAAAAAGACGAAGTTGGTTCCGGTGCTTACGTTAATGAGGGAATTGTTCAACAGGCAATTCGTTTAATTAAGAGCGAGGTACCCGAATTACTGGTTATTGCTGATACTTGTCTCTGTGAGTTTACTTCACATGGTCATTGCGGTGTTATCCATGATGGTGACGTTGATAACGATGAATCACTCCAATTATTAGCTAAAACAGCAGTTTCTCAGGTAGAAGCTGGAGCAGACATAATTGCACCATCTAATATGATGGACGGTTTTGTAACTGCAATTCGAACTGCACTGGATGAAGCGGGATATACATCGATACCAATTATGTCCTATGCGGTCAAGTATTCGTCGGCATTTTATGGACCATTCCGCGAAGCTGCTGACAGTACACCTCAATTTGGGGATAGAAAATCGTATCAAATGGACCCTGCTAACCGCTTAGAGGCTATTCGGGAAGCTGAGTCTGATATAGCTGAAGGTGCAGATTTTCTTATTGTAAAACCTGCACTATCCTATCTGGATATTGTTCGTGAAATTAGAGACAATTTTAATGCACCAGTCGTAGCCTACAATGTAAGTGGCGAGTATGCAATGGTTAAGGCGGCGGCAGCCAATGGTTGGATTGATGAGAAATCATTAGTAATGGAAAAATTAACATCAATGAAGCGAGCAGGAGCAGATTTAATTATTACCTATTTTGCTAAAGATGTCGCGCGATGGTTAAATGAATAATAAACTATTAAATGGCGAGGTGAAGACGTATGAAAAAATTTGATCAATCAATAGATGCCTATAAAGAAGCAGTAGATTTAATGCCAGGTGGAGTAAATTCGCCTGTACGTGCTTTCAAATCGGTTGGACTTTCACCTATTTTCATGGAGTCTGGTAAAGGTTCTAAAATCAAGGATATAGACGGTAACGAATATATCGATTATGTATTAAGCTGGGGACCATTAATTCATGGTCATGCAGATGATCGTGTCGTTGAAAAATTAAAAAAAACAGCTGAAAAAGGGACGAGCTTTGGTGCTCCAACACGAATAGAAAACAAATTAGCTCAGCTGGTTATTGATCGTGTACCTTCGATAGAAATGGTTCGAATGGTTAACTCGGGTACAGAAGCCACCATGAGTGCGTTGCGCGTCGCTCGCGGATACACAGGACGTGATAAGATTCTAAAGTTCGAGGGTAATTACCATGGACATGGAGATTCTTTATTAATTAAAGCAGGATCAGGAGTCGCTACCTTAGGTTTACCGGATAGTCCTGGAGTTCCTGCCTCAATCGCTGAAAATACAATTACTGTTCCTTACAATGATGTAGAAAGTTTACAATTGGCATTTGAAAACTTCGGAAGTGAAATTGCTGCTGTTATAGTGGAACCGGTGTCAGGAAATATGGGAGTAGTGCCACCTAAAGATACATTTCTTCAGGAATTGCGGAAAATTACTACCGACAACGGTACAGTCCTCATATTTGATGAAGTTATGACAGGTTTCCGTGTTGGGTTTAATTGTGCTCAAGGGCACTTTGGTATTACACCTGATATGACTTGTTTAGGTAAGGTGATTGGTGGAGGACTGCCTGTTGGTGCTTACGGAGGTAAACGAGAGATAATGGAAAACGTTGCCCCTGCTGGTCAAATTTATCAGGCTGGTACATTATCTGGTAACCCATTAGCCATGGTTGCAGGATATGAAACACTTCAAGCATTAACAAAGGAATCCTATACAAAATTAAATGAAAAAGTAGATACCTTGATTGAAGGGTTTAAACAAGCGGCAATTGATTATGAAATCCCATTGCATATTAACCGTGCTGGTTCGATGGTAGGAGTATTTTTCACGGATAATCCAGTTGAGAATTTCGATGATGCACAACAATCAAATCTGGACTATTTTGCACAGTACTACAGAGCTATGATTGAAGAAGGTGTATTCCTTCCTCCTTCTCAATTTGAGGGGCTATTTCTTTCAACTGCACATACAGATAAAGATATCGAGTATACAATTGAAGCAATAAGAAAAGCATTCTCATTAATAAAAAAATAGTACAAATGAACATGCTACCTAGCTCAGGTAGCATGTTTTTGTTTAACCAGCTACTTCTAAACAGTCGCTTTCACTTTTGTTAATCATATAATGTGTACTTGGTTCATATAGTGATATAAAACATATATTAATTTTTAATGTTGGGAAGGAGGAAGTTATTTGTCTGAAGAAAATGCAGTGTTTAGCTTTGAGTTAAATGAATCATTATATTTTGAACGAGGACAGGAAGTTGCTGAAATTCTTGGAATATCGTTAGACCCTGAAATTTCCATTCAACCGTATAATGATTATATATCTATTAGAGGTGTTATTGAATTAAAGGGAGAATACCAGCGAATTAATGATTATCATCGAGAGGAAAGTTCATTTAACTTAGATGATTATTCATCTAGGAGATATGTGGAACAAGTACGTGAAAATGACACAGGAGAAGCAGTATTTTCTCATCGTTTTCCTGTAGAAATCTCAGTTCCTACCTATCGCGTGAAGGATATGAACGATGTGACAGTATCTGTTGAATACTTTGACTATGAGATACCAGATCAAAGTCAGCTCAGATTAACTTCAATTATTGCTATACAGGGTATTAGCGACATAGTTGAAAACACTGAAGAAACGAACGAGGAAGAGACAATAGATTTAAAAGAAACCTTTCGTTTTGACATTAAGGAAAAATACAATGAGGAAGTTCAGGAACCAGACTATTCTCATCGATATTCAGAGAAGTCATATGTTCAGGCTTATGAAGAACCAGAAAATGATGAAATAATTTTGCAAGAGGAACTAGAAAATACACAACCATCTTCATATCAAACAACAGATAGAAGTAAATCTGATGAAGACAATAGTGAAAAGGTTGATTATTTATCTAATATGTTCAGAAAGGATGAAGAGCGTTATTCTAAAATGAAATTATGTATCGTACAAGATAATGATACGATTGAAACGATTGCTGAAAGGTATAAAGTTAGCCCGCTTCATATTACAAAAAAGAATAACTTGGAAGATGAAACTGTAACAGAAGGGCAACTTCTTTATATACCGGTAAAACAGTAAAGAATCCATTTCACTTTTTGGAATTTGCAAGCATAATTTGTCGGTTCGCAAGACAAAAAATCACCTGTTCCCTTGTTAATATAAACAAGGGGACACGAGTGGTTTTCGAATGTGGGGAATTTTATGGATAACGATAAAAGTAAATATACATATGGTGAACAAATGAACCTACCAGCTATTTTTCAAAATATCGGTTTTGCTCATAAAAGCACAAGTCAAACAAGTTCGCTGGATAAAGAAATGATTCAGGAAGACTTTTTAAAATATCAAGATAAATGCGTTCATAGTCGAAACCGTTTTGAGAATTACATCGATGAATTTGAACAGAGAAGGTATATGTCGCCGGTTGAACTATTGATCTGCACGCACTATCGGGATATTGATGTTTTATTTAATGATCTTATTAATCGTCTTGAACAATTTAATTCTGAACTTAACGAGATTAACGAGTGGAAATATTCAAGATGCTATGGCAGTAAGAATATAAAACACCTGTTTGAGAGTGGACATTTATATCAAAACAGCCATGATTACTATTATCATGGGAATCCAGTGCTTGATGTAACGTCCATGGTAAGAAATTATGCAGAACTATTTGAATGGGATGAAACGAAACTCACCGGATATTTTTCCTCGTACCTTAAAGGTAATCCATTAGATACAGCAGAATTATTCCTGTTTGATATCTACTTGCTTGATCCGACAGACTATTTTCAGACAGTTGAACGGTATGTGACAAGAGGATCAGAAAACTCAATGATTGAACACATTATGTTACTTAAGCGTTGTCACCGAAAATTAGTACAATTGAATGGTTTTGTAAATAGGAACCCTATAGATGAGGACGAGGAAATGGATTAGATCCACTCCAAGTAAAAAGCTATAAAGATTCCAATTATTAATCCTAATAAGAATACATCAAACGTAGTTGGGAAAAACAATGTCCGTAGTAACTGGAAAATTAAAATCGGTAATGTGACTTTTTCAATTACAAAAATACAGTGCCGTGCCCATGGTGGAATTTTATATCGATAATACCGCGCCATTTTTATCACGTCCTTCACGATTCGGATTTTTAACAGTTAAGAAAGTATAATTCCTTTCTTATTGCTTAAGTGCAGCCATGGCATTTACCATAAAGATTTTGAGATTAGCTAAGTTTTCTAATATACTATGTTTAAACGTTATATATTTGTGCAGAATATAAAATAATAGTTGATTTTGTATCCAGAAATATGTAATATAAATAAACAACCAATAATAAAATGCTATGATCGAGAAGAGTACAAGGGAAGAGCCTTAAGAGAGGGAAATAAATGCTGAAAATTTCCCAGGTTTACTTCATTGGAAGGTCGCTCGTGATGCAGCTTCTTTGAAACTTTAGTAGAAGAAGTCGGATAATATCCGTTACCATTGATGAGTGTGCAGGTTTATTTATGTCTGCAAACGAAGGTGGTACCACGGAAGTAGTCTTTTCGTCCTTTATCGGATGAGAGGATTTTTTTAATGGAGAAATTTAAAAAGGAGGAAATAATTATGTCAGACAAATCCAAAAGCGCACTGCCTCCAAAATATGACCCTCATGCTGTAGAACAAAATCGTTATAAGTTTTGGCTTGAGGGAAAATATTTTGAAGCTAAAAATGATCCAGATAAGGAGCCTTTTACAATTGTAATACCTCCTCCGAACGTAACCGGAAAATTGCACCTTGGCCATGCTTGGGACACAGCGATGCAGGATACTATTTCAAGAATGAAGCGCATGCAGGGTTATGATGTATTGTGGTTGCCGGGAATGGATCATGCAGGTATTGCGACTCAGGCAAAAGTTGAAGCAAAGATAAAGGAACAAGGACAGAACCGTTATGACCTTGGACGTGAGAAATTTGTTGAAAAGGTATGGGATTGGAAAGAAGAATATGCAAGTTTCATTCGAAAACAATGGGAAAAACTGGGGCTCGGACTTGATTATTCCCGCGAACGATTTACGATGGACGAAGGATTGTCTGATGCCGTTCGTGAAGTATTTGTAACACTGTATAATAAAGGTTTAATTTATCGTGGTGAGTATATTATTAACTGGGATCCAAAAACAAAGACTGCTTTATCCGATATTGAAGTAATTCATAAGGAAATTCAAGGTCATTTTTATCATTTCAGGTATCCGCTGAAAGATAGCAATGACACAATTGAAATTGCGACAACCCGTCCGGAAACAATGCTTGGGGACACTGCTATTGCAGTACATCCGAAAGATGAGCGGTACAAGGACTTAGTAGGTAAGAAAGTAATACTGCCAATCGTAGGGCGGGAAATTGAAATTGTAGCTGACGATTATGTGGACCGGGAGTTTGGTTCTGGTGCAGTTAAAATTACGCCAGCCCATGACCCGAATGATTTTGAAATCGGAAATCGTCACAATCTCGAACGTGTATTAGTAATGAACGAAGATGGATCAATGAATGAAAATGCTGGTAAATATCAAGGCTTGGATCGTTTCGATTGCCGCAAACAAATCGTAAATGATTTAAAAGAGCTAGGAGTACTATTTAAGGTAGAAGATCACACGCATACTGTGGGACATTCAGAACGAAGTAATGCTGTAGTTGAGCCATATTTATCCACACAATGGTTTGTAAACATGCAACCACTTGCGGACGCTTCAGTAGAAATGCAGCAGGGCGAAGACAAAGTTAATTTTGTACCTGAGCGTTTCGAACAGACCTATCTTCACTGGATGGACAACATAAGAGACTGGTGTATTTCCAGACAATTGTGGTGGGGACACCGAATTCCAGCATGGTATCATAAAGAAACAAACGAAATTCACGTTGGTAAAGAAGCTCCAGCTGATAGCGAAAACTGGGAACAAGATGAAGATGTATTAGATACTTGGTTTTCATCAGCATTATGGCCATTTTCTACAATGGGGTGGCCGGATTTAGAATCAGAAGACTTTAAACGCTATTTCCCAACCGACGTATTAGTTACTGGTTATGATATTATTTTCTTCTGGGTTGCCCGGATGATTTTTCAATCCAAAGAGTTTATTGATGAGAAACCATTTAAAGATGTATTAATGCATGGATTAATCCGTGACTCTGAAGGTCGTAAAATGAGTAAATCCCTTGGAAATGGTGTTGATCCAATGGATGTAATCGATAAATATGGAGCAGACTCTTTACGATACTTCCTGTTAACCGGGTCATCTCCGGGTCAGGATCTGCGATTTCATTGGGAAAAAGTAGAATCCACCTGGAATTTTGCGAACAAAATCTGGAATGCTTCACGCTTTTGTTTGATGAACATGGAGAATTTCTCTTATGATGACATTGACCTTTCAGGAGAAAAGTCTGTCGCTGATAAATGGATATTGACAAGATTAAACGAAACGATTGAACAGGTTTCATCTAATACTGCAAAATATGATTTTGGTGAAGCTGGTCGTCATCTTTATAATTTCATTTGGGATGACGTGTGTGACTGGTACATTGAAATGGCTAAATTACCGCTTTATGGTGACAATGAACAGAAAAAGTTAACAACTCAATCCGTTCTGGCTTATGTATTGGATAACACCATGCGCATGCTGCATCCATTCATGCCTTTTATCACAGAAGAGATATGGCAGCAGCTCCCTCACCAAGGGGAGTCAATAACGATAGCGTCATGGCCAGAAGTACGCTCAGATCTGCATGATCAAGAAGCACTAAAAGAGATGAAACAGCTCGTTTCAATTATCAAATCTGTACGTAATATTCGAGCAGAAGTGAATACCCCAATGTCTAAGCAAGTGAAGCTTCTCGTACAGGCAGATGAAACAACGGTTGCTGAGCTTGAATCTAATCGAAGCTATATCGAACGTTTCTGCAATACGAGCGAATTAGTAATTGCAATATCAGTTGAAGTGCCTGAAAAAGCGATGTCTGCTGTCGTTACAGGAATAGAATTATTCTTGCCGCTTGAAGGTCTAATCGATCTTGAAAAGGAACGTGCACGATTAAATGCTGAGTTAGAAAAGTGGAGTAAAGAGGTAGAAAGAGTTCAGAAAAAATTAGCGAACGAAGGTTTCGTTAAAAAAGCTCCAGAATCTGTTGTTAATGAAGAAAAACAAAAAGAGCAGGACTACCTGGAAAAACATGCAAAAGTAAAAACCCGATTAATGGAGCTTAACTCCTAGTTAATAAAGCGGAAATTCATGGAATCATGAATTTCCGCTTTTTTATTGCAGTTTTGATTTAATATGGGTTATGTATTTTTGTAATATATTTATATCACTTACTGCGCTTAACGTTCTTGAACCCACCACGTCCTCTATTTCATTAAAGAGTAATTTTCCGCTTTCACTAAATAGAAAGTCTATTCCTACCATATCAAACTGGAATTCATTAATAATTTTGTTAACCGTATCTCTTTCTTCTTCATTGAGCGTATACCAAGAGGCTGAGCCACCGAGTTTATAATTTGCTCGAAAATCATTCGGGTTTTCACGTAAAACGCTACCGACAATTTCATTCCCAACTACGAAAACGCGAAGATCTTTACCAAAGCTGACATCACATGATTGTAAGATAACTGGATTCGTTGGCAGTAGACGCAAACAATTATTCCAATCCGTATGATTTTCTATTAAATATACCTCCTTACCTCCGCGACTTGTTGCGACCTTTGCAACGAAAGGGTACTTCATTAGATTGAAGGTTTGAAGTTGTTCCTGGTGGATAAATAAGGTATCTACCATTGGTATTTTCAAATTATGTACATAATGGTGGGTTAATTCTTTGTTGTTGCAAAAGTGAGAGACTACCGACGAGTTGAAAACCCTTATTCCCATTGCTTCAAGGTGAAGGCTAAGCATAGTGTCAATCGTTCTCATAACGACAAAATCCGGCATGATTACTGGATTATTATTTACTAAAATTGTGCGATTATTGCTCATAATACCAGCCGTAATATTTTCTCTAGTAACCAATTCTAGTTCAATATTCTGCTCTTTTGCTTCACAAATAAACCAATTTATATAATTGGCATTATCGATTGTGTCCTTTTCGCTATATAGTAACCAACCTTTATAGTTCAATTTCATCACCCTGATTTACTATTTTTGTTTTTCTATAATGTAGTCAATGATATGATCAGCAACGTTTATATTGGTACATTCGTACATGTTCCGAATGTGTGCATTGGAATTTATTTCACAAATAACCGGGTTACCGTCAGAACCGAAGAGCAAGTCTACTCCTGCAAAGTCAGCATTGATTGACTTTGTTGCTGCGATAGCGATTTCTACTTCATTTGCAGAAGGCTGGTAGGGTTGTGTTTTACCACCAGCAGTTACGTTTGCCCGAAAATCATTTGGTGCAGTACGAAGCATAGATGCAACTACTTTATCGCCTACTACATGTAAGCGGATATCTCTTCCATAGCTTGACTCAATAAATTCCTGAAATATAAAAGGTGTTCCCTGTAATTTTTGTACCTTGGCAGCCAGTTCGTCGGGAGTATGAATCAAATATACTTGTTCACCGAACGAACCAAATGCCTCTTTTAAAACAAGTGGAAAACCTAATGTTTTCCCTGCTTGTTCACACAAAGCGAAATCTGTTTCTATATCACGGGTGAATACTTTTGGGGCAATAATTGTATTAGGTATAGGAAGTTTATGGTCCGACAAAGCCTGGTATGTTAGAATTTTGTCGTCACTTATTCGAATGGCATCTGAGCTGTTGTATACAGGGATACCTAATTGTTCAAGCTGTTTAGCCAGATAGATATCCTTGTCTGTGAAAATCACAAAGTCAGGTAATTGCTGACTGTCTTCGCTTATCAATTTTGAATAGTTGGTTGTCAAATAAGGTATAATGTCATTATTCTTCAATATAATGGTGCTAATTCCCTTAAGATGCGCTGCTTTTTGCAGCCATTCTGCAAAATCCAGAAATTTATCCCCCCTCAAGTACCCATTGTAAATAATCCAGCCATGTTTTTTCATTGTGTACGCTCCTTTCTACGAGGTATCGTTCAATGCTATACTGTGTTTAATATAGTTGAAAGTATGTGATGATAATATGTTTATAAATTTTGCGGAAGCAGAAACCTACTTGACTAATCGTAAGTCTTTTGGCATAAAACCAGGATTAGAGCGGATAAAGGAAATGCTTCATTTACTCGATCATCCGGAAAGAAAAGTTAAAGGGATTCATGTAGCGGGTACAAACGGTAAAGGATCAACAGTGCAATATATGAAAAATGCACTAACACAAAATAATTATAATGTTGGTGTATTTGTATCACCTAGTGCAGATAGTTTAACAGGGCATATGTTTATCAACGACCATTCAATAGAAGAAATAGAGTTTGTTAATCTTTTGAATGATGTGTATCCAATTATATCGGAATTAGATGATAAAAATAAGCATCCTACAGAATTTGAAATTATTACCGTACTTGCATTTCTATACTTTGCAGATTCGGTAGATATTGCGTTAATAGAAGCTGGTATGGGTGGCAGAGGAGACACAACAAATTGCTTTTCCCCACTCATATCTATTATAACAAATGTCAGCCTCGACCATATGATGTTTTTAGGCAATAATCTGGAAGACATCGCTTATCAAAAAGCGGGTATTATAAAGAATAATATACCTTCCGTCATAGGTCCAATGGCTGAGGAAGCGCTGAAGGTAATTCAACATGAATCAGAGATGAAAAGTTCGTCATTATTACGGTATGGACAGGAATTCAAGATAATTAATTCATGGGATAATGGTTTTATTGTTGAAAGTCAAGTACATAAGAGCGCTAATATATTGCTTCAAATGAAGGGTGAACATCAAAAAATTAATGCTTCTATTGCTTATATGGCAATATTGCTACTACGTGAAATAGGTTTTTCGATTGATCTCGTTTCTGCGGTAGAAGGGTTCAAGCAAACAAGATTTTCAGGTCGATTTGAATGTATTCATCAACAACCTCAAATCATAATAGATGGTGCTCATAATGAAGCAGGTATCAAGGCGTTTATTCAAACTGCTAATCTGTTGAATAATAATCATAAGAAACACATTATTTTTGCTGCTTTTAAAGATAAGGATATAAAAAAGATGTTATCAGAGTTAGAGAGTCATTTTGAAACGATTACGTTAACAACATTTGAAAACCCCCGGGCAGCCAGCAAAGAACTTCTTAGCAAATATGAAAATTTGAAAAATATAGAGATAATAGCCGATTGGAAGAAAGTAATTGAATCTGTATTGATGTCCCAAAAAACGGATACAGATTATTTTGTTACGGGTTCTTTGGACTTTATTACAATAGTTAAAAAATTCATAGATAGTAAAGGGAATCTATGATATATTATTGTTGTCTGAAAGTTTTAACGAAATGGGTCTAAAGTCGGTGTTATGGACCTGAGATAGGAGTTGCGCCAACTATGGTTTCTGAAATGAAGATTAATATATTGTTGATTATTTGGGCACTATTTTGGCCACTTTGTCTTTTAACCTCATATAATTATAATTATTTAAATATACAGGGATATGTTCTTGATATTATTTTATTTGGAGTTTTCATGTGTGTTGTTGCATGGTTTCCTCTAGTTATTAATAATTCCCCAGTTTTCTTTATAAACGGTATAAGCATTGCGGTATTTCTATCTTTTGGACTTTTTGTGGAGATGGTACTAACCCAGATAGCAATTTTACTCGTATTAGCACGAGTTGGCGTTAGTAAAAAGGAATATTATCGATATCCAATGAATTTAATTATGTTTACCATGATCTCGTTAATAGGTGCATTTGTTTTTTGGTTGCTTGGTGGGGATCATACGGCTATTAATATCACAAATCCTCAGGATATCACTGCCATTTTCGGCTATGCAATAACTGTTTTCATAGTTAACCAATTGTTAATTAAGATTATTAATCGATTTTTTTATAATAGAAAAGGTAAGTTTTTTGATAGAGGATTTTTATGGGAAATACAATTTTCGCTTATAGTCTTACCGGTAGGGTTTGTTTTATATGTTTTATATACTGAAATAGGAAGAATTGCTATATTCTATATGGGAATTCCATTTGTTATGATATCGATAATTCTTAAACTTTTATACTCGTATCAGGAAGTAAATACGTATTTGCAAAAAACCGGGGAAATTGGTCACCAGTTAACCAAAGAAATGAAAGTAAGTGAAGTTTACGATGTATTTACTGAAAAACTTGGTCATTTGATTCAAATGGATTGTGCTTATGTCTATATGGTGGTTAATGATCATCTTGAATTAATGCGTTGTTATGATTTAAATACCAAACTAAAACCATCCAAACAGATATTAAATAAAAACGAAGCATTTAGTGGTAAAGTATGGGCAAACAGAAAACCAATAATTTATAACAATGCCAGAGAATGGGATGAAATAAAGTCTTCAAAAATTCCTTCTGAGATGGAAAGTGTATTATCCATTCCAGTAGAATATAATAATGCAATAATAGGTGTGGTTACAATTGTATCAAAAGAAAAGAAAGCCTTTAAAAAAATCCATCTCCGAATTCTGGATATCCTAATCAATTATTTTGGGGTTGCAATGGAGAATGCAAGGAACTATGAAGCTACAAAAGAAAATAGTGAAAAGGATGGACTTACAAATCTATATAATTATCGCTTTTTTAATAATGCTGTGGAAAAAGCCGGCCAAACTATAAATGATAAGAGTGTTTACTCATTAATATTATTGGATCTGGACTATTTTAAAAAAGTAAATGATACATACGGACATGAAGCTGGAAACGAAATTTTATGTCAGTTTTCGATTCGTTTAGAGAAATTTATTGGTGATAGGGGATTAGTTGCCAGATACGGTGGAGAGGAATTTGTGATTTCCCTACCTAACTACAGTTTGAGACAGTCAAATGAAATAGCAGAAATTATCAGAACAATGATTGCCGAAGAACCTTTTATTATTTCTAATCATATTCTGCCGCACAATGACACAGTAGAAGTTAATATTACAGCAAGTATTGGTGTGGCAGCATATCCGAATCATTGTGAATCATTAAACGAATTAGTCAGACATGCGGACCGTGCAATGTACCTTGGAGCAAAGCAAAGAGGAAGAAATAGAGTAGCGGTCTATCAGGAATTGCAAACGATTTAAGTAATGATACACGAGTGATTAAGCTTGTGTATTTTTTAGTTACTAAATTCATGCAGTTTTTGTTGAATAGTTTTTAATAACAGGTGACAATTCTCGTCTTACTTTTCAATTTTCATATGATAGAGTATAGAAAACTAGGGAAGTGAGGGGGAAATAATGGATAATCGAAAAACGATAATTGTATGGATGGACGGAAAGAAAACTAAACTTACTAAAGATGAAAATCCAGATAAAAACCTTCGTAACGTTTACGAGAACAATGAATCGGCCGCCGCGAAGGAAGACAGTAATGATAAAGATCCAATCCCCACTTATATAAGACAAAATACTTTTGAAGAAGAAGTGCCTGTAAAAACTAGTAAACAAAAGATTAAAAAAACCTATAAACATATATTTATTGCTGCTCTCTCTGCAATTCTACTGGGAATAGGATTAGGCATATTCATGTTAAATATGTTTACGAATATTGATACTCCTCCAGTTCAAGGAAAGGGAACATCGGATACAAATTCAGCAATTGATTCTTCGAAAAATTTAGGAGAAGAAGTTACTGTTGCGAATTTATCAACTTTTACGTTGCCAAAACTTGAAGCATATGTGTTACAGGGCGGGCTTTTCAGTGAAGAATCTAATGCGAAAGAAATTCAGGATGCATTTAACGTTCCAGGATTTCCAACGATGCTTTGGAAGCGAGACAATAACTTTTACCTTTTTACTAACATTACGAAAACGAAAGAGCAATCCGATAGCTTGAAAACAATGTATAAAGAAGCAAATTTAGAAACTTACGTCAAAAAATGGAGTGTTGGAGAAGCTGAAGTGGAGCTTACTGAAGCGGAAAACCAATGGATAACTAATTATCAAGAACTGTGGAACAGCTCGCTGAAGATACTTTCGAGCAATCAAACAATCTCAACTAGTGATTGGAATAAGTGGCTATCGGATTATCCTGAAGGTGGAAAAAATTCTTCTTCTTTCTACTCTAATGTTAAAGGATTAGTCACTCAATTAACTGATTCGAAAGAAAGCATGTACCCAATTTTTCTGCTGGAGATATGGAAGCATTATGAAAACTTTGTAATGGAATAAAGATAATAGAGTGTAACTTGTTTCGTCAAACATTAATTTATACGTTTTACAGTTGAAATTACGGTTGAAAATAGTTTTTTCCTAAGGCGACTTTTCATTTATCCTAATACTGTTAAAGTCTATAACAGAATTTCATCTATTTGTTTAAAACATCATTCCTCGCTATGATATTCTCATCTTTTAAAGGAGGAATATCATGACTATACCATCTATTATGATAAAAGATGTGCCAAAAGAAGATCGCCCTAGAGAAAGACTACTGAAGCTTGGATCTAGTCATTTATCTAATCAGGAACTACTAGCAATCTTATTAGGAACTGGAACCAAGGAAGAATCGGTTATGACTTTATCTCAACGGATTCTAATGCATTTTGAAGGATTGAAGCTGTTAAAAGATGCAACTATAGAAGAGTTGATGGCTATAAAAGGAATCGGTGAAGCCAAAGGTGTATTAATCCTATCAGCCATTGAGATTGGTAAAAGAATGAATCAATATAAGCCCAATGAACGATATGTGATCAGATCACCAGAAGATGGCGCAGATTATGTAATGGAGGAAATGCGAAATTTGCACCAGGAACATTTTGTAGTATTGTTTCTAAATACGAAGAATCAAATTATTCATAACCAGACAATCTTTATTGGTAGCCTAAATGCATCTATTGTTCATCCCAGAGAAGTCTATCGGGAAGCTGTCAAAAGATCTGCAGCCTCCATTATTTGTGCACACAACCACCCTTCAGGTGACCCTACTCCCTCCCAAGAAGATATCCATGTTACCCGCCGTTTAGTTGAATCAGGAAAAATGATAGGTATTGAACTGTTAGACCATTTAATTATAGGAGATCGCAAATTTGTATCACTTAAAGAAAAAGGGTACTTATAACACTATCTATTTTTGTGTTTTTTTCGTATAATTATATGTACAGTCAAAAGAGCGCCTTTTTTCAATAGATATTGAAATTGGCGCTTATTAAGATTTCAAACAAACATATGGAGATTTATTTTATGGTATTAGTACATAGTTTTATAGAGGAAACACGTTGCATAAACTATTTTAAATCGATATAGTAATACTACATATGACAACGAATCGTGAGTTGGAAAGGAAGATCTTTTTGGGGATATTTAATTTTTCACAGGATTTAGGAATAGATTTAGGTACTGCAAATAGCCTTGTTTTCGTAAAAGGTAAAGGTGTGGTTGTACGTGAACCATCCGTTGTAGCGAAAGACATCGAGACAGGTCAGATAGCTGCAGTTGGAAGTTCAGCAAGGAATATGATCGGACGTACACCAGGAAACATATCGGTTATTCGGCCGATGAAAGACGGAGTTATTGCAGACTATGACACTACAGCAATAATGATGAAGTATTATATTAAAAAAGCAATGAGAAACCGTTCATTCTTTGCAAGAAAGCCTAATGTAATGATTTGTGTACCATCCGGTATAACGATGGTAGAAGAACGTGCAGTAATCGATGCTACTAAACAAGCCGGAGCGAAAGATGCTTTTCCAATAGCAGAACCTTTTGCAGCAGCTATTGGAGCAGGACTTCCAGTCTGGGAACCGACAGGTAGTATGATTGTTGATATCGGTGGCGGAACTACAGAGGTAGCAGTTATATCCCTCGGAGGGGTTGTAACAAGTCAATCCATCAGAGTAGCAGGAGATAAGATGGATGATTCTATAATTGCTTATATTAAAAAAAATTATAACTTAATGATAGGTGAGAGGTCTGCGGAATCAATAAAAATGGATATTGGTACTGCAGGTGAAGTTGTTGATAATGTTGAAATGGATATTCGCGGACGAGATTTATTAACTGGGTTACCAAAAACAATTACCATTACAACTGAAGAAATAGCCTCTTCATTAAAGGAAATAGTTACCGCTATTGTTAATTCAGTAAAAGATACTTTAGAAAAAACACCGCCAGAATTAGCTGCAGATATTATGGACCGAGGTATCGTTTTGTCTGGTGGAGGCGCTCTATTAAAAAATCTAGATAAAGTAATTAGTGATGAGACAAAAATGCCTGTTTTTGTAACAGATGATCCATTAGATAGTGTTGCAATTGGTACGGGTAAATCTTTAGAATACATTCAGCATTTCAGATCCCATCCGAATGTTTCATCTCGTCCAACTGTCGACTAAAAAGTAGGTGTAATTATGCCGTTTTTTCGTAAAAAACGTTTATTTATTATATTAATCGGAATTATAATCCTGGTAGTATTAATTGGATACTCATTAAAAAGCAGAAATCAATTAACTACACCAGAACAGTTTATAAAAGACACAGTTGGATGGGCACAAAGTGTTGTACACACCCCGGTTAATTTTATATCAAATATATTTACCAATATTGATGATTTAAAGGATACGTATAAAGAAAACCAGATTCTTAAAGAGAAACTCTCACAGTACAAAAGTTTGATTTATGAGGTTCAAGAAATCAAAGAAGATAACGCGGAATTGAGTAAAACGCTTGAAAAAACAGACTCAATTCGAGATTTTAAACCTATACAAGCTTCAGTTATCTCCAGAACACCTGAACGGTGGTTGGAACAGATAACAATCAACAAGGGACTGCAGGATGGCGTGAAAACGAATATGGCAGTGATTACAGCTGAAGGAATGGTGGGTAAGATCCAAACCACTTCTGAGTTTTCATCAACGGTGCAATTATTGACTGGTTTTGATCAGTTTAATCGTATTTCAGCTACAATTTCTAGAAAAGAAGGAAATGATATATTCGGCTTAATCGAAGAGTACGATGAAGAAACTAATTCTCTGCACTTCAAAATCATTGAGGAATCAGAAAAAGATCTTGAAAAAGGTGAATTAGTTGTATCGTCAGGAATGGGCGGAGTTTTTCCGGCAGGATTAATAATTGGAAAAGTTAAAGAGGTAGTGCCAGATCAGTATGGGCTTACACGTACTGCTTTAGTTGAACCTGCAGCAGAAATGTTTGAGATTAATAATGTTATTGTAGTTGACCGAACACTCCAGGAAAATGATAAATCAGAAACGATTCAGGAGGAAGAGGAATAATGAAACGCTTATACCTCCCACTCATTTTATTTATCTTTGTTATCTTAGAAGGTGTTGCTATAAAACTCCTACCGCCTAATTTTGTAATGAGTGATTTATTAATCATTCCCCATTGGGTATTTGTCTTTCTGCTATTTATGGCAATTTTTTATGATAACAGTCAAACATACTTTTCCGTTCTATACGGTGCTTTGTTTGGAATGTTAATCGATATAGTTTATACAGGAGTATTAGGTGTTTACATGTTTTCCTATGCATTTGTTATCTATGTCGTTCATGGAATTGTGAAAATGTTGCATGGAAACATTCTTGTAACAATAATACTGGGAATTGTTGGTATATCTTTGACGGACTTTATAATCTATCTTATTTTTTCAGTGGTAGGTCTTACGGACATGCTAATTGATGATTATATGCTCTATCGATTATTACCTACAGTAATAGCTAATTTACTATTCTTATTAGTATTGTATCCCTTTACCAAAAACCGTTTATTAAAGTGGCAGGATGAGCAAATTTCTGTAAATCGTTAAAAGCTGCTTTTCAGGACAGAGAAGAATATTGAGGTGAACTTATCATGCCAGGCAATAAACAAATAATTACTATTAAAGGTACTAGAGATGGGCTTACTCTGTTTATCGATGATGTTTGCTCATATGATGAAGCATATAAAGAGCTGAGTGGGAAGTTATCAACTAATAGACCAAAAAAAGATGAACCCGTAGTTCCAGTTACAGTAAAATTGGGAAATCGCTACTTAAATCAGTTTCAAAAATCTGAACTATTGGAAGTAATTAATGATGGTAATCATTTTAATGTGGAATCCATTCAGTCTGATGTTATTTCAAGAGAAGATGCTCTTGAATGGATGGACGAAAGTAAAGTGAAGACAATCAATCGAATTGTACGATCGGGTCAGATTATTGAAGTAAAAGGTGACTTATTGTTAATTGGAGACGTCAACCCGGGTGGCAAGGTAGAAGCTACAGGAAATATATATATTATGGGAACTTTGCAAGGAATTGCTCATGCTGGAACTAATGGGAACCGAGAAGCGATAATTGCGGCTTCTTATATGAAGCCTAACCAGCTCCGAATTGCTGATTATATAAGTCGGGCACCAGATTATGAATCTGAAGGTGTATACATGGAATGTGGCCGAATCGATGATGACCAGGATAAAATTATTATTGATAGACTGCAAGTTCTTTCACATAAACAGGTTGATTTGAGTGGGTTCGAGAGGAGAATAAATAATGGGTGAAGCAATTGTAATAACATCTGGTAAAGGTGGAGTGGGTAAGACAACTACTACCGCTAATGTAGGTACCGCGCTTGCGTTAATGGAGAAAAAAGTGTGTTTAATCGATACCGATATCGGTTTAAGAAATCTGGATGTTGTCATGGGTTTAGAAAATCGGATTATCTATGATATTGTGGATGTTATTCAGGAAAGATGTAAACTAAAACAGGCGCTTATCAATGATAAAAGGTTCGATGACCTAGTATTATTACCTGCAGCCCAAACTAGTGATAAATCAGCTTTAACAACAGATGGAATGAAAAAAATTATTGCAGAACTGAAACAGGACTTTGATTATATTATTATTGATTGTCCTGCTGGTATTGAACAAGGTTTTCAAAATGCAATAGCTGGTGCAGATAAAGCAATAGTTGTTACAACCCCGGAAAAATCAAGTGTTCGAGACGCTGATCGAATTATTGGGTTATTAGAAAAAGAAGAAATGGATCCACCAAGTCTTGTGATCAATAGAATTCGCAGTCATATGATGAAGAATGGTGACATGTTGGATGTTGATGATGTCATTCAAATTCTTTCAGTGGATTTAATTGGAATAGTAATTGATGACGATGATGTGATTAAGGCTTCAAATAAAGGCGAACCGATTGCGTTGAATCCGAATACAAGAGCGGGAATATCCTATCGGAACATTGCAAGAAGGATTTTGGGCGAAACAGTTCCTTTGCAATCGCTTGAAGAAGAAAAGGGAATGCTTACAAAGATAAAAGGATTTTTTGGAATGCGTTCTTAAATATAAGTCAGATAGTTTAAGATGTGGGAGTAGATTTCTATTCCTGCATCTTTTTTGATTTGTACGCTAACATATCTTGTCCATTTGTTTCATACAATTGAAAAGAATACGTTTCTAGTATGACAAAGGACGGTGAACCAATTGAATCCCAGAGTAAATAAAGTTCGAAAGTCAATTAATTCCAGAAAAAAAACACGTGGTGTGGTGAACACTGATTCAAACAAAAACCAGTTTTCTCAGTTCCAGGTTCAGGAAGAAGAAAAGCACGGATACTTTCCACTGATAAATGAGCCGATATCCCCAGGAAAGTTACAAAGTAAAATGGTGTCAGGGTTTATTTTAAAGGGGATTCTATCAGGTATCTTATTTTTAGGAACAGCAATATTATTGCAGACAGAAAATAAATTATTAGAAGAACCTCAACTAGTTGCTAGCAGTCTTTTGACTAATGAATTTCCCTTTGCAAAAGTAAATCAGTGGTATCAAGAGACGCTCGGAACACCGCTAGCTTTAACGCCGGAACAAAATAGTGATACTAACCAGGATGCAACATTAGCACTACCCGTTTCCGGGAATATATCAGAGTCTTTTCAGGCAAATGGAGAAGGTGTTCTAATTTCACCTGGCGAAGAGTCTTCTGTATCCGTGCTGAATTCAGGTGTAATTATTTTTGCAGGAAATGATCAGGAAACTGACAAGACGATTATGGTTCAGCATGCTAATGGAAGCACATCAACTTATGGATTTCTTAGTTCTATTAATGTTCATTTGTATGAGTTTGTAGACAGTAATCAAGTGATTGGTGAGTTTGTACCAACTGAAGTTAGTGAAAGTGTATATTTCGCCATTGAGAAAAATGATGAATATGTAGATCCTGTTCAGGTGATTGAAGTTGATGACCTTCCTTAAGATATTACCAACTATTCATATTCACCCTCTACTAATCATTTTTCTATTTATTGGATTTATTACGGGGACTTTTATGGAAATAGTGATTATGCTGGGAATAGTATTGTTTCATGAGTTAGGACACTATCTAATGGCGATTTCTTTTAAATGGCGAATAAACAGTATCACGCTTTGGGTTTTTGGTGGTGTAATGGATACGGAAGAACACGGAAGCCGACCTGTATACGAAGAAGCTCTAGTGAGTATTGCAGGACCGTTCCAGCATGCATTTATATATCTTTTTATAATTATAGTTACCCCTATGGGCATTATTCCGTATTCCGTAATGGAAATCATTATTTACTACAATAATGTAATACTGTTATTTAACCTACTGCCAGTCTGGCCGCTTGATGGCGGTAAGTTTGTCTTTACCATTTTATCAGGATTAATTCCTTTTAAAAAAGCTCATCGGATTATGGTTTTGACATCGATATGCATTGCTGCTAGTATATTATTCATTCAATTAGTTGTATTTCCCTTTACAATGAGTGCAGTTTTTATCATGCTATTTATCTTGGTTGAAAATCGTACCGAGTGGAAGCAGCATTACTACGTTTTTCTCAGATTTTTATCAAATCGTTTTTACAAGGAAAACGATGCAAGAAAAACTACTTCAATTAAAGTGGCTAAGGACTGCACATTATTTGAAGTATTTTCATTGTTTATTCGAGGAAAAAAACATACCATTCATATTACTTACGATGATGGTCGTGAGACGAGTATAGATGAGAGAGAATGTCTCAGAAGTTATTTTCAGGAGAAACACTACAATATAACAGTTGAAGATATAGAACGTACTGGTTAAATTAATGTGAGGATGCTTGACAGACTGTACATTAACATGATAATATCAATACGTTATTCATCGTAGCACCAAATGCTACAACCGCACAGAACAGGTCTTAAACTTTTTTAATAAAAGTACCTGAATGGCGAGTCTGAGTCAGTTAGGGAGGTGCAGTATATGTACGCAATTATCGAAACAGGTGGTAAGCAGATTAAAGTAACAGAAGGTCAAGAGATTTATGTAGAAAAAGTTGTTGGAGAAACAAATGATTCTATTACTTTTGATAAAATTCTTTTTGTTGGTGGAGATGATGTTAAAGTTGGCGCTCCATACGTAGGTGGCGCAACAGTAACAGCTAAAGTTGAGAAGCATGGTCGTCAAAAGAAGATCACTGTTTTCAAATTCAAAGCGAAGAAGAACTATCATCGTAAGCAAGGACATCGTCAACCATATACAAAATTAGTGATTGATAAAATTAATCTATAAAGGTAAGTGTATATGATTCAAGTCACTGTTAAACGTAAAGAAAATCAAATTCATGCATTTAGGATTTCAGGACATGCTGATAGTGGCCCTTATGGTTATGATTTAGTATGTGCTGGTGTATCTGCAGTATCTTTTGGTGCTGTTAATGCAGTAATAAAATTGTGTGATACTGACTTGGAAATTGAACAGGCAAATGATGGTGGATATCTTAATGTATCAATCCCAGATTATATAGAAAATGATAAGTTGGAGAAAATACAGCTTTTATTCGAAAGTATGATTATCTCACTGGAAACAATTGAACAGGAATACAATCAATTTATTACGATAGAAAGTAAATAAGGAGGTGCAGCAATATGCTACGTCTAGATTTACAGTTTTTCTCACAGAAAAAAGGTGCAGGTAGTACAAAAAACGGTCGTGATTCTCATTCTAAACGACTAGGTTCTAAACGTGCAGATGGTCAGTTTGTTACTGGAGGATCTATTTTATACCGCCAACGCGGAACTAAAATTTATCCAGGTGAAAACGTAGGCCGCGGTGGAGATGACACTCTTTTTGCAAAGACTGATGGTATCGTAAAATTCGAACGCTATGGTCGTGATCGTAAAAAGGTTAGTGTTTATCCGTCTGCTAAAGAAGCATAAATCACGTGTAAAACTCCAATCTATTAAGGATTGGAGTTTTTTTGATTTTTTAGTTCACGCTATATAATTGGTTCATTGTTTGTATATGCTTACGCTTTTAATAAATTTCTGCTATACTTTTCATATCAATGGAGGGATATTAGTGGAGCAAAAAGAGGTTATGAATTTACTGCGCTATTACCGACACGATATAATGAACGATTTGCAAATTGTTCATGCTTATACTAGTATGGGGAAATTGGAAAAGGTGAAAGAGAAGCTTGCAACCTATATGGAACATTTTGACGAAGAACGCAAACTTATGAATTTAAATGCCCCAGCACTTACACTTTGGTTAATACCATTTAATTCTATACATCCAAACTATCGGTTTACATACGCTATTCGTAATGAGCATATTGATATTTCAGAGATAGATGAGAAAATCACTGAACACTGCAGATGGTGTGTGAATCATTTCCAAAAGTATACAAGTGAAGAAGAATTATATGAAGGTGATTTTGTCTTAACATATTTACCGGAAAAGCATGAAATTCAAGTTGTATTAACTTTGTATGGAGCATTTTCGGATAAAATCAATAAAAAAGCAGTAATCGAAAACAGGAATATTACACAGGAAATCAGTGATTATCAAATTTCCTTAAGTATTATTATCCCATGGAACAGAAAAGGTGAAAAATAATGTTTGTAGATCAGGTTAGTGTTTTTATAAAAGCAGGCGATGGAGGCAACGGACTCGTGGCCTATCGTAGAGAAAAATATGTACCAATGGGTGGTCCGGCAGGTGGTGACGGAGGTAACGGTGGAGATGTTATCTTTGAAGTTGATGAAGGTCTAAATACCTTAATGGATTTCCGTTACAATAAACATTTCAAAGCGAAACGTGGAGAAAATGGAATGAGTAAAACACAGCATGGTAAAAATGCTGAACCGTTAATTGTTTCTGTTCCACCTGGGACAACAGTTTTGGACGAGGATACCAATGAAATAATTGCGGATTTAACCGCTCATCAGCAGCGCGCTGTTATTGCAACAGGAGGAAGAGGTGGACGTGGTAACACACGTTTTGCTACGCCACGTAATCCAGCTCCTGATTTGGCTGAAAATGGTGAACCTGGTAGAGAAAGAAATATAAAGGTGGAGCTAAAACTCCTTGCTGACGTTGGGTTAGTAGGATTCCCAAGTGTGGGTAAATCAACTCTATTATCAGTTGTTAGTGCTGCAAAGCCAAAGATTGCTGATTATCATTTCACCACTCTATCACCAAACTTAGGCGTTGTGGAAACACACGATCACCGTAGTTTTGTTATGGCAGATTTGCCGGGATTAATTGAAGGTGCAAGTGAAGGAATAGGGTTGGGTCATCAATTTTTACGACATGTAGAACGGACTAGAATAATTGTTCATGTTATTGACATGGCTGGTACTGAAGGCAGAGATCCGTATGAAGATTTTATTAAAATAAATGAAGAACTAAAGGAATATGATGTTAAACTAACTGATCGACCTCAAATAATTGCAGCTAATAAAATGGATATGCCTCATGCTGAGGATAATTTAGTTGAGTTCAAAGAAAAAATAGATGGCGCTTATCCAATTTATTCTGTATCAGCTGTGACAAAAGAAGGTCTTCGTGAAGTTCTATTTGCAATTGCAGATAGATTAGACGAAATTCCAAAAGTAAGTACCAAAATAGAAGATAAGGATGAGAAAGTAGTTTATCGTTATCAAAAAGAAGACATTCCTTTTACTGTATCACGTGATCCCGATGGAGCTTATGTCTTGCAAGGGATTAAAATTGAGAAATTATTCAAGATGACTGACTTTAACCATGATGAAGCAGTTCAGCGCTTCTCTCGTCAAATTCGTGGAATGGGCGTAGATGAAGAACTTAGAAAACGAGGAGCTAAAGACGGTGACACTATCCGTTTATTAGACTACGAATTCGAATTTATTGAGTAAGTAAGAAAAGCGAAGGTGCCCGTTTAGGGACGTACAGATAGATGGGACTGTGAAACGTACGGTGAACTTTCCGTACGTTCATCAGAACCAACTATCTGCTAGTCCCTGGGAAGCCGTAGCTAGCCAGTAAGAAAAGCGAAGGCGGCTTTTCAGAAGTGGGCGCATAAGCAAGAAATCGAGTTTCACTCTCAATGAATGAGGATTGTAGAAACATCATGTACTTTCTTAACAAACTAAACTACCTTTTATAAGGTGGTTTTTTTTGCAGGTAGGAAAGTAAATACTTTCTTATTGAATAAGTGCAACTTAGGCTTTCGACATGAAGGCTAGGCAATAAGCGAAGTTTTCTAACGATTGTTAAATTTTAAATTTCCGGATAATCTCTATAATATTAAGAATTTCTTTTTATAGTTCAACTTTTTCTGGTTTCTTGCATATGTTGTTAAAGAATGGTTAGCCCAGTTAACACAAGTCAAGAGAGGAGATTGAATTAGCTTGAAAATACACGTTGTAAAGAAAGGGGATACATTGTGGGAAATTGCTAAACAACATAATGTTGATTTTAAGCAATTAAAAGAAATGAACTCACAATTGTCAAGCCCTGATATGATTATGCCCGGAATGAAAATTAAAGTACCTACAAATGCTAAACCTGTAAAAAAAGAGGCGATGAAGGCAGCAGAAAAGGAAAAGGTTAAAACTCCTTATAAAGATATTTCTCCTAAACCATTACCCGTCATCAAGGAAGATGAAAAACCAATAAAAGAAAAACCAATGATGCCTACAATGCCGACTCAAATGCCAAAAATGCCATCCAATCCGCCAGTATACAATATTCCTATCAACGACCAAGACACATATCAATTCACTAATATAAATGTTTCTCAGATGGAACAGCCAAAAAAAGAAGTGAAGCATGAAAAAATGAAGCAAATGCCAATGCAGCATATGCCAATGCAACAAATGCCAATGCAACAAATGCCAATGCAACAAATGCCGATGAAACACCAACATCATATGCCGGTACCGATGTGCTGTTACCCAATGTATCCAATGCATCCGAATCAAATGCATCCAAATCAAATGCAACCACAGCAAATGCACCCGAATCAAATGCATCCAATGCATCAGATGCACCCGAACCAAATGCACCCCGCGAATATGGGACCAATGCATATGGGGGGACAAAAGCCAATGATGAATAAACATGGAGGATGTGGGTGTTCAGGAGCTTCCCCTCAGTCTCAAAATCAAATGATGGGTATGTATAATGAAATGCCGGAGATGGATATGCCTATAAAACCAGTCCAACATACTAACGAGAATAAGGATATGAAAAATAATTATGGCGGAATGTATAACAAACCGAAGTCATCAAATAATATGAGAAACGGATACGGCAATCCAAATCCTAAACCACCTGGGTTTCAGCCATTCCCTATGTCTTCATACAGAGATGATGAGGAAGGTAATAAAAAAGAATAAATGAGAAGGGAGACGAATTTGTAATCGTCTCTCTTTTTTGCAGATATAACTACTTTCTTACTGCATAAGTGCAACTGCAGCTTTCGCCAATATGGCTTGGCGATAAACCATGTTTTCTAACTGCATGACTGCGTATTCAAGTTTTTTAATGTGATTTTTTATCGTAAATAATGTTATTATTATACATAAATAATAATCGGATAGGAGTTTTTTTATGGAAGAGACTATTGAACGCATTGTCCAATGGCTGCGTGATCAAGTAGAAGAAGCAAAAGTAGATGGCCTGCTGGTAGGGGTCAGTGGAGGGCTTGATTCTGCAGTTGTAGCAAATTTAATTAAACGTGCAGTGCCTGATCATTCTCTAGGTGTAATCATGCCTTTAAACAGCAGTCCTGATAGTGTAACACATGCAGAGCAAGTGATAGAAAAGTGTGGTATTGATAAAATTACGATCGATTTAACTGAGTCACATTCAGTCATGTATAAACATATACAGGATCAATTAAAACAAAAAGGTGAATGGGTAGAAAAAAATGATCAATTAGCAAATGCTAACCTTCGTGCGAGGTTACGAATGAGTGCAGCATACTCATTGGCTACCAACTACAATTATCTCGTAGTAGGGACTGATAATGCCTCTGAATGGTATACAGGATATTTCACCAAACATGGTGATGGTGGTGTCGATATTTTACCAATTGTTGAATTCACAAAAAAAGAGGTTCGTGAAATGGCCCGAGTCCTGGGAGTTCCCGATGAAGTGGTTAATAAGAAACCAAGTGCTGATCTTTGGGAAGGGCAGACAGATGAGGTCGAAATGGGAACGACGTATGATGTAATTGACGCTTATTTGAAAGGTGAAGAAATTCCGAATAAAGACAAAGAAATTATTGAGAACATGCACAAACGCACAGAACATAAACGTAAAGCCGCTAATCAATTCCGGTTAGCAGACAAGTAGTAATTTGCATAAAAATACCTATAATTAACCAGGGTAAAAAACATCTTTTTCAACCATGCTAATGGTTAGGAGGTGTTTTTTTATGAAACTAAAAATTCTATTTCTAACGATATTTGTTTTAGTCGCTGGTTGTACGAATGATGGTAAAAACGAATCGGATAATACTACAAGCCCGGAAACGCAACCTTTACATTATGAAACTGAAAATGAGCGTAATGCTCGGCTTGGGATTCGTAAAAAGTCACTTGGCGAACAAGGTGGTTATCCACAGACACAACAGCTGGAAATAAATAGAGGTGATGTTGAGACGGGCAACAACACTGATATTTTTACGAATGAGCAATCAATCCAAATTTCAAACCATTTAAAGAAGCTTCGTGAAATCAAGATGGCGCAGGTAGCAATATCAGAAGAGAAAGTAATAGTATCCGTAATGCTAAATGAACATAACAACCATGATGTGAACAGAATGATTGAAAATGAAGTTCGAAAATTTGAGCCTAATAAAACTATTGTAGTTTATACAGATGATAAGCATTGGGATCGAATGAGTAATCTGAGCGCTCGCCTTAAGCAAGCGAAACTCCCCAATGATCTAAAAGATGATATTATGCGTTTATTTAACCCTAATCGCAATAAGTAAAAAACCTTTGTGTTCAAACAAAGGTTTTTTACTTTGGCAGGTAAGAAAGTTTAAATTCTTACCTGCTGTATAAGTGCAACTAAAGCTATCGACATTAAGACTTCGCGAAACGCCGAGTTTTCTGGAATTTTTTTGTTTATACTGACTGGAAAATTTGATATAGTAAAGGAAGAAATTTCTACACATAAAAAATACCAGTAAAAGAAAGGCTCCGCTATTTATAATCTAATTACGAATGCCGGAGTTTTCTAAGAGAGGAGAATGTCCGATGGCTGGTCATTCTAAGTGGAAGAATATACAAAAAAGAAAGAATGCACAGGATGCAAAAAAAGGTAAGATTTTTATGCGTCATGCTAAAGATATATATACAGCTGCAAAACAAGGTGGAGGAGACGTAGCAACGAATGCTTCTTTACGATTAGCTGTAGAAAAAGCAAAGTCTGATAATATGCCAAGCGATAATGTCGAGCGTGCTATCAAAAAAGCAACAGGCTCACTTGACGGGGCAAGCTTCGAAGAAATCACATATGAAGGATACGGTCCAGGTGGGGTTGCTGTAATTGTGCATATCTTAACCGATAATAAAAACCGTACTGCTGCTGAAATACGTCATGCGTTTAAGAAAAGCGGTGGGAACCTGGGTGAGAACGGAAGTGTATCGTTCATGTTTGATCGCAAAGGCTATATTGTAATCGGAAATGAAGATGGAAAAATCGATGAAGATGAAGTTACTCTGGAAGCGATTGAAGCAGGAGCAGAAGACATCACTGTCGAGGAAGATGCTTACGAGATCTTTACTGCACCGGAAGACTTTGAAACTGTTCGTAATCATTTAAGTGAATTAAACTTTGAGATATCTGACGCGGAAGTGACATTAATTCCCCAGACGTATAGTTCTTTACCAGAAGAGGAAGAACAAAAAATGCTTAGTTTAATTGATACGTTAGAAGATAATGAAGATGTACAGGATATTCATCATAATTTGGAACTAAGTTAATACTGGATACTGACGATAGAGTGTTCTGTACGCTCTATCGTTAGTTGTGTTAAAATGGTTATAAGTTGTATTAGAGGAGTAGGATTAATGATTGCTTACATAAAAGGGACCATTACATATATACATGATGATTCTGTCATTGTTGATATACAAGGGGTTGGATACGAGATTTTATGTGCCAATCCTTTTGTTTTTCAATCAAACGAAGAAACATTAATACATACATATCATCACGTTCGGGAAGATGCCCAGGTCTTGTATGGCTTTAAAGATCTGGAACAAAAATCGCTATTCACAAAGCTCTTACAAGTATCTGGAATTGGTCCTAAAGGCGCGCTTGCCATTTTAGGGTCGGTTAATGTCAGTGATTTTGTTGCTGCTGTAGAACGAGAAGATGATAAATACCTGACCAGTTTTCCTGGAGTAGGTAAAAAGACAGCACGGCAGGTAATACTGGACTTGAAAGGCAAACTTACATCTATGCTGTCAATTACCAGTGAGACCAATGGGGACAGTGCAGTAAAAGAAGAATCAACTGCAGGCTTATCGGAAGCACAGGAAGCGTTGCGTACGTTAGGTTACTCTGAAAAAGAGATTAAAACAGTTATTCCACAGCTGCAAAAGGAAAACCTTTCCAATACGGATGAAATTATTCGGAAAGCACTAGCGCTTTTAATGAAAAAATAACAAGGGGGGATAATGATGGAGGAACGAATGGTCACAGGAGAATTACATGAAGATGATTCAACTGTCGAGCTAAGTCTTCGCCCCACGACACTCGCCCAATATATTGGGCAGGATAAAGTTAAGGAAAATCTGCATATCTTTATTCAAGCAGCAAAGATGCGTGAGGAGCCATTAGATCATGTTCTTTTATATGGACCGCCAGGACTTGGAAAAACAACACTAGCGGCTATAATAGCCAATGAGATGGGTGTGCAGTTTCGTTCTACTTCCGGACCTGCCATTGAACGTGCTGGGGATTTAGCTGCTATACTGTCTTCACTTGAACCTGGGGATGTTTTATTTATTGATGAGGTACACAGACTACCAAGATCAGTAGAAGAGGTACTTTACCCTGCGATGGAAGATTTTTTTCTTGATATCGTCATAGGAACTGGTCCGAGTGCGCGATCTGTTCGAATTGATTTACCGCCATTTACGCTAGTTGGTGCTACAACCAGAGCTGGCTTATTGTCTGCACCACTTAGAGATCGATTCGGTGTACTAAGCAGGCTTGAATATTATGAAACAAAAGATTTGTGTTCGATTGTCGAACGTACCGCTGATATCTTTCAAACAACAATTACGAAAGAAGCAGCTGCAGAAGTAGCAGGCAGATCAAGGGGGACACCAAGAATTGCAAACCGTCTGCTAAAACGGATACGTGATATATCGCAAGTAAAGGGGGAGGATAAGATCAGCCTTTCTACAACAGATCTTGCTTTAGAAATGCTTCAAGTCGATGATGTAGGGCTGGACCATATTGATCACAAACTATTAAAAAGTATTATTGATGGCTTTCAAGGTGGTCCAGTAGGACTGGATACCATCGCAGCAACAATCGGTGAAGAATCACAGACGATTGAAGATGTTTACGAACCTTACTTATTACAAATTGGTTTTATTCAACGGACTCCGCGAGGGCGAGTGGTTACGCAAAAAGCATATAACCATTTTGGTATTAAGGGGAACGAATAGAATGAGTATGGGTAAGGTATTTATCGTATTAGGGATTGTTTTCATTATTATTGGCGTTATTTGGATTGTGTTTGGCAAACTGCCTGGTGATCTTAGTTTTAAAAAAGGTAATTTCACTTTTCACTTTCCAATCATGACTTCCATAGTAGTAAGTATAATACTATCCGTTCTTTTATTTTTGATCAGTAAAGTAAAGTAACATACAGAAAGGCGTTGCATCATGGATATAAATGATTATGATTTTGATTTACCAGATAATTTAATTGCACAAACTCCATTAAAAGACAGAACTTCATCGCGTCTTCTTGTAATGAATCGTGCCTCCAAAAAAATCGAACATCAGCATTTTTCAAACATAAAAAATCACCTGAAAAAAGGTGACTGTCTAGTATTAAATGATACGAAAGTTTTACCTGCGCGATTATACGGTATAAAAAAAGATACAGGTGCAAAAGCAGAAATACTGCTTCTTCACCAGCAGGAAGAGGATTGCTGGGAAGTTCTTGCTAAACCTGCAAAGAAAATAAAGGTTGGTACGGAAATTGTCTTTGGTGACGGTAAACTTAAAGCCACTTGTCTCGAAACAAAAGAACACGGTGGAAGGATATTACAATTCAGCTATGAAGGTATATTTTATGAAGTGCTAGATGACCTCGGAGAAATGCCGCTGCCACCGTACATCAAAGAACAGCTTCCTGAGAAGGAACGTTATCAAACGGTTTATGCAAAAGAAGAAGGATCTGCTGCTGCTCCAACTGCAGGACTCCATTTTACAAACAAGCTACTCGAAGAAATAAAGGAAATGGGCGTTACGATCGCATTTATCACGTTACATGTTGGTCTGGGAACGTTTCGTCCCGTGAGTGTGGAAAATATTGACGATCACACGATGCACTCCGAGTTTTATAATATGTCAAAAGAAACGGCTGAGACATTAACAAATGTAAAAAAGAATAATGGCAGAATTATTTCAGTTGGAACAACCTCAACCCGAACACTTGAAACGATTGCACGGGATAATAACGCTGAATTCACAGCATCAAGTGGGTGGACTGATATTTTCATCTATCCACCATACAAATTTCAAGCCATCGATGGTTTAATCACTAACTTCCACTTGCCAAAATCAACTCTAATCATGCTTGTAAGCGCATTGGTTGACAGGGAAAGTATCCTGGAGGCATATAATGAGGCTGTAAGAGAGGAATATCGCTTTTTCAGTTTTGGCGATGCGATGTTAATTCTATAAGAGAAGGAACGAATAAAATGACACCAATCACGTATGAATTAATAAAAACATGTAAACAGACAGGTGCCAGGTTAGGCAAAGTACATACTCCACACGGGTCCTTTGATACTCCGATGTTCATGCCAGTAGGAACACTCGCTACTGTCAAAACAATGAGTCCGGAAGAGTTAAAAGAAATGGAAGCAAAAATAATTTTATCCAATACGTATCATTTATGGCTAAGACCAGGAGAAGACATTATTAAAGAGGCAGGTGGTCTGCATAAATTTATGAACTGGGATAGACCGATACTAACTGATTCAGGAGGTTTTCAGGTCTTTAGTTTGAGTAAAATTCGGGATATTAAAGAAGAGGGTGTACACTTCAGAAGCCATATAAGTGGTGAAAAATTGTTTCTTTCTCCTGAAAAAGCAATGAGAATACAAAATGATTTGGGTTCCGATATCATGATGGCATTCGATGAATGTCCACCCTTTCCTGCCAGCCATGAATATATGAAATCTTCTGTAGAACGAACATCCCGTTGGGCCGAAAGATGTCTAGAAGCGCATGAAAACTCGTCTAATCAAGGTTTGTTTGGTATAATTCAAGGTGGCGAATATGAAGATCTAAGAAAGCAAAGTGCACAAGATCTTGCTTCACTTGATTTCCCAGGCTACGCCATAGGTGGTTTGTCTGTAGGTGAACCGAAAGATATAATGAATCGTATGTTAGAATTCACAACTCCGTTGATGCCTTCTAACAAGCCGCGGTATCTGATGGGTGTTGGTTCACCTGACTCATTGATCGATGGGGCTATTAGAGGGATAGATATGTTTGATTGTGTCCTTCCTACACGCATTGCACGTAATGGGACATGCATGACATCAAATGGTCGACTTGTCGTTCGTAACGCAAAATTCGCAAGAGATTTTAATCCAATTGATGAAAATTGTGACTGTCATGTATGCAAAAATTATACAAGAGCGTATATCCGACATTTAATTAAAAGTAATGAAACATTCGGATTTAGACTTACTACTTATCATAACCTGCATTTTCTGTTAAAATTGATGGAACAAGTACGAACAGCGATAAGCGAGGATCGGCTTGGTGATTTTAAAGAAGCATTCTTTGAACAATATGGTTTTAATAAACCGAATGCTAAGAACTTTTAGTGAGAGGGGGGAACAAATTGGACACGTTATATAGTTTACTACCAATAATATTGATGTTTGTTATTTTTTACTTCTTGTTAATTCGTCCGCAACAAAAACGTCAAAAGCAAGTAAAGCAAATGCAGTCTGATCTTAAAAAAGGTGATTCAATCATTACAATAGGTGGGCTACATGCTACGATTCATGCAATCGATGAGTCTTCTGTTATTGTTGTATCTGACGGAGTGAAGTTTACATATGACCGTTCTGCTATTCGTGAAGTTAGCAATTCACTTGCTGCTGAATAACAGGCACATAGTAAATTCGAAACGCAAGAAAGTACAGGCAATCAAATGGTTTTTTCACATTGCTTGTACTACATATCTACCTGCAAAGAGGAAGTTGCCTGAATTCAGGCAACTTCCTCTTTCATTTGCAGCATTATTTCAGTGTTTGCAGCATTCTAGTCATTCTTTTACTTCACCTACTGCATTCACCCCAATTACTCCGCCAACCAGGGCTACCAGGATATAGCCAAGGTGATTTAATGATTGTTCGATGGAGAAACCTTGCTGATACCCTAAATATTGAACTGCAAACGTAAATAGTGTGAATCCCAGACCAGTTAAGCCTCCAATCAACCACCCTTTTTTCCTGCTCTTCGTACCAGCTACAATTCCTCCAATGAACAATGTTAGCAATCCTACTACTAAGGTCACCCAAGATAGAGTGGGCTCATTCAATGGTGTGAATTTAAGTAAAAGTGCTAAAATAATACTAACGATGAACACGAGTCCAAGAATTACAATCCAACCGTAAGCTAAGGCAATAAACTGCTGCTTCCTCATTTTTACTTCCTCCCTCTGGTTTGTCCTTGTAATTATTTTATTCGTGCATTATAAAAATAGACGAAGATAATTATTTTTTTGGTTGAATCCATTTAGCAAAAAGAGGAATCTGTTTTAACTCTTCTTTCGTAATAAACTTTAATGTGAATAATAGTATGAGATAAATAAGTGTTAAAATGATAAATATTCCTAGTAAAGTTAAAAGGTTTGCCTCCATGGAAAGATATATACTTTTCATAATAGAACCAAACCACCAGGTAGCAAGTAGTAACGCCGCCATTTTACAAATATCCAAAAATGGAATGAAAAATTTAATTGCTTTTAGCAGTGTGGCAAGATGTAGCGAGGTTACTAAAACTATTCCAGCTACCATAGAAAGTGCGACCCCTTTTATTCTGAATTGCGGACTGGATGCTAAGACGAACAGTGCTATGAACTTTACGCATGCTCCAATTAAACTGTTCCACATAGCAGGCTTTGCTAGATCTAATGCTTGCAATGCTGCTTGCAGAGGTGCTTGTATATATAAAAGGAGAAAAAAAGGAGCCATTAAAACTAAAAATTGGCTTGCATGGTCTGTCCCATACATATATATTAAAATTGGTGATGCAAAAAGCGATAAAACGATAGTAGCGAGTGCTCCTGATGCAAACGAAATTCGTATTGATTGATGGATCCGGTAGTTTATTAAATTCAGGTTCTGCTTAGCACCAGCTTCACTTATGGAAGGCACTAACGTAATGGATAATGACTGCGTAATGAAAGTTGGCAAAAACAATAGTGGGAGTACATATCCTGTAAGTTCACCGTATTGTTGAGTTGCAAGCTTGCTAGCAATACCAGCAATAGCCAAACTCTGCATGACTATGATTGGCTCAAGAAAATACGAAATCGAACCAATCATTTTACTCCCAGTACTGGGCAATGCGACGGAAAAAAGTTCGCGCAACGTATCTTTACTGGATTTTAGATAACCAAAAAAACGATAGCGAATCTGAATAACTTTTCTTCGCTTAAATACATAAATGATGAAACTCAACGATATAATTTCACCAATTATGACACTGATCATCGCACCGGCTGCGGCATACTCTATCCCATAAGGAAGCAGTAATTTAACAAATAATGCTACACAGCTAATCCGGACAATTTGTTCAATTACCTGTGAATAACTTTGCGGTTTCATATCCTGAAGGCCTTGAAAGTATCCCCGGATTACTGCAGACACAGCGACGATTGGAATGATGGGACAGATAGCGAATAAAGGATAAATAGTGCGGCTTTCATTTAATAATGAAGAGGCGATAAAAGGAATAATAAATACTAGAAGCGTCGAAACCAGCAGACTTGTACAACCTGTAATAATCAGTGAAACGACCAGTATTTTTTTGATTTTTTGCTGGTTATTCGTTGCATCTGCTTCAGCTACCCTTTTTGAAATAGCGACAGGCAGTCCTAGTTGTGTGATAGTAATAACAAGGAACAGTGTAGGGAGTGCCATCATATATAAGCCGACACCTTCTTCACCCATTACTCTCGCAACAACTATTCGATTAATAAAACCCAGCAAACGCGTTATCATCCCAGCGATTATCAATATAATTGTCCCTTGTAAAAAAGTTTGTTTGGACATATTAGAAACCCTGCCTTCTCAAATAATAAAATTTCATATACAATGATATATATGCTAATGATGTGGCCAAGCATGACAAAAGATAGAATAATGGTTTTCTTTAGCAGTAAGGGAGGGGCATACTTGGAAATTGTACGCAGTGTTAATGAGTGGAAAGAGGCTATGAAGCCAGCTCTTGAAAGCAAAAGAAGTGAATTTCTATTATTGGGGTATTCCAAGGCTTCTACAGAGGAAATTTGGAATTGTCTCGTGCTAAAGGTTTGGAAAGGCAATCCAGAAAAACGTCTTTATGAAGTAGCTCAGGATATTTTCCATCTGGCATCCAATATATATTTAAGTTACTTAACAGTGAAAGCTTATGAAGATGATGATTTAATGGCCTCCATACAAGCAGTAACAAGTATGCGGGAAGAGTAAAAAATACATATGATTGGTTTTAAGTTAAAAGGGAGGCAATTGGTTAATGAAGAATCGAGGTAAAATTGTTGCCTTTTTTCTGATCGTTATATTATTTGCAACAACGATTGGAACAACGGTGACAGGTATAACGAAAGATATTAACTTAGGTTTAGATCTTCAGGGTGGCTTCGAAGTATTGTACGAAGTGGAAGCTGTAGATGAAGGTGAGGAAGTAGACCGTGAGTTATTAGAAGCTACTGTTCGTACATTAAATGAACGTGTAAACAGACTCGGAATTAGTGAAGCTAATATTAATATCGAGGGTGAAGACCGAATTCGCGTTCAACTCGCGGGGGTTGAAGATCAAACAGAAGCTCGTGAACTATTGTCAACTTCTGCAAGACTTTCATTTCGGGATGTAACCGACAAGGAATATTTAAATGGTTCTGATATTGTTGGTGGAAGTGCACAACAGGACTTTAATTCAAGAACGAATGCACCAATTGTTACGTTACAGTTAAAAGATGCATCAGAATTTGCTGATGTCACTAGTCAAATTGCAAAAATGGAAAACCTTGAAACTCCTAACGAGGATAACTTACCTGAAACTCCTTACGAGGATAATTTGCTCGTTATTTGGATGGATTATCAGGAAGGTGACTCGTTTGCTGAAGAAGTAAAAAAAGAGGAGCCAAAATATATTTCAGCACCTCAGGTAGATGAGACGTTGAATACGGCAAATGTAATGATTTCGGGTGACTTTACAATTGAATCTGCACAACGGCTGGCGGATATTATCAATGCCGGATCACTTCCAGTAGATTTGAATGAAAAATATTCGACTTCAGTTGGAGCACAGTTTGGGGAACAGGCTCTAAATAAAACTGTTTTTGCCGGTATAATTGGTGTGGGAATAATCTTCTTATTTATGATTGCATACTATCGTTTCCCAGGATTAATTGCAGTTATTAATTTAAGCATCTATATTTACCTGATCTTAGTTGTCTTTGAATTATTGAACGGGGTGCTGACTCTCCCTGGTATTGCAGCATTAATACTTGGTGTCGGTATGGCAGTTGACGCAAATGTAATTACAAATGAGCGTATTAAAGAAGAGTTGCGCGAAGGAAAATCAGTTTCAGCAGCATTTAAGGCAGGAAACAAAAACTCTCTGTCCACTATTTTTGATGCTAATATTACCACCATTTTAGCAGCATCTATACTATTTATTTTTGGTACAAGTTCTGTTAAAGGATTTGCTACAATGCTAATAATTAGTATTCTGGTAAGTTTCGTAACAGCCGTTTTTGGATCAAGAATACTTTTAGGATTATGGGTGAAAACAAAACTTCTTCATAACCGTCCGGGAATGTTTGGAGTGAAGCAAAAAGATATTAAAGATATTAAAGATAAGACAGAATATGAGCCTAAACTATTTGGGCGAGAATTAAATCCGGTAGATCACCGTAAGAAATACTTTATCGCATCTTCCATAATGGTTATACTTGGAGCTGTTTCTTTACTGATGTTCCAGCTAAATCCCGGAATCGACTTCACCAGTGGTTCAAGAGTTGAGGTGCTGGCTGAGCAGAGTTTAACTACCGAACAAGTAAAGAATGATTTAGCTGACATTGACCTAGTTGCAGAAACAGTGGTACTAGCTGGTAATAACGATGAAATTGCTGTTATGCGTTTTGAAGATGTTCTGAACGAAGATACACAAATCCCTCAGATTAAGGAATATTTCACTGAGAAATACGGCAATGCACCGAACGTTAGTGTAGTTTCGCCTATTGTAGGTGAAGAACTTGTTAAAAATGCGCTATATGCGGTGGGAATCGCAATAATTGGTATGATTATTTACGTTGCGTTCCGATTCGAGTTCTTTTTTGCGATAACAGCAATTATTGCGCTTGTACATGATGCGTTTTTCGTAATTGCTATATTCAGTGTGTTTCATATTGAGTTTGACGTTAATATTGTGGCAGCCATATTAACAATCGTCGGTTATTCGATTAACGATACAATCGTTACCTTTGATCGAATAAGGGAAAACCTGATTAAAAAGAAAAGAGTCAAGTCTGCGAAAGAACTTGCTGTGATTGTGAATCGAAGTTTAGTTCAGACCTTTACTCGAAGCATTAATACTACACTGACTACTATGATAGCAGTGTTGGCGTTTCTAATCTTAGGTGCTGAATCTATTACAGGATTCGCAATTGCACTTGCGGTAGGGCTTATAGCAGGTACTTATTCATCACTATTCCTGGCAGCACAGCTATGGCTAGTATGGAGAAGTAAAATGATTAAGAAAAAGCCTGTCGTATTCGAAAAGAAAAAACGTACAGAGGGACCACAGGTATAAAATCACAAAACCCTTGTCGCTGTTTCGCGACAAGGGTTTTATGATTACAAAAATGAAAAGTAGGGTAACGTATAGTAAATAGATTAACGGGAGGGTACGTAATGAAAGGTCAGTCATATGTCATTTTTGCTATATTATTTGTTATTATTGTTGCTATTTTTGCCGTAATAAATGTGGATCCAGTTGAAGTGAATTATTTGTTTGGGACTGGGGAAGCACCACTGATTTTTGTCATATTATTTTCTGTATTAATGGGCGGAATTATTACAGCTGCAGTTGGAATTCTTAAGGTGTTCAGGTTACAGCGTGAAATTAATGCTTTACGCAAAGAAAACGTTCAGCTAACTAAAGAAACTCCTTCAGTAGTTAATGAAGAACCACATGAAATGGATAATGATAAAAGTATCTTGGATCATTCAAATCAGGACAAACAAATCTAATAATAATCGATTCTAATTGCGACCCTTGACTCTCTTTTGTATAATAGATAAGTCAGGGGTGAATTTATGTTAAAAAGTAAAGCAAAATGGAATTTTAATAATGAAGATTCAGAAACAACGAAATGGATGGGCGATTCACCAGATTTGTCCCCTGTTATTAAAGAATTACTTGTACAACGTGGGATTAATACGTTGGAATCGGCTACAGAGTTTTTATCACCTAAAATAGAAAACCTTTTAATGCCGGAAAACCTTTCTGATATGGATACAGCAAGTACTCGTGTACATAAGGCTATAGAACAAGAAGAAAAAATTCTCGTTTTCGGTGACTATGATGCCGATGGTGTTAGTTCAACTACATTACTAATGTCTGCTTTAAAGGAGCTTGGAGCTGATTGCGACTTTTATATTCCAAACCGGTTTACAGAGGGATATGGTCCAAACGAAAAAGCTTTTACCTATGCAAATGAACAAGGATATCAATTAATTATTACAGTGGATTGTGGAATTGCATCTGTGAAGGAAGCCGCATTGGCTAATGAGTTAGGACTTGATTTAATTATTACTGACCATCACGAACCTCAAAATGAGTTGCCGCAGGCGCTTGCCATCATTCATCCGAAGTGCTCACCAGAATATCAATTCAAGGAGCTGGCAGGGGTTGGAATAGCCTTTAAATTTGCCCAGTGCCTTCTAGGTTATTTTCCCGACCATTTATTAGATTTAGTTGCGATAGGGACGATTGCAGATTTAGTTCCGCTAGTTAGCGAGAACCGAATACTTTCCTTTTACGGACTGCAAAAATTAACATCGACAACCAGGCCAGGTATTGAAGCTTTAAAGAACCAGTGTAAGATAGAAGGAAATGTTTCAGAAGAAGATGTCGGTTTTCGGATAGGTCCTCGGCTTAATGCAGTTGGTCGATTGCAGGATGCAAGACTAGCTGTTGAACTGCTCATGACCGAAGATCAGGAAGAAGCAGAACAGCTTGCTGAGATCGTTCAGGGACTAAATCAGAAACGGCAAAAAATAGTAAACGACATTGTTATCGAAGCAGAAGCGTTAGTTAATGAAAAAGAAGAAAACTTTGGGATTACTATTGTAGCAAAAGAAGGCTGGAATGAAGGGGTCTTAGGAATAGTTGCGTCCAAATTAGTTAGAAAGTATGACCGCCCTGCGATTGTACTTGCAATAAACAGTGACAAAGGAACAGCAAAAGGATCTGCCAGAAGTATTCAAGCATTTGATTTATTTCAAAATTGTATGAAAGTTAGAGATTATTTCACTCATTTTGGTGGTCACTCTCAGGCGGCAGGTATGACGCTGCCAATTGAAAATGTTTCCTTATTGCAGCAGAAATTAAGTGAAATGATAAACGAACAGTTGACTAAGGAAGATTTCAAACAGGAAATAACAATCAGTAAAACACTTTCACTTCAGGAGATAAATGAAGAATTAGTCAATGAAGTAAGTCAGCTCGCACCGTTTGGGATGGCTAATCCAAAGCCAACCTTTCACATAAACCAATTCCCTTCTAACGTGCGGCAAATTGGTTCTATGCATAATCATTTAAAAATTCAATTTAGGCAGGATGCTCAACAAGTTGATGGAATCGGATTTGGCCTGGGAGAGTTTTTCCCATTTATCTTGGAAAAAAATAAACTTTCAGTTGTTGGTGAAATAGGAATTAACGAGTGGAATGGTAATAGAAAAGCACAAATCTTAATACAGGACTTACAAATAGAAGAACATCAATTGTTTGATCACCGAGGAAAAAAACAAATTGATATTATGCCTTTTATAGAGAATACAGATAGTTGGGTTACAATCGGTGAAAATTTAGAAAATCGTTTGAAACAGGTACCTATTAATTTAAACCAATTATCATACAATTCTAATGAAACATTATTAGAACCAGCTAATACCCTGTTTCTGTTTGATCTTCCAGAGAATACAGATGAATTAAGCAGAGTTATTCAATTGATCAAACCCGTAAACATACATGCGTGTTTTTATATTGAGGATAGTCAATACTTAAAGTCATTTCCTACAAGAACTGATTTCAAAAATTTCTATGCATTAATAATTAAGCGCGGCTATTTCGATATCAAGAAGGATCTCTTTTCTTTAATGAAGGGTCATGATTGGACAGAGGAACGGATTAGGTTTATGTTAAATGTGTTTTTTGAATTAGAATTTGTTACTATTGAAGGTGGACTGGCAAAGCCTAACACTAGTCCTTTAAAAAGAGATTTACAGGAGTCCAGGTTATACCAACAGCGAATAGAGCGCAGTAAAATTGAAAAAACGCTCTATTATTCTAACTATGATGATTTAACGCAATGGTTAAAAAGATTAACAGAAGATGTGGATATTCCCAAGGAGGAGCTTACCTATGGATTATAAAAAATATATAAAAATAGTAGAAGACTGGCCAAAGGAAGGTGTTCAATTTAAAGATATAACACCTTTAATGGACAATGGTGCAGCATTTAAATCTGCGGTCGATGAGATAGTCGAATTCGCACAGGAAAAACAAATTGATATCATTGTTGGACCAGAAGCAAGAGGGTTTATAATCGGCTGTCCGGTTTCTTATGCACTGGAAATTGGTTTTGCACCGGTAAGAAAAGAAGGGAAGCTTCCTCGCGAAGTAATTAAGGTTGATTATGGGTTAGAGTATGGACAAAATGTTTTGACGATTCACAAAGATGCTATCAAACCAGGACAACGCGTCTTAATTACAGATGATTTACTTGCAACTGGTGGGACGATTGATGCCACCATTAAGCTAGTGGAAGAGCTAGGTGGAATAGTTGTGGGCTGTGCATTTTTAATCGAACTTACTTATCTGGATGGACGAAGTAAACTGGATGGATATGATGTGCATACGCTAATGCGTTATTAATATAATACAATTTTAAATTTGAATGGCCTGACAAAGCTGCTTTAATTCGTCAGGTCTATTATTTTTCCAATAAGATATAGGTTGCTATCTGATGTATTATAGGAGATTATAGAAATAGACTTAAATTCCAGCGGAAGATAATGTTTATTACTTTACATTTTTATAAAAATTTTCGATACTAGATAGAAATAAAAAATCAATGATTGATTATTCCCTACATTGAATTAAGGTGATCTCATGGCAAAAGATGATATTCTAACAATTGAAGATGTAATTGAAAAAGCTCGGAAGTATATTTCTGAAGAGGATGCGGCTTTTATTAGACGTGCGTTTGAATTTGCTGAACGGGCACACGCTGACCAGTTTCGGAAATCAGGTGAACCATATATTATTCACCCTGTTCAGGTAGCAGGTATTTTAGTTGAGCTAGAAATGGATTCTGAAACAATTGCGGGCGGATTTTTACATGATGTAGTCGAAGATACTGAGATAACTTTAGATGAAATTGAATCCAATTTTAATCATGAGGTCGCAATGTTAGTTGACGGAGTCACAAAGCTTGGAAAGATTAAGTATAAATCAAAAGAAGCTATCCAAGCAGAAAACCACCGTAAAATGTTTGTAGCTATGGCAAAGGATATTCGCGTCATTTTAATTAAACTTGCGGACCGTTTGCATAATATGCGCACGTTAAAGCATCTTCCACCGGAAAAGCAGAGGAGAAAAGCAAATGAGACATTAGAAATATTTGCCCCTCTAGCACACAGACTTGGTATCTCCACGATGAAGTGGGAGTTAGAAGATATAGCGTTGCGTTATTTGAATCCACAACAATATTATCGAATTGTTCAACTTATGAAACAAAAAAGAAACCAACGGGAATCGTATATCAAAGATGTAATGGACCAAGTTAGCGAGCAAGTAAAAGAAGTAAATATAAATGCCGATATCTCTGGAAGACCGAAACATCTATATAGTATCTACAAAAAAATGACTAAGCAAAACAAGCAGTTTACCGAAATTTACGATCTGCTGGCAGTACGAATAATTGTAGATAGTATTAAAGACTGTTACGCGGTTCTTGGAATCATTCATACATGCTGGAAGCCGATGCCAGGAAGATTTAAAGACTATATTGCCATGCCAAAACCAAATCTGTATCAATCTTTGCATACGACGGTTATTGGGCCAAAAGGCGACCCGCTGGAGGTTCAGATACGTACGAAAGAAATGCATGAAATTTCTGAGTATGGAATAGCTGCTCATTGGGCTTATAAAGAAGGTCGCCAATTAAATAAAGACAAGAAATCATTTGAAGAAAAGCTGACATGGTTTCGGGAAATTCTAGAGTGGCAAAATGAAACCTATGATGCCGAAGAGTTTATGGAATCTTTAAAGGTCGATTTATTTTCCGATATGGTTTATGTGTTTACACCAAAAGGTGATGTAATCGAATTACCTTCCGGATCTGTACCACTTGATTTCGCCTATCGTATTCATACCGAGATTGGTAACAAAACAATTGGTGCAAAAATCAACGGAAAGATGGAGCCGCTTGATTATAACTTAAAAAACGGCGATATTATTGATGTAATGACGTCTAAGCATTCCTATGGGCCATCGCAGGACTGGCTAAAGATTACACAAACATCGCAAGCAAAAAATAAAATTAAACAGTTCTTCAAAAAACAGCGGCGTGAAGAAAACATTGTAAAAGGAAAAGAATTGGTTGATAAAGAAATCCGTTCTTTAGGAATCGAGCCTAAAGAAGCACTTACGCAGGAAAATCTTAAACGTGTCTATGAAAAATTTAACTTTACGAGTGAAGATGATATGTATGCGGCTGTGGGGTATCAGGGAATTACTGCTGCTTTAATTTCCACGCGTTTGACCGACAAGATCCGACAATCAAAACTAAAACAGCAAGATCTCGCTCAAACATTGGAGGACGTAAAAACCGGTGTTAAAGCGAGTAAAGCGAACAAACGAGATTCTGGTGTAAAAGTTGCGGGAGTGGATAATTTACTAGTACGTTTATCCAAATGCTGTAATCCTGTTCCAGGTGATGTAATAGTTGGGTATATTACAAAAGGACGGGGGGTTTCTGTACACCGATCAGACTGTCCAAATGTTCAGACTGAGGATGCTCAGCAACGCTTTTTACATGTAGAGTGGGAGAGATCCATGAACGACAAGAAGCAATATCATGTAGATCTTGAAATATCTGGTTATGATCGTCGAGGCTTGTTAAACGAAGTGTTACAAGCGGTAAATGAAACGAAAACGAACATTACACATGTGACTGGTCGTTCAGATAGAAACAAAATGGCAGTCATTCATATTACAATTCTCATCAATGATACGAATCATCTGCGTAAAATAGTAGAGCGAATTAAACAAATTAAAGAAGTTTATACTGTTACGAGAACGATACAATAAAATATATAAGGTGGTTAAGTGAACCACCTTTTTGTGTAATTTAGAAGTGAAACTATACGGTAAGAAGGTGTTTCATGAATGCGGGCAATTATTCAGCGCGCTATGAATAGTAGTGTATCAGTTGATGGCACTGTGACTGGGGAAATTGATAATGGGCTTGTCATGCTGTTAGGCGTGACACATAGTGATACGATAGAGGATGCTAAATTTATTGTAAATAAAGTAGTTAACCTGCGTATATTTGAAGATGCCGATCAAAAGATGAATTTATCTCTCAAAGACGTAAATGGCGGAGTTTTATCAATTTCCCAATTCACATTATATGGTAACCTGAAAAAAGGGAGACGCCCGAGTTTCGTAGATGCAGCAAAACCTGATCTGGCAAATGAATTATATCAAACAGTAAACCAATTCATAGAAGACCAGGGTGTACCGGTAGAAACGGGTGAATTTGGAAAAATGATGAATGTTCAATTAACAAATGTAGGACCAGCAACATTTATACTGGACAGTAATGAAAAATGATCTATTTGTGATAGTGCATCACAAATAGATCATTTTTTCTACTTATTACCAAAGTATTTAATTAGACCGTTAACCATACCCTGAACCAATTTTTTTTGGTAAGCATTGGTTTGAAGCAACTGTTCTTTATTTTCATTGGACAAAAATCCAAGCTCCACCAATACAGCCGGTTTAAATGTTTGTCTGATTACAAAGTAGTTGCCAAAAGCTACACCACGATCATTGGCATTTGTTTCCTTAATCAGTTCTTTTTGAATATATGTTGCAAGATCTTTATTTTGTCCATGATAGTAATACGTACCAATACCTGTAACACTGGGAAGCTCAGGTGTACTATTGTAATGGATACTTATAAATACATCTGCCTTGATATTTGCAAAGCTTGATCGACTGCCAAGAGAAATAAATTCATCTTCAGGTCTTGTCATAATAACATTTGCACCTAACACGGTCAGTTCCTGTTTTAGTTCCTGTGAAGTTTTGTAGGTATAATCTTTCTCGAAGGTACCATTTGCTCCAATAGCTCCAACATCGCGCCCACCATGACCTGCATCGATTACAATTGTCTTATTTTCTATTCCGGTAGTTTCCTTTTCCTCGTCTTTAACGAATTGTTTTTTTAAGAATCCTGTTAGCTCTTCCCCCTCAACTTTATACCAGTCATCTGTTTCTCCTACCACATCAAAGGTAGTTCCTTTTTCTGCGTAGCCGGTAATCTCATCGTTTGTTGAAGGTCCACTTCGAAGGTGTGTATGCTTATAAGGAATGGTAACTGTTTCAATGGAAGCTTCATTTGTAACAGATTCTGTCTCTTCTTTGGAGGACTGTCCATCTTGAATAGTTATGTATTCTTTTGTTATCCAGCCTGTCATAGTGGCTAGTTGAATCTCCACCCAATTATCCTGTTGCTGAACTATAGGATAGCTTTCATTGGCATGAACTTCATCAACCTCTTCAAAGTTTTCACCAGGACCGCTTCTGACATTGAGAATTTGTGTGTCAATAACTGCTTTTTTTGTTCCTGCTGGAGTTGTCATAGCAGTTAATAACATAACAATACCTAAACAAATAATGATTATTTTAAACGTGCGCAACGCTTTTCCCCCTAAAACCAATTATGTTTTCTAATTCTATTTTAATAGAAATTAATAAAATAGGCAAAGATAGATATATGGGAGGCGAATTTTAATGCGTATAAATGATAAGCAAAACAAATCGATACACAATAAAGATTTTCACGATATTAATTTACACCGGTTTATGGAGCTGAATGATCATTCTACACAAATGGAAATAGCAATGGAACTCGGAATTACTTTAGGTGAAGTAAAACAATTAAAGAAATTAGTAAATCGTGCTTGACATTGAACCTGTATAGGATTAATATAATAATCATTCTAGAATGAATCGTAACAGTTGAACAATATAGTGAAAACCCGATTGAGGGAAAAAGTAGTTAAGTAATAGGTGGTTAGAGAGAAAATGTCTTTGGCTGAAAACATTTTCACATACTAGCTTAATGAAAGACATTCCTTAGGTTCTTAACCGAAATGTACGTAGGTTAAGACGTTTTGCAGGCGTTAACTGTGAAGAGTGGATGCAGGCAAGACGCATCAACTAGGGTGGCAACGCGGGTGAACTCTCGTCCCTTTTTTATATAGGGATGGGAGTTTTTTTATTGTTTACACATATAGGGAGGAATAACTAATGAATATTAAGGCACCACGTGGAACGGTTGATATTTTACCTGAAACGGCTAAAAAATGGCAGTACATCGAAAATGTAATTAAAAATGTGTGTAACAGATTTCATTATAATGAAATACGAACTCCTATCTTTGAACATACTGAATTGTTTAAGCGGGGTGTAGGGGACTCTACCGATATAGTACAAAAGGAGATGTATACCTTTGAAGATCGGGGTGAAAGAAGTCTGACGCTTCGACCAGAAGGAACTGCTTCAGTAGTGCGTGCTTTCGTAGAAAATAAATTGTTTGGTTCTCCTGTTCAACCAGTGAAATTGTTTTATTTTGGGCAAATGTTTCGTTACGAACGTCCGCAAAAAGGCAGAATGCGCCAATTAAACCAATTTGGTGTGGAGGCTATGGGAAGTGCAGATCCTGCAGTGGATGCTGAAGTTATTGATTTAGCGATGACATGTTATAAAGAGCTTGGATTAAAATCGCTCAAGCTAGTTATAAATAGCTTAGGAGATACAGAAAGTCGAAAAAATTACCGTGAGGCTCTAATTCAGCATTTTTCTCCACATAAGGAAGAATTATGTCAGGATTGTCAATCGCGCCTGACGCAAAATCCACTTCGGATCTTGGATTGTAAAAAGGATGCTGACCACCCAGCAATGAAAACTGCACCATCAATAATGGATTTTTTAAATGAAGAATCCAAATCCTATTTCGATAAAGTGAAAAGCTATTTGGACGTGATGGAAATTCCGTATACTGTGGATAAAAATTTAGTTCGAGGGTTAGATTATTACAACCACACGGCATTTGAAATTATGAGTGAAGCGGAAGGCTTTGGAGCGATTACTACATTAGCGGGTGGCGGTCGATATAACGGTCTAGTAGAAGATCTTGGCGGACCAGACACACCTGGAATTGGATTTGGAATGGGTATTGAGCGGCTTTCAATGGCGCTGGATGCAGAAAATATAACACTCCCACTGGAAGATCAATTAGATTGTTACCTTGTTGCTTTTGGTGAAAATGCAGCTTCTGAATCAGTACGTCTTGTTCACTTGCTTCGGGAAAACGGAATCCAGGTTGATAAGGATTATCAAGGTCGAAAAATGAAGAGTCAATTTAAAGCGGCAGACCGTGATAATTCAAAGTTCGTACTTGTACTCGGAGATGAAGAAATAGAAAATAACGTAATAAACGTCAAAAACATGAATACGGGTAATCAAACACAGGTTGCTATTTCGGATATTGTAACTTACATGCATACTGTTATCGAACAAGAGGGAGGTAGTTAATGATGAACAAAGAAACAAGGATGTTAGCAGGCACTATTCGTGAAGGTCACATTGACCAGGAGGTGCTGCTTAAAGGATGGGTACAAAAAAGGCGAGATTTAGGTGGATTAATTTTTATTGATTTACGTGATAAATCCGGAATTGTACAAATCGTGTTTAACCCAACTGTTTCCAAAGAAGCACTTGAAATAGCTGAAGCGGTACGTAGTGAATATGTTGTCGAAGTTAAAGGTAAAGTGGTTAAGCGTGACGAATCCACAATCAACGGACTTATGGATACCGGAGCAATCGAAATTGCGGTTGATTCGTTAGAGATACTTAACAAATCAAAGAACCCTCCCTTCCTCATTCAGGATGAAACGGATGTATCGGAAGATTTACGGTTAAAATACCGTTATATAGATCTACGGAGAAGTTCACTACAAGAAACGTTTAAACTCCGTCACAAAACAACACAGGTAATTCGAAACTTTTTAAATGAACAAGCGTTTCTTGAAATGGAAACACCAATATTAACAAAAAGCACACCTGAAGGAGCACGTGATTACTTAGTACCTAGCCGGGTTCATGCTGGAGAGTTCTATGCATTACCTCAATCTCCTCAATTGTTTAAACAACTAATAATGATTTCAGGTTTTGAAAAGTATTATCAAATTGCCCGTTGTTTTCGAGATGAGGATCTACGTGCAGACCGTCAACCTGAATTCACACAAATTGATATTGAAACTTCTTTCATGTCCAGTGATGAAATTATGGAGATGACAGAAGATATGATGCGAAAAGTAATGCTAGAAGTTAAAGATGTAGAGATTCCTCAACAGTTACCACGTCTTAAATACCAAGATGCAATGCAGAGATTTGGCTCTGATAAACCAGATACTCGTTTTGGAATGGAGCTAATTCATGTATCTGATGATGTTAAGGAATCTTCCTTTAAAGTGTTCCAAAGTGCGATAGCAGATGGTGGAAAAGTAGCATTATTAAATGCAAAAGAGCAAGCAACAAAGTACTCAAGAAAAGATATTGATAAACTAACAGATTTTGTAAAAGTATATGGAGCTAAGGGTCTAGCCTGGTTAAAAGTAGAAGGCGAAGAATTGAAAGGACCGATTGCTAAATTTTTAACTGAAGATGAAGTTAAAGCAATTACCAATAAAGCAGAGGCAAGTGACGGTGACTTACTTCTCTTTGTAGCTGATAAATCTTCAGTTGTTTATGATAGTCTTGGAGCTCTCAGATTAAAACTGGGCAGAGAAATGAAGCTGATTGACGAGTCTAAATTTAATTTTCTATGGGTTACTGACTGGCCACTTTTTGAATATGACGAGGATGAAGGAAGTTTTCAGGCAGCTCACCATCCGTTTACAATGCCTATGGATGAAGACATCAGTAAATTGACAACGGAACCAGAGAATGTGAGAGCAAAAGCCTATGACCTTGTCTTAAATGGATATGAACTTGGCGGAGGATCGTTGCGTATATATAAAAAAGAGCAGCAGGATAGGATGTTTGAGATACTTGGATTCTCGAAAGAGGAAGCAAAGGAGCAGTTCGGATTTCTATTAGAAGCACTTGAATACGGTGCACCTCCACATGGTGGAATAGCTCTTGGTCTCGATAGAATCATTATGCTCTTGTCAGGCAGGTCAAACTTACGTGATACGATATTATTCCCAAAAACAGCATCTGCATCAGATCCATTAACAAATGCACCAAGTGAAGTCGCATCGAACCAACTGGATGAGCTTTCTATTCAGCTAAATAAAAAGAATAACAAAAATGAATAAATGTAAGAAAATTGTTATACTTGTAATGAAATTTTCACAATAATCTATATTGAACAAATTTTATTTCTGTGGTACTATTAGGTTACAAATTAATTTAGATATTTAATCCTGATGTGTACGTTTAATAAACGTTTTGACCGAACATTTTTATACGTGGGAGCCCGGACGTTTCTGTGTTGCGTGCATGCCTTATACTTACTTTTAAAAGGAAGCATAATAGGTACAGAACAAGGCACCCATCTGCCGAGAGCGGGATCAAAACTAAAGAGTTGGACGGCACAATTGGGATTAAATAGCTATACATAAAAAAGGCTGCTACAAACGGTATTACCGTTTGTAGCAGCCTTTTTACGTTCCTTCGTTCCGTTTGAAACTATCACTTTAGCAAAAAAATATCGAAAGACGTTTTGAGTTTATCTAAATTAATTACTTGTTCCATTGGCAACCTGTTGCAGGTTGCCGTTTTTGTCCATTCGAAATGCTGGAGTCTTTATGGGACCCTGGTCTTCTAAAACAGTCATTTTACGTGCGCGTTCCATGATCTGGATGAATACCTGATAGTCTTCTTGAACAGTACTTAATTGTTTTTCCGTTAAGGATAAATTCTTTTCCAGTTCGCTTACTTGTCTTCTTAAACTTTCGTTCTCTCTTTCCATTCTCTCCAAAGCAGACTTTGATTGATTAGATGTTTGGTATTCTTTTTTAACTTGTTTTAAATACCCAATAACCATGTCCATTGACAGAACAGGTGCAGATTGGTTTAACTGATTTAAAGATTCTTGCTCATGATTATTAGTAGAAACCTCATTATTATGAGCCGTTACATTCACTGCACTTACCGGAGCCTTCTTGTTTTGAACGACTCCAGCGACAGCTCGTTTTTTCTCTTTTCGTTGTCTCTTTGCAAGATCGATAGCATGATCATATTTATTTCTTACCTCCGCATTCCATCTGAACCCGCAAGCTGCCGAAGTTCTGTTTAAATGATCTCCAACCTCTTCAAATGCGTTTAATTGCGTACTGCCCTCACGTATATGACGTAATACAGTTTCTGCTAATAATAAATCATCTTCATGAGACCATGCGTCCTGTCTAACTTTAACCATAATATTTCATCTCCTTTTCACTCAGGCAAATAGATTAATTAGTACACATCCCTATGTGCTAATTAGTTTTACCGTTTGCAAAAAGAAATATACCTATCTCACTTGCTATTATTTTTATCGGACTGTATTTTATCGTATACGTGTTTCATAGCTTGTTCAAATTTACCCGTATTTTTTGGTTTATAGTATTCTCTTTTACGTATTATGGATGGTAGGTATTCCTGATTGACCCAATTATTCTCGTAATTGTGAGGATATTTATATTCGACACCTCTGCCCAATTTACTTGCACCACTGTAATGTGAATCTTTCAGGTGAGCAGGTATTTCACCGCTTTTACCATTTCTTATATCTGATAACGCAGCATCAAGAGCTTTGTAAGCAGTATTTGATTTAGGCGATAAACATAGCTCCACAATTGCAACCGATAAAGGAATTCGTGCTTCAGGAAACCCAAGACGTTCGGCTGCCTGCACAGCTGCCAAGGCGCGCGGGCCAGCTTGTGGATTTGCGACCCCAATATCTTCATAGGCGCAAACAACCATTCGTCTGGCAATGCTGTCCAAATCTCCAGCCTCGATTAGTCGTCCTAAATAATGCAAGGCAGCATTTACATCACTGCCACGTATAGATTTTTGAAAAGCAGACAGAACATCATAGTGGGCATCGCCACCTTTATCATGTGAGAAGCTTTTCTTTTGCATACACTCTTCAGCTACACTCAGTGTAAGATTCACAACGTTATTATCATCTTTTGGTGTGGAAAAAACGGCTAATTCAAGCCCATTTAGTGCTGAGCGCAGATCTCCGTTCGCAGCGTGAGCAAAATGGTTCAAGGCATCTTCAGCTATCATTACGTTATAATCACCTAAGCCATTTTCTTCATCTTCTAATGATCGTTGAACTGCTACCTTTATATCCTCTGGCGTTAAAGAATGAAGTTCAAATAGATGACATCTGCTGCGGATGGCTGGATTAATAGAATGATATGGATTACTCGTAGTACAGCCTATTAAAGTTAATAAATCACTCTCCAGATAGGGTAATAAAAAATCTTGTTTAGCTTTATCTAAACGGTGGACTTCATCAAGGACCAGTACAACTTGGCCAGTCATTTTTGCTTCTTCTACAACAATTTCCATGTCTTTCTTTTTATCTATTACTGCATTTAACATTTTAACTGGTACTCCTAAGCTTTTACCAAGTGCCACAGCCATGGATGTCTTACCGGTTCCTGGTGGGCCGAATAGAATCATTGATGCTAAACGCTCGGCGTGAATCATTCGATTTAATATCTTACCTTCACCTACAATGTGAGTCTGGCCAATTATTTCGCTGATATGGGCAGGTCGCATACGATAAGCTAATGGTTTCTGTTTCATATAGGATCATCCTTTGTATGTGAATTGCGTTTCATGCAACATATGCATTATTCATGCTATAATATCATGAGTTAATAACTAATTACCCGTTAAACGATAAACTGAATTAATTTAATTCGTATATATAAAAGTAGTACAATAAAGACAGAGGTGTAAAGTATGAAGATTTCTACTAAAGGAAGATATGGACTCACGATTATGATTGAACTGGCAAAACAGTATGGAAAAGGGCCAGTATCGCTTAAGTCAATTGCTCGCGATAAAGATTTATCTGAACATTATTTAGAACAATTAGCTTCTCCGCTTCGCAATGCCGGTTTAGTAAAAAGTGTTCGTGGTGCATATGGTGGTTATATGCTTGCGAGGGAGCCAAAATCTATAAGTGCTGGAGATATTATCCGTGTATTAGAGGGACCAATAACTCCAGTCGAAGGGATTGAAGATGAAGAAGCTGTAAAACAGGCATTATGGCTGCGTATTCGCGACGCGGTTAAGGATGTATTAGATACAACAACACTGGAAGATCTCATTCAACATGATGACGATAAGCATCAAGAATCATATATGTTCTATATTTAGATTGATTAAACAGGAAGGAAAGGTTTGCCATGAATCACATTTATTTGGACCATGCTGCTACAACACCAGTCGCTCAGGAAGTAATTGACGCTATGATGCCGATTTATTCAGAGGTCTTTGGAAATCCATCGAGTGTTCATTCATTTGGAAGAACTGCTCGCCACATGATAGATCAGGCTAGACAGGTCTTTGCAGAAAGTATAGGGGCTGAAGAAAAAGAAATAGTTATAACTAGTGGGGGCACAGAATCTGATAACTTGGCGCTTATTGGCACTGCTTTAGCAAATAAGGGTAAAGGAAACCACATTATAACGACTGAGCAGGAACATCATGCTGTTCTTCATGCAGCTAATTATCTAGAGAATTCAGGGTTTACTGTTACGTACCTTCCTGTATACGAGAGCGGTAAAATATCTATTCAGGATTTGGAAAATGCATTGACAGCCAGTACGACAGTTGTTTCTATTATGACAGTGAACAATGAGACTGGAATTGTTCAGCCGATTCAGCAGATTGGGGAGTTATTAAAAGATCACCAGGCATATTTTCACACAGATGCAGTACAAGCTTACAGCCAACTTTCAATCGACGTGAAAGAAGAAAATATAGATTTATTGACAGTAAGCTCCCACAAGGTTAATGGTCCAAAGGGTGTAGGTTTTTTGTATATAAATAAAAAAGTGCAAATCAACTCACTCCAATTTGGCGGAGAACAAGAACGAAAGCGACGTGCAGGAACGGAAAATGTCGTAAGTATAGCCGGTTTTATGCGTGCCGTTGAATTAGTAATAGATAATAAAGAAAAGCGAGTAGAAGCATATTCAGAATTTAAAAAGCTGTTTCTAAAAACGCTTGAGAAAGAAGGAGTTCAGTTTAGTATTAATGGCGACCATTCTGCTGCGGTTCCTTCTATTGTTAATGTGAGCTTTCCTGGTACGAATGTAGAGACTCTACTAACAAATTTTGATTTATCAGGAATAGCAGCTTCGAGTGGCAGTGCATGCACTGCAGGTTCTATAGAACCTTCGCATGTACTAAGTGCTATGTACGGTGCAGAAAACGAACGTACTACAAATTCAATCCGATTCAGTTTCGGTCTTCATAATGACACAGAGGACATTTCGGAAGCGGCAGAACGTATTGCGGGTATTGTTAAACGATTAACTTCTAAATAGGTGGTGACAAGATTGAAGGATAATAAAGATATACGTGTAGTAGTAGGAATGAGCGGAGGGGTTGATTCGTCCGTGGCAGCTCTATTACTTAAAGAACAGGGTTATGACGTTATAGGTATATTTATGAAAAACTGGGATGATACAGATGAAACGGGATTTTGTACAGCGACGGAGGATTTTGAAGATGTAGTCAGGGTATGTAACCAAATTGGCATTCCATATTACGCCGTCAATTTTGAGAAGAAGTACTGGGATAAAGTCTTCACCTACTTTTTAGACGAATATAAAGCTGGCAGAACCCCGAACCCAGATGTTATGTGTAATAAAGAGATTAAGTTTAAGGCATTTCTTGACCACGCAATCTCGCTTGGAGCAGATTATTTAGCTACAGGTCATTATGCGCAGGTCAGACATAATAATGGTGAGTATGAAATGCTTCGTGGTAATGATGATAACAAGGATCAGACGTATTTCCTAAACCAGCTTTCACAAGATGTCCTAAAGAAAGTAATGTTTCCGTTAGGCCATTTACCAAAAAAGGAAGTTAGGAAAATCGCCTCTGAACATGGTCTGGCAACTGCTGCTAAGAAGGATAGTACGGGTATTTGCTTTATTGGTGAACGTAATTTCAAAGAATTTTTAAGTGAATATTTACCAGCACAACCAGGGAAAATGGCTACCTTACAAAATGAAGTTCAAGGTAAGCATGAAGGCCTTATGTATTATACAATTGGTCAGCGTCAGGGGCTTGGAATTGGTGGAGCTGGAGATCCGTGGTTTGTTGTAGGGAAAAATTTAAAAGAAAATATTCTGTACGTTGAACAAGGATCTGAAAACGAACACTTGTATTCAGATAGTTTAATTGCAACAGATCTGAATTGGATTACTACAAAAGATATTGGACAATCATTTACATGTACAGCGAAATTCCGCTATCGCCAAAAAGATAGTGATGTTACTGTTTCTAAATTAGATAATGGTTCCGTCCATGTCAGTTTTCATGATAGACAGCGGTCAATTACCCCAGGACAGGCAGTTGTATTTTATGACGGAGATAAGTGTCTCGGTGGCGGTACAATTGATGAGGTAATCAAAAACGATAAACGGATTAGCTATGTAGGATGATAACGTAAAGTAAAGGATCTGTTCCGTAAAAATAAATGGAGCTGGATCCTTTTACTTACTTAAATATAGAAAAGAGTGGTGTTATAATGGAGAAAATGCAGCAGGCAATCGAATTCATGCAGGAACAAAAATATGAAGAGTCAGCAAAACTATTTACAGAAATTATTGAAGAACAACCAAACGATCCAATTGGCTATATAAATTTTGGGAATCTATTAATCCATTTAAACGAATTAACAAGAGCTCAACGTTTTTTTGAAAAAGCAATCGAACTAAATGAAACTGCTGCAACGGCATATTATGGTCTTGGGAATGTTTATTTGGAAGGATCAGATTACAAGAAGGCTAGCGAAAACTTTCTTAAGGCTATCAAATTAGGACTCGAAGAAGGTGATGTTTATTATATGCTTGGTATGACATTACAGAGTCAGGATCAAATGAAGCTCTCGTTGCCTTATCTGTTACGTGCATCCGAACTTGAGCCGAATGATGATGAAATTGCTTTCCAGTATGGTTTATCACTTGCTCAAAGCGAACATATTGAAGAAGCGAAACCAGTGTTTGGACGTGTTTTAGAGCTAAATAGTGAACATAGTGATGCACATTACAATTTAGGTGTTATTGCAATATATAATGAACAATTGGATGAAGCATTATCACACTTTAATCAGGCAATATCCATTCAGCCTGACCATTCGCTAGCCGTTAATGGTAAAGAGCAAATACAAAGTGTACTTGATCAAAAGAACGAGTAAGATAGTGGGGTTATTTGAATGACTATGTTTGAGCAATCGAATGAGAGTGTTTCACAAAAATATATTAAAGGTGAGCTTCTGTATACTATTTTCCAAAATACTACAGAGCATTTTTCGATTGCCAAAATTAGAGTAATTGAGACGAATGAAGCTATTAAGGATAAAGAGATTGTTGTAAAAGGATATTTTTCGAATTTGCAGGAATCAAAAAATTATGTATTTCACGGACAGATGGAGCGCCATAATAAGTTTGGACTGCAGTACCAGGTTACTTCGTTTGAATCGGATATACCGGATACAACAGACGGATTAATTGCGTATTTGTCGAGCGATTTGTTTTATGGAATTGGAAAAAAAACAGCAACTAAAATAATTGATCATTTAGGTGAAAATGCGATTGCAACAATATTAACAAAGCCGGATGTACTGAAAGATATAAAAGGTTTAAAGCCAGATAAAGCTGAGCAATTAGTTAAAACCCTGCAGGAGAACGAAGGGTTTGAGCACGTGGTAGTAAACCTTGCTAAATTTGGAATTGGTTTAAAACTTGCTCAGAAAATATATCAGGTTTATAAAGATGAATCCATAAAAGTTTTAAAGCAAGATCCATACCAATACGTATTTAATGTCGACGGCTTTGGATTTCAGAAAGCAGATGAAATTGCAGAAATAAATGGACTTTCATTAACACATCCAAATAGGATTGGAGCTGGATGTGTTTTTGTCATGCAGAAAAGTGTTCAGGAAGGGCATGTTTACCTGCCAGTTGAAGAATGTATCGCAGCTGTTATTCGATTACTTGGAAGAACGAGCGGAGAGCTTGATGAAGAAACAGTTGAAAACCAACTAGATTCACTTAACACAGAGAAGAAAATGATTATTCAAAACGGAAATGTATATCTGCCATCCTTATATTATGCAGAGGATGGATTTGCTTCTCATGTAAAGCGGTTACTAACAAAACCAATTGAAGAGCAGACAACATTAGCCGAAATGATGAAAATTATTGGCGATATTGAGGAAGAGGAAACATTAAGTTACGGAAAAGAACAGTTTAATGCGATTAATCAATCCCTTCACTCAAAGTTAATGATTGTTACAGGAGGGCCGGGTACTGGTAAAACTACTGTAATTAAGGGGATAGTTGACGCTTACGCTGCGATAAACAGTGTATCAGTTGACCCGAAAGATTACGATAACCAATCCGACTACCCATTTGTTTTAACAGCACCGACAGGACGAGCAGCAAAAAGATTGAACGAGTCGACAGGATTACCAGCAGTTACTATTCACCGATTGCTTGGCTGGGACGGAAATAATGGGTTTAGCAAAGATCAAAACGAGCCATTATCAGGTAAGTTTTTAATAGTAGATGAATATTCAATGGTGGATATATGGCTTGCGAATAGTCTGTTTAAAGCAATTCCAGATGACATGCAAGTCTTACTGGTAGGTGATGAGGATCAGTTGCCATCAGTGGGGCCGGGCCAGGTGCTAACAGACCTACTAACTAGTGAAGCCATTCCGTTAGTCAGATTGAACGAAGTATACAGGCAAAAAGAAGGCTCAAAGATAATTCAACTTGCCCATACAATAAAAAACAATGCAATTACTGATGAAACACTTCAAAATGATAAAGATTTCAGTTTTATCAGATGTAACGAGCTGCAAATGGTGGATGTAATTTCAAAAGTATTTTCTCATGCTGAGAGTAAAGGTATGAATCTGAAGGACATTCAGGTATTAGCACCAATGTATCGTTCGCAGGCTGGCATAACAATTATTAATAAAACACTTCAGGAAATTGTAAATCCTAAAACAAAGGGAAAGCGCGAAGTTAACATATACGATACAGTGTTACGCGTGGGAGATAAGGTCCTTCAATTAGTAAACCAACCAGAAGACGGTGTTTCTAATGGTGATATTGGAGAAATTGTTGCGATCTTTTTTGAAGATGAAAATGTAGAGAATGTGGAGCAGATTGTAGTGACTTTTGAAGGAAAAGAAGTAGTTTATGAGCGCAAGGACTATACAAATATCATGCATGCGTACTGTATTTCCATTCATAAATCACAGGGAAGCGAATTTCCAATTGTCCTCTTACCAGTTGTTTCGACTTATCATCGGATGCTTCGCAAAAATTTATTATATACTGCGATAACAAGAAGTAAGCAATCATTGATTATTTGTGGCGAGCTTCAAGCTTTTATTCAGGGGATAAATACGATCGATACAAACAAAAGATACACAAGTCTTGTAAACCAGTTGAAGGAAAGGTTGCCGGATCAATCTGGCAAGAGAAGCGAGGATAAACCAGAAACAGAAGTTTCTCCTTATGATTTTATGTAAAATATGTATATTTTCCTTTTATTTGGGTAAGCATAAATTTAATAATTGAATGCCCTTTTAAAAGGAGTTAATGAAAGATATGGAATGTCCAAACTGTAGTCGGAAAGATATAGGTAAAATTGGCGCACAGCAATATTATTGCTGGAATTGTTTTATTGAAATTACGATAGTCAATGAAGAAGTGGTGATCCATCAAATAGAATCAGATGGATCCTTAAGCTCGTTAAATGATCTGTTCACAGATGAAGAAAAAAGAAGAATTCAATGGTGAAATTAGTTGAAGAATGAAAAATAATTATTTAAAACTAAGGAGCGCCATTTATGTTTAAAGATAAAAATCCACTTCATATTCTATATTGGCTCGTAATTGGCATTTTGTCTTTTTTATTATTTTATCTTTTCGTAAAACTGTTCCCTTTTTATGGAACTGTTTTTTCCTTTTTATGGAGTATTTTTTCTCCATTTTTATTGGCGCTTTTCCTTGCATATTTATTGTACCCGTTTGTTCAGAAACTCCATTCGTTCAATATCCCAAAAGGGTTAGCGATACTAATTTTATATATAGGAATCATAGGTGGATTAATTTTTCTGGTTAATCGCATCTATCCTTTATTCATTCGCCAGTTGAACGAGTTGAGCGATCAACTCCCACAGTTTATTTCAACCTATAAAAATTGGATTTATCAGTTATATGAATCGACTGCTTTTCTGCCTGAAACAGTCCATGATCGGATGGACAACTTGTTTACGGGAGTAGAAAAAATGATAGCTAACATAGTATCAAAGCTGATGAATACAGTAACGAAAATTTTTGATATTATTATTTTGATTACAGTCATTCCGGTACTTATTTTCTACTTTTTAAAAGATACTAGAAAGATTAAAAATTGGCTGAAGAAGTGGATACCAATTAAATATCATCAACGTGCACATGTAATTCTGTATTCTATTGATAAGAGTTTAGGGAATTATATACGTGGTCAATTGATTGTAAGTTTATTTGTTGTAATAGCAACATTTGCAGCTTATTATTTCCTTGACTTAAAGTATGCGCTGGTGTTAGCTATTATAATGGGATTCACTAATATCATTCCATACTTTGGACCTATAATTGGCGCACTGCCCGCACTTGCTATTTCGCTTACCGTTTCAACTAAGCTAGCGTTATTGGTTTTACTTACAGTGTTTGTGATACAATTAATCGAAAGTAATTTACTTTCCCCTTACATTGTCGGGAAAAGCATTCACATCCACCCAATAGCTATTATTTTTGCACTGCTGGTGGGAGGGAAAGTTGGAGGAGTGCTTGGAATGATTTTAGCTGTTCCGTTATTAACAATTTTGAATGAAATTATGAAAAAAATCACCAAAAAAAGTATTTCTGATTGACAGATGACAGGATATTACATATAATATCGCATAATTAGTTATATATAAATCGTAGAAGGTTATAAGTACATGATAAGTCTATTTATCAGAGAGGGATTTTCATTTGGCTGAGAAAAATCCTATTTAAAGAGTCATGGAAAGCTAAACTGGAGTATGGTTAATCCCCATCGGTTTCATACCGTTACCATGATGAAGTGATGAACAACAGTTACTAATTGTTCATAATTAGGGTGGTACCGCGATCAAATCTCGTCCCTGCAAATTTGCAGAGAGGGGATTTTTTTATTTGCGTACAATTGAATTAATAGGAGGATAAAAAATGAAACAACTATCGTCTGCAGACGTAAGACAAATGTTTATCGATTTTTTTAAAGAAAAAGGTCATCAGGTTGAACCAAGTGCATCACTTGTTCCAGTAGAAGACCCAACATTACTATGGATTAACAGTGGAGTTGCTACGCTGAAGAAATACTTTGATGGTCGGGTAATTCCAGAAAACCCACGGTTAGTCAATGCACAAAAATCAATTCGAACGAATGATATTGAAAATGTAGGGTTCACCGCAAGACACCATACATTCTTTGAGATGCTTGGAAATTTCTCGATAGGCGATTACTTCAAGAAAGAAGCAATTGAATGGGGATGGGAATTTTTAACAAGCGCGGAGTGGATAGGGTTTGACCCGAAACTTCTAGCTGTTACCGTTCATCCAGAAGATGATGAAGCGTATGATATCTGGCTGAATGATATTAAATTACCCGAGAAACAAATCATTCGATTAGAAGAAAATTTCTGGGACATTGGCGAAGGACCAAGCGGGCCAAATACTGAGATCTTTTATGATCGAGGTGAAAAATATGGTGATGATCCGAGTGATCCTGAATTATATCCTGGAGGCGAAAATGACAGGTATCTGGAAATATGGAATTTAGTGTTTTCTCAATTCAACCATAATCCTGATGATACTTATACACCTTTACCAAAGAAAAATATTGATACAGGAATGGGCCTTGAGCGTATGGTATGCGTAATCCAGGATGCACCTACGAATTTTGAAACTGATCTATTTATGCCGATTATTAAACAAGTAGAAGAATACGCAAATGTATCTTATGGAACGGACAGTGAAACAGATACTGCTTTTAAAGTCATTGCAGATCATATCAGAACTGTTACGTTTGCCATTGGTGACAGTGCAATTCCATCGAACGAGGGCCGTGGATATGTGTTGCGCAGGCTATTACGCCGAGCAGTCCGTTTTGCTAAACAAATTGGAATTGAAAAACCCTTTATGTTTAATTTAGTGCCAATCGTAGGAAATATTATGAAAGATTTCTATCCTGAAGTCTTAAGTCAACAGAAGCATATACAAAATGTTGTGAAGCTTGAAGAAGAACGATTCCTTGAAACATTGCATGATGGGTTGGAAATACTTAATAGTATTATGGAAATAGAAAAAAACAAAGGGAATTCTGTTTTCCCTGGGGAAGAAGCATTTCGATTATATGACACGTATGGCTTCCCAAAAGAATTAACAGAAGAATACGTACAGGAAAAAGGATTTACAATTGATACAGAAGGTTTTGCACAAGAGATGAAGAATCAGCGGGAACGTGCACGAAATGCAAGACAAAAAGTTGATTCCATGCACGTACAGGATGAGGTTTTAAGTAAGGTTGATCATGAGAGTACTTTTATTGGCTACACTAACGTAGAAACAAAAACAACAATCACCCAGATTATAAAAGATAAAGAATTTGTCGATTCCTTGCAGCCGGGTGATGAGGCAATCGTATTTTTACAGGAAACTCCTTTTTACGCTGAAAGTGGTGGACAAGTAGCAGATAACGGGTGGATATACGCAGATGACGCTTCTATGTATGTCGGTGATGTTCAAAAGGCACCTAAAGGTCAAAATATCCACCGAGTAACAGTAAAAGAAGGAACCTTTAAGATCAATCAACAAGTCTCAGCCTCTGTTGACGACAGCTTCCGTAACGGAGTTATTAAAAATCATACCGCTACACACCTCTTACATCAGGCTTTAAAAGATGTATTAGGTAATCATGTAAACCAGGCTGGCTCAATGGTAACACCAGAAAGATTACGTTTTGACTTCTCTCATTTTGGTTCTGTCACGGAAGATGAACTGAAACAAATTGAAACACAAGTGAACGAAAAGATCTGGCTTTCATTACCGTTGTTAATAGAAAACAAAGCAATAGCTGATGCAAAAGAAATGGGAGCTATGGCATTATTCGGTGAGAAGTATGGCGATATCGTCCGGGTAGTTCAAATTGGCGATTATAGTATCGAGCTTTGTGGAGGATGTCATGTTAGAAATACGTCGGAGATCGGATTATTTAAAATTGTAAATGAAACCGGAATTGGCGCAGGAACGCGTAGAATTGAAGCAGTTTCAAGTAAGCAGGCATATCACTTTATTAATGATAAAATGGATATATTAAAAGCGACTGGTCAATTACTAAAGACAAATCAGGAAAATGTGCCTGAACGAATAGAAGGAATGTATAAAGAGATTAAGGGACTTCAGAAAGACAATGAATCGTTAAGTGCAAAGCTAAGCAATCTTGAAGCAACTTCTATTCTTGATCAAATAGAAACAATAAATGAGGTACCATTACTAGCAGAAAAAGTGAATGTAAAAGATATGAATCAATTACGTGGTATGGTAGATGATTTAAAGCAAAAGATGAAAACAGGAACAATCTTATTAGCTACAGAAAATAATGGTAAAGTCCAATTAGCTGCTGGAGTTTCGAAGGATTTAATTGATAAAGGTCTGCATGCTGGTAATCTAATCAAAGGTGCTGCACAAATATGCGGCGGTGGCGGCGGTGGCCGTCCAGACATGGCTCAAGCTGGCGGGAAAGATCCTGATAAAATTAACGATGCATTAGAATATGCAGTGAATTATATTAAGGAAACATTAACAAAATAGTCTCTGCGTATGTACAGGAGTAGAAAATGATATAATATTACGTACAAACATGTTAAGATGATGTCAGAAGACAAAACTTGGAATGAGGTGTCACTATGAGCTCTATTGATAAGACAATGAAATTTAATTTTTCGGAAGAACCATTTGATCAGGATATTAAAAAAATATTGTTTACAGTACATGAGGCACTTAGGGAAAAAGGGTATAATCCAATAAATCAAATTGTGGGTTATTTACTTTCTGGTGACCCTGCGTATATACCAAGACATAATGATGCCCGTAACTTAATCCGAAAGCTAGAAAGAGATGAGTTAATTGAAGAGCTAGTTAAGTTTTATCTAGAACATCAAGAGGAATAACAGATGAAAATACTAGGTTTGGATGTGGGCTCAAAAACGATAGGTGTTGCAGTGAGCGATGACCTGGGTTGGACCGCCCAGGGAATTACAACAATTAAATGGAATGAAAATGATCGGAAATCGGCAGATGCTGCGCTCAAAACAATTATTGATCAGTACGAGGTTGAAAAAGTTGTTATAGGTCTCCCTAAACACATGAATGGCAGCATAGGCGAACGTGGTGAAGCCTCTATAGTCTACGCGAAGCATGTTGAGAAGATTCACAAAATACCAACTGACTTATGGGATGAACGATTAACAACCGTAGCGGCAGAACGTGTTTTATTAGAAGCAGATATGAGTAGAAAAAAGAGAAAAAAGATCATTGACAAAATGGCAGCTGTAATGATTTTACAGGGCTACTTAGACAAAAAATAATGAAGGAGTGACAGATATGGCATTAGATGAAAAAGAACGTATCGTAATCCCTGATGAAAACGGAGAAGAACATCTTTTTGAAGTATTATTCACGTTTGATACAGATGATACAGAACAATCCTATATAGCAGTAGTACCAGTAGAACAAAAAGATGATGAAGAAGTAGAGGTATACGCATTTAGATATGAAGAAAAAGAAGCAGATGATAATGACTTGTCGTTATTCCCAATTGAGTCTGATGAAGAGTGGGAAATGGTCGAAGAAATGTTAAATACGCTTGCAGATGAGGAATCGGACCAGTAAATTATTTAAATGAAAAAGTATAAAAAGAGCTGGTGTCTTATGACATCAGTTCTTTTATTGCTCACTTTTTCGTCACTATTATACATAATTCTTTTTTAATCATAGATATTCTATTTCATTTTTAGTATAATATAGCGGATGAGAGGAGTTAGTATATGTTCAAGAAGAAAGAACCAGGCAGTTATACGGACAACCTGATCAAACGTTCAGAAGACGCAAGAACCGTTCGTAAAATTGTAACGATCGTAATCATTTCATTAGTTTTAATTCTCCTAGTAGGAGGAATTTCTGGGTATGTATACGTAAAATCAGCCCTTGAACCAGTAAACCCTGGAAGTGATAAAGAAATAAATGTTGAAATCCCAATGGGATCTTCTACATCTGATATAGCGACTATTCTTGAAGATAAAGGCGTTATTAAAGATGCACGTGTCTTTCGTTTTTACATAAAATTTAAAAATGAATCAAATTTTCAGGCTGGAAATTACACATTCACGGCTAGTATGACATTGGATGAAATTATTGAAGCATTAAAAAATGGAAAAGTTTTAAAAGAAGCGAAATATAATATTACCATTCCTGAAGGCAAAACAATTAATCAAATTGCTGAAATTTACTCGAAAAAGTTACCATTCAGTAAAGAAGATTTTTTAAATAAAGTGAATAATGTAGAGTACGTAGAGACACTGATTGATAAGCATCCATCTATATTGACTGATGTCATTTTAAATCCTGATATCCGTACGCCGCTGGAAGGGTATTTATTCGCTGCAACCTATAATTTCTATGAAGAAAAACCTACTGTAGAATCTGTAGTGGAAAAAATGCTGAGTAAGACTGAAGCGGTTGTTACACCATACTTGGACTCAATTGCTGCAAGAGATCTAACGGTACACAAGGCTTTTACAATGGCTTCTTTATTAGAAAATGAAGCAAGAACAATTGAACAAAGAAAGAAAATTGCTGGTGTATTCTATAATCGTCTAGAAACGGGTATGGCACTGCAAACAGATCCAACTGTATTGTATGCATTAGGTGGTCATAAGAAAAAAGTTCTATTAGAAGACTTGGAAGTAGAATCTCCGTATAACACCTATTATATCGACACACTTCCTATAGGGCCGATTTCGAATTTTGCAGAGAATTCATTGGAAGCTGCTCTTAATCCAGAAGAATCAGAGAATCTCTTTTTCCTTCATGACGATCAAGGGAACATTCATTATTCTGAAACACATGAAAAACATTTAGAGCTTAAAGAAAAATATATTAAATAACTGAACTTTCGCAGACTGAAATAGATAAATAAGCCGTAATATCTCTATACTGCGACTTAACTTTATTTTTATTTCCAAATAAGTGTTCTGAAGCTGCCGTCCAGGATCGCTGCTGGCATATCGCAGCATCTCAAGGTGGTAAGTTATTTCGCAGTTTCCATCTATTACGACATAGTAACTAGTTACAATATGAATAGAGTGTGCTTAGTCAAGTGCCATATTTCAAGCTATGTACGAAAGTTTAGTTATATAACCTATTACGGAAGTGTGAATGAAAGTTCACATTTTCCGTTTTTTTGCATAAAAGTTTCCTGATTAGGAAGGAGCATTATCATGTTGGATAAAAAATTGAATGAATATTTACTTGGGACGATTCCTTCGAATGAGGACTGGGTTGAGAACTTAGAAACATATGCAAAAGAAAATGATGTACCAATTATGGACCCGATTGGCATGCAGTTTTTACAACAGCTGATTCGAATTCATAAACCCATGCGAATTCTGGAAATAGGCACAGCGATTGGTTATTCAGCCCTGCGTATGCTTGAAGCAAATCCAACTGCGAACATAACTACTATTGAAAGAGATAAAGCACGGTATGATTTTGCAGTAAATGTAATAAAAGAGCAAAATAAAACTTCTCAAATAGAAATCATTCATGGTGATGCCTTGGAAGTTGTAAATGAATTAAACGAAAAACACACTTTCGATTTATTGTTTATCGATGCAGCAAAAGGTCAATACCAACGATTTTTTGAATTGTATAGCCCAATCATTCGAAAAGGTGGATTAATTATATCTGATAATGTATTATTCAAAGGGTATGTTGCAAACCCAAGTGAAAAACCGCACAGGTTAACAAAGATTGCAAACAAAATTAAAGCATATAATCAGTGGCTAATAGAAAAAGAAGAATTTCATACATCCATTGTTCCGGTTGGTGATGGAGTTGCCATTACCATCAAAAATTAAAGGTTAAAGGAGTGTAGTGGGACATGCGAGACAAGCCAGTTGTAATTGGTGTGGCTGGAGGCAGCGGTAGTGGTAAAACAACCGTGACGCGGTCCATATGCAAGCGATTTGCAGATAAAACCATACTAGTAATTGAGCAGGATTATTACTATAAAGATCAAAGCCATTTACCGTTTGAAGAACGGTTAAACACAAATTACGATCATCCACTTGCTTTTGATAATGATTTGTTAATAGAACACATTCAGGAACTAATGAATGAAAAATCGATTGAGAAGCCTGTGTATGATTATAAAATTCATACACGTTCAAAGGATTCTATTTTGGTGGAACCAAAAGAAGTGATAATACTGGAAGGAATTTTAATTCTGGAAGATCCTCGTCTAGTGGATTTGATGGACATAAAAGTTTTTGTAGACACGGATGCTGATATACGGATTATCAGACGAATGATGCGTGATATTAAAGAGCGCGGCAGGTCACTGGACTCGGTTATCGACCAGTATGTTAATAATGTCCGTCCTATGCACTTGCAATTTGTTGAACCGACAAAACGGTATGCTAATATCATTATTCCTGAAGGTGGACAAAACCATGTAGCTATTGATATAATGGCTACTAAAATTGAAAACATATTAGCAAAAAATCAAGCAAATCAATTATAAAGCAAGGCATGGTATCAGATGAAAATGATACGATGTCGTTGTACTTTACGGAAAAGTATTGAAAATTTAAACAAAATCTGCGATAGTTAAGATTAGAGCATATTCACTTAGCCGAGCGCACATACTTGTGCTGCTCATTTTTATACGTAAATATAAATATAATGTATATAAGGAAATATGTTATTTTTAATTGTAGATAAAAAAGGAGTGTTTTTAATGGCTGTAGAAAAAAGCTATTATATGACCGAAGAGGGAAAATTAAAATTAGAGAAAGAATTACATCATTTGAAAACAGAACGCAGACAAGAAGTAGTTGAGCGTATAAAAGTAGCACGAGATTTCGGAGATCTTTCCGAGAACTCAGAGTACGATGCTGCTAAAGATGATCAAGCATTTGTAGAATCACGTATTTCCCAAGTGGAAAAAATGATTCGTAATTCAGTTATTATTGAAAATGATAACGACAACCCCGATATTGTTTCTCTTGGAAAATCGGTAACGTTTCAAGAGTTACCAAGTGGTGATGAAGAAACATATACCATTGTTGGTAGTGCAGAAGCAGATCCATTTGAGGGGAAAATTTCAAATGATTCACCAATGGCCAAAAGCCTACTTGGACACCAAAAAGGTACTGAAGTTACAGTAGTAACCCCTGGTGGAGACATACAAGTTAAAATAGTAAGTGTAAATTAAAATATAAACAGAAACAGAAGCGGGATAAAATTATCTCGCTTTTTTCATTTTAAACTTGTTCCTTGCGGAAAAAATATTAATATTAACAAATTAGTCTTATCTAATCATTCTTAACTTTTCATAATAATTTAAACTGAAAATATGATATTATATTATCATGTGAGAAGGAGGGGAAATAATATGGATAATAATTCCAGGTTAAATAAATTTGAAAAACGAAGAAAGAATACAAAGTCTATTTCTCTTTTTCTAGTAGCTGGTGGTATCTTACTAATTGTATTACTGGCAATGTTTTTTTTCGGTGGAGGAGAAGAAAAGACAAATGAAGAGCAACCATCTACCGATACAAAAACTGAAGGTAGCAACAATAATAGTGCGGATGAAAATAATGAATCAAAGAATGAACCAGTTACAGAAGAAAATGATGAAGAAGCAAGTGATGAAAATTCGAACACAGAAGATGATGCTGCGAGCGATGATAGTTCAAGTTCAAATGATGAAGCTACGGATGACAGTGACACTCAAAATGAAAATCCGGACCAGGATACCAATGAGGATGAATCAACTAATTCAGATATAGAACGAGAAACTGTTGAAGGATCTGATAATCCGAATGTTCTAGAAACATATACTGCTGATTGGGAGCCTATTGGAACTGAGCAAGAAGGCACTCATACTAAACAATTCGCTGAAGGAACGCAGGATCGAAAAGAGATGGAAGAGGCAATCCGTGTCGCAACGGGATTAAAACAAGGTGATATGATAACATGGTGGCTCGATAACGGAGGCGGAAATAAAGTGATTGCTACCGCTTCTAATAAAGTACAGGATCAAACATACCGTGTATATCTTACTTGGGTAGAGAACGAAGGTTGGAAGCCTACAAAAGTAGAAGTTTTAAAAGAAAACGATAAAGATTAGATAGTAGAAAACAAGTTTGACTAAATCTTGGAGGTAAGCGAATGACAATAGGCATAATCGGTGCTATGGATGAAGAAATAGCACTATTACTTGATAAAATGACAATGAAAAAAGAATATACTGTTGCAGATTGTTTATTTATTTCAGGCAATCTAGCAGATAAACCGGTTGTACTATTAAAATCGGGTATCGGAAAAGTAAATGCAGCAATGGCCACTACTATTCTCAATGAACGTTTCAATCCGGATTATGTGATAAATACTGGTTCGGCTGGTGGCTTTGATGAGGAACTTGAAATAGGAGATATTGTTATTTCTTCACAAGTAGTGCATCATGATGTTGATGTAACTGCGTTCGACTATGCATATGGTCAGGTTCCTGGGATGCCAGCTATGTTTGGTGCAGATTCACAGCTTGTTGCAGTTGCCACAAAAGCTGTGAAATCGCTTGATGTTAACTCTCGTGAGGGGATCATTGCAACAGGTGACACATTTATGTCAGATCCTGACCATGTAAAGCAAGTCAAGGGAAAATTTCCTACTATGATAGCAGCGGAAATGGAAGCTGCAGCAGTTGCTCAAGTTTGTTTTCAGTACAATAAACCGTTTGTAATCATTCGTGCACTTTCAGATATTGCGGGGAAAGAGTCATCGGTTTCCTTTGACATATTTTTAGATAAGGCAGCAAAAAATGCAGCCATCTTAATAATGAAAATGATTAACGATTTGTAAGCATTGGCAATAATTGCTTAATAAAAACCCCTTCATTCATGGTACTATTACTGTGGGAGGGATTTTTTTATGGGAAGTGAACAAAAGTATTTAGAAAAAAAGCAAAAAGACTATCATACTTTCATCCATACATTATTCATTCTCAGCATTTATTTTTATTTAGGTATAGTGATTGATATTTATGGAATACCAAATACAGATCACACAGTTTTTCTTTCTTTTTTGTCAATAATTTCGTTGTCTGCAATTGCATTCTTTGTATTTCGTTATAAAAAAATTAGACAGAAAATTGATGAGGGTAATCAAACATGATTATCCTTTTTTCCTGTTTGGATTTTCCTGTTTAAAGTATTCATGAAACACCTTCATTAGTGCTCGTTTTTCAATACGTGAAACATAGCTTCTTGATATATTTAGTTTCTTTGCGATTTCACGCTGCGTCATTTCCTGGTAATTATTTAACCCATAGCGAAAGATAATGACTTCCTTTTCCCTGTCGTCTAAAATTGTAAAATATTTCTTCATTTTATCTAGTTCCATATGTAATTGAACGTATTCAATTACATCTTCTGAATCTGCTTCTAATATGTCGATTAAGCTTATTTCATTACCTTCTTTATCTTGACCGATTGGATCATGTAATGAAACGTCCTTTTTCACTTTTTTTAATGCCCTTAGATGCATAAGTATTTCGTTTTCTATACACCTTGCCGCATACGTAGCAAGTTTTGTTCCTTTGTCTGGAGAAAAGCTTTCAATACCTTTTATTAACCCTATAGTACCAATTGAAATTAAATCCTCCATGTCCTCACCAGTATTTTCAAACTTTTTAACTATGTGTGCTACCAGCCGAAGATTATGTTCAATAAGTTTATTTCTGGCATTTTCGTCGCCAGTTTGCATTTCTTTAATGTATCTGGCTTCATCTTCTGGAGGAAGGGGTTGTGGAAATGCGTGATTCTTCACATAGGATACAAAAAAAAGCGTTTCTTTGATTAATAATGCAAGAGCGCTTAAAATACTCGACAAATTATACACCTCCTGATGTTTTTCTTAGGCTGTGGCCTATAAATTATCTATATGTAAAAAGGTGTACTTTCGTGTATGTCCCAAGGAAGTTGTGAAAAGTATTTTGAAGACCTGAGGAAGGTTAGGGGATGTGAGTGCAAATAAAAAAGCTTGAAGACAAATGAGGAGTTTGTCTTCAAGCTGAATGAATCTTGTTACTTTTTTTCTAAACTTTCTTTTCGTTGAAAGGATTCTTCATATTCATCATTTTTATTGAACGTTAGAGGTTTTACTTCTTTTCGGTGTGCTGCCCTTGAAATCATATGAGCAGATACGGGAGCAGTTAAGAATGTAAAGATAATAGCCAATAACAGCTTACCGCTAACGAGTCCATGTCCAACATAGAGAAAAATGAATGCTCCGATTAGAATTCCGGCAATTCCGAGTGTAGATGCTTTCGTCGCTGCATGAAGGCGTGTATATACATCTGGAAATCGAAGAACACCAATAGCTCCTGATAAAATAAAGAATGTGCCTGCTAGTATGAATAAGCTCGTTAATACATTTAAGACGATATCAGTCCAAGTTTCGATCAATGATAACACCCTTTTCAATAAACTTTGCAATGGCTAGTGTGCCTATGAAGAGCAGAATCGCGATTAACAATATAACATCATTAAAGTATGTGGAATTAAGTTTAATTGCGAGTACTGCAGCAAGTCCCATTATTCCCATCCCAATTGTATCCAGACCAACAGCACGATCTGCGTTAGTCGGTCCAGCAATAATCCGGTATAATACCAGAACCAATGATAGCGCGATACCAACTATTGCGATGATGGATGAAACGTGAACTAAAGATTCAGATATGGTTAGAAGTTCGTTCATCTTGTTACCTCCATTATTGCTTTTTCAAACGATTCTTTGATCTCTGCAATGGATTCATCGATATCGTCAATATGCATAGCGTGTATATAAAGATTTGTATTATCATCTGATATAGCAACAGTTAACGTTCCTGGTGTCAGGGATATTAAATTCGCAAGTAGGGTGATTTCCCAATTGCTTTTTAATTTTGTTGGTAAGGCAAAGATACCTGGTTCAATATCAAGTTTAGGTTTATAGACCAATTTAACTATATCTATATTTGCTGTTATCAATTCCTTGATAAATAAGAGAATGAGTTTGATTACTTTCACTATCCTATTCAGGTAAAAAGCATCCGGCACAAACCGATTTAGAAATAACAGCAATAGTATCCCAATTATATATCCACCAATAAAACTTGCTGTAGTGTATGTTTCTTGTAAGAACATCCACATTATTGCAATGATTAAATTGATTACAATTTGAAATGTCATAAGTTTTTTACTCCTTTAAAACCGCATCAATATATACTTCTGGATCTAATAAATAAATTGAAATATCTTCTATTGTAGGATAAACAAACTCTGCGCCTATACCCAGAATAACAGAAAACGATAACAGAAAGATAATAGGTCCTATCAATCCTTTAGTAGATTTTCTTTCAGCTTCATATTTAGGATCTTTTTCTCCCCAGAACCCTTGGATGAATATTTTCATTATCGAATACAAAATCAATAGGCTGGAAACTAGTGCGATAATGACTATTGCAACTTCATCAGCTGCAAGTGCACCTTTTAAGAGCAAAAGTTTCCCTATAAATCCACTGAAAGGTGGTATGCCTGCTAGTATAAATGCAGCAACAAACAACAGCCAGCCTAAAACAGGATAATAATGAATGAGTCCATTCATTTTCCGCAAGTCAGAGGTTCCGGCAACATAAACGATAGCCCCAACGATTAGAAATAATGCTGATTTAATAATCATGTCATGTATAAGATAGTATACGGAACCACTCATACTATCCTGGTTGAATACACCAATCCCCATTAGGATAAAGCCAATCGCAGGAATAATATTGTACGCCACAATTAATTTTATATTATTTGTGGAAAGGGCCCCAATCACTCCGAACAGCATGGATATACCAGCTATCCAAATAAACATTTGATGAGTCATATCTAGCTTGTAAACAAATATTAATGAAAAAACTCTAAGAATAGAGTAAATACCAACTTTGGTGAGAAGAGCTCCAAACAATGCAGATATCACCGGATTTGGCACGATATAAGACTTTGGCATCCAAAAATACAACGGGAACAATGCAGCTTTTGTTGCAAATACGAAAAAGAAGAGGATACCAATTGTTGTTAAAATTCCCTTCTGATCGACTTCTTGAACACGTTCAGCAATATGTGCCATGTTTACTGTACCAACTACTGCATATAAGAATGACACTGCTGTTACAAATAAGATTGAAGAGAAAAGGTTAATCAATACATATTTGATTGATTCGCGGAGCTGAACTTTTCCACCGCCTAAAACAATTAATGCATAGGAAGCCATTAAAAATACTTCGAAAAACACAAACAGGTTGAATAGATCCCCTGTAAGGAAAGCACCAGATATTCCAGTTATTAAAAAGAACAAAAATGAATAAAAATAATGTTGTTCTTGCTTCAAACTCATGGAATGCGGCGCGTAAAAAGCACATGCTGTCGTAATTATATTCGTCGTAAGTACAAGAATAATAGCTAACGGATCTGCTACTAAAATAATTCCGTAGGGCGCTGGCCAGTTACCAGTTTCCAGTATAATCGGCCCGTATGTTAGTACCTGCCATGTTATATAGGAAACCACAAGTAAACTTGAAATAGAAAATGCCTTCGTTAATAACCTTAATAATTTTACTTTTTTAGGGAAGAAGGCCAGAATTATTCCTGCAAATAATGGAATGATGATTGGCAATACTGCTAAATTACTCATTTTCGTTACCCCTTAATTTATCCATGTTGTCTGTTTCATTTTCATTTGCTGTTCTGTAAGCTAATGCTAATAATAGACTTGTTACACCAAAGCTGATAACTATTGAAGTTAATATTAAAGCTTGTGGTAATGGATCTGTATAATCTGTAATTCCATCTTTTAAGACAGGGGGCTGTCCGCGTTTTAACTTTCCCATTGTAAGTATAAATAAATGAGCCCCATGTGATAACAAAGCAGTTCCTATAATGATCCGTAACAGTTGCTTTTGAAGGAGGTTATAGATACCGGTTGCAAATAATATACCAGCCAGAATACAAATGATTATTTCCATTTACTCCGCCCCCTTATTCCGTTTGATCTTGATGAGACTGAAAATTGCTAATGCAGCAATTCCTAGAACAGTTATCTCAAACAATGTATCAAGCCCACGCATATCTACTAAAATAACATTTACAATATTATGACCTCCACCGAGCTTGTACGAGGTTTCAATGAAATACTCAGCTATGGTATCGAACCAATTACTGCTATGAGCGGAGATACCTATTAGAGTAAGCATCGTACCAAAACCTATAGAGATAATCATGTTTATCAATTTCGTTCTTCTTGAATCTTTTATAACTTTCAATTTTGGTAAGTGATAAAAACACAATAAAAACAGAGCAACTGTTACCGTTTCAATAACTAACTGAGTTAACGCCAAATCTGGTGCCCGGTAGATTACAAAAAGAAGCGCAACACCGTATCCGACTACTCCTAATATTAAAATTGCAGCGATATTATTTTTAGCGAAAATAGTTCCAAATGCTGCAACTATCATGACCGCTACAACCGATATTTCGATTGTTTCCAGTTCTGCCAGGTTATCAAATTGGATAGTCAGCCCACCAGTAACTGTCATAAAAGCAAATGTAACTATTACTGTTGCACTTAGAATAATCGCTAGATAAAGTCTTAATGATCCATTCATGTAAAAATTGGTAATGCTGCTAGAATAGGTATCTACCCTAGAGACAGTCGCATCGTACATTTTATTCAGGCTTAGTTTGCCTGGGATAAAGGTATATAGTTTTTCCCATTTTTGACGAGTTAAGAATAACAGAATTCCAGCGCTAACTACGATAAGTGACATTTGAAAAGCGGGTGAGTCCCATCCGTGCCAAAATTTAACATGATGCAACTCCGCTTTACTGTTGATTGCTTCGGCGGCATGGACTAAAAACGTTCCATTAACTATATTTGGGAAAAGACCAATAACGATGACTAACCCCACCAAAGTGATTGGAGAAATTAGCATGCCAATTGGTGCCTCGTGTGGCTTTTTTGGTAATTTTTTTTCTTTTTTACGTCCTGCAAATATACCGAAAAAGAAGTACATCGAATATACAAATGTGAAAATACTTCCGAAAACCGCTAGAGCAGGAACAATATCAATTAAAAAGTTTGCGATTACTCCTACATCAGAATGAAGATCCAAACTGGATTCGAAAAATAGTTCTTTACTATAAAATCCGTTTAAAAATGGCAGTGGAACTCCGGCCATTGAAAATGTACCAAATAACGCTAGTGTAGCCGTAATAGGCATGAACGTAAGTAGTCCCCCTAATTTACGTATATCACGTGTTCCGGTTTCATGGTCTACTATACCAGCTACCATGAATAAACTGCCTTTAAATGTTGCGTGATTCAAGATGTGAAAAACTGCAGCAAACACGGCAGCTTTTGTACCGAAGCCAAGCATCGCCATGATCATACCAAGCTGACTAATAGTGGAGAACGCGAGAATTGCTTTTAAATCTGTTTGCCTAACAGCCATGTATGATCCCCAGCATAATGTCACAATACCAACGATCGTGACAATGATAAAAAACCATTCATAGCTTGAAAATATTGGTGAAAATCTAGCTACTAGAAATAAACCAGCCTTAACCATTGTTGCCGAATGAAGGTATGCGCTCACGGGTGTTGGAGCCTCCATTGCGTCGGGTAACCAAATGTGAAAAGGGAATTGAGCAGATTTAGTAAATGCTCCCATTAAAAGGAACCCAAGTATTAGTGGAAGGTAGGGACTTTCCAAGATGACGTCTTTCTGCGTAATCATTTCTTGAATACTAGTGGAGTCAGTAATAATAGTAAGTAATATAAAACCACCAAACATACTTAATCCACCTATAATTGTTATCAGCATTGATTTTAAAGCTCCATAACGGGAACGTTTATTAAAATGCCAATAACCAATTAGTAAAAAGGAAGAAATGGAAGTTAATTCCCAGAATGTATACAAAACAAAAACATTATCTGATAGGACAACACCAAGCATACCGGCCATGAACAACATTAAATAAACATAGAAATGACCCAATCGTTCAGTCTTGTCCAAATAATAAATGGAATAGAGCACTACTAAAGCACCAATTCCACTGATAAGTAAAACAAAAAGAAGACTTAATCCGTCTAAATACAAATTTAAGTTTATAGATAGAGAAGGTATCCAGTAATAGGTTTGTTTGAATGGTGAAAACGAAGAACCAATAAATTGAATATAGTAGAGAAATATTGCGAAAGGAATAAAAAATACGAAAATTCCTGTATGTACTTTGTGTTTTACTTTACTTAAAAATGGAATTAAACAAACAATTAGAAGTGGAAGCAGGACTGTAAAAATCATCTAATTGGAATCCTCCTTGACTGTGTCAAAATTTATTTTCCTAACTTTCGCAGACTGAAAAATGTAAGTGCTCTTATAATAGTGGATTACGGCTGCATCCGTTGTAGCAGTTGACACAAAATCTGTAACAGCAACGATATTTCCGCTGGTGGAAGTTGCGCACCTTAGGGCTGCTGGTGAGCCTCCTCGTGCTGCCGCACTAGTCAACTGCCAGCAGCGAAAATCTCTTAAATTAAGAGACGGCTATGGAATCATTAGGTGCACACAATTCCAGTGGGTCACAGAAAAAGTGATGGATTGCAAAAAAATATTATTCCACCATATCCTAGCATCTTCGAATATACGGAGACTCCTCAAAAAAGATAAGCTCTTTTTCTTCGTGCGATGTTTTTTCAGAGAAGCCTTCCTTATCCTGCTTAGAACAGCCCGAGTCTGAAGCTGTGCCCGCGGAAAGCGAAGTATATTCATTCGTACCACATGAAATATCTATCTGCGGAAGTTGAGTTATTATTATTTAGGGTTAATAGAAGGTAATAGTATTGATATCTTATTATTTTAGTTAAACCCAAGTTAAATCATCGCTCAAAAGATAGCTTATCATAACTTGGCTAATGGAAAAATAAAAAACCCTCATCATTCATAAAAATGACAAGAGTTTCAAGGCTTTTATAATATATGCTAACTGGAGTATTCAAGTTTATGTGATAATCTTCTTTTGTGTATTTCTTTTTCAATCAGAAAAATAAAGTCAGGGCTAAGCTTCAATTCATGTGCTTTATAATAGGATTCTAATAACAATTCATCAGATAAATGATTCATGAATACTGCCCCTCCTAAAATTTATATATAACTGAATTCTGTATAATGTAAATATAATTTACCATGAATACACTGGCAGGACAAGGTCATAGTTATCTACATCCACCTGTAGATAACTTGTGTATAAAAATGAAAAGATTGTCACTTAAAGCGATTTAAAAGCATTCTTAATGTGTACAAAGTTATCCACATTAAGAAAAATAGGGGAATTTGTCGAACGGTTTTTACCATACCTTTCGTAATTTCAGTGTTAGCCTTTGTTTTGCAATAAGACATTTTTCGCTAGTAATTCATATATGTGTTAAGTTATTATAGGATTAATGTATAATAAACTACTTAATTTAAGCTGAGTAAATGTAAGCTAATAGAAATATGATACATAAATAATGAGGTGTAAATGTTGTTAAAGAATTTTTTGCCTAATGAACATGTAAAAGATGTTTTTGAAATATCTCCAGCGACGCTTAAGCAAAAAGGAATTAAAGGTGTTATTACAGATTTGGATAATACATTAGTTGCTTGGGATGTAAAAAGAGCTACACCTGAAATTATCGAGTGGTTTAAAGAGATGAATGAATATGATATAAAAGTAACGATTATTTCCAATAATAATCAGCAGCGAGTCAGAATATTTTCAGAACCACTAGAGGCACCTTTTGTATTTAGTGCTAGAAAACCATTGAGTCGTGCATTTAAAACCGCAGCAAAACAAATGAATATTAATAAGGAAGATATTGTTGTAGTTGGAGACCAATTGCTAACGGATGTACTGGGTGGTAACATCGCGGGTTTCTATACAATTTTAGTTCTTCCTATTGTAGAAACTGATGGCAAAATTACACAGTTTAATCGTAAAATAGAGCGCCGTATACTTAATTATATGCGGAGAAAAGGTAAGATAACGTGGGAGGAATAAATGTGGAAGCTATAAACTGTCAAGGCTGTGGTGTAGTCATTCAGACAACAGATCCAGAAGAAGTAGGGTTTACACCTGAATCAGCACTAGCAAAAGATACTATATTGTGTCAACGTTGCTTTAAATTAAAGCATTATAATGAAATTCAGGATGTTTCTGTTACAGATGATGACTTTTTGAAAATGGTAAGCCAAATTCGTAATGAAGAAGGTTTGGTTGTTCATTTAATCGATATATTTGATGTAAGTGGAAGTATGATTCAAAGCTTAGCTCGAATCATTGGCGATAAACCAATTATATTAGTGGGAAATAAAGTAGATTTATTGCCTAAATCAACCAATAAACAAAAATTAATTAACTGGCTAAAGAAATCTGCTAAAGATGCTGGAATAAAAGTAAGAGACGTTTATCTTATTTCATCCATAAAAGGTCATGGGATCGAGGAGTTAACAGAAGCAATTGAAGTGAAACGAGCCAATCGAGATGTTTATATTGTAGGAACAACTAATGTAGGTAAGTCAACATTTATCAATCGACTGATTCAGCAGACAACTGGCGATAAAGACATTATAACCACTTCCTATTTTCCTGGAACCACACTTGGGTTTATCGAGATTCCGTTAGATGAAAATTCTTCTCTAATTGATACACCTGGAATTGTTAATAAACAACAAATGGCGCATTATGTTTCTAAAAATGATTTAAAAATTATCACACCATCAAAGGAAATAAAGCCAAGAGGTTTTCAACTCAATCACGGTCAAACTTTATTCTTTGGAGGTCTGGGTCGGATTGACTTTCTAAAAGGAGACAAACAATCTTTCGTCTGCTATTTTTCGAATCAACTTTCAATTCATCGAACCAAGCTTGAAAATGCAGATAAACTCTATGAGGAGCATGTTGGAGAGCTGTTATCTCCACCCGATGAGATAAGCAAATCTAAGCTGCCTGAGCTTGTCGAGAGTACTTTTAGAATTAAGGAAGAAAAGATGGATATCGTTTTCCCTGGATTAGGGTGGGTTATGATTCCTGAAGTTAATACTACTGTAATCGTCCACAGTCCAAGGTCTGTAGCAGTTTCTATCCGGCCAGCATTGATTTAAGGAGGATTGTAATGAAATATCGGTTTGGATTAATTGGTTACCCAGTAACGCATTCATTATCCCCTTGGATACATGCTGAATTCATGAAAAGAGCTGGTTTGAATGGCAGCTATGAGCTGTATGAAATAAAACCGAACGATTCGTTTAACAACAAAATTAAAGAACTTAAAAATGAAAAGCTCAATGGCTTTAATATTACCGCGCCTTATAAAAAAACAATCATGCCATTCTTGGATGAGTTGGATAAACAGGCCGAAGCAATTGGTGCTGTAAACACAGTTGTGAATGAAAACGGCAAGTGGGTCGGATATAATACGGATGGTGACGGCTACCTTAGATCGCTGGTCAGTGTTTTCCCCTCGATTTCATCAGCGAAATACAGTAAAATAATTATTCTTGGTGCTGGTGGGGCAGCTCGAGCCATTTTATATACACTATTTGAAAATGGCTTTAAAAATATTGATATTGCAAACCGGTCCTTGCAATCAGCATCCGAACTAAAAGCATATTATAATTTAAGAGACACACGCACATTAACCCTCAGTGAAGCGGAGAAGACATTGGGAGAATACGATATTATTATACAAACAACCTCGGTTGGAATGGGAATTTCTCAATTTGATAAAATTGTTGAAATTACTAAGCTGCCTAACAGCAGTATAGTTAGTGATATTATATACAAACCGGTTAAAACGAGTTTTTTGCAGCAAGCAGATATTTTAGGTGCCCGAATTCATTATGGGCACTCAATGTTACTATATCAGGCTCAATATGCATTTGAATTATGGACTGGAATTCGTGTGCCGTTAGAAAAAATGGAACAGGATTTATTAAAAAAGTTGGAGGGATGATTAGATGTTAACTGGCAAACAAAAGAGATTATTACGTTCGAAAGCCAACCGACTGAAACCGATATTTCAGGTAGGTAAGGTAGGCGTAAATGAAAATATGGTGGGACAAATCTCAGAAGCATTAGAAAAAAGAGAGTTGATTAAAGTAAGTATTTTACAGAATTGTATGGAAGAAAAAGATACTGTTGCAGAAGAGTTGGCAGAAGGTGCTGATGCTGAAGTTGTTCAGATCATCGGTAATAATATTGTATTGTATAAGGAATCCGAAGAAAACAAAACGATACAACTGCCTTAAAGGAGCCTGTCATGAAACGTATCGGTATTTTAGGAGGAACTTTTGATCCGCCTCATATTGGTCATTTGGTGATTGCAGAAGAAGTCAGAGTAGCACTTAAACTGGACGAGATATGGTTTATCCCGACGCAGGAACCTCCGCATAAAAATAAAGCTAACATAAGTGCGGAAAATCGAGTTGAAATGGTGAAAAAAATAATTGATGGTAATCCTTACTTTAAATTGAATACAATAGAAGTAGATCGTTTAGGAAAATCATATACAATTGAAACATTAACGTTGTTAAAAAAGAAATATCCTGACGATTCTTTTTATTTTATAATTGGTGCCGACATGGTAGAATACCTTCCACAATGGCATCAAATCAATGAATTAATAAAATTGGTTTCCTTTGTTGGGGTTAAAAGAATTGGATCACAATTGAGAACTCCTTATTCAATTACGGAAGTGGATATTCCTTATATCGAAATTTCTTCTACGATGATACGTGAACGTATATATCAGGGGGCATCCATTAAGTACTACCTTCCCGAAACAGTTATAGGTTATATAAAGGAGCATCGATTGTATGAAGAAAGAAGCAGCAATTAATATAGTTCAAAAGGCGCTTACAGAAGAACGATTTCAGCATACGCTGCGAGTTGCTGAGACAGCTGTAGAACTAGCTGAACTGTATAGTGTTTCAAAAGAAAAAGTGGAACTTGCAGCTATTTTGCACGATTATGCGAAGTATCGGCCACTGGAAGAAATGAAACAATTTATCCTGAATAGCAATTTGCCAAACGATCTAGTTGATTATCATCACGAAGTTTGGCATGGACCAGTGGCTTCGGTCTTAGTACAGGAAGAATTTGGTATTGAAGATGAGGAAATTATAGGTGCAATTCGTTACCATACTACTGGTAAGGCAGGGCTTGGAAATCTTGAGAAGATCATTTTCCTGGCTGATTATATTGAGCCAGGCAGAGTATTCCCTGGAGTCGAGGAAGTCAGAGAAATGGCTGTTAAGGATTTAAACCATGCATGTTTTATGGTTTCTCGTAATACGATACACTTTTTACTTTCGCGACATGCATCGGTTTATCCCGACTCTATTCAAGCTTATAATTATTTTTTAAATAACATGTAAGTATGACAAGTTTGGAAGTAACAACAAGAATATATGGAGGTTTTAATTGGATGAATAGCAGTGAGATTATACAAATAGTAGCAGAGGCAAGTGATGATAAGCGTGCAGAGGATATTATTGCACTTGATATGAAAGAAGTTTCACTCGTAGCAGATTATTTCTTGATCTGTCACGCGAGTAACGAAAGACAGGTTCAGGCAATTGCGCGCTCGATAAAAGACGCAGCTGAAGAAGCGGGGATCCCTGTAAAACGATTAGAAGGATTCGAACAGGCTAGATGGATATTAGTTGATATTGGTGATGTTGTTTGTCATGTATTCCATAAAGATGAACGTTCTTATTATAATTTAGAGCGGTTATGGGGAGATGCAGGGCGTGTTACGTTAAGTGTAGGTCAAGAAGGTTAATTAATGGCATATCAGGAAATGGCAAGATTCTATGACAAACTTATGGACACTGCACCGTATACCCAGTGGGCGGAGATGACCGAAGAAATATTAAAAAACTCTTCTATTCCTGTAAAAAGCATTGTTGACCTGGGTTGTGGAACTGGTCAATTAACAACCAGACTTGCGAATTCAGGATATCAAATGATTGGAATAGATTTCTCAAGCGAAATGCTTAGTTATGCTCAACAGCGGGCTAGTGAAAAGAAACAAACGATTCAGTGGATTAACCAGGATATTCGCGAAACGGAAGGCATAGCAGAAATGGATGCTGTTATAAGTTATTGTGATGTGATGAACTATATAACTTCAGAAGAAGAATTGAATTTGGTTTTCGCAAACGTGGAGAGCATGTTAAAAAATAACGGATTATTTATATTTGATGTACATTCGTTGTATCATGTTGAAAATAACTTAGTAAATCAGACCTTTGCTACAGTAGAGGATGATATGTCTTCTATCTGGTTTTGTTCAGAAGGAGAAAGTAAGGGAGAAATGTATCATGACCTTACATTTTTCATTTCCGGTGAACAGGAAACATACAAAAGGTATGATGAATATCATCACCAAAAAACATTTTCAATTGAGTTTTATAAAAAACTTTTAGAGCAGAATGGATTACAAATTCGAAATATATATGGAGACTTTTCTATGAATGAAGAAAATCTCGATGAAAAGGCAGAACGAATCTTCTTTATTACTGAAAAAAGATCAGCAAAATAGTATTTTGCTGATCTTTATTTTTTTGAAGGATATGATTGGATTAAGTCGAATAGTAGTATATAGTTATTTTAACCCCCGCTTTCTCTCGTAACATCTTACCTCACAAAAGGAAGTGTCCCTCTATGGTTAACCTACTCAAAAAAAACTTATTTTTTATAATTATTGGTCTAGCAGCAGTTTTATTTCTTTTTATTTTTAACGAAAAGTCTAAAGGTGATGATACTGTTGAGGTTAATCCTCTTAAGCAAGCACTTCCTATTCAACAGGAAGAAACGCAGAGCCCAATAAATATGTTTGTTGATGTAAAAGGGGAAGTAAGAAATCCCGGAGTATACACAATTAAAAAAGATTCCCGGGTGGAAGATGTCATTAATCTTGCGGGAGGATTTACTAAACAAGCAGATCAGACTGTTGTTAACCTGGCGCAAAAGGTTCACGATGAAATGATTATTGCGGTACCAAAAGCTGGTGAAACAAGGGAATCTGCAACAGGTAATACAACAAAAATTAACCTTAATTATGCATCTCAGGAAGAAATCGAACAATTAAATGGGATTGGTCCATCAAAAGCTCAGGCAATTATTCAATATCGAGAAGAAACTGGATTATTTCAGAAAATTGAAGATGTATTAAATGTACCTGGAATTGGGGAGAAGACACTTGAGAATATGAAAGAAAATATTCAAATACCGTAACGTATTGACGGAGATATTTTTATGCATGTAGACTTAACTAATTAATAAATAAAGGTGGAATTGATATGGAACGAATTTCATGGGATCAATATTTCATGGCACAAAGCCATTTACTAGCTTTAAGAAGTACGTGTGAACGGTTGACGGTAGGAGCAACAATTGTCAGGGAAAAACGAATAATAGCAGGTGGATATAACGGAAGTGTATCCGGGGACGCACACTGCATTGATGAAGGATGTTATGTCATCGATGGTCATTGTGTTCGCACTGTCCATGCAGAAGTAAATGCACTTCTGCAATGTGCAAAATTTGGTGTACCAACTAAAGACGCTGAAATGTATGTCACTCATTTTCCTTGTTTGAATTGCTGTAAAACAATCATTCAGAGTGGTGTGAAGATGGTTTATTATGCTGCTGATTATAAGAACGATCCATATGCTATTGAGTTATTCATTAAATCTGGTGTTCAGACACAAAAGGTTGAGCTCGAACATAATACGGTTGATGTGAACCCTAGAGAAAAAGTTTCATATGTAGAGACTTTATTAAACAAGCTTGAAGATTCGTCAATTGATCAAACTCAGTTAGATAAATATAAAAACGAAGCAAATCGCTTATTCAATTTGCATAAGTAAGCATGGGTAGTGATGATGAAAGGTTATTGGCATTTTCTGGCACTTTCCGTACTTTTAAGTATTCTAACAGTTATTTTCGATAACAAAGTGTTTTTTATTATCCTGTTAATTTGGTTATTTTACCTTCATAAACAAAGGAAAATAAAGATTGGAACATTAGTGACTTCACTCGTTTTTTATATCGGATTCTGCAGTTATATTCCTATTGTAGATTTACCTGAACGTGATCAGTTATTAGTAGAAGGGACTATAAATGGACAAGTAACCGGAACCATAAGTAGTCCCGTTAAAATAAATGTAAAGCGAATTGAATTCGTTTTAAGAGGAAAAGACGTTTCCAGAAAGTGGGTAGCTGTAGCTTTTAATCCAGAGGAAAGCGAATGGGACCCTAAAACAATCGAGCAGTTGAAATATGGTGCAACGTGTCAACTAACCGGATTGCTTGAAATCCCGGATAAAAGTAGAAATCCAGGACAATTTGATTATCAAAAGTATCTGCGCGTAAAAGGTATTACGCACCAGGTGACTATTTCAAGTATGAAAAACATAAGTTGTAACGGACAATCACCCCTGAATTACATCTTCGAGACACGGCTAACTATTATAAATTTTGTTATCTCCAGAACTAATCCATATACAGCCAAATGGTTATCAGCACTTATATTAGGTGATGATTCACAATTAGATGAAGAAACGATTGATCTGTTTCAGAAATGGAATTTATCCCATCTTTTAGCTATCTCAGGATTAAATGTTGCCATTATTATCTCCATAACCTATTTTCTGCTAATCAAGCTTAATTTTTTCAGTAAAGAAAAAGCACAGTTGATAATGCTCATTATTTTACCGTTCTACGCTCTAATTGCTGGTGGTGAGCCATCTGTTTGGAGAGCGTGTTTAATGGTATTTGTTTTTATTGTAGTGAGGAAACTAAATACTATTTTCACCTTAACTGATGTATTGAGTATAATTTTTATCGTAATGATTTTATATGATAAATTCATTGTATATCATGTTGGTTTTCAGCTTTCCTTTCTTGTCACATTAGGACTTCTTCTATCGGGAAAATGGATCTCTGCTACTAAATCCAATTTATTTATAAGTTTGCAAATAAGTTTTATGGCGCAGATGATGATAATTCCTTTGCAGCTTGCTTATTTTTATACATTTCAACCATTGGCTATACTTTTAAATGTATTTATTATCCCTTATTTCTCTTTTTTTGTTATACCAATTATGTTTATCATTCTCTTGCTTACTCCAGTCTCAGAAACATTCTGCACAATTTTGGGTAATATCTTTGAATCGACCAATCAGCTTGTAATTAATTGCATTCATAAGATCGATGAACTTGCATATTTCCCTTATATTCTCGGACCAATGCCTATAATAGTTGTAGTTATATACTATGTATTGTTTTTATTCTTAATGGATGCTCTCCAAAATGAGAAAAAAAGACGTGCATTTCAAATCGGTTGTTTGTTGGTAGTTATTTTTACTTTTGTTGCTGTTAAACCATTTTTTTCTCCATACGGGACTGTGACTATGCTGGATATTGGTCAAGGAGATTGCTTTATCATTGAATTGCCATTTCGAAAAGCGGTTTTCTTTATTGACGCGGGGGCAAAAATGTCATTTGAGAATGAGGAACCTACAGATGCGAATTATAAACAGATTATTAAACCCTACCTTTACTCGAAGGGAATTTCGAAAATAGATGCTCTGTTTCTAAGTCATGAAGATGTGGATCATGTTGGAAGTGTTTCATTCTTGCTGAAAGAGTTCCAGGTGGATGAGGTACTGTTAAGTAATTACTATAATTTAGCTGATTCTACAATAAATAGCTGGAAAGAAAAAGATACCCATGTGGAACGTATAAACGGTGGGGATGAGTTAATGCTACGTGGTTTACCTATCGGTGTCTTATCTCCGGCAGAAGACAGAAAAGAAACCAATTCTAATTCACTTGTATTGTATATGAAGTTAGGGGGATTGAGTTGGTTATTTACCGGAGATATTGATAAAAAGGCTGAATTGCAAATAAAAGAAAAGTACGCAACTATTAAGATTGATGTACTAAAAGTAGCTCATCACGGTAGCAATACATCTACTGATTCTTCCTTTGTGAAAAAACTTAGACCAAAGTATGCCTGGATTTCAGTAGGTCAAAATAATTCTTACGGACACCCCACCACCGAAGTGCTGGATCTTCTGAATATAGAGGGTGTCAAGATTTTTCGAACCGACCAAGATGGAGCGGTACAATTTCGATACAAGGATAACAAAGGGAGATTTTCTAAATTTTTACCCTAGTTCAAATAATTAGTAGTTAGCAATAGATGGAAACTGAGAAGTAACAACGAAATTTACTCTGCTGGCAGTCGCGTACCATAGGGATGATGGTGAGCCTACCCTTGTGCCGCCGTAGGTGGCCACTAAAAAAGTTGTGTGTTGTACAAAATAGGTGGATCTATTTTCGCATCTTCGAATATACTTCGCTTTCCGTGGGCGCGGCTTCAGCTTCCTTGCCCCGGCAAGGGGTATGCCAACGTTGTCCGCAAAGGACGGGTTTAGTTGGCCCTCCTTTAAAAAACCGCTTTCCTGCTTAGATCTTCAGCACGCGCTGTTCCTACAGGAGTCTTCGTATATTCGAAGATGCTACGTTAAAGTTAGAAATTATATCTTTAAGATCTTCCTCTTTTTCAGTGACCTTTATCGAGCTCAGGGATCTTTCCGATAAAGTCCTCCACTCCAATCTCTAGACAAGAGATATATGTTACAGATTTATTAAATTCACACTTGATAGCTACGTCTATTTCAAAGTGCATTAGTTAAAAGACATTATAAACGATTTTTTAGTAACCAGCCTTACTAGTCCAGGTGAGTGGAGGGCGGTGACTCCTGCGGGAACAGCACGAGTCTGAAGGCCCCGCAGTTTAAATGAGGAGGGCCAACTAAAACCGTCCTTTGCGGACAACGTTGGCATACCCCTTGTCGGGGCAAGGAGACTGAAGCCGTGCCCTAAGGTGCGCATCCGCCCGCAGCGATCCTGGACGACGGCTTTAGAACATTTCTTGGTAATAAATTTACTTCGCAGTATAGAGAAATTACGAAAAAGCAGTTAGCAACAATTTTTTATAAATAAAAAAAGAGACTGGATAGTCTCTCAGGATGTAGAGAAAGTAGGTGTTTTTTTCTCTACATCCTATTTTTATTGAAAAAATATCATAAAATGCAAAGATTTTTGGGTGAAAATAGACTCCCACACACCTAGCCAAGCTAGGCTAGGTGTGTGGCAATCTTCTTCATGTTTTGGCACGCTGCGGTGAGTAATACTTGTTCACCAGCATTGTGCAATCCTCGTAACCTGCAGTAGCGAAGCCCATGCAGTTGTTTGGAATCTGCAAAGCTTCGCTCTACTTTTTCTTTTCTAAATTTATATAGCATTTTCCCCGAAGGGGAAAGCCGATTCTGTCGTATTTTTTCTTTATGGTCCTCCCAGACGTGCCGCGTAATCACCTTTTGATGGTTTTTTGACCGTGTACATTGATCTAGTAGAGGACACATTACACAATTTTGAGGGTTTGATTTGTACTCTCTGTATCCACCTCGACTTGTTGTACTGTAAGGCAATACCTCTCCATTCGGACAAACGTAACGATCTTGTGCTTTATTATATTCAAATTTCCATTTTGGAAACAAACCTTTTGTTGGATGATATCTTCTATGTGCTATTACACCAAAAATATTTCGATCTGATATGCCTTTACAAATAGGTGTCGTTAGATACCCCGAATCCAACGCAACAGCCTCAACATTAAAACCAAATCGCTTAATTTGACGATCTAAACGACTAAGATAGGGGCGAGAATCGTGAAAGTTTCCTGGTGTGACAAACGCATCGGTAATAATATTAAATTTCATATCTGTCGTGCGGTGATCAAGGTAACAAAACATTTCCTGTTTTTGATCCCGAGACATGAATCCACTATCGGGATCCGTTGTGCTTTTACGAATATCTTTTGTTTTTTTCACTTCCTCCCGTTTTTTTAACGGCTTTTTTCCGTGTTCCTCTCGATCATCTTCGATTGCTTCGTTTAGATCTTCTATGTAGTCTCGAGTTTCCACTTCAACAGTTTCTTTTGTGAATTTATGTTTATTTGCATTGGCTTTTAGGTGAGTTGAGTCAGTAAACAACACCCTTCCACCAACCATTCGATGGTTCATAGCTTGAAGCACAATCTCATCGAATATTTCTTGGAAAATATCTGTATCCTTAAACCGAGTACGTCGATTCCAACTAATCGTAGAATGATGAGGAACTGAGTCACTTAACCGTAAGCCAAGAAACCAACGATAAGCAATGTTCATTTGAATCTCTTTTTCCAATTGACGTTCGGAACGAATTCCATAAAAATATCCGATGAACATCATCTTGAATAATATAAGAGGATCTAAAGAAGGACGACCGTTTACTTCGCTATAATAAGGTTTTACTTTATCTACGATAAAACTAAAATCAATATACTTGTCAATTTTCCGAAGGAGATGGTTTTGTGGTACAAGCTCTTCAATGGAAACAAATTCTACTTCACTTTGAGTACTATTTCGAGTATGAAACACATTGATCACCGCCTATTTAAGTTACTTATATTATAACAAATTAACGCGGTAAAGGGATAAAGTGAATCAAAAAAAATAGACTGCCGAGAGAGTTTCTCGACAGCCTGAGAGACTGGATAGTCTCTTTTTAACAATAAAGGAAAGTATGATTTTCGGTGTATTCCAATCCTACGTTAGAACTTTGCCTTACTAGGCGCTTATGCTCTTCTATCATGTATGTAGCTTATAGTTACTGACTTAAAAATTTAACTAACACACCAATAAAGAAAATTACAGTAAAGAATACAAATGAGTAGACAAAGCCTAAGCCGGAATCGACTACATCATTATTTTTTGATTGTACATTCTTTTCAAATTCGTTCACAACTATCCCTCCTATATCATCTTTAGTATAAGATAAATGCCAGAAAAAATCCATAAAATTCTTTGCTCCATTTTTAGTAAGAGTTAACATCTATACTTTCAACAATAATGGTTAATCTAAAATTAATCAAATATCGTTTTAACGAATGGTTTCCTGGGGCTATTTGGTAAACGTTTATATAAAGGAGGGGATCGCTTGATTCCCTCTAAAAACTCTTGCTATTATGTTCTATTCACTTTACGATTGATAATATACATAATTGGAGTGAATGAAATGTCCTACCTCGACACCGCAAAAAAAATAAAAAAGAATCAATTAGCCCCGATTTATTTGTTATATGGAACAGAAGCTTTTTTCATTCAGGATATTAAAAAACAAATTACGAAAGCTCTTTTACCTGGTACAGATATCGAAAACCTATCTACTTTTGACCTGGATGAAACCCCTATTCAGGAAGTGATTTCAGATGTAGAAACCTATCCGCTATTTGGAGAAAGAAAATTAATCATTGCACATAACCCTTCATTCTTAAAAGCGAAGCCGACCAAAATACCATTCGAGCATGATTTAGACCGGCTTCAAATGTACTTGGAAAATCCAGTAGATTATTCCACGATCATATTTGTAGCGGAATATGAAAAGATCGACGAACGTAAAAAAGTATCAAAAGCAATGAAAAAAAATGCAACCGTAGTGAAATGTGACCCCATTAAAGAATACGAACTATCTAAATGGATTAAGACAATTGCTGATGACTATCACATTACAATTGCGCCGGACGCATTTAATGTCATAGAAGCAGAACTGGATGCCAATCTTCACCTCTTGAAGAACGAACTATTAAAATTTGCTTTATATGTAGGAGAGGGAGGAACCGTGTCCAAAGAAGATGCGGAAATGCTTATTTCTCATACATTAAACAATTCATCATTACGGCTAGTAGATGCGGTCATTGACCGAGATATTCGTAAAGCTTTTATGATTTACAGGGACCTATTGAAGATGAAAGAAGAGCCAATAGCTATGCTTGCACTTTTAGCATATCAATTTCGAACATTGTTACGTGTAAAATTGCTCAAGCAAAAAGGGTATAGTCAAGCCCAGATGCAAAAACAGCTTGGTATTCATCCATTCGTTGTAAAAATAGCATTAACAAGGGAAAGTAAATTTACTATAGAGCAACTATCTATATTTATTGATAAATTAACTAATACTGATGCTGCAATGAAGCAGGGGAAGATGGATAAGGAACTCGCGTTTGATTTATTGTTATATGATCTGACAAATACTATAAAATAATATGACCAACTAAAAAACGATCCTATTAGGGGATCGTTTTGTGTTGGTCATATTTATTTGTTTAACAATCTTACGGCAATTACTTGCCGTATACATAATTCAAAATTATGCACTTAGACCGTTAACCATTTTTGATAAGCGTGACTTTTGGCGATTTCCATTATTTTGATGGATAATCCCTTTTTGTACAGCTTTGTCAATTTTTTTATTAGCTTGTTGTAGAGCAGACTTTGCGTTATCTGAGTCTTTTTCTCCAACTAATTTTTCAACACGCTTAACTTGTGAACGCATCTCAGTTTTATAAGACTGATTTAAGTCATGTTTTTTCTCATTAACGCCTACACGTTTGATTGCAGATTTAATATTAGCCATTATTTCACCTCCTAAAAAACAACGATTCATATCTTTACGAACCACTGATATTTTATCAGAGCGCGGCATGCTTTTCAATAGATTTATTATCTAATGCACCAAATTGTATGATTTACCACTTAAATGTGAAGTCTATATATAAGAATAGGATACAACTTATTTAGGAGGATTAACATAAATGAAAAATTCAAATGAACCCTATCAGGTGCGGACAGATTTGGCTGTAGAAGCAAAAGAAATGTATGTTGAACAGGAAGGTGCTGACACAAATCAACAGCAAGGTATTGCTATAACAGAGCGTACGGAAAATGAAATTAAAATTTCATATGTGGAAGTAGATGAAACTGGTGCAAAGATTATTGATAAGAAACCAGGGACATATGTGACAATTTATGCTGATGGTGTGAAGAGGCAAGATACCGAAAGACAGGAAAATGCAGCAATTATACTGGCGAAAGAATTAGAACAATTGCTTGAGAAAAACCAAGTATCCTCAGAAGCCAAGTGTTTAATAGTAGGGCTTGGAAATTGGAACGTTACACCAGATGCACTTGGACCGATGACGGTTGAAAAAATCATGGTTACAAGCCACTTATTTGCGCTTGATCATCAAGCTGTTTCAGACGGTTATCGTTCAGTAGCGGCTGTTACACCAGGAGTTATGGGAGTCACAGGAATGGAAACAAGTGATATTATCTTTGGTATTGTTGAGAAATTCAAACCTGAATTTGTAATTGCAATAGACGCGCTTGCTTCCCGATCAATAGAGCGGGTAAATGAAACCATTCAACTCTCCGATGCAGGTATAAATCCAGGTTCTGGTGTGGGTAATAAACGAAAAGAAATAAGTATTGATACTCTAGGGATTCCTGTATTTGCAATCGGTGTACCAACTGTAGTAGACGCTGCGACGATAACGAGCGATACGATTGATTTCTTATTAAAACACTTCGGCAGGGAGTGGCGGGAAAAGGATAAACCTTCAAAGTCACTAGTACCAGCAAGTATGACATTTGGTGAAAAAAGTTTTACGGAGAAGGATTTACCCAATGAAGAAAAAAGAAATACCTTCCTAGGAATAGTCGGCAATCTATCAGAAGCCGAAAAACGTTCATTGATTAGAGAAGTTTTGACGCCGATTGGCCATAATTTAATGGTAACCCCGAAAGAAGTGGATGGATTTATGAAAGATATGGCTCATGTTGTAGCTACAGGAATTAACGCTGCGCTGCATGAACGGATCGATGTTACAAACTTCTCATCCTATACAAGATAGAAAGTACTAATAGAGAAATGAAAGATTATGTTCTAGTTTCTGAAGACAAGTCATAGAGTTACTATATATGTCACTGTCTTCAGAAAGGATGGAACAATGAACTTAAAAAATAAATCCAATCCAATGTCAAAACGTTTATTGCTTCCCTTTTATAAAAAAGGTGGATTGTATATTTTATCTGTAGTTTTGTTATTTGTTTCGATCGGTGTTTTAACTACAATTGCGCCAGCATACCGCTTTTCATCTGAAACACTTTCTGAGTGGACAAGTAAAGTTGAAAGTACGACATTCTTATACTTACTAGGGATGGAAAATAGAGCATTTCAAGATGCATTTCCAAATGGAAACTCGCTACCCAAATTATCAACTACATTATTTCAATTAACAACTAGTGTAAAGCCTTACGATGTTAGAAGTTTATTGGGGCGCGAGTTGCCAGGTTTCTCCATTTTTGATAGTCAAATTATTATTGCGGGTAATGGAACAAACTACACCAACCTCCCAGTTGAATCCTCACCACCGCTAAATGAAATATTAAAAGATAGAGAAGCAGAAGTTAATGACCCCACTGAAACAGAAAAAGAAACTACTGAGGAAAATACAGAAGTACCAGAAAAATTAGAGGAAAATGTAGTTTTTATATATAACACACATAACACAGAATCGTTTTTACCACACTTACCAGAAGAAGAGAACCCGGATTTAGCGCATCATGGCACGGTGAATATTTCGAAGGTGAGCGATAGACTGGCGGAAACGCTTGAGAATAATGGAGTAGGGGCAATTGTTGACCATACTAATATTGCAAATATATTGAATCAAAAAGGAATGGAATATTATCAGTCTTATAAAGCCTCTAGAGATGTTGTAAAAGAGGCGTTTGCCCAACATAAGGAAATCAAGTATGCGTTCGATATTCATCGAGACAGTATCGCTAGAGAAAAAACGACTACTACCATTAATGGAAAATCATATGCACAAATCATGATGGTAATTGGGGCAGAATACGCAAGCTACGAAAAAAATTTAGCGTTAGCTACCAAATTACACTACCTAATAGAAGAGAAATATCCTGGATTAAGTAGAGGAGTTATCAAGAAAAAAGGTGCAGCAACTAACGGAGTTTTCAACCAGGATTTATCAGAGAATGCTTTGTTATTTGAAATAGGTGGTGTTGGCAATAATCTTGATGAATTATACCGATCAGCCGATGCTTTAGCAGAAGTGTTCAGTGATTATTACTTTGATGCAGAAAAAGTTTCGAAAGACGCAGAGGAGGAGTAGTTATGAAGTCTATTATCGTTTTGTTACTGTTACTCCTGTTTTTTGTCTCAGGAATGCTTTTTGGAGTAGAACGCGAACGGACTGACGTGCCCTTGCCTGAAGGTGAAATAATCAACGAAGACTATGCTGTGGAGCAAGTAGCAGTTACACCTGTTAATACTGAATATCAGGAAGCACCAGCACACTTCACCCAAAAAATGGCATCATTCATCGAAGGTATTGTGAAGGTCTTTTATGAAATTGTTGTCCAATTGCTTTATCAAATCGTCCAGTTATTTTACTAACGATTAATACCTGGTCCGTCTCCCTTTTGGAATTTCTGAAACATTAAAAGGGGGGCGGATTTATTTATTGATTGAATGTATACCGCACAGTTGCTATAATCAATCCTAGTAAACGACGTTAAAATTAACACTTTATTTATGAGTGGCAAAAAATGTAGGAGTGAACATCACTAATGGTGAAAAAACAACGAAACGTTCGTAATTTTTCGATCATCGCACATATAGACCATGGTAAATCAACACTTGCAGATCGAATATTGGAAAATACAAAAGCGATTACTCAACGGGAAATGAAGGCACAATTTCTTGATGCTATGGATTTAGAAAGAGAACGAGGCATCACAATTAAATTAAATGCAGTTCAATTAAGCTATACAAGTAAAGCTGATGAAGAGTTTATTTTTCATTTAATTGATACTCCAGGGCACGTGGATTTTACATATGAGGTTTCCCGGAGTTTAGCAGCATGTGAAGGGGCAATTCTGGTAGTTGATGCAGCACAGGGAATTGAAGCCCAGACACTTGCTAACGTATATTTAGCATTAGATAACGAATTGGAAATAATACCGGTTATTAATAAGATTGACTTACCTAACGCTGATACTGATCGGGTTACACAGGAGTTAGTAGATGTAATTGGTGTCAATGCAGAGGATGTAATATTAGCGTCTGCAAAAGATGGAATTGGGATTGACGAGATTCTTGAACGAATTGTAACAGCGATTCCTGCGCCTGCAGGAAGTGTAGACAATCCATTGCAAGCACTTATATTTGATTCGCTTTATGATGCTTATCGCGGGGTTGTTGCCTACGTTTGTGTAAAGGAAGGTTCAATTAAACTCGGCGATAAAATCAGAATGATGGCTACTGGCAAGGAATTTGAAGTTAACGAAGTTGGAGTCTTTTCCCCGAAGCCGCTGAAAAAAGACGAATTAACGGTAGGCGATGTTGGGTACTTGACTGCTTCTATCAAAAACGTTGGAGATACCCGTGTTGGAGATACAGTTACACATGCAAATAATCGTGCAGAAAAAGCGTTGCCTGGATACCGTAAATTAAATCCTATGGTCTTCTGTGGTTTATTCCCAATAGATTCGAATCAGTACAATGATCTTCGCGAAGCTTTAGAACGATTAGAATTAAACGATTCTTCGCTTCAATATGATGCAGAGACATCCCAGGCTTTAGGATTTGGTTTCCGCTGTGGATTTTTAGGGCTGTTGCACATGGAAATCATCCAGGAAAGAATTGAAAGAGAATTCAATATAGGACTGATTACTACTGCACCAAGTGTAATTTATCAAGTGGAGAAGGCAGATGGCGAAAAGATTCAAATAGACAACCCGTCAGAATTGCCTGATCAGCAATCCATTACTGAAATACGTGAACCATTTGTAAAAGCTACCATCATGGTACCAAACGATTATGTCGGTACTGTAATGGAACTCTCACAAAAGAAGCGTGGTCAATTCGTAGACATGGAATATATGGACGATATCCGAGTTAACGTGGTTTATCATATTCCGTTATCCGAAATAGTATATGATTTCTTTGACCAATTAAAATCACAAACCAAGGGATACGCGTCATTTGATTATGAATTAATTGGATACCGCACATCCAGTCTGGTTAAGATGGACATTTTGTTAAATAATGAATCGATTGATGCCCTGTCTATTATTGTGCATAGGGATTTCGCTTATGAGCGTGGAAAGCAAATTGTAGAGACACTAAAAGAATTGATACCACGTCAACAATTTGAAGTACCGGTACAGGCTGCAATAGGGAATAAAATTGTAGCTAGATCGACCATTAAAGCGATGCGTAAAAACGTTCTTTCTAAATGTTATGGTGGAGATATTTCCCGTAAACGTAAATTGCTTGAGAAGCAAAAAGAAGGTAAAAAGCGTATGAAAATGGTAGGTTCAGTAGAAGTACCACAAGAAGCGTTTATGGCTGTATTAAAAATCAATGATGATTGATGATGAAAATTATGGAGGGTAAACTTTTCGAGTAACAGCAGAATCGAAAAGTTTGTCCCTTTTCTTTTTCAAAACCTAACTCTTAAGAGGTGAACGATATTGGTAAAATCCGTTTATATACATATCCCATTTTGTCAGCAAATCTGTCACTATTGTGATTTCACAAAATTCTTTTATAATGAAAAACTGGCCGATGACTATATGGAAGCACTTAGCAATGAAATTAAGGTGAATGTAAGTGGGGAGAAGAATGATGTGAAAACCATTTTTATTGGTGGCGGCACACCCACTGCGCTTAATTTCAATCAATTAAAAATACTATTTAATGTAATTGACGAAAAGTTTGATGTCGGCAATTGTGAGGAATACACAATCGAAGCTAATCCAGGTGACTTTGATGAGGATAAGGCAAAGCTATTAAAAAGCTCTGGTGTAAATCGGGTTTCACTCGGCGTTCAGGCCTTCGACAATCAACTGCTTGAAGATATAGGCAGATTGCATAGAATTCAAGATGTGTATGATACAGTAAATTTATTAAAAAAACATGGTATTCATAATATAAGTATTGATTTAATTTACGCGTTGCCAAATCAAACAGTTAACGGTTTTGATAAGTCATTACAGGAAGCTGTGCAATTTGACTTACCACATTACTCTACCTATTCTTTGCAGATAGAACCTAAGACTGTATTTTATCAACGGCATAAAAAAGGCAAATTACATCGTCCGCCACAAGAGGATGAAGTGAAAATGTATGAAATTTTACGCGATACCATGAGAAAAAATGGAAACGAACAGTATGAAATAAGTAATTTTTCTAAGCCGGGGTTTGAAAGTAAGCATAATTTAACATACTGGAATAATGACTATTATTATGGGTTTGGTGCCGGAGCTCATGGATATCTTCCTGGAAAACGTACAGGCAATATTCGACCACTTCCTGCATATATAAAAAAGGCGATGGAAGATGGACATCCAACTCTGACTACCGAGGAGATAGGATTAAGAGAAATGGTAGAAGAAGAAATGTTCCTTGGATTACGTAAACGTGAAGGTGTTAGCAAATTAAAATTTGAAGAAAAATATTCTATACCCATGAAGCGGATCTATCAACAGCCAATAACTAAACTAATTGAGAAAGGCTGGTTGGTTGAAACGGGTGAATCGATTTCGTTGAGCCCTGAAGGAATCCTGTTTGGGAATGAAGTTTTTGCCCAATTTTTATTAGATGAGGAAAATTTAAGACATCTTCGTTGACAAAAAAATAAGGATTTGATAATTTATTAGTAGAATTAGCACTCGTTACCGTTGAGTGCTAACAGAGGTGATCATCATGTTAACGGAAAGACAGCTATTGATCTTACAAGTCATTATTGATGATTTCATTCAGACAGCACAACCAGTGGGTTCGCGTGTGTTATCGAAGATGGATAGTATATCATTTAGTTCTGCGACGATTCGCAATGTGATGGCAGATCTGGAAGATTTGGGCTATCTGCAGAAAACGCACTCTTCGTCTGGAAGAATTCCATCTGAAAAAGGTTATCGATTCTACGTAGATCATCTGGTATCTGCTGGAGGGATTTCAGATGACGTCAATATCATGAAGCATGTGATCCAAGATGGGATTTTTGAATTTGAACAAATCGTTCAAAAATCTGCAAAAGTGCTATCTGATTTAACTAATTACACCTCCATTATTTTAGGTCCGGAAGTATTTGAAACAAAGTTGAAACAAATGCAAATTGTAACTTTGTCAGATCATACTGCCGTGGCAATCCTGATTACCAATACTGGACATGTAGAGCATCGATCGTTTACGATTCCTGGCGAAATGCAGGCATCAGATCTTGAAAAAATGGTTAACATTTTAAACGATCGTTTGCGTGGGGTTCCCATCATTCATCTGCATGATAAGTTGAATACAGAAATTGTTTCACTAATGAAGTTATACGTGAATGATTTTGAACGATCTTATGATTATTTAAAATCTGCTTTCTTCAGTGAACAACCTGTAAAGCTATACTTTGGAGGAAAAACGAACATTTTAATGCAGCCTGAGTTTAAGGATATTGAAAAGATTCGCTCTTTCTATTCGATGATGGAAAAGGAAGATGAGATCGCCAATATGCTCAAAACAACTACAGAAGGTATTAATGTATCGATTGGTAATGAAAACAAAGTAGATGCTATTAAGGATTGCAGCTTAATTACAGCTTCCTATCATCTGGGAGAAAATCAACTGGGAACAATAGCATTACTAGGTCCCACTCGGATGGAATACAGAAAAGTAATTACGCTGTTGAATGCGTTGTCTAATGAAATGACTGAAGCGCTATACATGTGGTATAAAAACAACGAATAATTTCTTGTCTTACTATATGTATACTATGGTGGGAGCAACTTTCCCATCGCTTCTTTATGTATTAGTTTATTTCAGTAGCTTTTAATGGTATAGTCTTAAATGGCGAATTTTTCATAGGAGGTGTGAAGTTATGGAAGAAGAAAACAAAAATAATACTGCAACAGAAGATGTTACAGAAAATGTTGAACCGGAGGATATGGAAATAAACGATCCGGAAGAACATCTTGGTTCAGATGAAAGTAAAATGGAAACACTCAAAGAAGAGATAAATAAATTAACACAAGAAAAAGATGAAAACTATCAAAAGATGCTTCGTATTCAAGCTGAATTTGATAACTATAAAAAACGTACGCTTAAGGATAGGGAATCAGCGAATAAATATAAATCACAGGATTTAGTAAATGAATTGCTTCCTGCTATAGACAACTTTGAGCGTGCTCTTCAGGTAGATGTATCAGAAGCCCAAGAGAGTTTTGTAGAGGGAATTTCGATGGTCTATCGAATGTTAAAAGATGCGCTTCAATCACAAAACGTAGTGGAAATCGAAACAGTAGGGAAAGAATTTGACCCTAATCTTCATCACGCTGTTATGCAAATTGAAGATGAAGAGTTGGAAGCTAATACAGTAGTTGAAGAAATGCAAAAAGGATACATGCTTAATGATCGTGTAATTCGACCAGCTATGGTCAAAGTAAATAAATAATTGATTTTGGTAAAGAAGTGAAGGAGGAAATGAACAATGGGAAAAATAATTGGTATTGATTTAGGAACAACAAATTCATGTGTATCAGTAATGGAAGGTGGAGAAGCGGTAGTTATTCCGAATCCGGAAGGAAACCGTACAACACCTTCAGTAGTTGCATTTAAAAATGGTGAACGTCAAGTAGGGGAAGTAGCTAAAAGACAGGCTATAACAAACCCTAATACTATTCAGTCCATCAAGCGTCATATGGGTACTGACTATAGCGTGAAGATTGACGATAAAGAATATACTCCACAGGAAGTTTCTGCTATAATCCTGCAGCACATTAAGTCATATGCAGAAGATTATTTAGGTGACAAAGTTGAGAAAGCTGTAATTACAGTTCCAGCTTATTTTAATGACGCGGAACGTCAAGCTACTAAAGACGCTGGTAAAATTGCTGGTCTTGAAGTAGAACGTATTATTAACGAACCAACTGCAGCGGCATTAGCATATGGTATTGATAAGGATGACCAGGATCAGACAATCCTTGTTTATGACTTGGGTGGAGGTACGTTTGACGTATCAATCCTTGATATTGGAGACGGAACATTTGAAGTAGTTTCAACTGCTGGTGATAATCGCCTTGGTGGTGACGACTTTGATGAAGTAATTATCAAGCACATGGTAGCTGAATTTAAAAAAGAAAATGGAATTGATCTTTCAAAAGACAAAATGGCAACTCAGCGATTAAAAGACGCAGCTGAAAAAGCTAAAAAAGATCTTTCTGGTGTTGCGCAAACACAAATTTCTTTACCGTTCATTACTGCTGGTGATGCAGGTCCATTACACCTAGAAATGAATTTAACGCGTGCTAAATTCGAAGAGTTATCTTCAGATCTTGTAGAGCGCACAATGGTTCCTACTCGAAAAGCACTTAAAGATGCTGGATTAACTTCAAGCAAGATCCATAAAGTTATTCTAGTCGGTGGATCAACACGTATTCCAGCTGTAAAAGAAGCTATTAAACGCGAAACAGGAAAAGATCCTTCACAAGGAGTCAACCCAGACGAGGTTGTAGCACTTGGTGCAGCAATCCAAGGCGGAGTACTTCAAGGTGATGTGAAAGACGTTGTGTTATTAGATGTTACACCGCTATCTCTAGGAATCGAAACAATGGGAAGCGTTACGACTAAACTAATCGAACGTAATACCACAATTCCTACTAGTCATTCACAGACATTCTCAACTGCAGCAGATAACCAAACTGCAGTGGATATTCACGTATTACAAGGTGAACGCGAGATGGCTACTGACAACAAAACACTTGGCCGTTTCCAGTTAACAGATATTCCACCAGCACCACGTGGAGTTCCGCAAATCGAAGTATCTTTTGATATCGATGCAAACGGAATTGTAAATGTACGTGCGAAAGACTTAGGAACGAACAAAGAGCAGTCTATTACAATCAAATCATCATCTGGTTTATCTGATGAAGAAGTTGAAAAGATGGTTAAAGATGCGGAAGAAAATGCGGAAAGTGATAAAAAACGCCGTGAAGAAATTGAACTACGCAATGAAGCTGATCAGCTTATCTTTACAACAGATAAAACAATTAAAGACTTAGGCGAAAAGGTTTCTGATGAAGAGAAAGAGAAAGCAGAAGCTGCTAAAGAAGAGTTGAAAACTGCTATTGAGTCTGACGATTTAGAGGAAATTAAAGCTAAAAAAGAAGCACTTCAAGAGCAGGTTCAACAATTATCCGTTAAACTTTACGAGCAAATGCAGCAGGATGCAGAAGCTCAACAAGGAGAAGAAGGCGGAGCTGATGCGAAAGCTGATGATGTAGAAGATGCAGATTATGAAGAAGTGAACGAAGAAGATAAAGATAACGAAGATAAAAAATAATAAGTATAATCCAAAAGTCAAAGTCAGGATTTCCTTGGCTTTGGCTTTTTTACTTGAAAAATGATATGATAAAATTTATGCAATAGTTCGGGAGAGTGAATTACAAGTGAGTAAACGTGATTATTATGATGTGCTTGGAATAGGTAAAGATGCTTCAAAAGATGAAATTAAAAAGTCTTACCGTAAATTAGCACGAAAGTTTCATCCAGATGTAAATAAAGAAGAAGATTCTGCAGATAAATTTAAAGAAGCAAAAGAAGCATACGAAGTGCTTAGTGACGAACAAAAACGCGCTCAATACGATCAGTTCGGTCACTCAGGTCCACAAAGTCAAGGATTCGGTGGGGGAGCGCAAGACTTCTCAGGATTTGGAGATATATTTGATATGTTCTTTGGCGGTGGTGGACGTCGTCGTGATCCAAATGCACCCCAACAAGGTTCTGATTTACAGTATGCAATGACATTAGGCTTTGAAGAGGCTATATTTGGAAAAGAAACGGATGTTACTATTCCAAAAGAAGAGACATGTGATACGTGTTCAGGATCAGGTGCGAAGCCTGGTACGAAAGTAAATACATGTTCTCACTGTAATGGTTCGGGACAATTAAACACCGAACAGAACACACCGTTTGGGCGTGTTGTTAATAAGCGAGTGTGTCATTATTGTAGTGGAACTGGGAAAGAGATTCCGGAAAAATGTACTACATGTAGCGGTACTGGCAGAGTACAAAAAAATAAAAAAATCCACATCTCAATTCCTGCGGGTATAGATGAAGGTCAGCAGATTCGGGTTCCAGGTAAAGGTGAAGCTGGGATAAATGGTGGACCATCCGGCGATTTATATGTCGTAATTCAGATTAAACCACACGAATTTTTCGAGCGTGAAGGGGACCACATATATTGTGAGCTGCCACTTACCTTTGCACAAGCTTCCTTAGGCGATGAAATGGAAGTTCCTACTGTCCACGGTAAAGTTATGCTGAAAATTCCCGCTGGAACACAAACAGGTAAAACTTTTCGTTTAAAAGGAAAAGGTGCGCCTAATGTTCGAGGGTATGGGCAAGGTGATCAGCATATTAAAGTTAGAGTTATTACGCCTTCTAAATTATCAGACCGTCAAAGAGAGCTAATGAGAGAATTCAATGACATTGAAGGTAATAAATCGCTCGAGGAACAGGACGGATCATTTTTCCAGCGTTTCAAAAAAGCTTTTAAAGGTGAATAACGGTGTTAGTACTAACACCGTTTACATATTTTCTAAGAAATGAGTGGATCTAATTGAAATGGTCGGAAATTTGCGTGCATACAACTAACGAAGCAATAGAACCAATTTCGAATATACTTCATGAAACTGGTTCTAGTGGCGTAGTGATTGAAGATCCTTTAGATTTAATTACAGAACGGGAAGATAAGTTTGGCGAAATTTATGAACTAAATAAAGATGAATACCCTGAAGAGGGTGTTTATATAAAAGCTTACCTACCAATGAATAGTTTTCTCGGCGAAACTGTGGACGAGATTAAACAAGCGATAAACAACTTATTGTTATACGATATCGATTTAGGCAGAAACACAATTACATTAAGTGAAATTAATGAAGAAGAATGGGCAACTGCCTGGAAGAAATACTATAAGCCTGTCAAGATATCAGGTAAAATTACAATTACACCAACTTGGGAAGACTACACACCAGTATCCGATGAAGAAATAGTTCTCGAATTAGATCCCGGAATGGCGTTTGGAACGGGTACACACCCTACTACTGTATTAAGTATTCAGGGAATTGAACGCTTTATAAAAGAAGACGATAAAGTAATTGATGTGGGCTGTGGTTCTGGTGTTCTAAGTATCGCTTCTGTTTTGCTTGGTGCAAAAGACGTTTATGCTTATGATCTGGACGAAATTGCGGTTAAAAGCACTAAACTAAACGCTAAACTGAATAAAGTGGACAAACAAATTACAACGAAGCAAAACAATTTGCTGGATAATGTCAACAAACAAGCGGATTTAATTGTATCCAATATATTAGCTGAGATTATTGTACGTTTTGTAAAAGAGGCATGGGATAATTTAAAAGAAAATGGATTATTTATTACTTCTGGAATAATTCAGGCTAAAAAAGAATTAGTCAAAACGGAGTTACAGCAAAATGGTTTTACAATTATTGAAGTTAACGAAATGGAAGACTGGGTTTCTATAGTTGCGAAGAAAAGTGAAAGTGTCCGGTAACAGAAATAATGAATAGACTTTTAGATCTGCAGAAAGTGCAGTTAATGAAAGAAGTAGGTGTTGCGAATGCAACGTTATTTTGTCCCGGAAGATCAGTGGGAAAATAACAATTTAATCATTTCAGGGGACGATGCACATCATATTACTCGAGTTATGCGAGGTAACACCGGGGATAAGCTGATATGTAATCATCCGAATGGTTATGCGGTACTCGGTGAAATAACATCCCTAGAGCAGGAACGAGTTTCAGTTTTAATTCTGGAAAGCATCGAAGAGTCCGTGGAGCTGCCTGTATCTGTAACTATTGCACAAGGGTTGCCTAAAGGCGATAAGTTAGAACATGTTTTACAAAAAGGAACAGAACTTGGTGCATTCAAGTTCATTCCTTTTTCTGCAGATAGATCTATCGTTAAATGGGACGAAAAAAAAGCATCGAAAAAAATGTTCAGGTTTGCTAAAATTGTTAAAGAAGCCAGTGAACAAAGCCATCGAAATCGTATTCCGGATGTTACTCCAGTTATGAAAATTGAACAATTAATTGCGGAGAGCAAAGAGTATGATGTGAAAATTTTTGCTTACGAGGAAGAGGCGAAAACAAAAGAATTTGTCTCTTTTGCTTCAGTTATTAACCAATTAAAATCGGACCAACGAATAATCGTTTGCATTGGCCCTGAAGGTGGATTTTCTGATATGGAAGTTTCATTATTAAAAGAAAATAACTTCAAATCTGTTCGATTGGGTCCAAGGATACTGCGAACTGAAACTGCTTCGTTATATGTATTAGCAAGTATATCTTATCAATTAGAAGAATTGGGGTGCCAGTAATGCCAACAGTAGCCTTTCATACATTAGGTTGTAAAGTGAATCACTATGAAACAGAAGGTATCTGGAACATGTTCAAAGCGCAGGATTATGAACGTGTTGACTTCGATCGCCAGGCAGATGTTTATGTTATTAACACATGTACAGTTACAAATACCGGAGATAAGAAAAGCAGACAAACGATTCGACGCGCTGTCAGGAAAAATCCGGAAGCGGTTGTATGCGTTACAGGTTGTTATGCTCAAACATCTCCAGGTGAAATAATGGAAATACCTGGTGTTGACGTAGTAGTTGGAACACAAAACCGTAAGAAAATGATTGGATATATTGAAGAACATTTAGAAACTCGTGAGCCAGTAAATGGTGTAGAGAACATTATGAAAAACCGTGTGTTTGAAGAGATGGATGTGCCTGAATTCACGGATAGAACTCGTGCTTCACTAAAAATTCAGGAGGGCTGCAACAACTTCTGTACATTTTGTATTATTCCTTGGTCACGTGGTCTATTACGTTCCCGTGATCCAAAAGATGTGGTGACACAAGCACAACAGCTGGTCGATGCTGGTTATAAAGAAATTGTCTTAACCGGGATCCACACTGCTGGTTATGGGGAAGATATGCAGGATTATAATTTCGCTAAGCTACTACTTACGCTTGAAACGGAAGTTGCTGGATTAAAACGAATTCGAATTTCATCTATTGAAGCAAGTCAAATTACGGATGAAGTGATTGACGTTCTTGATAAATCAGAAAAAATAGTACGTCATTTACACGTTCCATTACAGGCAGGATCTGATACAGTATTAGATCGCATGCGTCGTAAATATACAAGTGAATTTTATTATCAAAAGGTCGAAAAAATTAAGAAAGCTTTACCTGGTTTAGCTATTACATCAGATGTAATTGTAGGCTTCCCTGGAGAAACGGACGAAGAGTTTATGGAAACCTATGAATTTATTAAAAAAGTCGGTTACTCTGAATTGCATGTATTTCCATATTCTCAACGAACAGGCACTCCTGCTGCCAAAATGAAAAATCAAATTGATGATGAAACTAAAAATAAGCGTGTTCATCAACTAATTGATTTATCTGATCAGTTAGCTAAAGAATACGCTTCAAACTTTGAGAATGAAGTGGTAGAGGTTATACCAGAAGAACGTTCCAAAGACGAAGAGAATTCGAATATCTTAATAGGGTACTCGGACAACTATTTAAAAGTTCGTTTTGCTGGAACCGACGAAATGATTGGCAAAATAGTTCGAGTGAAAATTACGAAAGCAGGTTATCCATACAATGATGGCACGTTCGTTCGAATTATGGATGTAGAACCAAATTCTAAGATAATATAACTTAACAAACTTGGCATTAATTTGCCAGGTTTGTTTTAAATTTAGCAATTTGTGTTCAATAATGCTATTATATTCAAGAGGTACGAACAACTTAAACGAGAGGGCGTTATATATGACAAAAGATCTTGCAAAGTATATTGACCACACACAATTAAAGCCGGACACAACATTAGAAAAAATAAACAGCATTATTGCAGAAGCAAAAGAATATAAATTTGCATCAGTATGTGTAAATCCATTTTGGGTTGAGCATTGCTTTAATGAACTAAAAGAAACAAGTGTAAAGGTTTGTACAGTAATTGGATTTCCACTTGGATCAAGCACAACAGATACGAAAGTTTTTGAAACTAAAAATGCAATTGATCATGGTGCCACTGAAATTGATATGGTAATTAATGTTGGGGCACTTAAATCAAAAAATGATTCATTCGTTGAACAGGATATAAAGGAAGTAGTTGCAGCTGCAAAAGAAAAAGCGATTGTAAAAGTAATTATCGAAACATCTTTACTATCGAACGATGAAAAAATTCGTGCATGTAAGCTTGCCAAAGCAGCTGGTGCTGACTTTGTAAAAACTTCAACAGGTTTCTCAGGTGGTGGTGCAACAGTTGAAGATATTTCATTAATGCGTAAAACTGTTGGTCCTGATATGGGTATTAAAGCATCTGGAGGAGTCCGCGACCTAGAGACGACAGAAGCTATGATTAATGCTGGCGCAACTCGAATCGGTGCGAGTGCAGGAATAGAAATACTTGCAGGGAGACAGGGTTCTTCCGATTATTAAACTAGTTTGAACGAGATGTAATCATCGATAAATCAAAAGTGTTTCAATTTAATAGTCAAAACAGTAAAAAGCAGTTGACCAGTATGTGACAATATATTATAATTAGTAAAGGCATGTTATACACATCGCCTGAATAATCCTGTTTTATCTTCGGAGGGAGGGAAATCAGTATGTCAAATACAACTCGCGTTCGTAAAAATGAGTCTATAGAGGATGCTCTTCGTCGATTTAAAAAAAGTGTGTCAAAAAGTGGTACACTACAAGAATATCGTAAGCGTGAACACTATGAAAAGCCAAGCGTTAAGCGTAAATTGAAATCGGAAGCTGCTAGAAAGCGTAAATTCTAAAGAGGGTGCAATAGCATGACATTACTAGAACAGTTAAATGCAGATATGAAACAAGCTATGAAGGATAAAGATAAAGATAAGCTTGGAGTCATTCGAATGGTAAAAGCTTCCTTGCAGAATGAAACAATTAAGCAAGGTAAAGATACGTTATCTGAGGATGATGAATTAACTGTATTGTCTAGAGAATTAAAGCAAAGAAAAGATTCCCTCCAAGAATTTAAGGCTGCTGGACGTGAAGATCTTGTATCAAAGCTTGATGTAGAAATCAATATTTTACAAGCATACATGCCTAAACAGTTATCTGAACAGGAACTTGAAGAAATTGTTCAGAACACAATTCAAGAAGTTAATGCAACATCCAAAAAAGAGATGGGTAAAGTAATGAGTGCGATTATGCCTAAAGTTAAAGGTAAGGCAGATGGTTCAAGTATTAACAAACTTGTGCTTAAGCATTTAAGTAACTAACACATCACTATACTAAAATTAAACTACCCTTGTCAGTGCACATACTGACAGGGGTTTTTAATTTGTCAGCTAAGAAAGTGTATAGGTGTTACAAAGGCTTTGCGGTAAGCCAAGTTTTCTAACAACTATCACGTAATATAATCGAACATTATTTAATTATTTGTGATACTATCAAGATATATGCATTAAGTGAAACTTATGTATGGTTTAATTCGTACTATACAATATAGGAGGGGGTGATTACATTGCCGTACAAAAAACTCATTACATATCTAGTCCTATTTTTTATTGTATTTCTGGGAATATTATATAATAATCAATTATCTGTTGAAGCTGCTGGTGAAGGAGAGTCAGTATACATAATACCAATTGAGGATACAGTAGAGCAGGGTCTGGAGTCATTTCTAACTCGTGCAGCAAAAGTTGCTGAGACAGAAGGTGCAGATTACATTATTTTTGAAATTGATACCCCGGGGGGACGAGTAGATGCAGCGAGTGAAATCGCTGAATTAATTCAGGGTATCGAAATTCCCACCATTTCATTTGTACTTAATAAAGCGCTGTCAGCTGGTTCATACATTGCGTTGAACACTGACGAAATTTATATGAAGCCGAATGCTACGATGGGTGCAAGTGGAGTAATTAATCAAGATGGAACTGCTGCAAATAAAAAAGCACAGTCCGCTTGGCTAGCAGCCATGAAAAGTGCTGCAGAATCCCACGGCCGAGATCCCTTATACGCAGCAGCAATGGCTGACCCAGAGATTGATCTGCCCGATCTTGGAGCGCCTAAAGGTGAGTATTTAACATTAGGTCCAGAATCAGCTGTTCAGGTTGGGTACTCAGAGGGGATCGTAGAAGATCGAGTAGAACTTTTAAATGAACTGGGTCTGCAAAACGCTACTGTAGTAGAAATGAATCCAACTTTTTCCGAAAAACTAGCAAGGTTTTTAACGAACCCAATAGTTATACCAATCTTGTTGTCACTTGCAAGCCTTGGCTTAATTATTGAAGTGTTTTCGCCTGGATTTGGTTTACCTGGAATTGTCGGTATAGTTTCCTTGTTATTATTCTTTTACGGTCACTTTGTGGCAGGTCTCGCTGGGATGGAAGCCATAGTTTTATTAATATTAGGTATCATATTAATTTTAGCTGAGTTTTTTGTGCCGGGAGGTATTATTGGCATTTTGGGTATTGGGTGTGTTGTCACTTCCTTGATTATGTCTGGTCAGGACTTTGGTCATATGTCAATGAGTATCGGAATAGCATTCCTGGTATCACTAATTGCCGCGGTGTTACTGTTTAGAACTATTGGTATGGAAAAAGGTGTTTTTAGGCACATAATACTAAAGGACAAAACTTCTACTGAGCTTGGTTACGTTTCCACTGTTAATCGTTTGGAATTAATTGGTCTTGAGGGAACAACATTGACACCATTACGTCCGTCCGGTACAGCGAAGTTTGATACAGAACGACTCGATGTGGTATCAGAAGGTAGGTTTATCCAGATAGACAAAGATGTAAAAATAGTGAAGGTGGAAGGTTCGAGAATTGTAGTTAGAGAAATTTAATATAAATTTGGAGGAATGAAAAATGATGTTTGAAGACTTTTTACCATTAATTATTATCGGTATTATATTAATTGCTGTTGTTGTTTTGTTTACTTTTATTCCAGTAATGCTATGGATTAGTGCATTGGCTGCTGGCGTGAAAGTTGGCATTTTTACATTAGTTGGTATGCGTTTGCGTCGAGTTGTACCATCACGTGTTATTAACCCTCTTATTAAAGCGTATAAAGCTGGGTTGGATATAACTACGAATCAATTAGAAAGTCACTATTTAGCTGGTGGTAACGTTGATAGAGTTGTTAATGCACTAATTGCTGCGCATCGTGCAAATATCGAATTAAAGTTTGAACGAGGGGCCGCTATTGATCTTGCTGGTAGAGACGTATTAGAGGCTGTTCAAATGAGTGTAAACCCGAAAGTAATCGATACACCATTTATAGCTGGTATTGCAATGGACGGTATTGAAGTGAAAGCAAAGGCACGAATAACCGTGCGTGCAAACATCGACCGTCTAGTTGGTGGAGCTGGAGAAGATACCATTATCGCTCGTGTTGGTGAAGGAATTGTAAGTACAATTGGTAGTTCAAATACACATGCAAAAGTTTTAGAAAATCCTGACAGCATTTCACGAACAGTGCTGGATAGAGGTTTAGATGCGGGTACTGCATTTGAAATCCTCTCAATTGATATTGAAGATATTAATATTGGTAAAAACATTGGCGCAATTCTTCAAACTGATCAAGCTCAGGCAGATAAGAGTATTGCTCAAGCTAAAGCAGAGGAAAGACGTGCAATGGCTGTCGCGCAGGAGCAGGAAATGGTTGCACGAGTACAGGAAATGCGTGCACATGTTGTGGAAGCAGAAGCAGAAGTACCAAAAGCACTTGCAGAAGCATTACGTTCTGGAAATATGGGTGTCATGGATTATATGAATTATAAAAATATTGATGCTGATACAGATATGCGTGATACAATTGGCAAACTTTCAGATGAAAATAATGATGATAACCAAAATTAATAGCTGTCAATTGATTTCAGGAGGGATATAAATGGAAGCAATTTTTGACACGCTGTTCGGTAATATCCTGGTATTATTGGCAATTGTCGGTGGTGTTTTGGGATTTTTTAAAGATAAGAATGCAAAAGAACAAGATTCAAACAAACCATATGCTGCACCTAAAGCAAACCAAACTTCACAGGATCGCGAAGAGAGGACTGCATATGAGGAAGTGCCTTATGAATCCCAAAGTTATGCTTCTTCAACAATAGCTAGAGATGAACAAACTGACACAAGTGATTCAGTTGAGATTGGTATTCATGATGCATTGCCCAATCGTAAATTGAATGCTCCAACACAGCGAACACCTAAAAACAGTCATTTAAAAAAGCAAATAAGCCATAATTTGACGAAACAGGGCTTACTTAACGGCATCATCATGAATGAGGTATTAGGGCCACCAAGAGCTACTAAGCCATATAAGAGCGTAACCGGTCAAAGAAGAAAATAATCACTTGAAAAGCCTTCTAGGTATGAGTTCTATACTCAAATACCTTAGAAGGCTTTTTTGTGTTCTTATTTATACCTTTTATTCATAAATATGAATGGGAGAGGAGGTAGCACCTTTGACAAAAAAACTTCAACGAATCCTGCCTTGGGTAATGAATCAATTTGCGCTTCCTTCTGATATAGTTTCTGATTTGCCACGAGTTACAATTTTAGGTCAACTTCATGTGTATATAGAAAATCATAAAGGGTTAGTCGTTTATTCTGATACGGAACTTACTCTGAAAACAGGAACTGGACTGATTAAAATATCAGGCTCAGGCTTTGTTCTGAAAATGATGTTACCACGGGAGCTATTGCTGGAAGGTAAAATTAATGATGTAACGTATATTACTAACTAAAAAGGAGGTAGCAATGAAACTGATACAGGGAGCTTTTATAACAGGATATGTATCTATTTTAATTGAGGGAGACAAGCCAGAGATCTATCTGCAGCAATGCGCTGATCAGGGTATTATAGTTTGGAATGTAAAAAAGATCACACACAAGTCCTGCCAAGCAAACGTTAGATTAAAGGACTTTCAAAAGCTTATGGTATCTACGGATGATCCGCCATATACCATAACGGTTAAACATAAATATGGAATACCAATTCTGTTTAAAAAACTTATAATTAGAAAGGAATTCATTATTAGTATAGGAGTCTGTCTGCTATTAATTTTGTATTTATCTAATATAATTTGGGACATTAAGATAAACGGTGTCCCAAAGGATATCGAAAAAAAAATAACGAAGCAATTAAATACGTACGGTGTTCATACAGGTGCTTTAGGGTTTTCTCTTGATTCTCCCAGTACAATTCAACAGAAATTACTTCATGATATTCCAGAACTTCTTTGGGTTGGTGTGGAAAAAAAGGGGACAACCTATAAAATCGAAGTGGTAGAAAAAACAATAGTAAAAAAGAATAAAGTAAACGGACCAAGTAACTTAGTTGCAACGAAAAAAGGTGTAGTTAGTTACGTTTATATTTCCAAAGGAATGCCAAAAGTGAAAGTCAATGATTTTGTTAATCCGGGTGATTTACTGGTTTCTGGAAATATTAGTGACAATAAAAAGAAACCAGAATTAGTCGAAGCTAAGGGTGAAATTGTCGCGAAAACATGGTACGAGGTATCGGTAACCATACCCCTTGAAGCAGAATACCAGGAATTGACTGGAGAAAAAGACAAAAAATTTTATGTCGGTCTGGGAAATCTTCAGATCCCTTATTGGGGCTTTGGGAAAAGTGAATTCGAACATGTGCAAGAGGATATTAATAAAAATCCGATACATTTCTTCAAATGGGAACTGCCCATTAAAATAATTGAATCCGTTAGGCATGAAAAAACGTATAGAAAAGAAAAGCGATCAGAGGATAGAGCAATCGATATTGGTATCCAGCAGGCTAAGAACGAATTATTGTTGCGGCTTGATAAAGATGCAGAAGTTATTTCTGAAAAAGTTTTGCATGAAAGTTCTCATAATGGTAAAGTAAAATTAATCTTATATTTGACAGTTAAAGAGAATATTGCCAAATCCGTACCTATAAATCAAGGAGATTGATTATGTCAACTAACTTAAATACGATTGATTTACATTTAACCAATACAAATGAAGCTTTGTCCTTATTTGGAACGAACGATAAAAACTTGAAACAAATTGAAGACAAACTGGATGTCTCAATTGTAACTCGTGGAGAGAAAGTAAGTGTTTCCGGTACAGAAGAATCGATTGGTCTAGCACAAGAGATTTTACTATCCTTATTGACGATTATTCAGAAGGGTTTAACGATAGCTGAGCGTGACGTCGTTTACGCAATAGAACTTGCAAAAGAAGGAAAAATCAATCAATTTGAAACGTTGTTTGAAGATGAAATAACAAAGAACGTAAAAGGTAAGCCGATTCGAGTAAAAACACTTGGTCAAAAAAAATACATTGCTGCCATTAAAACAAATGATCTCGTTTTTGGTATCGGTCCTGCCGGTACTGGGAAAACGTATTTAGCAGTAGTAATGGCTGTACATGCTTTGAAAAACGGGATGGTAAAGAAGATTATTTTAACTCGGCCAGCTGTAGAAGCTGGGGAAAGCTTAGGTTTCCTCCCGGGTGACTTAAAGGAGAAAGTTGACCCTTATCTTCGCCCACTATACGATGCGTTGCACGATGTTTTAGGTGTAGAACAAACTGTACGTCTGATTGAACGTGAGACCATTGAGATAGCACCCTTAGCGTACATGAGAGGACGAACACTTGACGATGCATTTGTTATTTTGGATGAAGCTCAGAATACAACTCCAGCACAAATGAAAATGTTTCTGACCCGCCTTGGATTTGGGTCTAAGATGGTTGTAACCGGTGATGTTACCCAAGTTGATCTACCAAAAGGAGTAAATTCCGGATTACGCAGTGCAGATCAATTGTTAACCAGTGTAAAAGGAATTAAATTTATCCACTTAACGGGAACTGATGTTGTTAGGCATCCATTGGTGCAACGAATAATTGAAGCATATGATAAATAAAATACAGATCTTGAACGTCTAAATAAGCCCCAAGTTTGTTAATGAGGGCTTATTTTTTCCACAATCTGAGGTGAAATAGAAATGAAGTTGCGAAATATATTTAAATCGCTTGCTGCTCTGAAATCTAAATGGATTTCACTAGTTGTTCCTATGTTAATCTTAGGAGCCCTCTTCTTCCTCATGGCCTTAAATAATGTATTTACTGAAACATATGATATAGAACGATTCAGCATTTCAAAAGAGGTAATACGTTCTCCAATTACAATTGAAAATGAATTGGAAACACAACGTAAAACACGGGAAACCGTTCAATCCGTTGAAGATCGTTATAATGTTTCGCAAGAAATTAATGAGGAACAGATTTATTACATAAATGAAATATTTGACGCAATTTCTAAGGTTGAAGAGATGAAACCAGTGGATGGTGAAAAACCCGAAGAAGACTATATTTTAAGCAGCCAGGAGAAAGTACAAACACTTCAACAAATTTTATCACCCGAAATAGTCAGCTCAATTGATAATGGAGTCCTGCTGCGGTTAGTTGAAGCTACACCAGAAGAGCGTGTGAAAGGTAAAAAAGTATTTAGTAACATCGTGAAAGAAGTTCTTACCAATGGAGTACGATTGGAAAACCTTCAAAGTGCTACAAATGAAGTGAAAGAAGCACTAACCTATTCTAAGCTGGACACAGAAGTCAGGGAAGCGCTAATCACGTTAAGCGATTTTGCTGTAGTGGAAAATTCATTTTATGATGTGGAAAAGACGTTGAATGCAAGAAAAGAAGCAGCAAATAATGTTAATCCTGTCATGATTCGTGCCGGCGAGATAATAGTTCGAGAAGGTCAAACGATTACGAATGAATTATATGAGGAGTTAAAACTTGTTGGCCTTTTAAACAAACAAGGAAATATTTTCCCTGTTATCGGACTAGCTTTATTAATCTCTCTAATCATTGGAATCATTGCGTATGAAGTTAATCAATTGTCTAAACAAAACCAAATTGATAAGGGGAAGCTAGCCTCATTATTAATTATTAGCTTCATAGTTGTTTCAATGTTAAAAGTTGTTAGTTTATACACTACGCAAGACAATCATTTATTCTTTGTTGTGCCGGTAGCATCTGGCGTACTACTTCTGAAAATACTGATAAATGAACGGTTCGCAATTGTACTTGCCGGGGTATACTCGATTCTTGGGAGTATACTATTTAATAGCCAGATACCAGGATCTTTAAATATTGAGGCAGGAATTTACCTCTTTTTATCTCAGCTGGCAGCGATCATCTTTTTAATGAATATGAAAGACCGTCTGGCTATATTAAAAGCGGGAATTGGAATGAGTATTGTTAACATACTGGCAGTACTTGTATTTTTATTTTTATCTTTTGAAAAATATACGGTAAGCGATTTACTGATGCAAACTAGCCTTGGATTTTCTTCCGCTATATTAGCGGTGGTATTTACAATCGGCTTACTTCCTTTTTTCGAAACTGGTTTAGGGATATTATCAGACAGTAAGTTGTTAACTCTCGCCAGTCCAAATCAGCCATTATTAAGAAAAATCCTGACGGAAGCACCAGGTACCTATCATCACTCTATAATGGTAGCCAATTTGAGCGAAACAGCTTGTGATGCAATTGGAGCAAATGGTCTTCTGGCTAGAGTTGGAGCATATTATCATGACCTGGGAAAAACAGAACGATCACATTTTTTTATTGAAAATCAACTTTCAATAAAAAATCCTCATGATACAATTAAACCGAAACAAAGTGCAGAAATTATTATTAACCATCCGTATAATGGCGCCGAGACGTTAAAAAAGCATAAATTCCCAAAGGAAATAATCGATATCGCTAAAGAACACCACGGTACTACCTTGCTTAAATTCTTTTATTACAAAGAGAAAGAAAATAACAAGTTTGTGAATGAAAAATCCTTTCGGTATCCAGGTCCAAAGCCGCAATCGAAAGAAGCTGCTATTGTGTGTATTTGTGATTCGGTCGAAGCGGCAGTTCGTTCATTAAAAGAACCAACCGAAGAAAAAATTGAAGAAATTGTTGCTTCCATTATTGACGACCGTTTAATGGATGGGCAATTAGACGACTCACCATTAACGCTTAAAGAACTTAAAGAAATTAATAAAACCGTATGCAGGTCGTTAAAAGGAATTTTTCACTCAAGAATTCAGTACCCAACTAAGGAGGCAAAATAAATGTATATTGATTTTCATGACAAAACAAATAAGGTTACAAGTGATTATATTGACATCCTTCAGCGGTTATTAATCTTTGCAGCTGAAAAGGAAGGTATTACACAGGAAGCTGAAGTATCAGTGAATTTTGTAACAAATAATGAAATACAAGAACTTAATCGTAATTACCGACAGCAGGACAAGCCTACAGATGTCATATCATTTGCTTTGCAGGAAACGATGGAGGATGAAATGAATATTGTTGGGGAAGACATGCCTTTGATACTGGGAGACATTGTTATTTCGGTTGAACGGGCTGAGCAGCAAGCAGCAGACTACAATCATACTTTTGAACGTGAACTTGGCTTTTTAACTATTCATGGATTTCTTCATTTGCTCGGGTATGACCACATGACTGATGAAGATGAAAAGAATATGTTTCAAAAACAAGAGGAAATCTTAAATGCGTTCGAGCTCAGAAGATAAACGAAAGAAGAAGTCGATTGGTTTTTCCTTTGCCATGGCAGGTTTAATAGAAGTAATCAAAAATGAACGTAATTTTCGTCTCCATTTAATTGCTGCTGTTCTAGCCTGTATACTCGGAATCTTAGTCGAGCTTTCCAGCATAGAGTGGATGATCATCCTGCTGGTTATAGGAATTGTTCTGGTTGCTGAAACAACAAACTCAGCTATTGAAAGGCTAATCGATTATTTAAGACCCGAAATGCACCCGTCAGCTAAAATTATAAAGGATATAGCAGCCGGAGCAGTTTTGCTCTCAGCTTGCCTGGCTTTTATAATTGGGTGCATCGTATTCATACCAAAAGTCTATCAATTACTCATTCACACATAAGGAAAGCTAAGGTCGTGGCAAATGCCTAGTTTTTCTAAGAAGGTCAGAAAGTATAAATCCTTTCTTACTGCATAACCGTAACTAATGATTTTGTCATTAAGACATGGCAATAAGCCAGGTATTTAAGAACTTGTCTGAATATAGACAGGTTTTTTTGGTCTTTAGTTATGGTGGCGATACTATGTCAAAATTTGCCTGAGAGGATTTTCTTTTCGGATGTTTTGTCGAATACGTGAAAGTAGATAGGTTTTATAGTATTATGAACAAAGATAGAGAAATAATTTGCTTCGGAGGAAAAGACATGACTAACGCATTTAAATCAGGTTTTATAGCTATAATTGGGCGACCAAATGTTGGGAAATCAACGTTTATGAATAGAGTTATCGGCCAAAAAATTGCAATTATGAGCGATAAGCCACAAACAACAAGAAATAAAATACAGGGTGTTCTTACAGAAGAAGATTCACAGCTAGTTTTCATAGATACTCCTGGTATTCATAAACCAAAACACCGACTTGGTGACTTTATGGTTAAAATTGCAGAAAATACGCTTAATGAAGTCGACGCAATTTTATTTATGATAAACGCAAAAGAAGGTTATGGAAGAGGAGATCAATATATTATTGATCGTTTGCAGGAAGTAAATCGTCCGGTATATTTAATTATTAATAAAATCGACTTAATACACCCTGATGAATTATTCCCACTTATAAAAAAGTATAATGACATGTATGATTTTGAAGAAATTATTCCAATTTCTGCGCTATCAGGTAATAATGTAAATCATTTATTAGATGTAATAAAAGAAAAGTTACCTGAAGGACCACAGTATTATCCAGAAGATCAAGTTACAGACCACCCGGAAAGGTTTATTATTGGAGAATTAATTCGGGAGAAAGTTTTGCAGTTAACACATGAGGAAATCCCGCATTCCATCGCAGTTGTTATTGAAAATATTGAAACAAGGGAATCGAACGCAATCTTTATTCAAGCAACTATTGTTACCGAACGGAAAACGCAAAAAGGAATATTAATTGGTAAGCAAGGAAGTATGTTGAAAAATATAGGTAAGAGTGCAAGAAAAGACATTGAGTCGCTACTGGGTTCTAAAGTGTATTTAGAACTATGGATAAAGGTTCAGAAGGATTGGCGAAATAAACAAACCCAACTCAGGGAATTCGGATTCAGAAGTGATGAATATTAAACATGGTAATATTTATATATCATGCTTTATGAATGTGTGGTCAAACTACTAATAAGTACTTAATCAACATATTAAAAGAAAGGTGGGGTTTCTTGTGAACGACTTAACCTGGAAATTATTTAGTCATACAGGAAACATTGAAACCTATTTACTATGGAAAGAGTTAGAAAGTGATTCAAGTATAGAGACTTCCGCGCAGAATGAAAATGAAGTAAATGATGAAATAAATACAAAAATGTAATAGATACGTAATACCGGAAAGTCAAGGTGAGTCTGTGTGCTTGAGAAAATAGAAGGAATTGTTATCAAAACACAGGATTATGGAGAAACACATAAATTAGTTACTATTTTCAGTAAAAAAATAGGCAAATTTTCTGCATTGGCCAGGGGAGCCAAAAAAACCAAAAGTAGAATGTCTGCTGTCACACAGCCATTTATACGTGGAGAATTTTTTGTTTATGTAAATAAAGGATTAAGTACGATACAGCAAGGTGAGGTCGTCGACTCAAATCGTAAAATTAGAGAAGATATAATAAAAACAGCATTAACAGCCTTTGTGGTGGAATTGACTGATAAATTATTAGATGCAAACGAACCTGACTATTATCTTTATGACCAGCTTACCAAAACGCTTGATTGGATCTCCGAAAAGGAAGATGCAGATATTCCAATAATGATGTACGAACTTAAAATGTATAAAAAAGGTGGCTTTGCCCCAACTGTTGACAAGTGCGTTAACTGTCACCGCGATGAAGAGCTTATCCATTTTTCAATTTCGGAAGGCGGTCTCTTATGTAATCGTTGTACAACCATTGATCCTCATAGCATCGCTTTACCAAAATCAATTGTTAAACTGCTTCGCATTCTGCTGGAGGTTGGGTTAGAGCAGGTTGGAACGATTACAATTAAAGAACATAACAAAAAGTTGCTTCGAAATATATTAGACGCATATTATGACCAATATGGCGGATATTTTTTGAAATCAAAAAAGTTTTTAAAGCAATTAGATAAATTAAAATAAAATTGCTGATTGACAAATTGTATCCTGATGGATTATGATTTGTTCATATCTTAATGTGACTGATTGCTATGAGGGAGAAAAGTACCTTTTGTTATCTATAAAAGCGAGTCTGGAAAAGTGTGAGCCAGGTAATAGAGCGATTGGGAAAGGCACTCCTAAGCAAATGAAATAAAGTGGCTCTAATAGAGCAAATAGGGTGGAACCGCGGATCTTAAGTCCGTCCCTATGCCGATTAATTTGGCATAGGGACGGACTTTTTGTTATTACTGGAGTTCAGTTCCAGAAAAAAGAAAGGAAGATATTATGAATATTCAACAGATGATATTATCTCTACAAACATATTGGTCTGAGCAAAATTGTATCCTTATGCAGGCATACGATGTAGAAAAAGGGGCAGGTACAATGTCGCCAATGACATTATTACGTAGCCTAGGGCCAGAACCTTGGAATGTTGCTTATGTTGAACCTTCTAGAAGACCAGCAGATGGAAGATACGGAAAGAATCCTAATAGATTGTATCAGCATCATCAATTCCAGGTAATTATGAAACCATCTCCGGATAATATTCAAGATTTATATCTTGAATCGTTAAAAGGTTTAGGGATTGATCCATTAAAGCATGATATCCGGTTTGTGGAAGATAACTGGGAGAACCCAACTCTTGGTGCTGCAGGTTTAGGATGGGAAGTATGGCTAGATGGGATGGAAATTACACAGTTTACATATTTTCAGCAAATTGGCGGGCTAGAAGCAAACCCGGTAACAGTTGAGTTGACATATGGCCTGGAACGACTGGCTTCCTATGTTCAGGATAAAGAAGATGTATTTGATTTAGAGTGGACGAAAGGTGTAACAGTTAAAGATATTTTCCTCCAGCCAGAATATGAGCATTCTGTATATACGTTCGAGGAATCGAATACTGATATGCTATTTGAATTATTTGCAATGTATGAAGAGGAAGCAAAAACAATTATGAATAAAGGTCTGGTCTTCCCGGCTTATGACTATGTATTGAAATGCTCGCACACATTTAATTTATTAGATGCTAAAGGTGTAATATCTGTCACGGAACGAACAGGTTATATTGGAAGAATAAGAAATCTGGCTAGAACGATAGCGAAAACATATGTTGCCGAACGTGAAAAACTTGGATTTCCATTGCTTGAAAAGGAGGAATTGTAAATGTCCAATGATGTATTATTTGAAATAGGATTAGAAGAATTACCAGCCCGGTTTATCGACGATGCAGAAAACCAATTAAAGAATAAAACCGAAAAATGGTTACAAGACTTGCGCCTTTCTTTCCATGCAATTGAATCTTTTTCTACACCAAGACGTATTGCAGTTCTTATTAAAGGAATAGCTGACTCACAGCAGACAATTGATGAGGAAGCCAAAGGACCAGCAATGAAAATAGCACAGGACCAGGATGGAAGCTGGACGAAAGCAGCAATTGGCTTTACAAAAGGTCAAGGTAAATCAATTGATGATTTATACACAAAGGAAATAAAGGGAACAGAATATATTTTTGTGCAAAAACGCATCGAAGGTAAAAATACGTTTGAATTACTTTCAACATTTCACTCGATAATTGAATCTGTTCAATTCCCTAAAAATATGCGATGGTCAACTAAATCCATGCGGTATGCTCGACCGATAAGGTGGCTAGTTGCATTATATGGGGATAAGGTTGTACCATTTGAAATTACTGACGTGAAAACAGATAATAAAACGTTCGGCCATCGTTTTTTAGGCAAAGAAATTACTCTTTCGTCAGCAGCTAGCTATCAGAAGGCTTTAAAAGATGAGTTTGTAATCGTTAATTCAAAAGAGCGCTCCGATATGATCGTTGACCAAATCAAAACTATTGAAAATAATCATCACTTTAATGTGATTGTTGATGATGATTTACTGCAGGAGGTTAAGAATTTAGTTGAATATCCTACTGTTTTTGTAGGCTCATTTGAAAACTCTTTCTTACAGCTGCCGAGTGAAGTATTAATAACTTCAATGAAGGTGCATCAGCGTTATTTTCCAATAAAGTCCGTTGAGGGAAATCTTGCTGCTTCGTTTATTGGTGTAAGAAATGGCAATAATGAACATATTGAAACAGTAGCTAAGGGAAATGAAAAAGTTATTCATGCACGATTGTCTGATGCAGAGTTTTTCTTTGAAGAAGATAAAAAACATACTATTGATTATTATCAGGAAAATTTAAAGCGGATCGTTTTCCAGGAGAAGCTTGGTACGATTACAGATAAAGTTAATCGCGTACAGACAATAGCTTCTAAAATAGCGAAAGCGCTGCATACCGATCAGGGGATACTTGAGCGCTCTATTCGTGCAGCAGAAATTTGCAAATTTGATTTAGCAACAAATATGGTAAATGAATTTACTAATCTTCAGGGTTTAATTGGTGAAAAATATGCCCTTCATCATAATGAAGACAAAAATGTGGCATCAGCTGTACGTGAACATTATCTGCCTTTGCAATCTGACGATCCACTTCCAAATACGCTCGAAGGATCGATCGTTAGTGTAGCGGATAAGTTAGATACCATTGTAGGATGTTTTTCAATCGGGCTCATTCCTACAGGTTCACAGGATCCGTATGGACTAAGACGGCAGGCAATCGGTATTTTAAGAATTCTTGAAAAAAGTAAATGGAATATTACACTAGAGGAACTACTAGCAATCGCGCGAGAGGTATTTCAAACGCTGGATATCGAGCAAAATGAGGAAAGAAAAATAACGCAGAATCTGGTAGAATTCTTCCAGCTTAGGGCAAAGCATGTAATGAGGCTGAATCAGATTGAGTCTGATATAGTCGAAGCTGTAATAGAAAAGCAAATTGGCGTTTTTCATTATGCCATTGAGAAGGCGCGGGTACTTACAGATAAGCGAAATCAGGATGCATTTAAAATAGTCAACGAAGCATTACTGCGAGTTCTTAATTTATCAAAGAAAGCAGAAAATACAACAGAAGTAAGGCCATCCTTATTCGAAACTGGATCAGAAGAATCCTTATATCAGCAGTACTGTGAATTAGCACCGATATTTAATGAAGCAAACGCAACGCACCAAGCAGAAAAAGCAATTAGTACGTTAGCGGCATTTACAGATCCAATTAATGATTTTTTTGAGAATAATATGGTTATGGCTGACAATGAACAAATTCGTAATAATCGGCTGGGACTAATAAGTCAAATAGCTGAATTGATTAACGTTTACGCAGATTTGACTAAAGTTGAATGGAAACAACAGTTTTAAATATGATGTAAATTTCGCTTTTCCATCGGATATAGTCTATAATATTTAGAAATAGTATGACATAATGGATGTGTTGGGTGGTGGAAAAGTGGAATTATCTACTAGGCAGGAAAAAATTGTTGAAATTGTAAAAGAAAATGGGCCGATAACTGGAGAAAATATTGCACAGAAACTAAGCTTAACAAGAGCAACATTAAGACCGGATTTAGCTATATTAACAATGGCGGGATTTTTAGACGCCAGACCACGCGTAGGTTATTTTTTCACCGGAAAAACGGGGTCAGAATTGTTAACGGAGAAAGTGAAAAAGTTTAAAGTCCGCGATTTTCAATCTATACCAATTGTAGTAAATGAGAGCGCTTCTGTTTATGATGCTATATCTACTATGTTTCTAGAGGATGTTGGAACATTGTTTGTTGTAGATAAGCGTGCATGTCTGACCGGAGTACTGTCTCGAAAAGATCTGCTGCGGGCAAGCATAGGAAACCAGGATCTTACAGCAGTTCCGGTTCATATTATCATGACAAGAATGCCTAATATTACGTTTTGTAAGAAAGATGATTTATTGTTAGACGCTGCAACAAAATTAATTAATAAGCAAATAGATGGTCTACCTGTAGTGAAAGTGACAGAAGTTGGAAATGAGATTGTGGGGAGAATCACTAAAACAACCATTACAAAGGCGTTTGTCGAATTAATTACGGACGATCATTTATAAGGGAGGGGCATATATATTGGCAAAGAAACCATTAGTTTATGTGCTATCAGATTCTGTTGGGGAGACTGCAGAATTAGTTATTAAAGCAGGATTAAGTCAATTTAACGGTGGTGAATATAAAATTCACCGCATACCATATGTTGAGGATCAAGAAATTATTGATGAAACGTTACAATTAGCAAAGGAAAAGGAAGCAATAATTGGTTTTACGCTTGTGGACCCTGAATTACGGGATTACTTAAACAATCAAGCGAGTAATATGAAAGTAGAAGCAATCGATATAATGGGCCCAATGATGGCATCGATGGAAAGGGTTTTTGAAACACCACCCAGACTTGAGGCGGGTTTGGTACATCAATTGGATGAAGATTACTTCAAACGAGTTGAAGCAATTGAATTTGCTGTAAAGTATGACGATGGGCGTGATCCCAGAGGAATCTCCCGTGCAGATATAATTTTGATAGGCGTTTCCAGAACATCGAAAACACCATTATCACAATACTTAGCACACAAGAGACTAAAGGTAGCAAACGTACCTTTAGTACCTGAAGTAGAACCACCTGATGAACTCTTTGAAGTAGAACCAGAAAAGTGTATAGGGTTGAAGATTACATCAGATAAATTAAATGAGATAAGAAAAGAACGGCTTAAGGCATTGGGTCTAGGGGATAAAGCTACGTATGCTAATTTGGATCGAATCGACCAGGAACTTGCCTACTTTGAAAAAATAGTCGATAAAATAGGCTGTAAAACTATTGATGTATCTAATAAAGCAGTAGAAGAAACTGCAAATAGTATCTTACAAATGATAAAAAATTAATAAATATAATTATGAGCATTCTACAGTTATTCATGTAGAGTGCTTATGTGCTTGCAAATTGCTTAATTTCCAGAATATAAAACACTAGTAATTTAGTGGATTATCAGTTATAATTTATTTTTGTGTTAATAATTTATACAATTAACTGTTCTTATTTCCCGTTTAAATCACTCTTAGCAAAAAAGATTAATGATAAAGAAGGATTATCTGTTTTCGTGTAGAAGTATTATTACAAGTGTTTACAATCGTTTTTAATGATTAATCAACAAAAAGGGGGTTTATGTAATAACTCCATGTGCAATAATAGTAACGAGAATGGTGAGAATAAACATTTAATTGAAGTACAATATTAATTTTAACCGACATAGTTAATCCTTCTAAGGTTTAGATAACATATAGAAGGACATTTTTTTGCAGGTAAGAAAGTAAAAATAATGTGTGCAACTAAGACTTTCGCCATTAAAGCATGGCGATAAGCCAAGTTTTCTAATCGGAATTGAAAAAATTGTCGAATCTTGCAGGATTTTAACCGTTTTATATAGAATATAAAAGCATGGTGGTAAAAATGCCAAATCAAATTCCAGAAGAAACGATAGAAGAGGTACGAAAAGCAAATGACATTGTTGATGTGATAGGCGAGTACGTACAATTGAAAAAACAAGGGAAGAACTATTTCGGGTTGTGTCCATTTCATGGCGAAAAAACTCCATCTTTCTCAGTCACACAGGAAAAACAAATTTTTCATTGCTTCGGCTGTGGAAAAGGTGGAAATGTTGTGACATTTTTAATGGAACTGGAAAACTTTTCATTCTTTGAATCACTCAAACATTTAGCTGACAGAAGTGGTATCTCACTACCTGAAACTGGCCGTAGTGAAGGAAGTCAACTTTCCGAAGAGAATCAAAGCGTGTTATCCGCATATGAGTGGTTAACAAAGCTTTATCATCATTTATTGCGATTCACGAAAGATGGTAAAGAAGGATATAATTATTTCGAGAAACGTGGCATTAGTAGAGAAACTGTTGACCTTTTTCAGTTGGGCTTTGCACCAAATGACAATGATTTTACTGCCGAATTTCTGAAAAAGAAGGGGTTTCACCCACAGATTTTAGCAAAAGCAGGTTTAATGGTCCTTCAGGAAGATAATAAAATAACCGATAGGTTTCGTGGGAGAGTAATGTTCCCAATAAGGAACCACCTTGGCAAGACAATTGCATTTGGCGGACGAACTATTTCGAATGGTGAACCTAAGTATTTGAATAGTTCAGAAAGCGAATTGTTTCAAAAAGGTAAGCTGTTATATAATTTTGATCTTGCTAAGAAGCATATTCGTAAATCTAGTGAGGCGGTTTTATTTGAAGGATACATGGATGTTATATCTGCATATCAGTCAGGTGTAAAGAATGCTGTTGCTACACTCGGTACTTCTTTAACCACAAATCAGGCAAAGCTTTTAAGGCGTTATGTTGAAACAGTAATAATTTGTTACGACGGCGACGATGCAGGCGTTGAAGCTACGTTTAAAGCTTCCTCTATCCTTAAGGAAACCGGCTGTCGTGTCAAGATAGCTCGCTTAAAAGATGGTATGGATCCTGACGATTACATCAATACTTATGGTGACGAGGCATTTCATAATGAAGTGATTAAAGCAAGTGAAACGTATATTTCTTTTTATATGCGTTATATTAAAAAAAGCTATAACTTAAGCCTGGAAGATGACCGATTCAAATACATCGATGCTATACTAAAAGAATTGGCTATGATTGATAACTCCATAGAACGGGAATATTATTTAAAAGAGCTGAGTAGTGATTTTGATTTATCAATTGAGACATTAAAACAGGAAATGCAGACTTACCGTAAAGAAGTGAGTCATAAAAAGGATAACCAGAAAGAGAATAGGTATACTAAAAAAGCTAACAATAGTTACCAATCAAAAAAATTACTGCCTGCTTTTCACAACGCAGAGAAACAGTTAATTGCATATATGTTGAAAGATACTGCCATAACTGATAAAGTGCAGGAGGAAATAGGAGTAGCTTTTAACATGGATGCACACAAAATAATTGCCACTCATCTTTATGCTTTCTATGAAGAAGATCACGGTCCGGATGTTGGTTACTTTATTGAAAAGTTATCGGATCAGGATATTAAAAATCTAGTTATTGAAATTGCAATGATTCATACTGATGAAAATATTAGTGATAAAGAAATTAATGACTATATCAGAATCATTCGTGCTGAGAATAGCGATGTAGCTAGCATTAAGAAGTTAAAGCAAGAACAAAGGCTGGCAGAGCAACAGCAGGATCCAATTAGAGCAGCGCAAATAGCGATGCAAATAATTGAGATTCAAAAGCAGCTTAATAATTCTCGTTAATATAAATGGATTAAGGAAGGAGGGGGACTCATGGCCGAAAATATGCCTTCACAAACAAAGGAAAATGAAAACGAATTGACTCTCGAACAAACAAAGGATCAATTACTCGAGATGGGTAAAAAGCGTGGTACATTGGCGTATGAAGAAGTCGCTGATCGACTGTCTCACTTCGAGATTGAATCAGATCAAATGGATGAATTTTATGAGTACCTGGGTGAACAAGGTGTAGAAGTAATAGGTGAATCAGAAGATGACCCTAATATGCAACAAATTTCAAAGGAAGAAACATTTGATTTAACTGATTTAAGTGTCCCGCTTGGAATTAAAATTAATGATCCTGTTCGTATGTATTTAAAGGAAATTGGACGAGTCGATTTATTATCAGCCAAAGATGAAATTGATCTTGCTACCCGAATTGAAAAAGGTGACGAAGAAGCCAAAAGACGCCTTGCAGAAGCAAATTTACGTTTAGTAGTAAGTATTGCAAAAAGGTATGTAGGACGAGGAATGTTATTTCTTGACCTCATTCAAGAAGGGAATATGGGTCTAATTAAAGCAGTTGAAAAGTTTGATTACCGAAAAGGTTTCAAATTCAGTACGTATGCAACATGGTGGATTCGTCAGGCAATAACACGTGCAATTGCTGACCAGGCAAGAACTATCCGAATTCCTGTGCATATGGTTGAAACAATTAATAAATTAATCAGAGTGCAACGTCAGTTACTGCAGGACTTAGGACGTGAGCCCACACCTGAAGAAATTGGACAAGAGATGGAATTGACTCCGGATAAAGTTCGGGATATCTTGAAAATTGCTCAAGAACCTGTATCACTTGAAACACCTATTGGTGAAGAAGATGACTCGCATTTAGGTGATTTCATTGAGGATCAGGAAGCAGTCTCACCTTCAGATCATGCTGCATACGAATTATTAAAAGAGCAGCTTGAAGATGTACTTGATACTTTAACAGACAGAGAAGAAAACGTATTACGACTAAGATTTGGACTAGACGATGGCAGAACTCGGACACTTGAAGAAGTTGGTAAGGTGTTTGGTGTTACTAGAGAACGTATCCGTCAGATTGAGGCAAAAGCGCTTCGTAAACTCCGCCATCCAAGCCGAAGCAAACGTCTGAAAGATTTTCTGGAATAAGAATAAAGTAAGGTCAGTCAAGCAGTCATTGATACATATGGTTATCAATGGCTGACTTAACGATTACAGATTTTTTATGCACATTCAAATGTGTAAACCATGGTGACTAAACTGAGGTGATCATGTCATGACAGAGGATCGTATACGGACAATAATCAACGAGCTCCACTATTGGAAAAAGAATAAAATGCTGCCAGCAGTATATTGTGATTACCTTTTAGCACTCTATACAAATGGTGAAACTACTTCTGAGGAGATGGAACTAAAAAGCACATACAAAAGAGGGACGGTTTTCAAAATAGTTCATGTAACTTTACTGATTTTGATGTTGCCTTTAGCTCTTCTGATTATGTATACAACCTATTTTTCGACATACTTACAAGTAGGAATACTGCTATTATTCATCGTTTATTCGTTTTGGCAGAGTAGGCAACTGAAACTTGGCCAGGAATTCTTTTATTCGTTGTCGTTTACAATCTTATTGTTATTAGTATTCGTAACATCCATTTTTTTAAGCAATACATATATTTTAAGTAGTTGGATAACCCAACTTATCATTATGTTAAATTTCATAGGCTGGTTTATTCTTGGCAGAAAAATGAACATAAATTATCTAACTGTTGCTAGTATATTTGGTATACTATTAGCAGGAATCTTTTTTGTTCTGTAATTGGACACAAAATTTCACTTTAAAATAGATTACTTTTAAAGTAAACTAGTGATAGATATTTTCGTGTTTTACATTAAAGATAGTACATAAGGAGGAAACACACGATGAAGAAAAACCCAGTAATTCCATACGCACTTATAGCAGTAGCCGGAATTTTATTAGTCATTGTTTTATCATTTATAGGCATTGGCCAAGAGGAAGCTATAAAAAAAGCTGAAGAAGGTGGCGGCGAAAAGAAAGAACAAACAGAAGGTGACACAACTGATCCTGAAGCAATCTTCCAAAGTAACTGTGCTTCCTGTCATGGTGCTGACTTATCTGGTGGCGTTGGACCTGATTTAACAAAAGTTGGTTCAAAATACAGTAAAGACGAAATTAAAGATATTATATTGAATGGTAAAGGTACAGGTATGCCAGCAGGACTAGTTCCTGAACCTCAGGCCGAGGCGTTGGCTAAATGGCTGGCAGAAAAGAAATAAGCTGATAAACAAACATGAGAAAGCTTTCTGATCTATACAGAAAGCTTTCTTTTCGATTAAAAAAAGGGAGAAAACAATGAATCAACAATTAACTATTTCAAACCGTTTAAAAAAAATAACTTCTTATCTAGAACCTGGATCGTATTTTGCAGATATTGGATCTGATCATGCATATTTACCGTGTTATGTCTGCCTGCGTGATCCAATGGCCAAGGCAATAGCAGGAGAAATTGTTGAAGGACCTTTCAATAGCGCAATATCTACAGTAAAGTCATTTAAAATGGAAGCAGCAGTTGATGTAAGACTCGGGGACGGATTATCGGTTTTGGAAAATGATGAAGTAGAGCAAATAGTGATAGCTGGAATGGGCGGTAGTCTCATAAAAACAATTTTAGCTAATGGAATTGAAAAGCTGGGAACTGTAAACCGGATTATTGTGCAACCAAACGTGGATGCGAAAGCTGTTCGTAAGTGGTTCTACCTTCATAACTATGAAATAACCAATGAAGAGGTTGTCGAAGAGAATGACCATTACTATGAAATAGTGGTAGCTGACAAGAAAATAAGTACCATTGCTCTAACCGAAAAAGAATGCATGTTTGGCCCATTATTACTAAACAATAGATCGAATGCATTTTACGAAAAGTGGAAAAATGAATGTGTAAAACGGAAGATGATTATCAATCAAATAGAGCAGGCAAGTACACCTCAGGTAGAAAAGCTAGCAAGGTTTACTACCGAGTTGGCCTGGATTAAGGAGGTCATTCGAGATGGCGAAAATTCTCACCAATCATGATATTTTTAAAGCTATGGAAAAATGGGCCCCGATAGATTTGGCATACGAGTGGGATAATGTTGGGTTACAGGTAGGTTCTTACTCAAACAAGGTGAAAAAAGCAATGATCACGCTGGATGTTTTAGAATCTGTAGTAGATGAAGCAATAGAGAATGAGATTGACTTAATTATTGCCCATCACCCACCGTTGTTTAAGGCTGCGAAGAATGTCGATGTGGACTCAGTCCAGGGCAGAGTTATCCAAAAACTGATTCAAAATAATATAACAGTCTATGCTTCACACACTAATTTGGATGTCGCGAAAGGCGGCGTAAGCGATATCCTTTGTGAAGTGATGGGGATCAATGAAACGGATGTATTAATTAGCTCTGGCCATGAGACTTTGTATAAATTTGTAGTTTATACACCAACTACTCATTTAAACATAGTGAGAGAAACAATGGGTGAGAGTGGCGCTGGCCATATAGGCAATTATAGCCACTGTACGTTTCAAACGGAAGGAACTGGAACGTTTAAACCGCTTGCAGGAACCAATCCGTATATTGGTGAAAAAGGGGAAACAGAATTTGTCCCTGAGTCGAAAATTGAAACAATTGTTTCGGAAAGTAATCTCTCCCAAACGTTAGACCGCGTGAAATCAGTACATCCATATGAAGAAGTGGCGTACGATATTTTCCCGTTGAGCATTAAAGGTGAGGATACTGGTGCCGGTCGAATCGGAGTACTTTCAAAAGAAATGACATTGCAGGATTTATGTGAACATGTAAAAAAAACATTAAATGTTCCAATGGTACGTGTAACTGGAGAGTTAAAGAAGCAGGTTAAAAAAGTGGCAGTTTTAGGAGGTAGTGGATCAGACTACGTTGAAGCTGCAAGAAAAAAAGGCGCCGATGTATATATAACTGGTGATATGTCCTTTCATGAGGCTCAGGATGCATGGCAGAAGGGTCTCAGCATCATTGATCCAGGTCATCATGTGGAAAAAGTGATGAAACAAGCGACGAAGGATTATTTAGAAAATATATTTACAAAAAGCGAATTGGAAGTGAGCCTGTCCGATGCAAATACCGAACCATTTCAATTTGTATAAAAGTCAAAATTCGACTTCGCTAATGCATGGATATGAAATGTGTTCTATAATGAATAATAGGGAATTTTTTTCAGGGCTTGAAAAAGTGTGCAGGATATGCACCAAAAGGAGTATTTAATAATGGAAAATAAGAATTTTAACGATTTTAGGTTTCAACCTTTTATGGATGAAATTGTAGAGAAATTACATTTTAAGAAACCAACAGAAATACAGCAGAAAGTAATACCTGCTATTCTGAATGGTACTAGTGTGATTGGCCAGTCACATACTGGATCAGGTAAAACGCATGCATATTTATTACCTCTGTTTAACAACATTAATACTGAAAAACGAACAGTGCAGTTTGTTATTACCGCACCGACACGCGAGTTAGCGACTCAAATTAATGATGAAGTTAAGAAAATCATTAAATTTGCTGGAAAAGAAAAGCAATGGATTTCTAAGCTCTTAGTTGGAGGTACCGATAAGCAAAAAATGACTGAGAAATTAAAAACACCTCCACACATAATTGTAGGTACTCCAGGAAGGATTTTAGATCTAGTAAAGGATGATGCTGTCTCCATTTATTCAGCAAAAGCTTTTATCATTGATGAAGCAGATCTTATGCTTGATCTTGGTTTTATTAATGATGTTGACCAGTTACTCGTTAAATCGAACAGAGATGTTCAACTACTCGTATTCTCAGCTACAATCCCACAACGTTTGGAGCATTTCTTTAAAAAATATTTAGAGAACCCGCTACACGTTAAAATTGATGATGAGCTATCCCCAGAAACAATGGAGCACTGGCTTGTGGATACAAGGCACCGGGATGAAGCACAGATAATTGCGAAGATATCAAAGGTAATTAATCCTTACTTAGCCATTATTTTTACGAATGGAAAAGAAAAGGCAAACCAATTAGCAGAAGCATTACAGGATAAAGGTTTGGAAGTGGGACTCATTCATGGGGGTCTTGCACCCCGCGAGCGAAAGCGTGCATTAAAAGATATTCAAAATTTACGCTTCCAATATATTGTTGCAACAGATCTTGCTTCAAGAGGAATTGACATTAAGGGTGTCAGTCACGTAATAAATGCTCAGCTTCCTAAGGAAGAAGACTTTTATGTTCACCGAGTTGGAAGAACTGCACGAGCTGGCATGGAAGGGACTGCTATCAGTCTTTATAATGAAACGGATACTAATTTAATAAGTAAACTACAGCAAAAAGGATTAACGTTTACTTTCTTTGATATTAAAAATGGCGAATGGGCTGAGATGAAAGCTTGGAATGAGCGAACTTTACGTACAAAAACAGATGCCAATGTTGATAAAGAAGCCTGGAAACGTGTTAAAAAAGAAAAAACGGTTAAGCCAGGCTATAAAAAGAAAATGAAGAGACAACAGGAAACGATTAAAAAGCGATTAAGCAAAAATACTAAGTACAAAAAGTAAATAATAATATATGCTACGGGGTGTTTAATATGGTGAAGATAGGATCTCATGTGTCAATGAGTGGTAAAAAGATGCTGCTCGGTTCAAGTGAAGAAGCTATTTCTTACGGGTCAAATGTTTTTATGATTTATACTGGTGCTCCTCAAAACACAAGAAGAAAGCCGATTGAAGATTTAAATATTGAAGAAGGTACAGCTCATATGAAAGAAAGTGGGATTGAAGAAGTTGTAGTTCACGCACCATATATTATAAATATTGGTAATTCGGTTAAAAAAGAAACGTTCGGGCTAGGCATTGATTTTTTACGTAGTGAAATTAATCGTACAGCAGCATTAGGGGCGAAACAAATTGTATTGCATCCTGGAGCGCATGTAGGTGCAGGTGTGGATGAAGGAATTAAAAAGATAATTGAAGGTTTAAATGAAGTATTGGACAAGAATCAGCATGTTCAAATTGCGTTGGAGACTATGGCGGGAAAAGGAACAGAAATTGGTCGTACATTCGATGAACTTGCGAGAATTTTTGATGGTGTCACATTAAATGAAAAGCTTTCTGTGTGCATGGACACCTGTCATATACATGATGCGGGATATGATGTAGTAAATGACTTTGATGGAGTATTAGACCAATTCGATCGTATAATAGGACTTGATCGTCTAAAAGTGGTACATGTTAATGACAGTAAAAATGTCCGTGAGGCACATAAAGACAGACACGAGAATATTGGGTTCGGTCACATTGGTTTCGATGCACTTCATAAGGTTATTCACCATCCCCAATTAGAAAAATTACCAAAAATATTAGAAACACCATATGTTGGAGAAGATAAAAAGAACAAAAAACCTCCATATAAATTTGAAATAGATATGATTAAAAAAGGCACATTTGATCCAGAATTAAAAGATAAAATTGAAAAGCAATAAACAAAAAAGGGAGAGCGCAGTAAGCGCACTTCCTTTTTTGTTTACAAATATTTTCTTAGGGAATAGTTAAAAAAGGGACTGAATGCCATAAGATTTTACTATCTCCCCAAATAACTTTTGGGCTTTTTTAGTTGTTTGTATATCTGTTATACGTGCTAATTCTTTGAAAAAATGGATGCGGTCTGATTCGTTAAATGGATCGAACGGGTTACTTTTTATATAAGAAGTTATTTGTTTTGCCTCACTATTGGTAAGTGAGAAACCATACTGTTTACTGTAATGAAGCAGTTCTTCAGGAGAAGTATTCATTAATTTTTTAGCAATTATTTCTTTCATGATTTTAGACATAATCTAGCTCCTTTAATGAGTTGCTGATTTTATTATATGTATACAGCTGGAATTAGTTAATTAAAGCTACATAGGAGGGTTCTATTGAAAACAGGGTATAGTATCAAAAAGATGTTATTTGTATTCCTAGGGATAAGCGTGGTGTCTTTCACCATGATATTTATGCTTTTGCAGGAAAAACAAGAACTAAAAGAACGGAATAAATTTTTAGCAGCAAAAAACCAATCACTTATAGTTAAAAGTGAGTATTTAGGCGCTGATCCATTATTAAATTCAACGACACACAGTTATTCACAATGGAGTAATCAAAATAATACCGCGGCACGGTTTGTAAAAGATAGTAATGGAAAATTCAAAAAGTCCTGGGCACTATATTTAGTGAAAGAAGCAAAATTATATGATGTTAATCCTCATATCGCCTATGAGTTATTAAAGGTCGAGACAGGGGGGACGTTTGATCCAACTCTTGTAGGTCCAAAAACAAAATATGGACGTGCTTATGGGATGGCACAATTTATGAAAAATACCGCGCCATGGATAGCAGATATGGCTGGTGTTCCTTATAGTCATGAAATGTTATTTGATCCTTATTACTCCATACATCTTTCATTTGTCTATCTTGATTTTTTACATGAACAATATGGTAATTGGGATAAAGCTCTAACTGCATATAATAGAGGTATGGGAGGCTTACAAAGTTTCATCGAAGAAAATGGACATGCAGAAAGTTCATACTCCGCTGAAATCTTAACAAATGCAAATGCATATCCGGAGGTAACATTAGCTGAGTAATGATTACCAATAACTTACACCATTAATAAGCTGCAAACTCCATAAACTAAGGTACACCTCATTTAAAGAAGGCGAGGAATTAGTTTATGGATCAAATTGATCAAAAAGAAAACAGGGATCAAGGGCTTAATCAGGAAGCTGAAGATCATGAAATTAACAGGGCTAATTTATATGGAAATACGCCTGTTCCGACTGATTTAGACACAAATAGAGATGAAGAAACTGCTACAGAAATGACTGCAGACGATTATCATACACGTGTAGAAAAGAAAGAAGATAAATTTACCGGTTCACATGTCAATAGCTCAGTTGGCTGGATTGCATTGATATTGTCAGTAGCCTCTTTCTTTTTCATGCCAATTATCCTTGGCGGTGCTGGTATAATTGCAGGTTTTGTTGCTAAGAGCAAGGATGCTGATACACTAGGTACCACTGCAATCATTGCTGGTGCTGCTTCCATCATTATCACATTGTTTGTACTTCCGTATTTATAGAAAACAGGAGGATGATAATCGCTCATCCTCCTGTTTTTATTGATATAAAGGAAAATAATAGTACTTATATGCTTCCAACTGATAGGGATGTGCATGTGGATTTAATTTCTTGAAATCTTCAATAACCCGTTCGATATCAATTGATTTAAAGGAATTATATTTTTCTGTTACGGACAGTACATTGTCTCCCGGTAAAATTTGAATTCGGATAATTTTCTTTTCAGAAGAGTGTGTAATCTCCTCATTCATTGGTTTGCTTTGTGAAACAGAGCCAGTCATTAGATCGTTATATACACTTGCACATACTAACAATAGGATGATATAAAGGATTGATTTTTTAAAAAAATTCATGATACTTACTCCTTTTTTGAAACAAATTGATTCATTACCCCGTATAATAAGTAATAGGAGGGATGTAAAATGGAGATTTTTTCATCTCAGTGGATAGGATTGGTAATTACCGGTCTTGGGACCTTATTCTTACTAGGTGAAGTGTGGGTCAATATGCGAGGTGTATTCGGACTTCTTGGTATTGGATTTATTACTGTCTATTTTTCGGTATACTTAGAAACAGGATCATTTATTATTATGCTTATTATTTATTTTGCGGGTTTATTACTTATTATTCTGGACGGAAAACTTATTAACGATGGTACGCTTGCAACAATTGGTTTAGGATGTATGCTTGCTTCAGTGGCAATTAGTGCTCCGACACTGGCTGCTGGATTATATGCTGTTATCGGAGTATTAGTTGGTGGTTTTTCTTCCCTATTGTTCCTAAAAGTGTTTAAGCATCGTGATTTATGGACGAAAATCACTTTAAAGGATCGATTAACAAATGAAGCGGGCTATAATTCCTTGAATACAGAATACGGTGAGTTGCTGCATCAAAAAGGTATCGCATTGAATAATCTTCGACCAGTAGGGACTATACGAATAAACAATAAAGACTATAGTGCTGTAACAAATGGTCAGTGGATTATAAAGGATACACCGATCGAAGTTGTAATGGTAGATGGAACGAAAATACTTGTTGAAGCGATTCTAACGGAGTAAAACTCATGTGTGTAGCATGGGTTTTTTTTTATGGAAATAGTTCGCTGTAAAAATCCTTTTGTAAATTTAATGTAAATTTTTCAGTTGATACTTTACAAAGTCAACGATTTCATTTAATAATTAATATGAAACGACAAAAATCAACAAAGGTAGAAGGGATGGAATAACAATTGGATATTGATATTCAAAAGCTGATTTTTGAATTTATAGGTGGTCTAGGTATCTTCCTTCTTGGAATTAAATTTATGGGAGAGGGCCTGCAGAAAACAGCTGGAGATCGATTAAGAGACATCTTAGATAAATTTACAAGTAATCCATTCCTTGGTGTTTTAGCTGGAATGATTGTAACCATCTTAATTCAAAGCAGTTCAGGAACTACTGTTTTAACTGTAGGACTTGTTAATGCAGGTTTTATGACGCTTAGACAAGCAATTGGTGTTATTATGGGTGCTAATATTGGTACCACAGTAACGGCGTTTATTATTGGTGTTGATTTAGGGGAATATGCATTACCAATTATAGCAGTTGGTTGTTTCTTACTATTCTTCTTTAATAACCAAAAAGTAAGTAATATTGGACAAACTATTTTTGGATTTGGTGCGTTATTCTTTGGACTGGAATTAATGAGTAGCGGTATGTCTCCGCTTCGGTCGTTAGAAGCATTTCAAGAATTAACTACAAATATGAGCTCAAATCCAGTTTTAGGTGTTGTAATTGGTACATTATTTACTGTTGTCGTACAGAGTTCAAGTGCAACGATCGGTATACTCCAAGGTTTATTTGCTGAAGGGGCAATAGACTTAAGAGCAGCGATTCCGGTTTTATTTGGTGATAACATAGGAACAACTATTACAGCAGTATTAGCTTCACTTGGAGCAAGTGTTGCAGCAAAAAGAGCAGCCTATGTGCATGTGTTCTTTAACCTTATTGGAGCAAGTATATTCCTGCTTTTATTAGGATTCTTTACAAAATACGTCACCCTTTTACAAGGGCAATTTAATTTAAATCCTGAGATGACCTTGGCATTTGCTCATGGTAGTTTTAACATTGCAAATACCGTTATCCAATTTCCGTTTATCGGTGCATTAGCCTGGTTAGTTACAAAAATTATACCTGGTGAAGATATCACTATCCAATATAAACCAAAGCATTTGGACCCTAACATTCTTCAGCAGTCACCTAGTTTGGCGCTGGATCAGGCTAAAGCTGAAGTTGTGCGTATGGGCGAGTATGCATCTCAAGGACTTGAGGAGACAAATCAATATTTAGTTACGCAACAACAGAAACATTCCGAAACTGCAATGCAAATTGAAGGTGCACTAAACAATCTAGATCGAAAAATCACAGATTATTTAATTGAAATTTCTGCTGGTTCTTTATCAGAAACAGACAGTCATAAGCATACTGCATTAATGGATTCTGTTCGTGATATTGAACGAATTGGTGATCATTTCGAGAACATTGTAGAGCTTATTGATTACAAAATTTCAAATAAAGTTGATCTTACACAGCAGGCGCAAGAGGATTTAAACAATATGTTTGACTTAACAATCCTGACTGTAAGACAAGCAGTTAAAGCTTTAGATAAAATGGATCGTGAAGATGCTCTTGCCGTTGTACAAAAAGAAGACGAAATAGACAAGATGGAACGTAATTATCGTAAAAAGCATATAATCCGTGTGAATGAGGGCAACTGCAGTGGTTCTGCAGGTATCGTATTTGTCGATATGATTAGTAACCTTGAGCGGATTGGAGATCATTCCGTAAATATAGCTGAAGCTGTATTAGGAGAATAAAATTCAGAAGATTAGCCTCTTTCATTGGAGGCTAATCTTTTTTTTATGGAAAATATGAATTTTAAATTGAAAAGTAGAATAGAAAGTGCTATAGTTAATGATGTTGCGAAAAACGATTAGGGAATAATGAAATTTAAACTTTCTTTATAAAACATATTGACAGATTTTCCCGAACATGATAAATTATATCTCGTCGCTAATTAATTCATTACATAATTACTCAAGCGATAATGTACCACTTTGATTCACTAAATTAGAATATTCCACAGTAGCTTGACCGAATGCATTTGTATTTTATGAGGTCATGCGAGGAACGGTTTGTGTGACAAGCAGGCCCAAGAAAGATTATACTACTATGTTTCACTTATTTAGATTATTCCACAGTAGCTCAGAGGTAGAGCAATCGGCTGTTAACCGATCGGTCGTAGGTTCGACTCCTACCTGTGGAGCCATATGGCGGTGTAGCTCAGCTGGCGAGAGCGTACGGTTCATACCCGTGAGGTCGGGGGTTCGATCCCCTCCGCCGCTACCAATTTTATATTTGATTTTATCCTTCATTTATGGCGATCGTGGCGAAGTGGTTAACGCACCGGATTGTGGTTCCGGCATGCGTGGGTTCGAGCCCCACCGGTCGCCCCTTAAATTAAAGGACCCTTAGCTCAGCTGGTTAGAGCTATCGGCTCATAACCGATCGGTCGCAGGTTCGAGTCCTGCAGGGTCCACCATTAATATGCTCGGAGGAATACCCAAGTTTGGCTGAAGGGATCGGTCTTGAAAACCGACAGGGGTGTCAAAGCCCGCGGGGGTTCGAATCCCTCTTCCTCCTCCATATACATATTAGGCTCAGTAGCTCAGTCGGTAGAGCAAAGGACTGAAAATCCTTGTGTCGGCGGTTCGATTCCGTCCTGAGCCATCTCTTACTACAAAAATCATCAATTATTAATTGGTGATTTTTTATTTACTTCAAACAGCACCTGTAAACTGCAATTGATGCGCCGGCTAGTATATTAGCTGACTTGGATTGTATTTCGGCCGAAGCCGCTAATATTGAGCAGAATATGGCATGTATTCCTGTGCATATTTCCACCTGTTCTTTTATCCCACTAGAAACGAAGTATATTAACACACGGCTTGGATTATTATTTATTATGTTTAAAATGCATCGATACGTGAAATAGGATAGTAGAGGTTATGAACTGTCATTTGTAAAAATATGCATATAAGTTGCATGTAATTAAAAGCTCTGATAATCTTGCTTAAAAGGTTGAATTACAACCCTTTTATTTCCATAATATTTGAAGGAGGACGTTACAATGGCTAAATTTGAATTACCAGAACTACCTTATGCTTACGATGCTTTAGAACCAACAATTGATAAGGAAACAATGAACATTCATCATACAAAGCATCATAATGCTTATGTAACTAAAGTAAATGACGCAATTGAAGGTCACTCAGATCTTCAAAACAAATCAATTGAAGAGTTAGTTTCAAATATGGATGCAGTTCCAGAAAACATCCGCACGGCTGTTCGGAATAATGGTGGCGGTCATGCTAACCACAGCTTATTCTGGAAAGTTTTATCACCAAACGGTGGCGGCGAACCATCAGGTGAATTAGCAGATAAAATCAATGATAAATTTGGCGGCTTTGACAAGTTTAAAGAGGAATTTGAAAATGCGGCTAAAACACGTTTTGGATCTGGTTGGGCTTGGCTGGTAGTCAACAATGGCGAACTTGAAGTAACAAGCACACCAAACCAGGACACTCCATTAATGGATGGTAAAACTCCAGTGTTAGGACTTGATGTCTGGGAACATGCTTACTATCTTAAATATCAAAACAAACGTCCTGACTATGTTTCAGCTTTTTGGAACGTTGTTAACTGGGATGAAGTTACAAAAAATTATAATGAAGCTAAGTAATAAGAGACGCAGGGTTTTATACCCTGCGTTTTTATTTATACAATAGATCAAAAACCAAGTTTAACTAGCGGTATAATAAGACATGATAAATAATCGAATTCTTGTTCTGTAGAGAATCTGTTTGTATATCTCTTAGTGAATTGCTCAAACTATGAAAGACGTAGGAGGGGCAAATTACTATGGAAACATACAAAGTGCGTATTACAAATTACATTAATGAAAACAAAGATTTAACATTTTTATTAATAATTGGTGGCCTTTATTCATTAGGATTATTTCTTTCAAATACATTTGTGAATATTTATTTATGGAGACAATCTGGCGAATATGTGACAATTGCGCTCTATAATTTGGGTATATATATATTTCAGCCGATAACTTTTATTATTGCTGGCAAGATGGCAAAGAAAGTTGATCGTATTGTTGTATTACGTCTAGGGGTAATTTTTTTATCTCTATTTTTTTTGAGCGTTTTATTTATTGGAGACGCTGCAGCGGAATTTCACATATACTTGGGCAGTTTGTTAGGAATTGGGTTCGGTTTTTACTGGCTGGCTTTTAACTTATTAACATTTGAGATTACGGAACCAGATACACGTGATGTATTTAATGGTTTTCTCGGAGTTCTTCAATCGTTTGGTGGAATGATTGGTCCGTTGGTTGCTGGTATAATTATTTCGCGGATGGAAGAAAATTTCGGTTATAAAACAATTTTCACGATTTCCTTTTTCATGTTTATCGGTGCGGTAATCTGCAGCTTTTTCCTTAGTAAACGTGAAGCGGAAGGTGCATATCATTTTAAACGGATATTGCTTGAACGGAAACACAACCTTAATTGGAGAAAAATATTAAATGCTCATGTTTTTCAGGGCTTTCGAGAAGGGATCTTTTTATTTGTTATTACCATTTGGGTGTATATAGCTACAGGAAGCGAGCTTGCACTTGGAATGTTTAATTTGTTTTTATCCGGACTTTCCTTTATCTTTTACTTTGTGGCAACTAAATTTATTAAACCATCTTTGAGAAAGAAATCCATATTGATTGGTGCCATTATCCTTTATGCAGCAGTGTACATTCTTATTTTTAATGTGAGTTATTTTGCTTTAATTACATATGCTGTTTTAATCGGTATTGCATATCCGATAATAAATGTACCATATGCTTCGCTGACGTATGATGTAATTGGCAAAGCCTGGAGAGCAAGAGATCTGCGTATAGAATATATCGTAGTACGTGAGCTCTATGTGAACATCGGGAGAGTTGTCTCTATACTTTTTTTTCTGCTGTCCGTCATGCTCTTTAAAGCTGAAGAGATTATACCAATTTTACTAATTACATTTGGCGCAGGACATATTTTTATCTATTTTTTCATAAAAGATATTCATTTACTTGCAGATGACAATAAAGAAGTCATAAAAAAAGAGGAGATAACCGATGAAAAAAATAGATAAAATGGTTAGAAAACGAATTATTAAATGGTATAATAAAGAAAGAGTAATTTAGGGACTGTTAAGGTAAAAGGGGGAGAAACATGGTTAAAAAAAAGAAAAATAGACGCGCGCAACTTCCCTTTCGTTTAAACATATTATTTTTTGTGGTGTTTTTATTGTTTTCCGCATTAATATTACAACTAGGGGTAGTCCAGATATTAAATGGTGAAGAATATCAGAAAGAAGTAGAACGCACAAAAGAGGACACTTCAAGTATTTCAGTACCACGAGGTAGAATTTTAGATCGTAATCACAATGTAGTCGCAGGCAATAAACCGCTATACGCTATTACATATACTCCAGCTAAAGGTACCACTGCTGAAGACCGTTTAAAAGTTGCGAGGAAATTGGCACCTTTTATAGATATGATTCCAGATAAAGATGAACTTACATTAAGAAACAAAAAAGAGTACTGGTATCTATTGAATGTAGATGAAGCAAAGAGTCGCCTATCTGCCAAAGATATTGAAGAAATGACTACAAGTGAAGAGTATCAGGCTATTCTCGATAGAATTACCGAAGAAGAGGTAGCTGATTTAACCACTGAGCAAAAAGAGATAATAAATATAAAGTCAGAGTTGGATCAAGCCTCTTCGCTTACACCTCACATCGTTAAAAATGAAGATGTGAAGCCGAAAGAATATGCACAAATTGCTGAACATCTAAGTGAGTTATCAGGAATTAATGCAACGACTGACTGGGAACGTACCCACCCATATGAAGAAACATTACGGAACATCTTTGGTTCTATAACTACCAGGGATCAGGGAATTCCGAAAGACCAGGAAGACTATTACATTACTAGAGGATACAGTCGTAACGATCGGGTAGGTATAAGTGGATTAGAAGCAGAATATGAAAGTGTACTGAGAGGCAGAAAAGAACAAATCCTATATACTACTAATAAAAATAATGTGATAGTGGATTCTGAAGTAGTGGTGGAAGGTAAGAGTGGTAAAGACCTTGTGCTGACGATTGATATGGAATTCCAAAAGAAAGTTGATAACATACTTCAGGAAGAGCTGAAAAAAGCGTTAACTACCGAAGACGCATATGGAAATCGGTTCATGAGGGAGGCATATGCGGTAGTTATGAATCCGAATACTGGAGAACTATTGGCACTTTCTGGTCAACATTATGATAAGAGTGAAAATAAATTTAAAAATGTCGCGTACAAAACGATACAATCTGCTTTTGCAGCAGGTTCTACAGTAAAAGGTGCAACAGTACTATCAGGAATTGAATCAGGTGTAATTGAACCAGGTCAAGTCTTTTATGACAAACCAATTAAAATAAAGGATACACCTGAGAAAAGTTCGTATTCAAATTATAGTTTAGGACCGGTTAATGACATAACAGCAATTCAAAAATCTTCAAACGTTTATATGTTTCATATCGCGATGCGTATGGCTGGAGATTTTAATTACGTACGGAATGAAAAGCTAAATACTACTACTGTAAAAACAAATCAGGCTTACTTGAACTTCAGAAATTACTTTAGTCAGTTTGGCCTTGGTGTTTCTACTGGCATCGATTACCCGTCCGAGTCAATAGGTTACGAAGGGGTAAACAATGCGGGTAAGTTATTAGACTTTGCTATTGGGCAATATGATACTTATACAACTATGCAATTAGCTCAATACGTATCCACGGTAGCAAATGATGGTTACCGCATTCGCCCAAGATTTTTGCAATCGATTCATCAGCCCTCACGTTTTGACGATCAGTTAGGTCCTGTATATGAAAGTAAAAATACAGATGTATTAAATAAAATAACAATGGATCAAAAATATCTTGATCGAGTTCAACAGGGTTTTTGGAGAGTGTTCCAGGAGCGCGAAGGTACAGCATATAGCTATTTCGCTGATAAAGACTATACATCAGCTGGTAAAACTGGTACTGCTGAGGCAACTTTTGAGGATGATAATGGTATTGCACATGAAACTTTCAATTTAAACCTTATTGGATATGCACCGTATGAAGATCCAGAGGTTGCTTTTGCTGTTATAGTTCCTGATACAGGTGGAGAATACCACGTCAACGATGTTATCGGCGAACGTATATTGGATGCGTATTTTAATTTAAAAGAGAAGAATGATGAAGATGAAAGTGAATAAAAAAAGCCTGAATCGCTAAGTAAACTAGCGATTCAGGCTTTTTTTGGCTGGTAGAAAAGTATAAATTCTTTCTTCCTGCATAAGTGCAACTAAGGCATGGCGGATTAGCCAAGTTTTCTAACACGTGAAGAATGTATAACGGTTTAAAGCAAATATCAGTGTTCGCTATTAACACTGAGTAGGCTGCGGCTTTTTCTAACAAGTTTACATAACCTTTACATTTAATTAATACTGACTTCATAATCCCCTAGTACAATAAGAATTGTAGAAAACAATAACAATATGTACAGGGGGATTAAAGATGAAATCAAGATTTACGTTATTAACTGTAGTTATGTCGTTACTCGTAATTTTTACTGCTGCATGCGGAAATGGTAATGGAAGTGGAAGTGGAAGTGCTAGCTCAGGCGGCGATGATTCGAAGAAAGTAATGGTGGATGGTTCATCTACAGTATTCCCAATCATGGAAGCTGTTGCGGAAGAATATTCTGCAGCTAATCCAAATGTAAAAGCTACAATCGGTGTGTCAGGAACTGGCGGAGGATTTGAAAAGTTTATTGCTGGTGAAACAGATATTTCAAATGCATCAAGACCGATAAAAGAAGAAGAGAAGCAGGCACTTAAAGAAGCTGGAATCGAATATACAGAATTCAAAGTTGCACTTGACGGTTTATCAGTTGTTGTTAATAAAAAAAATGACTGGGTAGATCAACTAACAATAGAAGAATTAAACAAAATGTGGTCTGCTAGCAGTGATGTTGAAACGTGGGCTGATGTTCGAGAAGGATGGCCAGAGGAAGAAATAAAGTTCTTTAGTCCTGGTGCAGACTCCGGTACATTCGATTATTTTGACGAAGTAGTGCTGGACGGTGAACAAATACGTAAAGATGCATCATTATCAGAAGATGATAATGTACTAGTTCAAGGAGTAACTGGAACTAAGCATGCTATTGGATACTTTGGATATGCATATTATCTTGAAAATAAAGATGAATTAAAGGTTGTACCTATCGTTAACAAAGAAGGCGACGCTGTAAAACCAAGTGAGGAAACAGTACAGTCAGGTGAATATGAGCCTTTATCTCGTCCACTATATTTCTACGTAAAGCATAAGGCATTAGAAGATGAAACAGTATACGATTTCACGAAGTATTCATTGAAAAATGCAGGTGAAATGGCTAAAGCTGTTGGATATGTAGCACTACCTGACAATGTATATAAAGAACAACTTAACAAATTAGATGAAATAGCAGGTAAATAGTTAATTTATAATAAATAAATTAACTTGAGTGTGAGGAATGATCACTTGGATCATCTCCTCACATTCCTGTGTTTTTATATCGGGGAGGATCTTTCGTTATGTCAAAGTCAGTTCGAGATATGATAAAAGAAAATAAATCAAAAAGATCTTTACTGCAAGTTACTGAAAAGATTGCACCACTAATTTTTCTTTTATGTGCAACAATTTCTGTTTTAACGACTATAGGTATCGTTTTTACATTACTGGTTGAAACAGTGACCTTTTTTGAACGAGTATCATTCATAGAGTTTATCACCAGTAAAGAATGGTATCCATTTGCAGATGAAGCATCGACTTATGGTATTATCTCACTCATCTCTGGAACATTATTAATAACAGTTATAGCGATGCTGGTATCGATACCAATTGGATTAGCGTCAGCAATTTACTTGAGTGAATACGCTTCTGTGAAATCCAGAAAGGTAATAAAGCCCATACTTGAAGTTCTGGCAGGAGTTCCAACCATTGTTTACGGTTTTTTTGCCCTAACGTTTGTAACGCCTTTATTAAAAAACTTTATTCCAGAATTACCTATTTTTAATGCGCTTAGTCCAGGGATAGTTGTAGGAATTATGATCATTCCAATGATTGCCTCTTTATCTGAAGATGCCATGAGCTCCGTTCCAAATTCAATGCGTGAGGGAGCATTGGCTATGGGATCCACTAAGTTTGAAGTAGCTGTAAAAGTAGTTCTGCCGGCAGCTCTTTCAGGAATTATTGCTTCATTCGTGCTAGGAATTTCACGTGCTATCGGCGAAACGATGATTGTGGCAGTAGCAGCGGGTTCAACACCAAAGCTTACCTTAGACGCTACAGAATCTATTCAGACAATGACAGCTTATATTGTACAAGTCAGCCTGGGTGATGCTGGTTATGCATCAACTATCTATTATAGTATTTATGCGGTAGGAATGACGTTATTTGTTTTCACTTTGATAATGAATTTACTGGCACAATACATTTCTCGTCGCTTTAGGGAGGAATATTAATATGAGCCTGATTGATAAACAAGCTGTTAGAAATTCTACTGGTAGACGATTAACAAAAAATAAGATGGTTAAGTGGTTGTTTTTTCTGGCAACATTATTTGGAATTGTTGTTTTAGCAACACTGTTGTTTCGTGTGTTCACACAGGGTATAGAGTATTTGGATTGGGCGTTTCTAACCAGCTTTGCTTCGAGATTTCCGGAAGAAGCAGGGATAAAAGCAGCTATTTTTGGCTCGCTCTGGTTAATGGTTGTTACAGCACCAGTTTCATTGATTTTAGGTGTCGGAACTGCCATCTATCTAGAAGAATATGCTAAAAAAAATAAATTCACACGATTTATTCAAGTGAATATTTCCAATTTAGCTGGTGTGCCATCTATTGTTTTTGGTTTACTTGGATTAACCATCTTTGTGAGACTACTTGAAATGGGCAGAAGTATCATGGCAGGTGGTTTAACGATGAGTTTATTAATATTACCTATTATCGTAGTAGCTGCCCAAGAAGCTATACGATCGATCCCAAATGAACAATATGAAGCATCGTACGCAATGGGCGCTACGAAGTGGCAAACCATTCGCCGTGTTGTTTTACCCGCAGCAATTCCAGGTATTTTAACTGGTGGCATTCTTGCATTATCACGTGCAATTGGAGAAACGGCGCCATTGTTAATGATAGGTGCGCTGTCATTTATTGCTTTTCTGCCAGAAAATGTCTGGTCAGGATTCACAGTTATGCCAATCCAGATATTCAACTGGACGAGCAGACCGCAGGAAGAGTTCCAATTCGCGGCAGCAGCTGGCATTATTGTACTGCTCGTTATGCTTATCATTATGAATTCAATTGCAGTATTTATCCGAAATAAGTTTTCTAAAAGGTATTAAATAGGAGGCGTAAATAATGAGTAAAGTAGTAGAAGAAAAACGCGTGCCAATTATGGGTATGATCAATAATAAAAATAAGGACCCAAATGCTAAAACTATCTATTCAGTGAAGAATTTCAACTTGTGGTACGGTGAAAAGCAAGCGTTAAAAGAACTGGAATTTGATATACCAGCTAACCAAGTAACCGCAATTATTGGTCCTTCAGGTTGCGGGAAGTCAACTTTCATAAAAGCATTAAACCGAATGGTGGAACTTATTCCATCGGTAAATATGGCAGGGAGTATCGTTTACAAAGATAAGAATATTTTTGATCCGAAATATAAAGTGGAAGAGCTAAGAACGAATGTTGGTATGGTATTTCAAAAGCCTAATCCGTTTCCAAAATCCATCTATGAAAACGTGGCGTATGGGCCGAAGATACATGGTATTAAAAATAAAAAAACAATGAATGAGATTGTAGAAAAAAGTTTGAAAGGTGCTGCACTTTGGGACGAAGTTAAGGATCGATTAACTGAAAATGCATTTGGGTTGTCGGGCGGTCAGCAGCAGCGCTTATGTATTGCCAGATGTCTGGCAATTGAGCCAGATGTAATCCTAATGGATGAACCTACCTCAGCGCTAGATCCAATTTCAACATTAAAGGTAGAAGAATTAGTGCAAGAGCTAAAAAAGGAATACAGTATCATAATTGTTACGCACAACATGCAGCAGGCAGCTCGTATATCTGATAAAACTGCATTCTTTCTAAATGGAGAAGTTGTGGAATACAATGATACAGATCAACTTTTTTCAAACCCTACTGATAAACGCACAGAAGATTATATAACGGGCAGATTCGGATAGTAAATGGAGGTTTAAGTGATGACAAGAGAAAATTTTGAAGAACAATTACTGTCGTTAAAATCTGAATTAATGCAGCTTGGTGATCTAGCGAAACTTGCTATTGATCGATCTATAGATGCACTTGAGAGTCAGAATGCCGATATGGCGCTGCAGGTTATTGATGAAGATGCTAAAATCAACGCGCTGGAAGAGGAAATTAACGAAACTGCTACGTGGCTCATCGCAAAAGAGCAGCCACTAGCGTCTGATTTGCGAAAGATTATTGCAGTAATGAAAGTTACCACAGACATTGAACGAATTGGTGATTTAGCGGTAAATATTGCTAAATCAGTTATACGTATAGGTCAAAAAGAATTTGTGGAACCATTGGTGGAAATTCCACATATGGCGTCCATTACGCAAAAGATGATTGAGGATATACTTGTTGCATTTAATGATGAGGATATTTATAAGGCAAGAGACGTTGCCAACATGGATGACAAGGTAGATAAAATGTACGGTGGTCTTGTAGAAGAACTAATGGGAGTTATGGCCAAAAATCCTGAGTATATAACACAGGTTATTCAATTATCCTTCATTTGCAGATACTTGGAACGCGCTGCTGATCATGCTACAAACATCTCAGAAGCAATAATTTACCTTGTTAAAGGTAAAAGATACGATTTAAATAGTTAATAAATAAAGAGTACCGCATGAACTTTTCATGCGGTACTCTTTTTAAGCAGAAGTGTAAATACTTTCTTACAGCAAAAGTGCAACTAAGGCTTTCGCCATTGTGGCTAGGTGATAAGCCAAGTTTTCTAATTTGTGATCGTTTCAGCAACTTGATTCATTGTCATGTCAGATGTTAATTCAAATTCACCTATCTGAACATATTGACTGTAATCGTTCTGCTCCAGATAATCGTTAAATTCACTAGCGCTTTCTATAATACCATTATCTTCTAAAATAGAGCTAATTGAAGAAGATGCTAAACCTGGCTCGATAGTTAATGTATAAGTCTTTACTTCACTTTCTTGCTCTTTCTCTGGTTCTTTTTCAGGTTCTTTAGATTCCTCATTATCTTTATCTTTTGACTCGTCGTTGACAGAGAGTGAAATGTACTCATCCTGAGTCAGTACTTGCATTCCATTTTTTTCCAGATCTGTGATCATGTTTTCTTTAGACATAGTTGATTCTTCTTGATCTTTTTCAAAGTATAAAACAATTGCTAGAAATATAATACCAGCAGTGAAAAGGCCAATAGAGAACGCACGAACAGGTTGCTTCATAATTATCTCCTTACCAATAGTTTAATAGTTTCGTAAAATTGATTGTACGTCATATGTACTTAATTTTGTTAGTTCTGTGATTTCCTGTATGGAATATCCTTTTTCGTGTAACTGAATGATTTTCCGATCGGTCTCCGAAGAATTTTGTTGGTTTGGAAGCAGATCATCAGATAAATCATTTGTAAGCAATTCTTCTTCGAGTATTTTAATTTTCTTTTTCATTTGATACGTATCCTGCATTGTTGACATCGAATACTGTTCTAACTGATCTTCTAAATCCTTAAATCTATCATTCATTAAAAATGAAATAATAAATAAAACTACTGCTACTACTAAAATTGTCGATATAGCATAAATCATGTTGCGACCTCCATTTCATATACATTATTATTTATAACATAAATTTAGTCAATAAACCATTACCAAATCTAGGTTAAAGGTGCCATTTAGAAATATTTCCTGAACTTGATTGGAATTTGATCGAATAAGCGTGACGATTTATTTAGTTAATTTACTATGACCTTAAACATTGTATTTCATTATAGCCGAGTTTTCAATATTATCCGTATCGCATATAAAGTATTCGTATTCCAATTACTATTTATGGATGTATAATGTAATCATTAGGTGATAAAGATCTCTGGTTTGGAGAAAAGAAAAGTTAAACTTAACTATTTTTTGTAAATGATTCTTGAATGATTGCCCAATATCTGATATTATAATTAGGTCTGACATAAGATAAAATAATTCTAAGTGAGTTTTTATAGTTTGGAGGGAAAATCATGCGAGTAAATATAACATTAGCTTGTACTGAAACTGGTGAACGTAACTATATTACAACAAAAAATAAGCGTACGAACCCTGAGCGTATTGAACTTAAAAAATACTGCCCACGTTTAAAGAAACATACACTTCACCGTGAAACTAAATAATGATTCATGTTTGAATGTATGTCTAATAAACCCCTTATCTCGAATAGATAAGGGGTTTATTAGTATACTGCTTTATTCAGCAATAAAGAAAGGTGATTTGTTTGGATAAATCTCAATTGCGAAACAAAACTATTTTATATCTAAAATCTTTATCAAATGAAGAAAAAAAATCTACGGAATCTAAACTAACGGACCAATTAATTCATTCAAATATCTGGAAGAACGCAACTTCCATTGGAATAACTATTTCTCAGGGGTTTGAATGGGATACGAGGGAAATTATTGAATCAGCTTGGCGGCAGGGAAAACAAGTGTCTGTTCCAAAGTGTGAACCAGTAACTAAAGCACTACGTTTTTACGAATTTAAAACCTACGATCAGTTAGAAGTAGTATACTATAATTTAAAAGAACCAAATCCCATTAAATCAAAATTGATGGATAAGAATCAGATGGACTTACTTGTTGTACCAGGTCTGATATTCGATAAAAATAAGTTCAGAATTGGTTTCGGTGGCGGTTATTACGATCGATTTCTAACTGATTTTTCTCATACTACAGTCTCACTTTTAAGCAGGGAACAATTGGTGGACAAGATCCCAAAAGAAACATTCGATCTTCCGATAGACTATCTAATATCGGAAAATGAAATATATAAATAGGAGGTTCCAAAATGAGTTCAAATCGCTATTCTAGGCAGTTGTTATTTAGACCTATTCAACTGGAAGGACAGAAAAAGCTACAAAACAGCAGCGTCCTTATCGTAGGTGTAGGTGCTTTAGGAACAGTAATTTGTAATCATTTGGTACGCTCAGGTGTGGGGAAAATTCGTATTATTGATAGAGATTATGTAGAATTGTCAAATCTACAGCGACAAATGCTGTTTGATGAAGCGGATGTAGAGGATGCCTTACCTAAAGCAGTTGCCGCGAAAAATAAATTAGAGAAAATAAATAGCACAATAATTATAGAAGCAATTGTTGGCGATGTAACGGCAGAAAACGCAGAGGAACTAATGAGTGATATGGATGTAGTAATTGATGGCACAGATAACCTTTCAACCCGATTTATATTAAATGACAGCTGTTTCAAACATGATATTCCTTATTCATATGGTGGCGTAGTCAGTTCAAGAGGAATGAGTGCTTTTTTTATTCCAGGGAAAACACCTTGTCTCAGGTGTTTGGTCTCTGCAACAGCAGGTGAAGGGCAAACATGTGATACGGTTGGGGTTATATCTCCAGCGGTAGATATGGTCTCATCTTTACAGGTGACGGAAACAATGAAATACATAACAGATAATGAAGATGCATTAAGAAATACACTTCGTTCATTTGACATTTGGTATAACGAGCAATATGATATTAAGTTTGGGAAACCTAAAACAGATTGCCCTACCTGTCAAAAAAATGACTACCCAGCATTGAAAACAGATACATTGAATAAAGAAATTGTTCTATGTGGCAGAAAAACTGTGCAAATACATCAAAAATCATCGTTCCAATTAGAAAAATGGAAAGCAAAACTATCTACAGTAGCCCAGGTGAAACAAACGCCATTTTTGCTGAAGGCGGCTTTTAGTGAAGGGATCTCACTTGTATTATTTAAAGATGGTCGTGTTCTCGTCCAGGGAACAGAAGAAATAAGTACTGCAAGAATCTGGTATGACAGATATATTGGTTCGTAATGCATAAATATAAGAATCAAAGAAAAAATAAGAACACTATATAACAGAAATAGGGTGTTCATATGAGGATTATTTTAATATTTGGAGCTGTACTGTCAACGATGCTGGCTGCGTATAAATGGCGTTATAAAATAGTGAATATGCTCTTGGCAGTCAGTGTACTTCGAAAACTTGGTGTAATCATAACCATGAATATACCATCAATTAAAAATAAGTTTTTATCTAATCTCTTTAAAAAAAGTTCAATCGGATAGTTCAAACTTATAAACGAATTTGCTTCTGAACTGTTCAAAGAAGTCCTATCGTTCATAAAAGTAAGCAAGGTAGTTGTCAACATTGCAACTACCTTGTTTGCATGTTACGGATAAAAATAACAAGAAAATGTACACAAGTTTTGCTATGATAGTTAATAAGGAGGCAAATACATGTATGTCAATGAACAACATATTTTATATTCATTAGCTCAACAGCTGATCGAACAAGAAAACTATGAAATTTTGGATATGAATGAGAAAGCTGAAGAAATATGGCTAGAAAAGTACATGAATAAAACCTCTTTCGTCATACGATTAGTACATAAAGAATATTACTGGATGAATGATTTGAAAAAAGATATAGCATTAGCTTTTCAACGGACCAAAGCAATCAAGCGCATGTTAATTGGAAAACGAATAGAAGTGAAAAATGTATATATAGCTAAACTCCCTCCGGTTGGTGAATGGGAAGCACTAAAAAGACCAATGAAACTAAAGGATAGTAAACCTATTAAAATGCAGGTATATTATCTAGAAGAAACGGATCTAGATGCGGAAAAAGACCGGTTGAATCACAATGAAAATTTTTCATTAGAACTAAACAGCAGAGATCTTTCTGTAGAGGAAAAAGCTGCAGAACTTAATTTTTTTATTCATAAACTAACTAATCAACTTAATACGAAAAAAAGGGAAATTAAAGATACTTTTTCCTATGGAAAACCATTTTTAACCTATGTATTGCTATTTATTAATATTTTATTATTTGCCTTTCTCGAACTAAATGGTGGAAGTACTTCTACTGAAACGCTTATAAAATACGGTGCCAAGTATAATCCAGCAATCTTAGAAGGTGAATGGTGGAGAATCCTATCATCCATGTTTCTTCATATTGGTCTGTTGCATTTATTTATGAATATGCTGGCTTTGTATTACCTAGGTACTACTGTTGAACGAATATATGGTTCAATCCGCTTTTTTATAATCTATCTTTTAGCTGGTCTTGGTGGTGGACTGGCAAGCTTTGCATTCACCTCAAGTGTATCAGCTGGAGCTTCTGGAGCGTTATTTGGTTTGTTTGGATCCTTATTATTTTTTGGAGTAATGAACAAAAAATTGTTCTTCCAAACAATGGGGAAAGGTATTCTTATTTTAATAGGGTTTAATTTAATTGTAGGGTTTACTATTCCTCAGATTGATAATGGTGCACATATCGGCGGATTGATTACGGGATTTATTGCATCTGTTATCGTATCTTTACCGAAAAAAAAGAAGGTAACGTATCAGGTTCTTGCTTTTATTATTTATCTAGTAATCGCGAGTTGCTTACTGATTTATGGCGTACATCAAACAGCAACAAGTGCAATTTATCAGCTAGAGATAATTGAAGAATTGCTGGAGGATAAAAAATATGCGGAAGTGGTCACACACGCCACAAAGGGGTTAGATAACCCGGACAATCATACGCAAGCTCTATTGTTTCAACGATCTTACGCTTATATAGAACTTGGAGACACAAGTTTAGCTATTGAGGATCTTGAAAAAATCACAAAAAGTGATAATGAAATGCCTGAAGTTTACTATAACCTGGCGCTATTGTATGAACAGAAAGGAGAAGCAAGTAAAGCTTCTCGTGCTGCTGAGGAAGCCTATAAGTTAAAACCAGACGATAAGGCATATACTAATTTATTCAAGCGGCTAACTGGTAAAGAGTAAACTCCTTGGACGATAATTCGTCGAAGGAGTTTTTTAAGGATATTGTTGGATAAGCCTTTCTTTTTTCCCGTTTATTTCGAATAAAATGTACAGCAGCTTCTTTTCTTTTTCGAACAGAATTAACGGAACATAACTGCGTACTTGTTTTTCCTCATATGTAACTGGAACAATATAATTTTTATATAACCCCTCCCACAATTGGCCGATGATTTGTTTGGTTTGTTTATTTGAAGTACCAGGTAATTTTTCCGTATTGTATTTAATTAACCCAGTTAACGGTACTATGAGGTAATCCTCTTTATTAATTTGAAAGTGGTTTAATATTTCATCCCAATGATAGTTCAGTTTTTGATTAACCTCACCTGTCAAACTAATTTTCCAAATAATCTCCTGTTCTGTACCAGGGTTTTTAAAAGAATGAAATCCAGAGCTATCTTTGACCACAAATAACTCATCATAACTCATTTTCTGGATACTTTTGATTGTTTGATCAGGATAATGGATTTCCCCGTGATGATAGGAAATCGCCTGAGAATAACTTGGGGCATTCGCTGGAACCATTTTACTTAATTTAATAGCATTTTCATCTTCCCGCCATTTAGTTGATGCTCCTATTAATTTACCATTATTAAATAGTAACGATACGTCCTGCCTTAAATATAACTTCTTATCACTTTTCGACTGGGAGTTCCAATCAATAGAATAGTTCATCCCAGAATTCGGTTTATTGAAATCAAGATTTGTCTGAGCTTCAGTTAACTGTGTTTGTTCATCTATTGGAAAAAAGCTGATACTGGGAATCGTGTTAATTTTTGCCTGATATAAGAAGAACAGAATGATGCTTAATATGGAGAGAATAACAGCAACGGTAAGTTTTTTCATGCTTTCATCCTTTTTTAAAGAGAGTTTGTCTTATTAAGGTTTATGAGCTGCTAAAAGTAAATATGCATAGGAAAGATTTATATGAACAAGATAAAAGAAATAAGTTCTAATAAAAATTTGGGGTGCAGCAATGGAAACTAAAAAACAACCTCTCTTTCCTACCTATCAGGAGAACGTAGATTACCTTCATCAACATTTAGGGGTGGATGAAAGTTTTGATGTTATCCATTTAAATTTAGAGTACGCTGGACGCAAGATGTCGCTGTTCTTAATAGATGGATTTGCTAAAGACAAAATATTACATTACATCATGAAGTTATTTTCCAGACTTGAAGCTAAAGATTTAGAACCGGATCCATTAAACAAGTTACTAAAAACGTATATTCCTTACATAGAACTTGGTCACAATAAAGATTTAAATAAAACGATTGAATTAGTTTTAGGTGGTCCTACTGCATTAGTAGTAGAAGGTATCGATGAAGTTATTATGATTGATGCACGTACGTATCCAGTTAGAGCCCCCGCTGAACCAGATTTAGAGCGGGTAGTAAGAGGTTCTCGTGACGGATACGTAGAAACTATTATATTCAATACAGCCTTAACTCGACGCAGAGTTCGTGATAAGTCTTTACGAATGGAATATTTACAAATTGGCAGAAGGTCGAAAACGGACATTGCCTTGTGTTATATCAGTGATATTGCCGATTTGAAACGGGTAAAAAAGTTAAGGGAATCATTGAGCATGATTGATACGGACGGGTTACCTATGGCAGAAAAGTCAATAGAAGAGTTTCTTAGTGGACGTCACTGGAATCCATACCCAACTGTTCGATATACCGAAAGACCTGATACCGCAGCCGCGCATCTATTCGAAGGACATATATTAATTATCATTGATGGTTCGCCAAGTGTGATGATTACACCCGCCACATATTGGCACCATTTGCAGCATGCTGAAGAATATAGACAAAAACCTCTAGTTGGAGCCTATTTAAGGTTGGTTCGTTTTATAGCCGTAATGGCATCGTTAATTATCCTGCCTCTTTATTATATATTTTCTACAGATCCATCGTTGTTACCCGGTAACCTGGACTTTATTGGTCCAGCAGAAAAAGGTGAACTGCCATTATTCATCCAATTTCTAATTGCAGAAATAGGAGTTGATATGCTGCGAATGGCGTCCATTCATGTTCCCTCATCACTTGGGACAGCGCTTGGACTTGTGGCTGCAATATTAATGGGGCAGGTGGCAGTGGAAGTTGGAGTATTTTCAAATGAGGTCGTATTGTATATAGCAATTGCTGTAATAGGCACATATACTACTCCCAGTTATGAACTGAGTATGGCAAATCGGTTAGTCCGTATGCTTCTGTTAGTTGTAACGGCGGCTTTTGGTGTTATAGGTTATGTAATTGGTATTACAATTTGGATTTTACATCTCGTTCGCACAAAATCATATGATATTGCATACTTTTGGCCATTTTTACCTTTCTCCTATCGAGCATTTCGTGATATTTTAATCCGAACACCAATTCCATTAAAAAATAGAAGACCTACATTCCTTAACCCTCAAGACCCGGATAAGTAAGATTACCAGGTGTTGAGGTATTTTGGTTTCATGGTATAATACAAAGGTTATAGTTGCAAAAATAAAAAATATATTAAATCTATGGTGATATATATGAAAACTGTTTATGATGTAAGACAATTACTTAAGCGATTTGGAACGTTTATTTACATTGGAGATCGGTTATCTGATCTTGATTTAATGCGTGATGAAGTAAAGGAACTTTACCAGAATAAATTTATTACTGTACATGAATACCAGATGGCTACTTTAGTTCTGAAGCAGGAAGCAAGAAAAATACAGAAATAAAAGGGTGATTAAGAGTAATGGAAAATGTTTTAATCGGTGTAGATATTGGTGGTACAACTATTAAAATTGGTTTTATAACAACCGAGGGATCAATTATTGAAAAATATGAAATACCAACCGACACCACGCGAAACGGCGTTCAGATTATTCCGGATATCGCAAATTCAATAAATGAAAAAATTAACCTACTTGAAATTAATAAAGATAGTATTCAGGGAATCGGTGCTGGTGCACCAGGTTTTATAGTTGGCGAATCAGGAATTGTTGAAGAGGGCGTTAATATTGGCTGGAAAAAGGTATTTCTAGGCAAGGAACTAAGCGAGCAGGCTCAATTACCGGTTTTTGTTGAAAATGATGCAAACTTAGCTGCGCTTGGTGAAAACTGGATGGGATCAGGCAATAAAGCAGATAATTTCGTTGCAGTAACACTTGGCACTGGTGTCGGCGGTGGCATTATAGCAAATGGACAATTAATAAGCGGGGTAAATGGGACTGCCGGCGAGATTGGTCATATTACAGTAGATAAGAATGGCCACAACTGCAATTGTGGGAAAAATGGCTGTTTGGAAACGGTTGCATCCGCGACTGGTATAGCAAGGCAGGCTATGAAAATAATCGAGCAGAAACCCTTGAGTAATCTAGCTGGCCACTTTAAAGAATTTGGTACTGTTACATCAAAAGATGTATTTGACTTAGCGCAAGAGGGCGATGAGGACTGTATCCAAATTATTACTAGAACGGGTGATGTTCTTGGTATTGTTCTATCCAATATTGCGACTATCATAAATCCATCTAAAATAGTCATTGGGGGTGGAGTATCTAAAGCAGGTAAGCCTTTATTGGATGCGATTAAGCATTCTTTCCGTGAATATGCTTTAAAAAGACTAAATGATGTCTGTACGATAGATACTGCTCAGTTAGGAAATGATGCAGGAATTTATGGGGCAGCGTATCTAGTTCTACAGAAAATAAACAATAAATCTAATTAACTACTAAAATATAAATTAAGTGAAACTTTTTCTTTTTAATTTCGTCATATAGTGTAGATGTAAATAATATAAATGGTTTGTAAATTTTAGATTGGGGAATTTACAAAAGTTATAAAATGTTTTTCAACAGAAAGTGTTTTTGTAGGAGGAAACAGTAATGAATATAAAACAAACTAAAATTCCATTATATATAATTGCTGCACTGTTATTTGGGTTGAAAACGTATATTGTCTACCGATTTTTCTTTAATATTGATTTAGAAAATTCAATGCAGGAACTTATTTTGTTGATCAATCCGTTTGTATCAGCATTTTTAGTATTTGCTGTAAGTGTATGGTTTAAGAAAGAACAGCGACAAATGAAGTTTATAAGGTATACTGCTTTATTGGGCACGATGATAATTTTCCTGAATCTTGTATTTTACCGTTCATTTACAGATTTCATTACGATACCCCAGTTATTTCAAGCGAGTAATGCGGGAGATTTAGGTAGCAGTATTTTATCGTTGATTGAATTTTATGATGTATTAATATTTCTAGATGTTGCACTGATTTGGTATCTGAGTAAAAAGAAATCCGTTTCGTTGAAAGTGAACTATCTGAAAAGAGGTAAAGTTTTCGCTCTTGCCATGTCATTAATGCTATTGGCAGGAAACTTTTTTCTAGCTGAGATGGAACGACCTCAACTATTCACACGTGCTTTTGACCGGGAGTATTTAGTTAAAAATATAGGTTTGTTCAACTATCATATTTATGATTTGGCAGTTCACTCAAAAGTAAAAACACAAAGGGTCTTTGCTGATGGCAATGAATTGCCGGAAATTAAAGATTATATAAAAGCAGAGGTCAAAAGTAACGAGAAGTCTGAAATGTTTGGAGCTGCAAAGGGAAAAAACGTAATTTTTATTTCTGCTGAATCAGTTCAAAATTTCGTCATCAACAATGAAGTGAATGGAGAAGAGATTACTCCTTTTTTAAACAGCTTGACTGAAGATGAAGACACTTATTATTTTAATAACTTCTATCATCAGACAGAGCAGGGGAAGACATCTGACTCTGAGTTTCTAATGGAAAATTCATTATATCCGTTACCACGCGGAGCTGTGTTTTTCACGCATGGACAAAATGAATATCGAGCTTTGCCTGAGTTAGTAAAAGAGGAAGGTTATAATTCCAGTGTGTTTCATTCAAATGACAAAAGTTTCTGGAATCGTGATCAAATGTACGATAGCTTGGGTTATGATCATTTTTATGGTGAAGAAGCCTATGAAGTTACGGAAGAAAATTCAATTGGCTGGGGTTTAAAGGATAAACCATTCTTTGAGCAATCGATTAAGTATCTGCAAACAATCGAGCAACCCTTCTATACTAAGTTTATTACACTCACCAATCATTTTCCATTTCATTTAAGTGAAGAAGACAGTTCAATTGAACCATATAATTCGGGTTCAAGCACGTTAAATAATTACTTCCCAACAGTTCGTTATACAGATGAAGCGATAGAACAATTTTTCCAGCAGTTAAAAGATGCTGGATTGTATGAGGATTCTATTATTGTTATCATGGGCGACCATTATGGAATAAGTGAAAGCCATAATAAAGCAATGAGTCAATATCTTGGAAAAGAAGAGATTACTCCTTATGATCATGTTCAGTTGCAACGTGTGCCGTTCTTTGTTCATATACCAGGTGATGGAAATGGTAAGGTGATGTCAGAGGTTTCTGGTCAAATTGATATTAAACCAACACTATTGAATTTGTTAGGAATTAAAGCAGAAGACGATATTCAATTTGGAAATCGATTATTTATAGATGACCGAAAAGGATATATCGCTTTAAGAAATGGAGACTATATAAGTGAAGATTATGTCTCTACAAGCGGTATTTGTTATGATAGAGAAACAGGTGAACCTTTAAATAAAGAAGAAGAGGAAGGCAGCTCATCTGCAGAGACTGAAAATCCTTGTTCCGATTTAAAAAGCAAAGTAGAAAAAGAACTTAGTTATTCAGATGAATTAATTTATGGAGATCTCTTCAGATTTATTAATTTTGAAAAAAAGAATTAAATAGTTGAACTAAAAAGAGCTGATTCAAAAGAATCAGCTCTTTTACTACACGTAAGGAAATATAAATGTTTAGAGGAAATGCACGTATAATTGAAAACACGAGAAAATAAAAAGCTAACTTCAAAAGTTAGCTTCATCTAATTTATGAACTTATACTATGAATAATTGTCATAACCGAAAAGAAACCGAAAGCCAGAACGGATACTGCTGAGAAACCAAGAGCAAATAAGTTTTTAGCTTTCAATTGTTTGACTGTTGATAATACACTAAGTATGGTAACGATAAATAATAGAATTCCTAGAGCCATTTTAGTTTATCCTCCTTCAAAATTCCGTGCGTTATAATAATTGCTATTGGAATTACGTTTATATTATTATGTAACTAAACCTCAACTCTTATTTATTTTATAGCAAATAAGCCTATTTGTCGAGGATTTTTGATGTCATTTTACTAACTTATCAAAGTCGAGGAAGGATAATTCTAAATGAAAATTGAAAGTATGTCACTTGGTCCACTTGGTACCAATTGTTACATTATTTATAATGGAGAGGACGCTTTAATAATTGATCCTGGTGGGGATGAAGAAGTTGTAGTTGAGTTTCTGAAGGATAAATCCTGTACCCCTAAAGCCATTTTATTAACACATGCTCATTTTGATCATATTGGTGCAGTGGATTACTTGAGAAAAGAGTATAACATTGAAGTTTATTTGCACCAGAATGAAAAAGAATGGTTGTCTGAACCAAATCTAAACGGATCCATTTCGTTCACTCAAAATCCTATTTCAATAGAGCCGCCTGAAAAGGAGCTATCAGAGGGATACCTGCAGATTGAATCATTTTCTTTTGAAGTACTATTTACACCTGGACATTCACCTGGAAGTGTTTGTTTTGTTTTTGAAGATCTCGGTTTTGTTATTGGTGGAGATGTATTGTTCAAGCACGGAGTCGGTCGGACAGATTTGCCTGGAGGTAGTATGGAAGTATTAATGGAAAGTATAAGTGAAAAACTGTATAAACTAAATGATTCCATGATTGTATACCCTGGACATGGACCATCAACTACTATTAGTAATGAAAAAAGAGTAAATCCATTTGTAAAAGGATAAATAAAAAAACCCTGCATTCAACGTATGTAAGCAGGGTTTTTTTATTTTGTCTAACTCTTGCGCCAAGCGACTAATGGATTACATCGCTAAATGGGCGAGTACGATTTTCTTAGTGCCCGAATCCGGGTACTAGTATAAAGTTTGAATACCATGTAAAACCAACCATAAATACAGTACAATAAGCTCCGAATAAGTACATATACATGCGCTCAGATAATTTTAAGTAACTTACTGTAAGGAAAAATACCGTTTGAACCAGGAATAGTAATGCAGTGTTGTTCATGTCACCAATCACAAACATTACAGTGAAAATCGCTGTCCAAAAGGCAAGCACACGAAACATTCGATCCATGCCTTCCCCTCCTTTAGATATCCTTATCATAGTTATTATAAACGACAATCTAGATATTGTAAATAAAACATATAAAACAAATGCTAATTTGTTAACTCAAGCAGTAATTAGTCTGACCTTAAAGTTACGGTTTATGCAATTGTGTCGGTAAACTTATAAAATCAGTAATTACCAGAAGTTTATTATCAAGCGTATTCACTGAAAATTTCACCTTAAATGTGTCAGAGGACTGAAGTTGATACTCAATACTTACTTCTCCATCCGGTAACTTATAGCTTGTAGTGCCGCTTTCCTGATTTAATGTATCTAGAGCTGCAAGAAATTTTGTATGTCCAATCTGATAAAGTGTATCGATCTTAATTTGTGCTATCTCATTTTTGGTAATGATCATCTCGTTTTTATATATAGCTATATTTGTTCCAGTAAATAAAATCAAAAGAGCAGCCACAAATAAAGTGAGTGGAAGGATAAAACCTTGCTCATTATGGATAAAAGTTGAATTTTTTTTCATAGACTGCTCCATTCAAAGTAGTGATTGTTACTTTTACACCATATGATATTTTTTCAAATGACATGTCACTAACGTTTCGAAGGAAAACCTCGTGTCCAGCGCCATCAACTTGACGTCGAATTAAGTTTTCATATTTCTGATAGGTAACAGTTGTGTCGTCTGTTGCATCCAACGACAAAGCCTGGTTTTCAATTATGAATTCATTTGAGCGTAGTATATCGTCACGCATAAAATGAAAAAATTGATAAAAGGATAAGTCTGTGTAATTAGAAGGGTTGTTTAGTGATTTTGTTACATATTCGAGAAAAGGTACAGTAATGAACAAAATAGCGAGTGTGAGAAGCATGGACAGCAAAGTAAATCCTCGTTGATTATTCAGGAAATCCAAACAAGCATGACTTCTCTTGTTTTTGTTTAACATTTCTCCAGTTGACACATCCTTTTAACAATCCATTTTCTTGTTCAAAATGAAAATACAAATCATGGTTTAGCATAGTTTTGTTGTAGTCAATAGGTATAACTAGATCTGAGTTTTTAATATGTTGTTGTAACTCACCATATAGAATCTCTGTAAAGGTAATTTGTTCAGATAACTTTCTTTGCTCTTTCGTTATCTGAATAGTTATCGGAAAGACTGTCACAATCAGCATGATAACAATTCCAAACGCAACAAGGACTTCTATTAATGAAAAACCGTTATTGTTTTTCAATATAACACCTTCCTTTGCCAAGGGGAAAAACAATAGTATAGGTTGATCTTTTTGTTACCAGCTGGATTGTTCCAGGTTGACGAATCGTTCCATTTTGATTGAAAGAAATGATCCCAGATTGTATAGTCCTCCGATTAATTACCCAGCCTTTAGGGATACTCCGACTGAGGAACAGATCACCCTGATGACGACCAATAATTACATAGGTATCGGTTTTTATTTCCATCCTGAAATTTTCAGCGGATAAATAGGATATACTTTGCATAAACAATAAATCATTTTCAAATGTGGTCAGAAATTGTTTTTCCTTCTGATTATCAATAATAGATGTTTTTATCGGTGGACTAAGTAAAATACATACGGCTAGAACACCCAGTACAAGAATCATCTCAATCAATGTAAATCCATTTTTATTTTGCATTATTTATCACGCTGCTATGGAGCTGTGACAACATTTGAATTTAGCAGTAGTACCTTATTATTGGAACAGGTTGTTTGCTCTTCAGTAATATAGTCATCTGTAACCAGTTCATCAAGAGTTAGAGGATAGGTTCCTTTATCAAGATAATAAGACTCAACCTGAGTTTGAACTACTTTAACAAGTGCATCGCAACCCTGATCATAAACCCCTTTACTCTTCTCGCTTAAATTTGGGATGATTAAGATAATCAATACTGAAATAATCATTAGTACAATTAGCATTTCAATAAGAGTAAAACCTTTTTGATTTTTAAACATTATAAAACCTCCATTAAATTGTTTTGATTAATTGAAACATTGGCCACATTAGCGTGGTATAAATTAAAACGATAAATCCTGCTAAAATAACAAAAAATATAGGCTGAATGTACGTGATAACTTTAGTGACTTTCCGATTTAGCTCTTCTGTTATGATTCCTGCATAAACAGTTAGGTCCTTTTCAAGTGAAGAAGTATCCGAATTCTTTTGAAATATATGTGCAATCTGTTTCTCAAATAAAAACGTTTGGGATATTAGATGATTAATGTGATTCCCCTTATTCAATTCCTTTATCATTAATGACGTAATATGGGAAATCAGGGGGAGCTGAGATTGGCTGGCCATAATTGTCAAAATGTCTTTGAATGACATACCTGTTTTTAATAAGGAGCTGAAGTGTGTCGCGAACAGGAAGGAAGTTTGCAATCGCTTATAACTCCGATAAATAGGTATATGCTGGTATATCCTGATTTGTCTAACTACACTTATTTTTTGTCTAAATGCTTTCCAAAAGATAAGGAGAAAAAGTAATGTACTTAAACTAATCCATAGTAACGTACCGAAAACGTTAATAATTTGAAGCGATAAGGTTACGGTTGAAGAGGTAGCAGCATTAGCGGAAAACAGGTCAGCAAAGGAAGGGAGGATAGAACTTTTAATGAAATACAGAAGAATGGAGAAGATGATAAGCAATAGAAGTGGATAACGAATGGTTTTCTTAAATTTGGATGTGAACTCCAGGCGTTGCGTATACATTTCCATACACTTTTCAATACTTGCTTGAAGATCACCATTAGCTCTGACAAAATATAAATAAGAAGTTATAGTAGGGTTAAATGAAGCATCAGAAAACGCCTGATCAAGTGTATGTCCTTCTTTTAAAGTTTGTATGATGATTTTAGTGGGCTCAATCATATGACGGTCCCATTTCATAACTTCAAGAGCATCCAATAAACTATAACCAGTTTTTAATAACCTGAGAAGACGCGATAGGTATAATAACTGGATTTCATTAGGCAGTTTGTTTCGTTTAGTGTGAGAGAAAAAGTTCCTTAGATATAAATCCATACAAATATGCTTTCCTCCTTAAATCTTCAAAGGATTGAAATGCTGATAATTTCGTATCTTTTCCTCCTAATGATTGTTCGAGTAATTGACCATCTAACAATTCGAGAATTGCTGCTCGTCGTGAGATAGATTGATTCGCTTTTATCGGTAACAGCTGTAATGCTGCTACAGCAATAAGGGATTGTTGTAAATCAGTAATTGTTAAACCCATTTCCAGTAGTCGATGAATGGTTCCTTCTGCGTTTTTAGCGTGAAGCGTACTTAAAACAAGATGTCCAGTAAGCGAAGCATCAAACGCAAATTTGGCAGTTTCTTTGTCGCGAATTTCTCCAACCATAATAATATCGGGATCGTGTCTTAAAGCAGCTTTCAAACCGGCTTGATATGTTATGCCTGCTTTTTCGTTCACTTGAACTTGTAATATGTTCGATATTTCTTTTTCAACGGGATCCTCTAAGGTGATGGTTTGGTATGATTCTTCTTCAAGAATAGTTTGAAGTAAAGCGTACAATGTAGTGGTCTTGCCACTTCCAGTTGGCCCAGTAAACAGAATGATACCAGATCGGTTTTTAATCCATTCTTTTATTTTTCTCAGCTGGTATGGGAAAAGAAAAAGCTCTTCGAGGGTTAAGATTGTGTCTTGTGGTAAAATTCTAATAGCGAGGCTTTCCATATGGTTTACTGGAAGTGTAGATAAGCGAAGGGCGAAATGCTGAGAATCATCACTATAGGAAATGATACCATTTTGTGGTTTTCTTATTTCTCCGATATCCATTCCGGAGGTAAATTTGTAATAAGTGAGTAACAGCTGGTAATGGGAAGCAGGAATGCTGCAATGAAAAACACGCTTTCCAAGAATTCGGAAATAAATATCAGTGTGATTTGGAAATGGATAAAAGTGGATATCTGATGCTAATGCATGAAAAGAAGATAAGAGAAGTTTTTTAGAGAGGTCTGCTGCGGATATCAATGACGTATCACCTCCTTATTTTTCGCAACGAATTATTATATTCGACACTGCATTGGTTTTTCCTTCTTTTTTCGCAAAAAAAAATTTAGGGGGTATTAATAAATGACAAATATATACTTGATTGGGTTTATGGGGAGCGGAAAAAGTTCTGTAGGAAAGCATTTAAGTGGACTTTTGGAGCTTGCTTTTGTTGATACAGATTTGCTCATTAAAGATCAAACAAATAAAAAGATTGCTGACATTTTTGCTCTTGAAGGTGAGTCTAAATTTCGTGAATACGAAACTGAGGCATTAGCTAGTCTGCCGACAAAAAGTTGTGTGGTTGCCACAGGCGGTGGAATCGTTGAAACACCTGCAAATGTGGAGCAAATGAAGAAGTCAGGCAAGATCGTATTGCTGGATACTTCATTTCTGACAATTAGTGAGCGATTAGAAGCAGATCGAACTCGTCCTTTGTGGAATCAAAAAAAGAGCAGTCAGAAAAAGCTTTATGTTAAACGAATGGAGCTCTATCGTACATTTGCAAATATTATCGTTTCTACAGATGGTCAATCAATTGAACATATAGCAAACGAGATTAGAAGCAGGCTGGAAAATGAATAAATACCATTTATTATCCCATACTATTTGTAAGAGGTGGTATGATGAGTGGAAACGAATATATAAAATATCTAACAGGTCGATTCATTTCGTATTTGGATTCATCTAATGAAGAAAGAAATAATCGAAAAATGAAGAAGAAAAAAACACAAGACGTAATTTCTAACAGATGGTTAGGAATGCTCCCCTTAGCCATAAAAGTATTCTGGAAGAAAGCAAATTAGTAGCTGATTATTGACAACAGCTACTAATTTTTTTTTTGCAGATAAGACTTGGCGAAAAGCTAAGTTTTCTAAGATTAAAAGTCCTCCTTTAAATAAAATATCCCACCATTAATAACATGATACGTAACTTTTGGCGTATATCTTTCTTTCACAGCATCAATTTCTTTTTGCATATGGTCGTAATTTGCAGCTTCATCAGTGCTGTCTGTATAAAAATGGTTAATCAGCTGCATTTCTTCCTGCAGGGTGTGCAGAGCCTCATCTGCCCATGTATGAGTCTGATTGTTTATATAATCATCAAGTACAGTTTCAATTCGTGTAAAACCGCTCTCCATTTTAATAATTGGAGCAATCGTATAACAATAATCATCAATAACAGGTTTTAATTTAATACGTTCCAGCAGCGACATCATATCTTTATACATCAATCCATTTATGAGATGTAATCCTAATGAGATTATTTCATCTTTATTTTGTTTGCCCTGATAACTTATCTTAATATTGACTACTAACCAGGGAAACAATGGTGACTTTATAATGGACCCATCCGATTGAAAAAGTTTTGTAAATCGTTCATTGTCTGTGACACTCTTAAGAATCTGCTGGAGTCTTGGACTGCCAAAATGAATCCAGTCTCCCTTTTCCTCACGTTTATTTGGATTCGTTATCAATGTAAGTGTGGTCGTTTCTCCTTCTCTGCCCATTTTATTCATATAATGCCAATAAAATGGTCGATTCATTAGACTCTTATCAATTTCTTCGGTTAATTTTACTTGAAGAACGCCTTCTTTATTAAGTTGTATCTGACAATTGTGGGCAGTAAAATAATCTTGAAGAAAAGAATTAAGGTTTTCAATTGCCATATTGTTGTTCCTCCTCGACTTGAGCGTGTGCCGACCTGTTCTCAATAATAGAGGACAGGTTATTTAATTTAATTCTTGTCTCTCCGGCAGAGGAGGATTCTGAAAATATGGTTTTGATTTCTTCTTCCACGTCTTGAATGTTTAATTCGGCTAGGATAGCATCAAGGTTTCCTATTACACGTTCAAACAAGTTAATTTTTTCATACAACAGGTTCATAATATGCTCCTCCAGCGTACCGCTAATTGCTAAATTATGAATAAACACATCACTTTCCTGCCCATATCGATGGATGCGTCCTATTCGCTGCTCTAATCGCATTGGGTTCCAAGGAAGATCATAGTTAATTAAATGGTGGCAGAATTGCAGGTTAATTCCTTCACCGCCTGCTTCAGTAGCAATCAAAACTTGTGCATGGTTCTGAAATAACTGCTTCATCCAGTCTTTTTTCCCCCTTTTAAATCCCCCGCGAAATGGTACGGAAGAAATACCGTTTTGTTGTAAGATCCATTGTAAGTAAAGCTGAGTTGAACGATATTCCGTGAATATAATCACTTTCTCACCATTGAGTTCTTTCACAATCTCTAATAATTTTTCTGCTTTACTATGGTGTGGTAATTGTTCAATTTTTGTCAATAACGACTCAAAACCGCTAATATGTGGTGATTTCTCATACATTTTTTTCAATGATAAGTAACATGCTTCTCTTGAAGAGCAAAATTCTCTTTGTAATGTAATCTTTGTGAATCCGGGTAATTGTGCAGATAAACGTTCTAGCTCCTCGTAAACGATTCTTTCATCATCTGAAAAAGGCAGCCATACCGTTTTAATATGGCGCTTTACTGTGTTTAGCTCCGTATTCGTTCGCGTGTTTCGTACCATAACGTGTTGAATCAATTGTTTTAAATACTTATCTTCTTTAATTTTCTTTCGATCTGTTCCATATCGCTGCAGGAATTCTTCATAATTTCCTAAATACCCTGGTTTCAGTATGGAAACCAGATTAAATATATCTGATAATTTATTTTGGACTGGAGTAGCTGTTAATAAGAGGCAGTATTTTTTCTTTAATGAACGAACGAATTCATAGTTTTGAGTTTTATGGTTTTTTAATTTGTGTGCCTCATCAATTAAGATAAAGTCAAAGTTCAGATCGGAAATAATTTCGCGGTGTGGTGATCGTTTTGCTGTATCAATAGAAGATACAATTATATCGCACTGATCCCAGGCATAATTTTTCCTGAAAGAAACTGCTGGTATATAAAACTTTTCATTCAGTTCCTGAACCCACTGATTGACTAACGAAGCGGGAACTAGGATGAGAACTTTTTGGATTAAACCTCGAACCATGTACTCCTTTAAAATAATACCTGCTTCAATTGTCTTACCTAAACCTACTTCATCAGCTAGAATTGCCCGTCCGTTCATTTGTTCGATAACTTGTTTTGCACAGTCAAGCTGATGGGGAAGAAACGTTACATGTGGTACATATTTCAACGCACGTAATTCAGTGAATGTAGGAGTCATGGTAGTTAACTCAGCCTGGTAAGCCATTTGAAATAATTCCCATGATGAGAAAGGACCATTTTGTTCCAAAGTTTGATGTAGATCTTTAATAAAATTCTTATCTTTTTCGATATGTATATGCTTCATCCAAATCTTCCTTTTTAAGAGTTATGTTAGATACAAAAAAATCGACATGCAGCAGGAATTTCTTACACAAATTATGTGAAATTTTATATTTAATCTAAGCAATAGTATGCTATAATGAAAAAAATAAATAGAATTTTCGCAGGTAATGGTACTTAGTATAACCAACTATTACTTATTTCATAAAGCGAATGAATACAAGGGGAGAGTTTGCTGTTAGTCTTACTATCAGTGACGCCGAAGGAGCAAACATATTGTGAATCTCTCAGGCAAATAGACTCTTGTAGGACGCAACTCTGGAGAGTGTTTACTTAGGTATGTTCAAAAGTGAACCACCAACGAAGCAAGCATTTTCAGGATGAAATGTCTGTAGAATGCGCAACTTTCTGGTTTAAGGACAGAGATTTCCAACTGTAAGTGGAAATCTCTATTTTTTTATGTTTAAAAAAGGAGTGAATTAAATGAGCGATTTATTAAAAACACCTTTATTCCCGGTGTATAAGGAATCCGGCGCAAAAACAGTTGATTTCGGTGGATGGGATCTGCCTGTACAATTTTCCGGTATTAAGCACGAACATGAAGTTACACGTACGAAAGCTGGTTTGTTTGATGTCTCACATATGGGTGAAATCATCGTAGAGGGAGAAGGCAGCCTGGATTTCCTCCAGCGTTTATTGACAAATGATGTTTCGAAGTTAACTCCAAAACGTGCACAATATACCATTATGTGTTACGAAAATGGGGGAACTGTAGATGATTTAATTGTTTACATGCTCGAAGAAAAAAAATATTTATTAGTCGTTAATGCAGCAAATACAGAAAAAGATTTTGAATGGATAAAAGATCAAACTATAGAAAATGTAAAGGTTTCGAATGTTTCAAAGGAATATGTACAACTTGCTCTGCAAGGTCCTAAAGCTGAAACTGTACTGCAAAAGCTTACAGATACAAATTTAAGTGAGATTAAATTCTTTAGATTTGAAAACTCTGTACAATTTAAAGGCATTGACGCAGGAGCAATCGTTTCACGAACTGGCTACACTGGTGAAGATGGCTTTGAAATTTATATTGATTCTGCAAGCGGAGTAGATTTATGGAAATCGATTTTAGAAGCAGGAAAAGAAGATGGTGTCGAACCAATTGGGTTAGGAGCACGTGATACACTGCGATTTGAAGCTAATTTAGCTTTATATGGACAGGAATTATCAAAGGACATCACTCCAATTGAAGCTGGTCTTGGTTTTGCTGTAAAAGTTAATAAAGAGTCAGACTTTAATGGGAAAAGCGTTCTAAAGCAACAAGTTGAAAATGGTCCTGATCGAAAGCTTGTTGGAATTGAAATGATTGATAAAGGAATTCCAAGACATGGTTACGAGGTCACTGCTGAGGGTGATGAAATAGGATTTGTAACTTCCGGTACTCAGTCCCCGACGTTAAATAAAAATGTAGGATTAGTGTTAGTGAAAAGTGAATTTGCTAAAGAAGGTACAGAAGTTGTCGTACAGGTACGCAAACGTAAACTGGCTGCAAAAGTAGTCAAAACACCATTTTATAAACGGGAAAAATAGGAGGGACTACGATGGAATTTAGATATTTACCAATGACAGATGCTGATAAGAAAGAGATGCTGTCTACTATTGGTGTAGATAATACGGAAGAGTTATTTTCTGACATACCTAAACAAGTTCGATTGAACAAGGAACTTGATTTAAAAGTGCCAACAAGCGAGGTCGAGTTAAAGCGTGAAATGGCAGAAATGGCCAATAAAAATGCAAATTTAGTTGAATACAGTTCATTCCTAGGAGCTGGTGTGTATGATCATTATATTCCCTCTGTTGTAGACCATGTCATCTCACGGTCGGAGTTTTACACGGCATATACGCCATATCAGCCTGAAATTTCTCAAGGAGAATTGCAGGCAATCTTTGAATTTCAAACAATGATATCTGAACTAACTGGAATGGCAGTAGCAAATTCCTCCATGTATGATGGTGGCACCGCTCTTGCGGAAGCAGTTAACTTAAGTGCTGCAACCACAAAAAAGAAAAAAATTCTTGTTTCAAAAGCAGTTCATCCTGAATCCAGAGCGGTAATTGATTCCTACGCAAAAGGACCGAACCTGGAAATAATTGAAATAGATTATAAAGATGGACTTACAGATTTAGACCAGCTTGCCCGCGAACTTGACGAAGATACGGCAAGTGTGGTTGTGCAATATCCAAACTTTTTTGGACAAATTGAACCATTAGAAAAAATTAATGAATTAGTGAGCAAACAAAAGAAAGCCATGCTAATAACATCAAGCAATCCACTGGCATTAGGGTACTTGACTCCACCTGGAGAATTTGGTGCTGATATTGTTGTAGGTGATACGCAAGTGTTTGGAATTCCCGCGCAGTTTGGTGGACCACACTGTGGATATTTTGCAACGACAGAGAAATTAATGCGTAAGGTACCAGGTCGTTTAGTTGGTCAAACAAAAGACGAGGATGGTCAACGCGGATTTGTTCTAACGCTTCAGGCACGCGAACAACATATCAGACGTGATAAAGCTACTTCGAATATTTGTTCAAACCAAGCGTTGAATGCATTAGCGAGTTCAGTCGCAATGAGCTCCATTGGAAAACAAGGCATTAAAAAAATGGCAAAGCTTAATATGCAAAAAGCACGTTACACAAAGCAGCAGCTGCAGGAAGCAGGACTGAATGTAGTAACAGACGGACCATTTTTTAATGAACTGGTTGTAAAATTTTCTAGTCCGATTACAGAAATAAATCAAACCTTATTTAAAAAAGGGATAATTGGTGGTTATGATCTAGGACGCGCATACCCTGAATTAGAGGATCACATGCTGATCGCGGTTACAGAATTACGTTCAAAAGCTCAGATCGACGCTTTTGTAAAAGAACTGGGGGATATTCATGGCTAACGAAAACTTTCCAATCATATTTGAACGCAGTAAAGAAGGCAGAACCAGCTATAGTTTACCTGATTTAGATGTCCCGGAGCTAGATATTAACGAAGGTTTAGATGATGCGTACGTCCGAAGTGAAGCACCAGATTTGCCTGAGGTCAGTGAACTTGAAATAATGCGTCATTACACTGGCTTATCCAACCGTAACTATGGAGTAGATTCAGGTTTTTATCCACTTGGGTCTTGCACGATGAAATACAATCCGAAGATAAATGAGGATGTAGCGCGTTTGAACGGCTTTAGTCACATCCATCCATATCAGGATCCAAAGACAGTACAAGGTGCTTTAGAGATGCTTTATGATTTACAAACATCACTAAAAGAGATTACGGGGATGCATGAAGTATCTCTTCAGCCTGCTGCCGGAGCACATGGTGAATGGACAGGATTAATGATGATCCGTGCCCTTCATGAAGCAAATGGTGATACAGAGAGAACAAAAGTAATTGTCCCGGACTCAGCGCATGGAACAAATCCAGCGTCTGCTACAGTCGCTGGTTTTGAAGCGGTGACCGTTAAATCTAATGAAAAAGGTATTGTAGATCTAGAAGACTTAAAACGTGTTGTTGGAAAAGACACTGCAGCGCTAATGCTTACGAATCCGAATACGTTAGGCTTATTTGAAACAGAGATTCTGGAAATGGCTAAAATTGTTCACGAAGCCGGTGGTAAATTATATTATGATGGCGCAAATTTAAATGCAATCATGGGTTATACCCGTCCAGGTGATATGGGATTTGATGTTGTTCATTTAAATCTGCATAAAACATTTACTGGACCACATGGTGGTGGAGGTCCTGGTTCAGGTCCTGTTGGCGTTTCAAAGGAACTTGAACCTTACCTGCCTAAACCGTTACTTGTAAAAACAGAAGATGGGTACACGTTTGAATATGATCGCCCTAATTCTATAGGTCGCGTAAAACCATACTACGGAAACTTTGGCATCAACCTGCGAGCTTATACGTATATTCGCACGATGGGTGCTGAAGGACTCAAGAAGGTAAGTGAGTATGCGGTTCTAAATGCTAATTACATGATGCGTAAATTAGAAAAGGAATTCGACTTACCTTATCCGCAGCACTGTAAGCATGAATTTGTGTTATCAGGTAAAAGACAGAAAAAATTAGGGGTCCGTACCTTAGATGTTGCGAAGCGTTTGTTGGATTATGGGTATCATCCACCAACAATCTACTTCCCATTGAATGTAGAAGAGGCAATAATGATAGAACCAACTGAAACGGAATCAAAGGAAACACTCGATGGTTTTATTGATACGATGGTTACTATTTCGGAGGAAGCTAAAAATGACCCTGAAAAGGTCCAGGAAGCTCCACACACAACTATAGTGAAACGAATGGATGAAACTACCGCGGCGAGAAAACCAATATTGAGATACTATAAATAAATAATAAAGGAGCGGAAACATAATGTTTCCGCTCCTTTATTATTTATGAATTTTTAACTTTACCAGTCCATTTTTTAAATCCACCTTGAAGTTGATTTAAATCTTCATACCCTTTTTTGTTAAGCAACTGAGCTGCTCTTGCAGATCTTGAGCCACTTTGACAATACAAGTATACTGGTTTATCTTTTCTTATTTCTACCAGACGCTGCTTCATTTGTGTAACTGGTATATTACGTGCACCAAGAATATGTCCTTTTTTAAATTCCTGAGGTTCACGCACATCTATCAGCTGTGCTTTCCGGTATCCTTCTCTGAATTGATCTTCTGTTAACGTTTTTAAATATTTTCGTTGCTTTAAATAACGTAATACAGCGAATACAATAATAGCCACTGTAAGTGCAATTAATAGTATAAATTGTAATTCCATTTTTTATCCCCCAATTTTTCTCTTTTACTACCTATTCTATTATATGGTCGCAAGCCTCATTTTTCAAAGTTTTTATTTTTATTTTTATTTTTAACACGATGTATCCATATAGTAATGAAAGGTGAATATACCAACTGACTAGCAGAGTTGTTTATTTTGCAACTGTGAAAAAAGTATAGAATCGTGTTATCTCATGTGATTAACTTTGATTTTCGACAAAATAAGGTGCTTTTCGCGGTTTTTTAAGTATTGACATTTTCGATATTGTTTGAACTTAATTCAATATATAGTATTCAGTTAATTTTTTTATACTATATATTGTTATTAACTTCGTAAAATGATAAAGTGATTATAGATTAAAAGTTTCAGAAGGAGTGATGGTATTGTCGATTACTGTAAAAGAAAGCGAGACAATTGACGTTGTTCAGCTTAACAAAGATATAGAATTATTTCCACAGGTTCATCCCATAACAGAGGATATGAACCTCACACATAAAGGAGTTTCGCGGTTAGTGATGTTAGATCGCTACGCCTTTAAAGACACGGAGAAGAAAACGTTAAAAACAGGTGACTTTGTTGTACTTACAGTCAAAGCGGATCCGAAATTCCCTGCACGTGGTTTTGGGATAGTGAAATCAATAAATTGGGAAGATAAAGTTGCTGATATTCAGGTTTCTCAGGAATTTGTATCTGTACTTGATAATGAAACTGAAGCGGCTACTGGTATTGTAAAACGATCTCTAGATGTCATTGATAAACCGCTTGAAGTATTTTATGAACAGATTGCCAGCAGGAATGCTGCAGGGTTATCAAATGTGGAGTCAACTGAAGAGAAACAACAGGAATGGTTTCAAAAGTTCAATAAGGAATTAGCAAGTCTGAACTTTATTCCAGCTGGTCGCGTACTATACGGTGCTGGAGCAGAAACGGATGTAACTTATTTTAATTGTTATGTTATGCCGTATATTCGCGATTCCCGTGAAGGAATTTCTGATCACAGAAAACAAGTCATGGAGATTATGTCAAGAGGCGGCGGTGTTGGAACGAATGGTTCTACCTTACGCCCGCGCAATACCCTTGCAAGGGGCGTTAATGGTAAATCTTCAGGGTCAGTATCCTGGTTGGATGACATTGCGAAACTGACTCATTTGGTTGAGCAAGGCGGAAGTCGCAGGGGAGCTCAAATGATAATGTTGGTAGATTCTCACCCTGATATTATCGAATTTATTATTTCGAAAATGCAAAATCCAAGAATTCTGCGCTATTTAATAGAAAACACAGAGGACAAACAAATTAAGCAACTTGCAAAAGAAAAGCTTAAGTTTACACCCTTGACTGAAACGGAAAAGGATCTTTATCAAGGGATCCTGAATTATCGGAGCATCCCTGGCCTTGGCGGTTTTACTCAGGCAGCAATAAGGGAGGCACAAGAAAAACTAAACAATGGTGGCACTTATTCTGTGCATAACGCCGAGTTTCTCACAGGTGCTAACATTTCCATTTGTTTAACTAAAGAATTGATGAATGCAATCGATAATGATGAAATGTACGATCTTCGTTTTCCTGATGTTGAAAATTATAATAAGGAACAAATGAAAGAGTATAATGAGAGCTGGCATGACGTTGGCGACGTTCGTAAATGGGAAGAAATGGGATATGGCATTCGGGTTTATCGCAAAATTAAAGCGAAAGAACTTTGGAATCTTATTAATATCTGTGCGACATACTCAGCTGAACCAGGGATCTTTTTCATAGACAATGCTAATGAGAAGACAAATGCGAAAGCTTATGGAGATCAGGTAGTTGCAACAAATCCATGTGGTGAACAGCCACTTGCACCTTATTCCGTCTGTAACCTTGCAGCAGTTAATTTAGCTGAAATGGCGGATCGGGATACTAAATCAATTAACTTCGAAAAGTTAAGAGAAACAGTTCGTACAGGCGTGCGCATGCAGGATAATGTAATTGATGCTACTCCTTATTTCCTGGAAGAAAATAAAAAACAGGCACTTGGTGAGCGTCGTGTTGGTCTCGGTGTAATGGGACTTCATGACCTGCTGATATATTGTGAAACAGAATATGGTTCTGAAGAAGGAAACCATCTCGTAGATCAGATTTTCGAAAACATTGCTGTAACTGCTTATCGTACATCAATTGAGTTAGCGAAAGAAAAAGGCAGTTTTCCATTTCTAATCGGGAAGTCTGAAAGAGAAACACAATCGCTCCGCACAGCATTTATAAATACTGGATACATGAAACAAATGCCAGAGGACTTAAGGGAAGATATCCTTAAATATGGAATTCGTAATTCTCACCTGCTGACTGTTGCTCCGACTGGAAGCACTGGCACAATGGTGGGCGTTTCTACAGGTTTAGAACCGTACTTCTCCTTCACATATTACAGAAGTGGAAGACTTGGTAAATTTATTGAAGTAAAAGCTGATATTGTTGAGAAATATTTGGAGAATAATCCTGGACAAGACGCGGATAATTTACCTAAATGGTTTATCACGGCAATGGAGTTAGCACCGGAAGCGCACGCGGATACGCAATGTGTTATTCAGCGTTGGGTTGACAGTTCAATTTCTAAGACTGTCAACGCTCCGAGAGGATATACCGTAGATCAAGTAGAAAATGTTTACCGTCGTCTATACAACGGTGGCGCTAAAGGCGGCACTGTATATGTGGATGGCAGCCGTGACTCACAGGTATTAACCTTAAAAGCTGAGGATAACAGCTTTGAGGATAGCGCAAAAGAAGATATAACACCTACCAAACCAAAAGTAGTGTTGGTGGATACAGTTCATGAATTAGAAAAAACAAATGTAATGATTGGCTCAGAAGTTGGAGATACTTGCCCAGTTTGTCGCAAGGGTAGTGTTGAGGATATGGGCGGTTGTAATACATGTACAAATTGTGGTGCACAATTAAAATGTGGATTATAAAAACATGAGTTTAGAGAACAAGCCGAGAACTGGCTTGTTCTTTTTTCTTTCATGCCTCTTGTATCCCTAAAACAGTTCCTGTATGCTTTTTATATAGAAACACTTTTGCATATGCTAAAAAATTATTCTTTGAAATGAGGAGTTAACATGCCAACACCTAGTATGGAAGATTATATAGAACAAATTTATATTTTAATGGAATCAAAAGGCTATGCTCGCGTATCAGACATTGCTGAACAATTGGCTGTTCATCCTTCTTCTGTAACAAAAATGATTCAGAAGCTAGATAAAGATGAGTATGTAAATTATGAAAAATACCGTGGTTTTATTCTTACATCAAAAGGAAAAAAAATTGGAGAACGACTAGTTTTTCGACATGAGCTACTGGAGCAGTTTTTAGAAATAATTGGTGTGGATAAAGATAAGATATATGAAGATGTTGAGGGGATTGAACATCACTTAAGCTGGAACTCAATCGATCGTATTGGAGAGCTTGTACAATACTTTAAAGAAGATAAAACAAGAGTTGATGATTTAAGGAAAATGGAATACGAAAAGTAAAAATTTTAGTTGTCCTCAGTTCTAATTTTTCTTTAAACGCTTAGTATGTAAAAAGACACCATAAGGAGATGACCAATGAAAATTGATGTTGTTTTTTCAGGTGGTGGGGTAAAGTCTTTCGCGTTTCTAGGCGTACTAAGAATTCTGCACAAGAATAACTTCCAAATCGAACGAGTTGCTGGAACTTCTGCCGGAGCTATTGTTGCGGGTCTGTTAGCGGCAAATTATTCCTTAAAAGATATAGAAGAAATTATAAGTGAAGTAGACGTCAAAAAGTTTCTGGATAAACCTGCTTTAAGCAAGTTAATTCCATTGAGTAAGTGGTTTTATCTCTATTATAAAATGGGTTTTTATAAAGGCGACTACATGGAAGAGTGGATTTACGATCAGCTTGCTAAAAAGAAAATTTTTACTTTTAGTGATATAAAACCTGGGTATTTAAAAGTAGTAGTAAGCGATCTATCACTCGGTAAATTAGTGGTTATACCCGATGATCTTGAGCAAATATACGGTTTAAATCCTGCCCACTTCCCTATAGCTAAGGCAATCAGAATGAGTGCAGGGTACCCCTATTTATTTATGCCCTCTAAAATTTCGGGCAAATCCCCTACTGAAAGCTTAGTTGTAGATGGAGGATTATTAAGCAATTATCCATTATGGATATTTGATCAACCCAATAAACAGAATTTACGTCCTGTGTTAGGAGTTAAACTTAGTGGAAATACAGCATTTGAAGATCCTAAGAGGATAAAGAACTTGCTGGAAATGTCTTTTTCCATGTTCACCACAATGAAACAGGCGCATGATCTCCGGTATGTTTCTGCATCTCATCAAAAAAATACGATCTATATACCTATTAGTCACGTGGATACTACGGATTTTCAAATCAAGGTAAATGATCGAGAACATTTAATAGGATTAGGAGAACAAAGTGCCAGTGAATTCCTAATGAAATGGCCATAATTCATAGTAACACAATAAAAAGCGAGCTCTTTTAAAAAGTAGCTCGCTTTTTTCGTTTATTTCCATCAATCACACGTAAATGAGTCGCCCGTTTAGTTGCTTTTCTTTTTACTTGAGTGGGCGGCTTCTTTTTTGCATTTCCAGCAATCGCATTGTAGTTCTTCGCAGCATATTTTGATTTTGATTGTCTAACAGCGGTTTTATATTTTTTCATATCATTTGATGTGTTTCTTTTTCTGAAAAAGAAGAAATAGATTGCTGAGAAAATTGCTAGACCAATACCCAGCATAAGCAATATATTTGAGAGAAAGTTAACTGGGTTGGTAAATAATTGCGAGAGTAATCCAATTCCAGCAAGAGCTACAATAGCATAAATGAAAATAGAAAATTTATTACGAAACATCAGTTTGCCTCCTTTCAAATCATCCTGACAAGAATAGTGATCCATTTCTTAGCAGGTAAAAAAGTATAAATCCTTTCTTACTGCATAAGTGCAACTTAGGCTTTCGACATAAGGGCTTAGCGATAAGCTGCGTTTTTTAATCTATACCACAAACAATCATACCTAAAGCTTCTACACTCTAAATTCTTTCCTTTTCAAATAAAAATATTCAATTTTTATATGGATTTCTCTTAATAATTTCCAAACTTATATATTCTATTTTACTAGAAAAACTTGATATTCACTAGCTTTGTCTTAAAATTTTATCAAATTCTTATTTTCGTATGATACCTTTCTGTTGATTTGGTCATACTACGGAGGGAGGTGTCGTTAGTGGCAAAAAGACAGAAATTAGAGCAAAATAAACAGGAAAAATCATACTCCTTATTGGCTAGGTCGCTTTTAACTGGATTTATTGGTGGGCTTATTTGGAGTACTTTTGGATTTTTTATGTTTTACTTTAATTTTTCAAGTGTAAGTCCTGCATCATTTATATTACGGTCGTGGCTGGACGCAAAGTGGACGCATGAGTGGTTAGGCAATATAATTTCGATTGTAGTCGTAGGAGTTATTTCCATTGTCGTTGCACTACTGTATTATATGCTTCTGAGAAAAAGACATTCAATGTGGGTTGGAACTATGTTTGGCATTGTTTTATGGGGACTCGTTTTTTATATTTTGCAGCCAATATTCCCTAACATTCCTGATCTTCGAGAACTAGGAAAAAATACAATTGTATCAACGTTTTGTCTTTACGTATTATATGGAACATTTATAGGATATTCTATTTCCTATGATTATAATGATACAATCATTCGGGGCAAAGACTTGAAAAATAACACAGGTAAAAAACAGCGATGATGCTGTTTTTTTTCTTTATAATTATTAAAATGTTTTTCTTTATGATAAACTTAAAAAGTCCGATAATCATGTTTTCTTGAGGAGTAAATACGTATGAATCGTTTATTATTACTAAATGGTCCAAACTTAAATTTGTTAGGAAATCGTGAAAATGGTATTTATGGAGATTTCTCCTTAGAAGATATTGAAAAGTCTCTAGAACTCTTTACCGCACAGTATGGTTTTGAAATTGAGTCTTTTCAGTCTAATCATGAAGGAGAATTGATAGACAGATTACAGGATACAAACAAAAAATTTAAAGGTGTTATTTTTAATCCGGCCGCTTACACACATACAAGTGTAGCTTTACGTGATGTAATTAAAGCAATCGATACACCAGTTATTGAGGTACATATTTCAAATGTATACAATCGTGAAGAATTTCGTCATCGTTCATTGCTTGCACCTGTGTGCATTGGCCAAATTACCGGTCTAGGATTAAAAGGGTATAAGCTTGCAGCAATGGCGTTTATAGAAAATGAATAGAAAGGGTTGAGGGAAATGAAAAAAATAGAAAAATTACGTTCAGCTTTATCGTCTAATAATCTTGATGCAATTATCATTACGAGTCCGTTTAACAGAAGATACATAACTAACTTTACTGGAACTGCAGGTGTAGCGATTGTCAGTATGAGTGATACTCGTTTTATTACTGACTTCAGATATACAGAACAAGCTAACGAACAAGCTACAGCATTTAAAGTTGTGGAACACAAAAAAAGTATAATAGAAGAAATTAAAGTTCAATTAGATGAAATGAATGTTACACGTGTTGGATTCGAAAAGGACCATATGACATATGCTACTCATGAATTATATGAAAAAACAATTGATAAAAAACTAATTCCGGTTAGTGGTCTTGTGGAAAAGATTCGATTAATTAAAACTAGTGAAGAAATATCTATATTAAAAGATGCAGCGAAAATTGCTGATGATGCTTTTGAACATATACAAAGCTATATAAGGCCGGGAGTAAAAGAAATTGATATCTCAAATGAACTAGAGTTTTTCATGCGAAAACAAGGTGCAACTTCATCAAGTTTCGATATTATTGTGGCGTCTGGCTACCGATCAGCACTTCCACATGGTGTTGCTTCTAATAAGAAGATTGAAAATGGTGAGCTTGTGACATTGGACTTCGGCGCACTATACAATGGATACTGTTCTGACACTACTCGGACGGTGGCCGTCGGTGAGATCAGTGATGAATTACGGAAAATATACGATACCGTATTAACTGCACAACTAAAAGGTGTTGAAGGAATTAAACCTGGTATTACTGGGGTTGAAGCTGACGCACTGACACGGGACTACATCACTGAAAAAGGATACGGAAAATATTTTGGTCATTCTACTGGCCACGGTATTGGCTTGGAAGTACACGAGGGTCCTGGACTATCCTTTAAATCGGATATTAAATTAGAAGCGGGTATGGTAGTAACTGTTGAACCGGGCATTTATGTAGCAAATGTCGGTGGTTGCCGTATAGAAGATGATGTCTTGGTAACAGAGACTGGTTATGAGCGATTAACGCATGCTACTAAAGAACTTATACAGTTATAAATAACGCACCATTAGAGGAGGAATAAATAATGATTTCAGTTAACGACTTCAAAACTGGGTTAACAATAGAAGTGGATAAAGACCTATGGCAAGTAATTGAATTCCAACATGTAAAGCCTGGTAAAGGTGCTGCTTTCGTTCGTTCTAAATTACGAAATTTGCGAAATGGCAACATCCAGGAAAAAACTTTTCGTGGTGGAGAAAAAGTCGAGAAAGCACATATCGAAAATAAGAAAATGCAATACTTATATGCATCAGGTGAAGCACACACCTTTATGGATTCCAATACGTATGAGCAAATTGATTTGCAATCCAGTCAAATCCAACAAGAATTAAAGTTTATTAAAGAAAATATGGAAGTAGCAGTAATAACCTATGGTGATGAGGTACTTGGTGTTGATCTTCCGAAAAACGTAGAACTGGAAGTTACTGAAACGGAACCCGGTATAAAAGGTGATACAGCAAGCGGTGGGACGAAGTCTGCTACGCTTGAAACCGGAATTACAGTCCAGGTACCATTTTTTATTAATCAGGGAGAAGTTCTGATTATTAGCACCACAGACGGAAAATATGTTTCGAGAGCATAAAGTTTTAGAAACTATGCCTTATCGGTAAGTCTTACTTACCAAAAAAAACGAGCAGTCCACTAGGACTGCTCGTTTTTGCTTTAACTATTTTGTTTGCTCAATCATTGAATTAGCGATTTTAATTAATTGTTCCTTGGTAATAGATATTTCTTTACTCTCGCCTTCCATATACTTCACAAGATAGCGTATTTTTTCATCTTCACTCAGCCAACTGATTTCTTTATCTTTCTTATTCTCCGTATAGTAACCTTCTATATCACTTTCAAGTTCTGCTTTGCTTGTAAAATCTCCAAAGGTTGGTTCCTGTCCATCAACATCAAAAGCTGTTACATGGAGCCTTGGAAAACTGTTTTTGGACTTGAAGATAATGTCAAAATTAGTTTTAACACCAGGTGGCAATACGCCTGTTGCTAAAGTGAAGACACTTACAGTATCCACTTGGAATGGAATTGTATTCAACTGAGGAACGATAACTCGTTTTTGGAAGTCGGTCGGTAGATTCCTCCACTTCGACTGAACATCCGGATAAGCCTCCATGACATCCTGTAAAGGATTTTCTGACTTTTTCGACTCCGGAACGGCGCCAGATTCCTCTGATTTTGTTGAATCCTCTGAAGTAGACTTAGACTCATTCTTTGACTCCGTGTCCGGACTGCAGCCTACCACAAATAATGCAATTAATAGAATGACTAGCATATTTATTAAATTTTTCATATTACCTCCTGCGACCTTCTGAATAAAAGTTTTATATTCAAAGTTTAACATATATTACAATTCTGAGAAATACAAATTCAATAATATTTTTGCATCAAGCATAACTGTCATATATATCATCCATACACATATAAATACTATAAACGATAGTAGGGTGGTTTATCTATGGATGAGATTTTACGCATATTTCCTGAAAATATAAAAATTGCTGTACAAATGAAAGTAAATGACAGGTGGGATGCGCTGCAGGAAATACGGTTTCGACTTAATCAGCCTATTGAGTTGATCTTTGATAAAGAAGTAGAATGGATAACTTCCATTAAACCTAACAGTCAGGATGGCGTGTTTGTTCTTAATCAGCTAAGTAATTTTTCTTTATACAGAATGGAGGACGAACTCCGAGAAGGTTATTTAACAATTGAAGGAGGTCATCGGATAGGATTTGCCGGAAAAGTTAATACATTAGCGGGGACAATTAAAGCGATTCAGCATATAGCATTTTTTAATATTCGAATAGCGAAACAAAAGATCGATGCAGCCAAACCAATTATTCCGTATATATACAAAGAAAAGTATTTGAATACGTTATTCATTGGGCCTCCCCAGACTGGAAAAACTACGTTAATTCGAGATACTGTTCGATTAATTTCTTCTGGTTGGCAAGATCGTTCACCAAAAAAAGTTGCAGTTATCGATGAGCGCTCTGAAATAGGAGGTTCTATAAAGGGAGTACCTCAACATAATGTAGGGACTAGGACAGACTTAATGGATGCTTGTCCTAAAGCAGAAGGTATGATGATGATGATACGCTCCATGTCACCTGATGTACTGGTAGTAGATGAGATTGGAAGTACGAAAGATGTACAAGCATTAATGGAAGCAATTCTGGCGGGAGTCGTTGTTATTTGTTCTGTACATGGACAAACCCTCCAGGAAATAAATAAACGACCTTCCCTTCAACCCCTATTTGAACAAAACGTATTCAAGCGATTTGTGCTGTTGGAAAAAAAACAGTCTCCAGGATTTGTGAAGGCAATTTACAATGAGGAAGGGCTAAATATACTACAAAAAATAGAGGGGCTTAAGGCATGGAATGGATAGGAGCACTTCTATTCATCGGTACCACGACATGGATAGGCTTTGAAATTGGAAATAGATTTCAGGAACGTCCAAGGATTATACGACAATTTAAAAATGCGTTACAGATATTAGAAGCAGAGATTCTTTATAGTCAATTAACTTTACGAGATGCCTTTGCCAATATTGCCAGTCAGATGCCAAAACCGACTAAGTTATTTTTTCAAAATATGACCAGTCAACTGGATGAAAATACGACTGATTTGTATAGCATTTGGAGTCATCATGTTGAAGAATTCAGTAAGCAATTTGCGATTGGAAAGAACGAAAAAGAAATTTTAAACCAATTTGGCAGGACACTTGGTCAGCATGATTTCACACAGCAGCAAAAACATATTCAATTAGCTGCACACCACTTAGACCGCGAACTGGAAGAAGCGCGTATTAATGAGCTCAAATACAGTAAAATGGCAAAAAGTTTGGGGGTATTGGTTGGTTTATTTATCGTACTGCTGATTATTTAATCATAGCAACAGTAGTTGATATATATAGATACCGGGCTAGGTGAGTAGTCTGGTCAGGGAAAGGGGCACAACGATGATTACGGATGCATCTATACTATTTCAGATAGCAGGAATTGGGATTATAGTAGCATTAATTCACACGATTTTAAAGCAAATGGGAAAAGAAGAAATTGCCCAATTTGCTACATTAGTAGGATTCATTCTTGTTCTCATAATAGTGGTAAATGGATTAGCGGATCTATTTCAACAAATCAAATCAGTATTTCTATATCAAGGATAGTCTGAAATGGATATTTTACAAATCGTTATATTTGGAATTATATCAAGCCTGTTATTTCTAATACTAAAAGATACACATACATCCATCGCATACTTATTAGTTATACTTACCGGCATCATAATATTGTCCGTTGTTATTACACAGATTGGTGCTGTACTGAAATTGATAGAATCACTTGGAGAAAAAGCATCAATTGAAGGGGTCTATATGGAGACCATTCTTAAAATTATAGGCATCGCTTATATCGCAGAAATAGGTGCCAACATAACAAGAGATGCTGGTCTGAAAAGTATAGCCTCGAAGATAGAATTAGCAGGTAAAGTTTTTATATTGATATTAGCAGTACCAATTATTTCGGCAGTAATTGAAGCCATACTGAACTTTTTGCCGGTAAGTTAAATGGGGTTTATAAAAGCATAGGGAAGGGAGCAGTAATGAATGGATGAGATATTCTAAATCGATTGTAATTGCTATTGCTATTTTTATAGTTCTGACATTTGAATATACATCTTTGGCTGCTACATCTACTTCTCCTCCCACTACGATTTCAGAAATAGAAGGTGGTGTGCTGGAGAAGGTCTCACTCGATGGTATTGAACATCACTGGAATAAATTAATAGATCAATACAATGGCTACATTCCAACACTGGAAAAAGCAAGTCTTTATGAGTTTGTTAAAAATAACGGATCTTTTTCTATCAAGGATACGCTTCTGGGAGTTGTAGAATATTTTTTTCATGAAATTATCGTTAACGGCAAATTACTGGGACTTTTAATGATGTTAACGTTGTTTTCTGTTCTATTACAAACGATGCACAATGCATTTGAGAATAGCATGGTAAGTAAAATTGCATATTTTACAGTTTATCTAGTCTTACTTTTTATTGCTCTAAACAGTTTTTATTTAGTATTTTCCTATACCAAAGATGCAATTGACGCAATGAGCAGTTTTCTTATTGCATTATTGCCATTAATACTAGGACTAATGGCCACATTTGGAAGTATTATTACGGTATCTTTTTTCCACCCGATAATAGTCTTTTTAATTTTTGCCAGTGGGATGCTCGTTTCAAATTTTGTTTTACCTTTATTATTCCTATCGGCACTTTTACTAATTGTCAGCACGCTAACAGATAGTTATCAGGTGACGCATTTAGCAAGCTTACTTAAATCAGTAAGCCTTGGTGTGTTAGGTGTATTTCTCACTATATTCTTAGGCGTATTATCCGTTCAAGGTGCAGCAAGTGCTATTCAGGATGGCGTAGCAATGAAAACAGCCAAATTTATTACTGGTAACTTCATACCTATTGTAGGAAGAACGTTTACCGATGCGGCAGATACAATCCTGAGTGCTTCTTTATTACTAAAGAATTCAGTAGGGATCGTCGGTCTGTTATGCATCGTATTAATCGCGTTATTTCCTGCATTAAAAATATTTGCAATTGCGTTTATCTATAAACTGGCAGCTGCAGTGCTCCAGCCTATAGGAGACGGTCCAATCATAGAAAGCTTAAATGTAATAAGTAAGCACATCATGTTTATTCTGGCTTCACTTATAGCTGTAACGCTTATGTTTTTTCTAGCAATTGTAATACTCGTTGTGGCAGGGAATATTACCTTAATGCTCCGGTAAGGAGGGCTAATCATGGATGCAATAACGCAATGGATCACACAAATTATTATATTTATGCTGCTAGCAACAATTGTCGAATTACTTATACCAGCAACATCCATGAAAAAATATATAAAGTTGGTCGTTGCACTGATTTTAATTCTTATATTTTTAAAGCCAGTATTTTATTTATTTCATATTGATATTAAAGACGCGTTAAACTCTTCGTATAAAAGACTTGAGAGTTATAACGTTAATGAAAAAGATATGAAAAGTTTAATAGAATTTCAAAAAAATGAAATACAAGACGGACAACTTGCATATATTGAAGAACAAATGGCTGTCCCACTAACAGATCTCGCTAAGACCCCTTTACTAGAATCCTATCAAGTAGCTATAACAGATATGGAACTCTTATTCACAACAGAAAATGGATCAACGTATGAAGATTTAGAGGAAGTCATTGTTTATATAAATCACGCAGAAGAAAGTGAGGAGGATGTAGACATTGTCGATGAAGTGAATATCAGCACAGACACTCCAAAACGTTCGAAGGATAGCCCAGATTTAGAAAAAGTAGCAAATCTTTTAAAGGACATATGGGAAGTGGAAGATAAACAAGTAACCGTTATCTGGAAGGGGGGGACATCTTGAAAGAAATTATAAAGAAGTTTTTTAAAAATCCAGAAGTCACTTCTGAAAAAAAGATTCCAGTCAAAAAAAGCAAGTATCTTCTCTTAATTGGAATTACTGGATTATTATTAATTGTTATAGCAAATGTATTTTCCAATTCAGTAGACCCTGATCAAGTAGAAATGGTCCAAGAAACAGCTGTACCGGCACCAGAAACAAATCAGACATTCAGTGAAAAAAACTCAACAACATCCAATGTAGATGCTCTGGAAGAAAACTATGAAAAAGAATTAAAGCAATTGCTGGATAAAATTAATGGAGTATCAGAAGTTGAGATTATGGTGAATCTTGATTCAACAAAAGTAAAAGTCTATGAGAAAAACCTCATAACAGGTAAACAAACTACTGATGAATCAGATAAAAATGGTGGTACTCGTGAAATCGAGGACTATACAAGAGAATCTCAAGTAGTCCTTGTTAGGCAAGGAGATAAGGAAGTACCTCTCTTAATCCAAACAAAGAAGCCAGAGGTAAGAGGTGTATTTGTAATCGCTAAAGGCGTTGACCATGCAACAGTAAAAAAATGGGTGGTCGAAGCTGTTTCAAAAGTGCTGGATGTTCCAACACATAGAGTTTCAGTAATGTCAAAAAGTTAGGGGAGATTAATTTATGTTAAAAAAACAAACAGTATGGTTGTTAACAATGCTCAGTTTGATGATTGTGTTAAGTGTTTACTACATGACCTCACCAGATATGGAAGATCAGGCGTTTATCGATAATGGCCTAACGGAAGATGGAGATGTTGTTTCTACTGAAGGAGCTGAAGATCAGGCGACAGTTGACGAGATCTCAAATGTTGGACAAGATGAGTTATTCACCACCATTCGTATGGAGCTGACAGATTCGCGGAGTGAGATTAAAGATAGATTAGAAGATGTTGTAGCTTCCAGTTCGGCGTCAACGGAAGAAAAAAATGAGGCACTTAATGAAATGGAAGACCTTGATCAGCTAGCAACCAAAGAAGTTGTGCTGGAAGAATCAATTATGGCAAATGCAGGATATCAGGACGTACTAGTAAGGTCCGATCAATCTCAAGTACAAATACATGTTAAAGCAGATGAATTATCAAAAGAAGAAGTTGTTAATATCATGCAAATGGCACGAGACGAATTTGGTGAAGTCCCAGTTAACGTAAATTTTAAAGAAACAGCTGAGGAATAGTATACAGTAATGATGAATGACTCCGGTTAATAAATCGGAGTCATTTTTGATTAGGCTTTTATTAAACTATTCGCAAACAATTGTTATCATTGATATAATAGAAATTAGGAAAACGCTTACTAATTGCCCATTATGGACTTAACTTTAAACTGAATCAGGTAATGGGTTGAAGTTTTACTGCAATTTAGCGTAAAATGTTAAGAGGAGTTATAAGTACCTGTTCGTATTTTTATATGACAAGAAGGAGTGCCAAGCATGTTAAAAGTACAAGAAATCAGAGAAATAATTAAATTAGTTGATCAATCCACTATTAATGAGTTCACTTATGAACTGGATGGTGCAAAAATTTCGATGAAGAAATCTGCTGATCAAGTAGTAGCAGCGACACCAAAAGAAGTAGTTGAAAAACTTCAACAAACAGAAGAAGTAAAAGTTCCGGAAGCTAAGTTGGATAAAACGGAACCGGTTAGTAAAGAAGTTGAGAATACTTCAGCACAAGAATCAAACACAGATTTTGACTACGAAATTGTATCACCAATGGTAGGAACTCTTTACACAGCTGAATCACCAGAAAGTGACCGCTACGTTCAAAAGGGATCTAAAGTAACGAATGATACAGTAGTTTGTATCGTAGAAGCAATGAAATTATTTAATGAAATTGAAGCAGAGGTATCTGGTGAAATAGTTGAGATTTTAGTGGAAGATGGAGAATTAGTAGAATACGGTCAACCACTATTTAGAGTAAAGACTAAATAAGGGGATGGAACAATTGATTAAAAAACTGTTAATTGCTAACAGAGGAGAAATAGCTGTTCGTATTATTCGTGCATGTAAAGAAATGGATATACAAACAGTCGCTGTTTACTCTGAAGCTGACAAAGAATCGTTACACGTACAATTAGCAGATGAAGCATATTGTATAGGACCTACCGCAAGTAAAGACAGCTATTTAAACTTTACTAATATTATAAGTTTAGCAACCTTAACGGAAGTCGATGCTATTCATCCTGGATATGGATTTTTAGCAGAAAACGCTGACTTCGCTGAGATTTGCAAAGCCTGCAATATTATATTTGTAGGACCATCTGCACATTCCATTCAGAAAATGGGTATTAAAGATGTGGCGAGAGAAACGATGAATGCCGCTAACGTACCGATTGTACCTGGATCAGATGGGATCATTGAAAATGAGGAAGAAGCTAGATCAGTAGCTAATGAAATTGGTTATCCTGTTATCATCAAAGCTACTGCTGGCGGTGGAGGAAAAGGTATTCGTGTTGCACGGAGCGAGGAAGAGTTAATTAAAGGTATTCGTGTTACACAAAAAGAAGCCGAAACAGCCTTCGGAAACCCAGGTGTATATCTGGAGAAATATATTGAAGATTTTCGCCATGTAGAGATACAGATAATGGCAGATCAACACGGAAATGTAGTTCATCTTGGAGAGCGTGACTGTACAATTCAACGCAGACTCCAAAAGCTAGTTGAAGAATCTCCTTCACCGGCTTTAACTGAAGAAATACGCAAAAAAATGGGAGATGCATCTGTCAAAGCCGCAAAAGCTGTTGACTACGTTGGTGCAGGAACCATTGAATACATTTTCGACCGTGCAAGTAAATCCTTTTATTTCATGGAAATGAACACACGCATACAGGTAGAACATCCAGTTACTGAAATGGTTACAGGAATTGATTTGATTAAAGAGCAAATTAAAGTAGCGAACAACGAGAAATTATCATTTAGCCAAGAAGATATCAAATTCGAAGGCTGGGCAATTGAATGTCGCATAAATGCTGAGAATCCGTTCAAAAACTTTATGCCTTCACCAGGTAAAATTGAAATGTATTTACCACCAGGTGGTTTTGGTGTAAGAGTTGATTCGGCAGCTTATCCAGGATACTCGATTCCTCCTTTTTATGATTCGATGATTGCAAAATTAATTACATTCGGACCGACGCGGGCGGATGCGGTTAATGCAATGAAACGCGCATTGGACGAATTTGTTGTAGAGGGAGTACATACAACAATTCCGTTCCACCGTTTAATCATGGAACATGAAGTGTTTGAAAAAGGAGATTTCAATACGAAGTTTTTGGAAGAAAATCCTATTCTTGAAAAAGTTAAATAAGGGAGTGTTACGATGAGTGAACAGCCTTTGTTAAATGTAAGTGAAGACGATAGTCTAGGTACTGTTGAAATAGCACCAGAAGTAATTGAGATTATAACCGGAATTTCTGCATCAGAAGTAAAAGGTATCTCCTCAATGCGTGGAAATTTTGCTTCAGGAGTGGTTGAACGATTTGGTAAAAAGTCTCACAGTAAGGGCGTGAAAGTTGATCTCACGGAATCTGGTATACTCATTGATCTTTATGTTGTATTAGATTTTGGTGTTTCCATCCCACAAGTGGCGCAAAAGCTTCAAACCAATATACGTCAAGCGTTAAAAAGTATGACTGCACTTGAGATTGCTGAGATAAACGTTCATGTTGTTGGGATACAAATGGATAATAAAGAGAACACGGAAGTATCAAGTGAATAGTTGAAAAAAGGTCAGGAGGAATTTCCTCTTGGCCTTTTTCTTATGCTTAAGGGAAGTATAAAAGTTTAGTGCAAGTGACGAATTTTTCTAACAACTCAATTTCCGCTAAATCTATTCCTAGAACTGCAAGTTACTCTTTCGTATTTGATGAAAACTGCGACTTAATTTTTGGTTTGCTTCCATAGCTGCCGTCCAGGATCGCTGAGGGCGGATGCTTTCCGCGGGCACGGCTTCAGTCTCCTTGCCCCGACAAGGGGTATGCCAACGTTGTCCGCAAAGGACGGCTTTAGTTGGCCTTCATCATTTAACCTGCGGGGCCGTCAGACTCGTGCTGTTCCCGCAGGAGTCACGGCCCTCCGCTCACCAGGACTGGTAAAGCAGTCTATGTCTTTGTTGTTTCTGTAAACTATTGCATTCTGAAAGAGATATAGCTATCGAGTGCGGATCGAATCATATAAATCCGTGACACTTATATCTTGTCTAGAGATTGGAGCGGATGGCAGTCGACTCCTGCGGGAGGACAGGCATAGGTGAGACCCCGGAGTGCGGTAGCACGAGGAGGCTCACCAGCCGCCCGCGGAAAGCGACTGCCATCAGCGGAAATCTCGTTGCTGTTACTTCGTGATCAATTTCCGGTGAGTAAACAAACAGAAGTTAATTCGCAGTATAGAGAAATTGTGTCAACTTAAACAATGGAGTGCGGCGTTATTCAACTAGTTCAGGGAGCTCCTATTCTTTTCAGGCAGCTGGTAGTTACATAAACAAAAGAAACTATAAAATTTTGATGTTTGACTGTCTTGAGCAAGCAGCTATTCCGCCTGTTGGATATAAGACAATGTCTTAGTGATAAAAACCAGCACTAAGAAATTTGTCTTAAACTTGCCTCAAACTAACCAGTGCTGTTGCGCACTTCTTATCTGCGGCTGCTTTTCTATCTGGCATTTGAGGTGTTGTTCGTGTTATTATTTGTAGAGATGAGATTAAAGGAGTAATGAATGATGAAACGGCATGCAGCAAGGGAAAAAGCATTTCAAATACTATTTCAATTGGATTTAAATGAAACAGATACAGATGAAGCGTTAATGAACAGCACGGATGATGAAAAAATAGATGCATTTTTAGCGAAGCTTGTCCACGGAGTGGTCGAGCAAAAGGAACAGGTTGATGAATTTATTACAAAGCATCTTGAGAATTGGACGATTCAGCGTATTGCTTCCGTAGAAAAAACAATCCTTCGTTTAGCAGTATATGAAATCAAGTACCTAGAAGATATTCCAGTAAACGTTTCAATTAATGAAGCTGTGGAATTAGCAAATAAATACGGCGATGAAAAGTCAGGGAAATTTGTGAACGGGGTACTGTCTAAAATAATAGCCTGAGAGGGGAATGTTTTTAATGTCTGCTGAGATAATTAACGGAAAAGTATTAGCACAGCAATTAAAAGACAAGATGAAAGAAGAAGTGGATTTACTAAAAGATAAAGGATTAACACCACACTTAACGGTAGTATTAGTTGGAAATAATCCTGCCTCCAGGTCATATGTAAATGGGAAAAAGAAAGCAAGCGCTGCAACTGGCATATCTTCGGAAATAATTGAGTTACCTGAAACTACCAGCGAAGAAAGTTTGCTTGATACGATTACAGAGCTAAACAATAATCCTGAGGTCCATGGGATATTAGTTCAATTACCATTACCAAATCATATTGCGCAACAAAAAGTAATTGAACATATTGATCCAAGTAAAGATGTTGACGGTTTTCATCCTGTAAATATTGGACGAATGATGACTGGAAAAAACACATTCCTTCCATGCACACCTTTTGGAATCGTTACAATGCTTAAATCAAAAAACATCCCGATCGAAGGTCAACACGTTGTAGTTCTAGGTAGAAGTAATATTGTTGGTAAACCAGTAGGACAATTACTGCTGAATGAAAACGCTACGGTTACATATTGTCATTCTAAAACAAAGGATCTAAAGGCATTTACGAAAATGGCAGATATTTTGATAGTTGCAGTGGGCAAGCCCAATGTTATCGGGGCTGAATACATCAAACCAGGCGCAGCTGTTATTGATGTGGGCATAAATCGTCTGGAAAATGGTTCGCTGACAGGTGACGTTAATTTTGATGATGTTAAAGAAATTGCAGCATATATAACACCAGTTCCAAAAGGAGTAGGTCCTATGACAATCACGATGCTGCTTCAAAATACGATTAAAGCTGCAAAAGGATTGAAGTTGCAGTGACTGAACAATACCTGACTGTAACAGCGCTGACTAAATATATTAAGCGAAAATTTGATACAGATCCACATCTGAATCAAGTGTTCGTGAGAGGCGAAATTTCTAATTTTAAACTTCATAGTCGTGGTCATATGTATTTAACTGTAAAAGATGATCAAACAAGAATACAGGCTGTAATGTTCGCAGGGAATAACCGTTCACTTAAATTTACTCCCGAAAACGGAATGAAGGTAGTAATTAGTGGCAGTATCGGAGTTTTTGAGCCATATGGTCAGTATCAGTTATATATAAACAGAATGGACCCTGATGGAATTGGTGCGCTTTATCTTGCATTTGAACAGTTAAAAGAAAAGTTAGCGTTACAGGGTTATTTTGATGAACGTCATAAGAAGAAAACGCCACTTTACCCTAAACATATTGCAGTTATTACATCTCCTACGGGAGCAGCGGTACGTGATGTAATCACTACGATTAAACGCAGATATCCTATTGTCGAATTAACAGTCATTCCAGTTCTGGTGCAAGGGGTAAACGCTGCGGATTCCATTGTTGAAGGTATAAAACGAGCTAATGAAAATCCTCAAATTGATGTGATAATTGTTGGCAGAGGTGGCGGATCGATTGAAGAATTATGGAGTTTTAACGAGGAGAAGGTAGCCATGGCTATTTTTGAATCGAATGTTCCAATTATTTCTGCAGTTGGTCATGAAACTGATACAACAATAAGTGATTTTGTTGCTGATTTACGTGCTCCGACGCCCACAAGCGCAGCGGAACTAGCCGTGCCTTCTCAGCTTGAATTAAAAGAGAAAATCGCGCATTATAATCAAAACCTTTCACGTACGATGGCTAACATTGTGCAATCTTCTTCTCGACAGCTAAAGGGATTAAATCAATCTTATGCGTTTCGTTATCCGGGACAACTAATAAACCAAAAGGAACAAGAATTAGACAAACTGGTGGAGCGATTGAATAAATCAATTCAATTTGTCCATAGCAAAAAAAGTGAGGCCTTACACAATACAAAGAAAAGATTAGCTAGTCAGCATCCAAAAAGACAGATTCAAACGATGTATTTGCACCTTTCGCAGCTTCATAAACAAATGCAGACGCACATGTCTCAAATTACAGAACAAAAAACATTGCAAACTGTAAATATAATGGATAAATTATCCTTGTTAAATCCACTGGAAGTTATGCGACGAGGGTATGCTATTCCCTACGATCAAAAAGGGAATATTATTAAATCAGGAAAACAAACGAACCGTAATGATATAATTCACTTGAAATTGTTGAACGAAATATTGTCATGCAGAGTTGAAGAGATAAAGGAGGAAAAGATAGATGAGTGAAAATGAACTTTCTTTTGAAGAAGCAATGTTAGAACTTGAAAAGATTGTAGAGCAATTAGAAGAGGGTGACGTTCCTTTAGAAAAAGCAATTAATTTTTATCAAGAGGGAATGAAACTTTCAAAGGTTTGTAATGATAAGTTATCACGTGTTCAGGAAAAAATGACGAACATCATGAATGAACAAGGAGAATTAAAACCTTTTGACATACAGGAGGAAGAATAACTGTGCAGGGAATATTAACTTCATTTATAGAAGAAAATAAACGATTTATACAAGAGGAATTATCAAAGGTCCTGAATCAGCTGGATATCCCAGACAACTTAAAAAAATCAATGCTATATTCAATTGAAGCTGGTGGAAAAAAACTAAGACCGATACTATTAATTGCAAGTTTTGAAGCGTACGGGAACGATAAAAGGAATATAATTGCTCCTGCAATTGCGTTAGAAATGATTCATACCTATTCACTAATTCATGATGATTTACCTGCAATGGACAATGATGATATGAGAAGGGGAAAGCCAACTAATCATATTGTGTTTAATGAAGCAACAGCCATTTTAGCTGGTGATGCACTTTTAACTTACAGTTTTGAATTACTCGCGTCTGATAACCAATTAACGGAAAAACAAAAAGTATACCTCATTACAGAGTTGTCCAAGGCAAGTGGACCAAAAGGTATGGTAGCTGGTCAATTATTAGATATGGAAGCGGAAAATATAGAGATTTCTATCGAAGAACTAGAAAAGATTCATACATTAAAAACGGGTGAATTAATAAAATTTGCCATCAAATCTGGTGCGTATGTTGGGAATGCAACAGAAGAACAATTGAAACACTTAGACGTTTTCGCGTATTATCTAGGTCTAATCTTCCAAGTGCAGGATGACATTTTAGACGTTTCAGGTGACCAGGAGCTAATAGGTAAACCGGTAGGCAGTGACGAAGATAATAACAAAAGCACGTATCCAAAGTTATTAGGTAATGAAGGTGCAGTGGAAAAGAAAGAAAACTATGTGCAATTAGCTAAAAGCGCGCTATATAAAGCTAATGCAGAAGATTCATTTTTAATGAAGCTAACTGACTTTTTCAGTACCCGAAACCACTAAATAAAAGGTGCGTTTTTTTAAGCAGGTAAGAAAGTATAAATCCGTTCTTATTGCATATGTGTAGTTTAAGGCTTTCGCCATTAAAGCTTGGCGACTAGCCAAGTTTTCTAATCGATTAAAGTGTATGAAACACACACAATTGTAGAAAGTCAGCATAAAATATGATACAATATAAACATATAAGGAATGGTGCAGTATTCTAGTCAGTCTTCCGTTTCTGAAGGCGGGCCTAAAAATCCGCCAAAGGGCACATCGATGAAGTTCCTTGTGTTGGCTTGAGGCGCCCAGCCTTGGGTCAGTGCTGGGAGTTAAGGTTATAGGGCGATCCACAAAGGCATGTGGGCGTTGACCCTATTTCCGCGGAGGCCCATATCTGTGGTGGTAACTAAGCCTAGGGACCACTATGGAATGGGGTATGAACCTGCATAGTAGGAGAGGGTTGACCTGCTTGTAGCGTAGCCTGCCTTGAGTGGTGTATGAGGGGATTGGGGTAAAGATTTCAAACTGGCGGCCACTAGTTTGTTATTGTCATTTCCATGAAATCTACACTGCAAAAGAGGCTAGGGAACGTCAAAAAGACTGCTGAGGAAATCTCCTAGACTGTTCATTGACATTTGAAAGGGATTATAGTGTGGACTAAGTGGTAATCCAGTCTAGCTTTTGGCGACGAAGCTAAGATAAGTTTAAAGGGGAACCGCCTCTATGGCAACATGAGGTACTTATCTGGGAAAACCTACTGGACCTAAGCCGCAGTTTTTACCTTTTAAATGACCATTCCTATCTTACATAAAAGTTTGAGGTATAAAATGAAATCACAAAAATCACAAATAAAACGATCTATAAAATTTAGTCTAACGATTGCCGTTATCACTTTTGTGTTAGCGGCTATTTTTACAATTATTTCGTCCTCTTTATTGAGCGGAGTAATTTGGATAGTTGGTATATTTATTGTCCTCATCATTGTTGCGATAGGAGTCATATTTGATATGCTTGGAATAGCTTCAACTGCAGCAAACGAACAGCCCTTTCATGCTATGGCAGCAGAAAAGGTTCCTGGCGCAAAAGAAGCAGTTATTATCATTCGAAATGCAGACAAGTTTGCTAGCTTTTGTAATGATGTAATTGGTGACATTTCGGGAATTGTAAGTGGTACAGCAACAGCAATTGTGGTACTGCAAATTGTTGCTATTTTAGGTCAAAACGATGGATCGACCACACAAATTGTCCTTTCTGTTGTATTAACCAGTATCGTAGCTGCAATTACCGTTGGAGGAAAAGCAATGGGTAAATATTTTGGGATCCATTCTTCTACGAGGATTATTTTTTTTGCTGGCCGAATGATATCACTAATTGAAAGAAACCTAAAGATCAGTGTACTTCCAAAGAAAAACAAAAAGGATAGTAAAATCAAATAAAATAGTAAAGGATTCAATAATTATGGTGAAAAAACGTTTGGATATTCTGCTAGTTGAACGTAACCTGATTGAAACGCGTGAAAAAGCAAAAAGAACCATTATGGCTGGTTTAGTTTTTTCCGATCAAATTCGGATGGACAAACCTGGAGTTAAAGTGGATGAGGATATTCCTCTGACTG